>CAYIYM010000004.1:66555-73217 GCA_964367685.1 uncultured Lachnospiraceae bacterium
TTGTGCAGGTACAAGCGAAATAGAAGCGGAAAGTGATAAGAATGTAAAAGAAAATAATATAGATTAGAAAGTATAATTGGAAAGGCGAGAATTATGAGGATATTAGTGTTAGGTGGAACTTTGTTTTTTGGAAAGCATATGGTAAGAGAATTTATTCGTCAAGGTGATAGTGTTACAATTGCAACAAGAGGTCGAATGGAAGATGGATTTGGTGAAGATGTAGAACGAATTATCTTGGATCGTACAGATGAGATAAGTGTTGCGAATGCTTTGAATGGCAAGGCATTTGATATAGTCTGTGATAACACTTGTTATTCATCAGATGAATTGCGGTATATTTTAGAACATGTTCAATGTAAGCGATATATTTTAACCTCAACGATTTCTGTATATACAGATCAGTTAAGCCTAGGATTGAGAGAAGAAGATTATAATCCATTTGAAAGTAAACTTGTATGGTGCACGAGAGAGGATGCACCTTATGGAATTTTGAAACAAAGGGCAGAAGCAGCACTTTTTCAGCGGTTCTCAGAAATTCCAGGAGCTGCAATAAGATTCCCTTATGTTGTTGGAGTCGATGATTATACGAATCGTTTGTACAATTATTGCAGAAGTATTAGGGATTCTAAGCCAGTTTATATTGACAATATGGAGGAGGAAATATCATTTATCCATTCAGAAGATGCAGGGAAATTCCTTGCATATGTAGCAAAGTCGACTGGGACAGGGCCGATTAATGCTACGGCAGGAACTATGAAAATAGGAACTATAGTTAACTATATAGAAAGCAAAACAGGTAAAAAGGCTATCATAGATAAGGAAGGGGAGAAGGCTGCTTACAATGAAGTACCGTCTTTTTCCGTGGTTGTAGATAAGGCAAATCACTTAGGATATGAATTTCAATCTATAGAGGGGTGGATGTTCAACCTAATCGATGAATTATTAAAAGGCGAGGGGAGTAAAGGATGTTAGAATTGACTGCGTGTAAGTGGCTACCACATACAGGACAACAACCGGATAAATAGAAGGAGAAGAGGCGAATAAAATGATTCAATTTGAATTTATGAATATAGCTGTAGAACCACAAATAGAAGAAGGTAGAATCATCTTAGAATCAGGAGAAAAGGCGGATTTTTTTAATTTTTATGATATAAATGAAAAGCAGAAGAAAAAGGTGGCAACAGCTCCATTTATGTTCACAGAGATAACAGGTGACTTCATTGCGTCGGCGAAGGTCTCACTAGATTTTAAGGATTCTTACGACTCAGCAGTCTTAATGATTATGCAAGATAGCGATATTTGGGCAAAGGCGTGCTATGAGTTAACTGATTTTGGAAAAACATCTGTGGTTAGTGTTGTTACAAATCAATTTTCTGATGATGCAAATGGAAATAATGTTACGACAGATTCTGTATATTTGAAAGCAATTAGAGTGAATAATGATTTCGCATTTCACTATTCAATAGATGGTAAGCAATATGAGATGATGAGATTTTTTCATCTAGATGTGATGGATACGTTAAAAGTTGGACTTGTAGCACAATCGCCACTAGGGACAGGGACTACTTGTGTCTTTGAGGAGTTTACCATTGATAACAAGACAGCAATGAATATCAGAAGAGGCGAATAGTAATCGTGAAAGAGGTAGAATGAATCGAGTAATTACATTAACATTATGGTATGAGGAAGATGGGGAACAACTATCTATTCATCCAGCAGTTATTCAAGACAATGAATATTTAATATTAGTGGATTGTGGATATGAGGGCTTTTCATTACAAATAGAGCAAGAATTACAAAAACATCAAATGTCATTGAGTGATGTTACACATATTATACTGACGCATCCTGATTTTGATCATAGTGGTGGTCTCCTCGAAATCAAAGACGATTATCCGGATATTATTGTAATTGCTCATGAGAATGAGGCAGATGCTATTTCGGGGAAATGCAAATCGGCGCGTTTACTTTTAGCAGAAAAATGGGTTGAGGAAGCCAATGAAGAACAATTGGAATTTTGCATTGCATTCAGAGATAGGCAGAAACGAATAAAGCCAATTGCAATAGATAGGACAGTTCAATATGGAGAAATCTTAGATTATTGTGGCGGAATAGAGATTTTAGATACTCATGGGCATACACCAGGACATATGTCGTTATATGTGAGGGAATTAGATACTGTGATAACTGGAGATGCTGCAATTACAAAGAAAAATAGATTGTATATGTCAAATCCATATTCTTGCCTAGATTTAAAACAAGCAAAAGAGAGTTATAGAAAAATTGTTGCAATGAAAGCGCATAAATATAGCTGCTATCACGGCGGTGAAATAAAGAATTACTAAGAGAACCCTTCTTATCTAATTGCAATAAGGTTTTAATTTGTGATAGGATTGAACTCATAATAGAATGAAGGAGATAGTATGGCAAAAATTAAGTGTAAACAATGTAATAAGCGTTATAACGATGAAGAATTTTTTTGTCCGAAGTGTGGAATTAATACCTATCAAAATATAAGAAAAATATCGTCGGAGCAACTGATAAATATAGATACATCTTATCGTGCAGAGCACACGAGCGAAACAGAGTCAAGTTACGATAGTTTTACATCGGAGGATCAAAGGACTCAGTCAAAGAAATCGATAGGCAAAGCAGTAGGTAAAATAATTTCTACGGGAATCCTGATTGTTGTATTAGCTGCAATTGTTTATCAAGGAATCCAGCTGGTGCTAACATATATGGGGGCAGATGTAGAAATAGAATATATTTCACATGAAATAGAGGAAACATTTGTAGTTCACAATGCAGAAATTCAAGTGTTAGATATGGTAATACATGATCACGAAGAGATAGGTCAAAATTCCCAACCCGGATCGCAATTAGTAGCAGTAGAATATTATCGAGTAGCGGATGGAGATAGTCCAGGGTACGAAGAATATGGGGAAATCTACCTTGGAATAAATGGAGGAGAATCTTATTATAGTGCTTCTTCAGATAGAGTATTAAGTGAATTACTGTATGGAGATAGTGTGAGAAGCACGGATTATTCGAGTGTATTTTATAAAACAGATGGGGAGCCTTCCGTATTCTTTTTTGTAGTTAAGGAGGGCATCACAGACGCTACCTTATTTATTGAAGAGAAAGAGCTAAAGGGCGTTGTCCCACGAGTAGTTAAGCTGCACAGTATTGAATTGTCAGTGGAAAGTGGGGAAAGATAATGAAACGAAATTTATTGTTTATCGTTATTGGAGTAGTTATAGTTATTTTATTAACTGTACAGTTAGACAGAGTGTATTATGAGAGATATGATGAATTAGATGGAAATATTCTAGTAAAGGATTACAAATTAGAGAAGATTGAAGATGAAGAAATACGTGCATACGTTAGAGCTGTTGATGAAGATGCCTATCAAAATGCAGGAGAGTTACCACTATTTAAACTAACGCTTTTACTTGAAAATAATACAGCAAGTGCATATGATCGAGTAGGACGAAATGTAGATGTATCTTATGAATATGCAGACGATCATATGAAATATTGGGCAGAGGAAGTAAGTATGCAATTAAAATATGAGTATGATAAGATGGATTACTTATTTCAGAAATGTATAGTTCCGGCGTATAGTACTGCAGAAGTAGAGGTATTCTTATATATGGATGGAGAAGCATCCTCTTATACAGGTGATTTCTACTTGGACGATGAGGCTATATTCGAAAGTGAGTCTTTAGAAAATATTGTAGAATAAGGGAATTGAATTATGAAAAAGACAAATGCAATGCGCATTCTAGATACAGAACGAATTGAATATAAAGTATTAGAATATGAAGTTGATGAATCTGATCTATCAGGAGTTCACGTAGCTGAGATGGTGGGACAAGATCCAGGATCTGTTTTTAAAACATTAGTGTTAAAAGGAGAAAAACAAGGGCATATTGTATGCTGTATTCCAGTGAATGAAGAATTGGATCTAAAGCAAGTTGCGCGAGTTGCGAAAGACAAAAAAGTGGAAATGATTGCAATGAAGGATTTGCTGCCAATTACAGGATATATTCGTGGTGGTTGTACAGCGATTGGTATGAAGAAAAAATTTCCTGTTTACGTGGATGAAAATGCAATGTTGTATGATGAAATTGCAATTAGTGCAGGAATACGCGGAATGCAGTTAGTGTTGAAACCAGAAGATTTTCTGAAAATTGTAGAAGGTGTATATGCTGAAATTACGATACAGTAACAAAAACAGGGGAGGACCCTGTTTTTTGTTATCAACATATGAGTATTATAAGTGAAAGGATGGCGAAGCATGAAAAAAATTGAATTGAAAAATTTACATACAACTTTGGAAGAATTATTAATGAAACTTGGTTTATCGAAAGAAGATGCAAGTAGGGTTACAGGAGTGTATATGGATGCTACATATCGTGGTGTCGGACATCATGACATCTATGATATTCCATGGAGGTTAAAAAGCCTAAAGCTTGGAAGGGTGAATCCAAGTACAAGCTTGCCGGTACTTGGCAAATATGGAGCTATGGAGCAATGTGATGGAGAAAATGCATTAGGAGAATTGATTTGTGATTTGGCAACGGAAAGAGCGATGAAATTGGCAGATGAATATGGAATTGGTGTGTGCGCTTGTAGAAATACAAATCATTTCTTATGCGGAGCTACTTATAGTCAGAGGGCAGCAGAAAAGGGCTATATTGCAATGGTATTCGCCAAAGAATTTATTGATGTCGGACCAAAGGCAGCAGAAAAACCATGTATAAGTTCTTTACCACTATCTTGGTCTTATCCAACGGATACAAATGAGGTAGTTATGGATTTTTGTCTGGCTTATACTTCGGTGGGACAATTAAAGGATTGTGTTAAAAAAGAGAAGAAAATCAAACCATGGTGGGGAGTTGATGGAGATGGCCAGTATTGTGACGAACCAAAAATAGTAAAAGAAGAGGGGATGCGTTTAATGGTGGGTGATCATAAAGGATTTGCCCTTGCAATGTTTGGAGAAGTAATAACAGGTGTACTCTCAGGCGGAACAGTTATGGATGAACCCAAAGTTGACGGAATGAATTATTCAACAACGTCTCACACTATAATTGTAATGAAAGCAAATGCATTTCAATCTCAAGAGGAATTTGAGAAACGAGCAAGTATTGTAGGAAATCGGGCGAAAGAATTATCGGGGGTTGACCTTCATTTGCCAGGAGATGGATCACGAAAAAATCGCGAAAAAATTCTAGCGCAAGGCTATATTGAATTAGAAGAGGATTTGATTGAAAAGATAAATGCCTATGCAGAGGAATTAGGGGTTGATGCATTAAAAAAGATCCCTATGTCATAAAAGTGATGTAGGAATCTTTTTAGATTATTCTTGTATATATGGCAATATATCAGTCATGCTTCGTTCCTGAAGCTTATTAGCAACTCGTGTTTTCTCATCTCCAGTTAGTGGCATAGGCTGGAAGTTATTATGAGAGGATGTAGAAGAGATGCTACATGGAATAATGTTAATGCTGTCATTTGGTAGTAGTTCACCGTCTTTTACGGTAAATGTTTGTTGATAAATAATAGTATCCTTGTCGCTAGGATTTTTATTACCACCGAAGCTAAAGTTACCTAAACTGTATAAAATATAACGATCCTTGTATAATTCAATACCTTGAAGAACATGAGGGTGGTGTCCAATAACAAGGTCTGCACCATTGTCGATTGCAGCATGTGCCAATTCAACTTGTACATCAGTCGGCATAGGTTTGCTCTCATCTCCCCAGTGGAAACTTGTTATAATAACTTCTGCACCAGCATCCTCAGCAACTTTTTGATTCTTGATTAAGTCTTCTTTACAGCCAATTCCTTTGCTTAATTCATAAACACCAACAAGTCCAACTTGAACGTCATTAATAGTAACAACCTGAACATTATCATATCCAAATGCTGTTATATTAGCAGTTTCTAAAGTTGCTTTTGTATCATCAACCCCTTCTTGACCATAATCATATGTGTGATTGTTAGCAAGATTAACTGCTTCGACACTACCTTCTGTTAGTATTTGGGAGAACGAAGGGTCCCCACGAAAGGCAAATTGTTTCGTGGCCGCTGCTGTACTATCAGTAAGTGGGCCTTCTAAATTAGCGATAGTTAAATCATCGTTTTCAAAAATAGATTTCACTTTTTCGAAGAAATAGGCTGGGTAAGTGTTATCGTATTTTTCCATAAAACTATTGCCATATCCGTAATTTTTATCGTAACCAAGAGTACAGTCGCCGACTGCACTTATAGTAAATGAAGCCTCTATACTTGGTGGAGTTATGTCGATTTCAAGCACCACCTCATCACTGTCTGTTGAATTCTCATCATTGACAATTTCCTTGTCACTCGTCTGATTCTCGTCCTTCACCTTGAATTGATCTGAAAATATCATATATAAAATTCCTGATAACAAAACAATTGCAAGGGATATTGAAATGACAAGTAACTGGGCGCGTTGGCGCCTTTTCTTTAATCTACGCTTACGTAATTCTTCTCGGCTTTTTATTTTTCGTTTAATCTCCTGACTCATTCTTCAAACCTCTTTCACATGCTGATAATAGTATTATATACTTTTATTTTTCTGCCGACAATTATAAAATAGTGAAAACTAAGAAAATGCGAATTATTTAAGT
>CAYIYM010000004.1:73317-121618 GCA_964367685.1 uncultured Lachnospiraceae bacterium
GAAATGCGGATTATAATAAAAATAAAGAGTTTGTTTAGAAAAATATGATTTTAAAACAAGGATTTGCTATAATAGAAGCAGTTTAAAGAACAGGAGAGTAAAAATATGAAACGAGAAAAAATTGTACTTTATCAAGAAAATGAATATGAGCAAATACGACATTCTTTTATACCAACATTACATGCATATTTACATCAAGATGAGAACATACATCCTGCAATTATCGTAGTGCCAGGTGGTGGATATATGCAGGTTTCGGCAAGTGAAGCTTATTTAGTAGCAAAACCATATTTTGATGCTGGATACCAAGCATATGTTCTAACTTACACTACAAATACATATGGTTTATTTGAACCAATTGGAATGCAACCATTAAAGGATATTTCAAGGGCTATCTGTGAAGTGCGCTCCCGTGCAAACGAAGATAGAGTTGCTGTGAATCAAGTGGCTGTGGTAGGTTTTTCGGCAGGTGGACATTTAGCAGCCTCACTAGCAGTTCATTATGAGAACAAGGAAGTGAAACTGATTCGTGATAAGGAAGTTTCTAATCGTCCAGATGCAGTAATCTTAGCTTATCCAGTGATTACCACAAAAAATAGTGCACATCGCCCATCTTTTGTTGCTCTTTATGGGACCGAGGCTACGGAGCAAGAATTGGAATTTGCATCTGTAGAGTTACATGTTACGAAGAAAACACCACCGACTTTCCTCTGGCACACCATGAATGATCCGGTTGTTCCGGTTGAAAATAGTATTGCTTATTTAACCGAATGCAGAAAACGAAGAGTATTTGCAGAGGCTCATTTTTATCCGAATGGACGTCATGGTTTCAGTGTTGCAAATCCAGAATGGTTGAAAAATCAAATAGGTGATGCGTGTTATACTTATGCACAAATGAAATTAGATTTTGAGTATTTAGAAAAGAATCATCCAGAGAAAATTCGAAACTCAGGTATGTTAGTTAAAGGAAATATAACCGAAATGGACTTGGAGACATTTGCGGAGAAGTTCTTATATGGAGATGGAACACCTAGAAAAGAAGTAGAAGATAAGACAATTCGGAACTGGGTTGGAGAATCAATTGCATTCTTAGAAAAAGTGTGGACGAAATAAGAATTAGAAAATGGGTATAGGTATGAAAGTGGAGATATAAGTATGAAAATAGAAGAAATTTTACAAGAGTTAGATCAATTATTTGCAAGTCGCAGAATAAGTGAAATTGAGCCATTTTTAAAAACGACCATTGAGAAAGCAGGGAAAGAGGGCAGCGTAGATGTTCAGGTAACATTGTTGAATGAGTTGATGGGGTTTTACAGGGATTTAGGAGAATATGAAAAATCCATTGCAATTTGCCAACAGGTAATGGAATTGATGCAAACAGCAGGACTTACAGATACCATTGCCTATGCAACCACACAACAAAATGTGGCAAATGCCTTACGCGGGGCAGGTCAATTAGAGGCATCTATGAAGTACTACAATAGTGTTTTTCATTTATATCAAGATAAATTAGAGCCAAATGATATGCGTTATGCAAGTCTCTACAATAATAAAAGCTTGCTTTATCAAGAAATGCAAGATTTTGAGAATGCTTGTACTTGCCTTGAAAATGCACTCGTAATTGTGAAACAACATTCTGAAGCAATGATCGAAGTGGCAACAACCCATACAAATCTAGCGATGTCACTTCTGAAATTAGAGAAACAGGAAGATGCTATGAAACATTTGGAACGGGCATTTGCTATTTTTCAGCAAGATGAGGAAAAAGATTATCACTATAGTGCTGCATTAGCAACTATGGCAGAAGTAAAATATAGAGCCGGACAATTAGAGGAAGCAGCGCATTATTATCAAGAGGCAATGAAAGAAATTGAACGAAATACAGGGCGTACTCAGAATTACTTGATTCTTGAAAAGAATTTGCAAAGAGTATACGAAGAGATGGAGACAGTGTCTAGCAAGCATGAATCCTACGAAACCGGCATTGAAATATGCGAAGCTTTTTATAAAGCCTATGGAATACCAATGCTTCAACGGGAATTTCCAGAATATGAGGCATTGATTGCAGTAGGTCTAGTTGGAGAGGGGTCGGATTGTTTCGGATTTGATGATCAATTTTCTAGGGATCACGATTTTGGACCAGGGTTTTGTATGTGGATAAGTGACTCTATTTACGATGAAATCGGGGGAAAATTGCAAGAAGCCTATGATAAATTACCAACCACATTTATGGGAGTGAAGCGTATAAATATGTCAGAGGCGGGAAAGCGTGTTGGAGTGTTTAGGATTAGCGAATTTTATACACAATTGATTGGAGTTGGAGCTGTTCCAGAATTCAGTCATCAGTGGCTTTTTATTGAGGATTATCAATTGGCAGCAGCTACAAATGGAAAGGTGTTTCGTGATGATTTGGGTGAATTCTCGCGTATCCGTCGTGGGTTGTTGCAGTATTATCCACAAGAGGTGTATCTGAAGAAATTAGCAATCACAGCAACGAGAATGGCTCAAACGGGACAGTACAATTACGGTAGGATGCTACAGCGAAATGATCGATTTACGGCACATATTTCTCTTGTAGAATTTATGAAGCATACTATGACTATGATGTATTTGCTAAATCATACTTATGCACCATTTTACAAATGGCAATTCAAAGGGATGGATTCGTTCTTGATTTTACCGAAAGTTAAGGTCTTACTAGAGGAATTAGAGTTGCTATCAATTGGAGATGTTGGAATACCAGAGCGAATTGAGGAAATAGCGGTATTGATTGTGAATCATCTGAAGATGCTAGAGTTAACTCATACAGAGAGTACATTTTTGGCCCATCATTCGGGAGATATTATTGCAAATATAGAAGAAATAAATCGAAGAGAAGAGATAAATTGAGTTGAAGATATAAATTCAAGAGATGAAATAAAGAGGATACAAGGAAGGTTAAACAGTATGCAAAATAGTAAGCAAACCTTAGTAGATCAAATCGTGCAACTAGAATGGGCTGCATTTGATAAAGTACAAAACCAAGGAGAAAGAGCATCTTGTCAAGATGATTGGACTACATTTTCCATTATGAGACAAAGTCAGTTTCTTGCATGGACAGAAGAAATGATACAAAGTTACATCTCTGATTTCCAGGCAGCAAATGCACGTGGATGGAACCTAGTTACAGAAAAATATGGGCGTATGATGGAAAGTACAGCTCCAGAAGAGTATGAAAAAATTAGAGAGTATTTTCCAGAAATAACAGAAGCAAAATCTGCTATCATCGAAGCCATTGTGAAGATTCAGGTAAGCTGGGTGGAAGAGTTCGCAAGAACATTCCCAAAAGCTGGCAGAACCACACGCTTGATTCATACATCAGAAGATACTTTATATAGTACATCTTACGAAACTTATCTCCGTGGAGAGTTGAAGACTTATGGAGAGGGTACCTTGGCTTTGTATGGCAGATTTATTGCAAATATAAGTAACGAAGGTGGTAATCTAGCTCAAATGATTATTACAAATACGGCAGTGTTGTATGGGTATGATGGTTTGGAAGATATGGAGAAACGATTGTAGACTGTTAGGTGAAGGGAGTTTTTTGTGAACCATATTAATAGAGAATTAGAACGAGGGTTTCAGACTGCGTTTATAGATAGTACTATTCAATCAAATTTGGCTTATAAGCCACAATTTGTTTCCAATAACTATAAAGAAGGGCAAAAAGTATTATCAACTATTGAAAATGAATTGCTCGGTTGCGAGGAGTTCTGTATTAGTGTAGCATTTATTACGATGGGGGGATTGACCTCACTTCTGTTGGCTTTAAAAACATTAGAAGAAAGAGGGATTAGAGGTAGGATTTTAACGACCGATTATTTGATGTTTACAGATCCTAAAGCGTTGAAAAAATTAGCTACCTTATCTAATATTGAACTGAAAATGTATCGTTCCATCGGAGAGGGATTTCATACAAAGGGTTATATTTTTAAAAACCAGGAAGTGTACAAAATTATTGTTGGTAGCTCAAATATGACGGCTAAAGCATTAACGCAAAGTAAAGAGTGGAACACAAAGATTGTTTCTACCAATCAAGGTGAGTATGCAGAAGATATTCTAAAAGAATTTGATTCCCTATGGAATGCAGAATGTGCAGAATCATATGAGGAATTTATTGATCAATATATATTAGAATATAATATTATTAAAGAGCAAAAAAGAATTGCGAGAGAAGCAGAAGTGCCCTCTATTGAGCAGTACAAGTTAAAGCCAAATAAGATGCAAATGGCTTTTATTAGAAATTTAAATCAATTAGTGAAAGAGGGAAATAAGAGGGCATTATTATTGTCTGCAACAGGCACTGGGAAAACTTATGCAGCAGCATTTGCATTGCGTGAGATGGAACCTAAAAAGATCCTATTTATAGTACATAGGGAGCAGATAGCAAAACAAGCAATCAAGAGTTTTAAAAATGTGTTTGGAAAAACAAAACGATTTGGTTTACTTTCTGGAACTTCGAAAGATTTTGAAGCAGATTATTTATTTGCAACCATGACTATGATGGCGAAAGAAGATGTTCTTAAACAATATCGCAAGGATGAATTTGATGTAATTGTTGTAGATGAAGTACATCGAGCGGGTTCGAATAGTTATCAAAGGATTATGGAACATTTTGAACCAGGACTATATTTAGGTATGACAGCAAGTCCTGAACGAAGTGACGATTTTGATATCTATCAGTTATTTGATCATAATATTGCATATGAGATTCGATTGCAGCAAGCGATGGAGGAGGATTTACTTTGCCCATTCCATTATTTTGGTATTACGGATTTAGTGTTAGCAGACGAAACTGAAGTAAAACAAGATAATTTTAGAGATTTCAATCGCCTAATTAGTGATGAACGCGTTGACTATATTATAAAACAGGCACAGTATTATAATTACTCGGGAGAACGTGTAAAGGGACTTGTTTTCTGTAGTCGTAAAAAAGAAGCAATCGAACTTTCTAACAAATTCAATGAACGAGGTTATAAAACAGTTGCACTAGGTGGAGATGATAGTCAAGAAGTTAGAGAAAGAGTAGTTGAACGATTAACTAGTAATACTCTAGATGATAAGTTGGATTATATTTTTACGGTAGATATATTTAATGAGGGAGTAGATATTCCAGAAATAAATCAAGTGATTATGTTACGTCCAACAGAAAGTCCAGTCGTATTTGTTCAACAGTTAGGTCGTGGATTACGTAAATTCGATGGAAAAGAATATGTTATAATTTTGGATTTTATTGGGAATTATTCAAATAATTTTATGATTCCAATTGCATTATCGGGAGATCGCTCTTATAACAAAGATAATATTCGTCGCTTTGTTATGGAAGGAGAGCGGATTATTCCAGGTGCATCAACGATTCATTTTGATGAGATTGCTAAGAAAAAAGTATATGAATCCATTGATACTGCAAATTTTAATGATATCCGTTTAATAAAGGATAATTATAAGAACTTGAAATATAAATTGGGTCATATACCAAGATTAACAGATTTTGATAAATATGGTGAAATGGATGTACTCCGCATATTTGATAATGGTAGCCTTGGTTCTTATTATAACTTTTTAGTGAAGTACGAAAAAGATTATAAAGTAAGATTATCTTATGAAGAAGCAAAAATGATCGAATTTATTTCTAAAAAATTAGCCAATGGGAAGAGAGTTCATGAATTAGAATTATTATCTCATTTGATTAATTATTCTACAGGAATTATAGATCGATTTGCACATACAATGAATGAGAAGTATCATATTCAAGTAAAGGATACAACCATTTCAAATGTAGTAAATATAATGACCAATACTTTTCCAAGTGGCGCAGCAAAGAAAACCTATGACGCTTGTATTTTTATGGAAAAGAATCACTCAAACCAATACCAAGCGTCTAACTCATTTACAAAAATGCTTTGTAATCTTGATTTTAGAGCAATGGTAGAAGAGTTAATTGAATTTGGGAAAAAAAGATATGAATTAAATTATTCAAATCGGTATAGAAATAGCAATCTCGAGTTATATAAGAAATACACGTATGAGGATGTGTGCAGGCTATTAGAATGGGAAAATAATGAAGTTCCACTTAATATTGGTGGTTACAAATATGATAAAAAAACAAAAACCTTCCCTGTATTTATTAATTATCATAAATCAGATGATATTAGTGATACAATTAAATACGAAGATCATTTTATATCACCTAGTCATTTGATTGCTATCTCAAAACAAGGACGTAGTATTGAGTCAGAAGATGTACAGAATTTCTTACACTCAGATAAACGAGGAATTTCAGTGGAATTATTTGTACGAAAGAATAAGGACGATAAAATATCGAAAGAGTTTTATTATCTTGGAAGGATGCATGCTACAGGAAATATACGAGAATTCGTAATGAATAACACAACAAAAACCGCAGTAGAAATAGAGTGGGAATTAGATAAGCCTGTACGAGAAGATGTATACAAATATCTTGTGAAAGATTAACTTGAACTAAACTTATAGAACAATAAAGAGGGAAGTACAATGAAAAATATAAATGTGGTAGCTGCCATTATTCGAGAAGGGGATCAGATTTTGGCAACCCAGCGAGGAACAGGGGAATTTGCTGGTGGATGGGAATTCCCAGGAGGGAAGATTGAGCTAGATGAAACAAGTGAAGAAGCAATTATTCGAGAAATAAAGGAAGAACTAGGAGTTGAAATCAGAGTGGATGATTATGTATATACGGTAGAATATGATTATCCTAATTTTCATTTGCACATGGAGTGCTATTTCGCTACGATTGTAAAAGGCGAACTCAGGTTAACGGAACATAGTGCAGCGAAATGGCTAACGCGGGATACCTTACATAGTGTGGAATGGTTACCGGCAGACATTGATCTAGTTCAGAGGCTACAAGAAATACTATAAAAGAAAAGGAAAAGAGATTCTTAAATAATGAATAATTCAACAAAAACAGCACGTTACATCGAAATGACGGAAACGCCCATCCACAAATTAATTCCAAAATCAGCAATCCCTACAATTATAAGTATGCTTATTACTACGATTTACAGCATGGCAGATACTTATTTTGTTAGCCAACTAGAAGACGCAGCGGCAGCGGCGGCAGTCGGTATTATATTTTCCTTAGCGACAATTATCCAAACACTTGGAATGACAGTGGGAATAGGTAGTGCGAATGCAATTTCTATCTCTTTGGGTCAGAAGAATGTAGAAAAAGCAAAACGTGTAGTATCAACATCATTTTATACAATTTTGATACTAGGTATAATGGTTATGGTAATCGGATTAGCGACAATTGAGCCGCTAGTTTATATTCTAGGTGCCACAGAGACAATCGCACCATACGCAATGGATTACGCAAAGTATGTACTGCTTGCAACCCCATTTATGGCATCAAGTCTTGTTCTTAACACATCCCTTCGATCACAGGGGAATGCATTTTATGCGATGTTAGGACTGACAACAGGTGGGATCATCAATATTATTTTGGATCCAATTTTTATTTTTTATTTTGATTTGGGAATTTCGGGTGCAGCCATTGCAACAGGAATTAGTCAGTTTATAAGTTTCTGTATTTTATATTATCAATGTAATCACAGAGAGAATTCGATCAAGATCAAACTACAGAATTTCAAACCTACTTTGCAGATATATAAGGAAATCTTCATATTAGGTGGACCTACATTTTGTAGATTAGGACTATCCACAATTGCGTCGATCTTATTAAATTTAGCAGCCAAACCTTTCGGTGATTTTGCCCTTGCGGCTATTGGAATTATCAATCGAATTATACTATTTATGTATGCTATTTTGATTGGTTATGGGCAAGGTTTTCAGCCAATTGCTGGTTTTAACTATGGTGCAAAGCGCTATGATCGGGTATTGGCATCCTACTATTTTTCTTTGAAAGTAGCTGTCGTATTGACTGTAATAAGTGGAGCTACGGGCTTTATCTTCGCAGAACAGGTAATACGCCTATTCAGACCAGAAAGCGAAATTATTGAAATAGGCGCGTTTATGCTTCGTGCCCAATGTGTTATTTTGCCATTACAGTCGATTACAACCATATCAAATATGCTGACCCAATCTATTGGATATAGTTTTAAAGCGATGATTATCGCAACAGCGAGACAAGGAACCTTCTTCATTCCACTAATCTTAATACTGCCAAATATCTTAGGCTTGAAGGGAGTACAATTGACACAGCCTATAGCAGATATATTTGCAGTGATGGTGGCTATATACATTGGAAGTGGAGTAGTGAAGAAATTAAAGGAATTGCAACGAGAACAAGAATTGCAGAAAGTGAAACAAGGATAGAAGTATATAAATTAAACGCCCACCTGAAATTGGAAATTGTTGATTTCAGGTGGGCTTTATTAGAATTATTTTGTGTCAATAAAGAATGTTAGAGTTAGATCTTTTTTTGCCCATACATGATAAGCTTCTTCTACATCAGAACCCCAGGTATCTATACCGCCAACACCACGCATATGAGAGAAAATAGAAAGTGTTGATCGTCCAGTATTAGGAAGTTCCTCTCGATGAGTCGCATGTTCCAATTCTTCGCTTGTATTTTGCAATACTGAGAAGTGGAATGGTGTATCTGCCATTATGATTCGAAGCGTTTCATTGTTTGAATTCACAAGATTTACTTGGTGAGAATACATGTGGCAACCATTTTCCTGTGGTACAAGGTAATTAGCAATATCCGTAGTAGATTGATGCATCCCAAAAGTACCGCCTTTGAAACGATCAGGGTAGGTTTCGCCTGAATAGCCAATATAATCAAAGGTCTTAAAGGATTCATTTAACAAGAATTTCATACCAAATAATGGAAGTTGTGGAAGGTCATCATTCCCATGAAGAACAGTAGATACTTTGATTTTACCGTCTCCATATACTGTGTAAGTTACCTCTGTTGTTGTAAGTGTTAAATTATCAAATATAAACGTAATAGAGACTTCATTAGGAAGGTCAGTATTTACTTTTACATCAAAATGCTTTGAATACTTTGTTACGGAACTCCAGATAGCACTTTTTTGCAAGAAACCATTTGGCACATCATTTTCTGTAGGAGCTCTCCAGTAAGTTGGCTTAGGGGCACGGTATAGCCATTCTTTACCACCAAATTTCATAGAAACGAGTCCGCCATCTTGGAAAGAGAATAAATGATGGAAATTCTTTCCTTTTATACCAAGATTTACATCCCCACGAATAATTTCAAATGTTTCAGAGGTTTCAGTAGAAACTTCTGAACGAAGTGCTTGAATTGTCTCGGCATTTGCAGCAAGATGTGCACTACGCTCTTCAGGTGTCGAATACCAGAATTTTACATCTTGCATAGCAGGTTTCTCTGTTCCGTCAGCAAATACGATTCCATTTCCACTAAAATTATAGTCTGTAGGGCGTTCGCCAAAATCTCCGCCATAACCAAGAACTTCCTTGCCGTCTTTCATATAGAATAGGGCTTGATCTTTATAATCCCAGATAAATCCGCCTTGATAACTAGGGAATTCATCGAGTAAATTAATATAACTTTCCATACCACCAAGTGAGTTACCCATATCATGCATGTATTCACAGAGAACATAAGGTTTTGAATATCCTGCAGTGAGGAATTCTCGGATTTCAGTTGGAGTTGGATACATTCTACTATATACATCAGTACAATCAGAAAACTCGTCTGTGTAGAAACATCCTTCGTAATGTACAAAGCGTGAGTTATCTTTTCTACGGAAATAATTAGACATTGCAAGAATAACTTCCCCGGCATAAGATTCATTTCCACAAGACCACCATAGAATTGAAGGGTGGTTTTTATCACGTTCAAACATAGATACGGCGCGATCGATAATTGCATTATGCCACTCAGGCAAACTACCTGGAACATTCCAAGAAGGTTCAATTGCTCCCATTTTTTGCCAAGAACCATGAGACTCTAAATTAGATTCATCCATAACGATGATTCCATTTTGGTCGCATAATTCATACCAGAATGTCTGGTTTGGATAATGGCTTGTACGAACAGCAGTAATATTATTGCTTTTTATAGTAGTAATATCTGTGATCATATCTTCTTTGGAAATGCAACGCCCTGTTCTAGGATTCCATTCATGACGATTTACACCATTGATAATTAGACGCTTTCCATTTAAATACATGACACTGTCTTTGATGATAAAGTGACGGAATCCAAGAGGTTGAGAAACAGCCTCCTGTAGATTACCATTTTCATCATAGCTAGTTAGAATTAATGTATATAGATGTGGCTTCTTAATATCCCAAAGTGTTGGATTTGCAATGGAAAACACTTGTGATTCATAATAAGTATATCTATTCTCAGCAGGCTCAAGCATCTCTTTTTCGGTATAAGAAAGCTCCAATGTATCTTCTATTACAATATTCTTATTTATATCAAGCAAAATAGCTTTTACGTGTGGAATAGCATTCATTTTGATTTTGATTTGCAAAGAACCAGTTAATAAATCATCAGAGAGTGTTGGTAGAACCCATAAATCTTCTACATGATGTTTTGGCTTGGCATATAACACTACATCACGGAAAATACCAGAAAAACGGAAGAAGTCTTGGTCTTCTAACCAAGAAGCGGAAGTACGCTTATAGACTTCTACGCATAGGCGATTTCCAGCTGGCTTAATATAAGGTGTTAAGTTGAAATCAGAAGGTGTAAATGTATCTTCCGCATATCCAATATATGTTCCATTAAGGAATAAACGAAATCCTTGCTCCACACCTTTAAATGAAATACACACCTCTTTATCTGTAAAATTATTAGGCAAATCAAAGAAAGTCACATAACTACCAACTGGATTATATTCTTTATCTGTATGTGGTGGGCGAAGATTACACATACCATCCCACGGGTACATGGTATTAATATATTGAATTTGATCATATCCATTGAGCTCAATATGGGAAGGTACTGGAATTTCACCAAATGATGATAAATCATAATTCTCTTCATAGAAAGAGGTAGGTCTATCCTGTAGATTTTTACTCCATTTGAATTTCCAAATCCCATTCAAACTATGTAGTAAAGTTGAAGTATTGCTCTCTAAAGACTCTAAAGAATCAAAAAATAAATGATCCGAATGTGCATCCAACCTATTTTCTTTGAAAAAGTCGGGATTTTCAATTTTTTGTAATAATTCGCTCATAATAATAATCTCCTTATTGGTTTTGTATTGAAAGTATATCATGTAGAATAAAAAAGGGTTATAACTATTTTTATGTATATTATAACTTTTTTTTGTTGCAGAAAATGTAAAATTATATTATTAATAGTAGTGGAAGAAAATCATGTGAGATATACAAAGAGAAAAAATAATGATATGATATCTAAAATCATGGACACAGTAGAAAGTACGAGGAAAATATGGACAGGTGTAAAATTTTCATTGTCGAAGATGAGATAATCGTAAGACAAGCATTGCGATATATTATTGAAGCGCACAAAGACAGATATGAGATAGTTGGAGAAGCGTCGAATGGGCAGGAGGCATGTGAATTAATAGCAGATGTGAAACCGAATATTGTTATTACAGATATTATGATGCCGGTAATGAATGGTGTGGAACTGGTTAAATTTTTGAAAATAAATTATCCAGACATTTACACAATTGTATTAAGCGGATATAACGATTTTGAATATGTGAAAACATGTTTCAAGTATGGAGTGTTTGAGTATTTGTTAAAGCCAAAATTAAATCCAGAAAATCTATGTGTGATTTTAAATAAAATTTGTGAGAGGCTGGGGTGTGGAATCGTAGAAACAAATGATTCCCCAGCTTATTTTCTAACGACTATTACAGAAAGTACAGAAGTGAGAAATGACCTTCAGATTCCAGATAAATTCAAGGAAGTTCACATTGGAATCTTAGGTTTTAATATTAAAAAAATTATTGGATATGAGAAAAATCGTTCGGCTATTTATGTTGAAATAATTTCTGAAAAGATTATGGAATTTTTTGACGGATTAGACTATGAATTTTACAAGACATCAAAAGGTGTTTTGCTAGCAATTATTGTGTATGAAAGCAAGAAGAATCAGGAATTTCAAAGAGAAGTAGATATATTTGCATCTAAGATTGCGGATGAGATATTAGGTGTTAAGGTGTGCTATAGTAGTATTTGCCGAGACGATAGCTTATTGTCGAGAGAAATATTTAATATGTCAAAATCGGTACGATTGCAATTTTTTGTTAGCAATGCGACATATTGCTACAAGGCAATACAAGTAGAGAGTCAAAAAATATACCTATATAAAGAATATATGGAAAAGATTGATTTTATTGAGAAGAGTCTTTCTTATTTACAAGATGAGTTGCATAAAATTACATATGAGGCGGGTTATCGAGAAAGCGAACTAAAAAAACAATTAGAACATATCATCTATTCAACATTCAATCATTTGCAAGAAAAGAAATTGCTGAAACAAGATGCCCAAGTTGATGCAATTCCTATGATGGATTTGATTTCTGATATGTATTCTTTGGAAGATGTGCAGCGATTAATTAGTGATTTTGCGAAACAACTTCAATGTAATTTGGATGATACACAATCTGCAACAGATACATTTCTTATTAAGCTAATAGAATACATTAGAGATAATTATGCGGAGCAATTGAACCTAAAACAAGTTGCAGAAGAATTTCATATGAGCTACTCTTATTTGTCAACGTATTTTAGCTACAATTTAGGCATGGGATTTAATGAATACTTGAATAATTTAAGGATCGAAAAAGCAAAGGATATGCTAATGAATTCAGATTTAACAATTAATGAGATATGTGAAAGTGTTGGATATTTGAATCAGAGCTATTTCAGCAAGGTGTTTCGGAAGAATACAGGTGTAAGCCCGACTTCCTATAGGAGAAAAGGATAATATGAGAATTAGTTTATTTAATAGAATTGCACTGACCTTTCTAGGAACTATGATAGCAACGAATTTACTAGTGCTGAATATACCATTAGAGTTAACAAAAACAGCTTTTACAGATTCCTATGTACAATCACAAGGTGAGTTGCTAGATCATATTGTGGATAATTTTCAGGAATTTAATGAGGAAAATATTGAAGTAATTAATACTTATTCTAGAAATACGGCTTTAAATGACTATTTAACCATTGATGTAGAGGAACTTAAGCCACATCTTTTTTCGGTTTATTACAATATAGAAGCACATTTTAATTATGACAATACAAATATCAATCCAGTACGTAATAGAATTATGGTACTTGGTAATAATAATTTGGTATATACAAATGCAACAAATATATTAGATGTAGATGGGGAAATGCTAAAGGCAAATGAAATAACTGCAAAAGCAATACAAGAACCGAATAAAATTCAATATTTTTACGGTGTGCATGAGTTATATACAATGAATCCAGCTGTGGTAGCAGTAAAACCACTTCAAAAAGCGTATGGGGCAGATACTGTAGGAATAATTTATTTGCAATTTGAGACAGAAGTGATAGAATCTCTTTTTGAAAAATACGTGAATCAAGAGGGTGAAATCTATGTATTTGCAAATGATGGAACAGTAATTGCTGGGACAGACTCTATGAATACTGGAAAGAAAATGGAATCTGTGTATGGTGCGGCGCAGGAAATGATTCATGAGGAATTATCCTATACAACTATAAGAGAAGATAAAGTGGAGTATCTAATACAGTCTCGCTATGTTCCTATTTTGGATATGTACATTGTAAATCGAGTAGCAGAAGAGGAAGTGTTAATCAGTTTTAGTGAATTACGATACACAATTATTTTAATAGGTATTTTCATTACAATCATCGGACTTACTATCGTAAGTGGGATTTCCCAACGATTAATTAAACCATTGAAAAAGGTGATTCATACAATTGGACAGTCTAGAAAAGGGAAATTTGAGAAGGTCGAAGTGATAGATGGAAGTATCGAAGTAAAAGACTTACAGCTAGCTTATAATGAGTTGATTGACGAAATAAAGGGATATACAGAACATTTGATTAATATAGAACAGCAAAAACGCTTTGCGGAACTCTCAGCATTGCAAATGCAAATAAACCCGCATTTTCTCTATAATACTTTGGCAATGATTAAATACTTAACTTGGCAAGGGGATATAGAGAAGGTGACGACTACAATTGAGGCACTTATTGATTTGCTGCAAAATACAATTGGTAAGACCGACGAAATGATTCCTCTTAGACAAGAAATTAGTAATTTAGAAAGCTATGTTTCCATTAGTAAGGCGAGATTTGGAGAGGGAATTATAACGAAGTTCTATATAGATGAGGAGTTACTTGAAGTATTAGTTCCCAAATTAATTCTCCAACCATTTGTTGAGAATGCATACTTCCATGCATTTCAGAATAAGAAGACGGGGACCATTCGTATTATTGTGGATAGTGTAGGGGATGAATTAGTGTGTCAGATCATTGATGACGGGGATGGAATGGAAAATAGTCAAAAAGGATTATTGAGATTTCATTTTAATGGAGTGGGCATTGGTAATGTTGACCAAAGAATCAAGCTGATTTTTGGTGAAAATTATGGAGTGTTAATAACAGGAGAAAAAGGGAAGGGTACAAATATTAGCATAAATTTACCAAAATCGAAAAAAAGTACAAATGAAGAGTAAAAAAGAAAAAATGGAACAGGAAAATAGAACAAATTAGACATTAAAAAAGACTAACAGTGCAAAAGTGAAAAATAATATAATAAATTCATAAGAAATAAACAAGCAAATGGAGGAAGAAAAATGAAATTTAGAAAGATTATTGCACTTGCATTGATGGGTGTTATGACACTTAGCTTAGCAGCTTGCTCAAGCGGATCAGAGGAAGCAACAACAACAGAAGAAGGCGGAAAGCAAAAAATCACAGCATGGGCATGGGATCCAAACTTCAACATTGCTGCATTAAAAGAGGCAGAAGCAATTTACGAAGCAGAGAACGAAAATGTAGATATTGAAATTGTTGAATATGCACAGGCTGATATTATTCAAAAATTAAATACAGCATTAAACTCTGGATCAACAGAAGGACTACCAAACATCGTTTTAATCGAAGATTACAGAATTCAAACATTTTTACAGTCATATCCAGATAGTTTCAAAGATTTATCTGCTATCACAGACTCAAGCAAGTTCTCTAGCCATAAATTAGGATTTATGACAGAAGGAGATAAAATCTATGGAGTACCATTTGATAACAGTGCAGCAGTTCTTTACTATAGAACAGACTTAATTGAAGAAGCTGGATACACACAAGAAGATATGCAAGATCTTACATGGAGCAAGTATATTGAAATTGGTGAAGCTGTAAAAGCAAAAAGTGGTATTGATTTAATGACAATTGATCCAAACGATGTTGGACAAATCAGAATGATGATGCAATCAGCTAATTCATGGTATGTAACAGAAGATGGTGCTACACCTAACTTCGAAGGAAATGAAGTACTTAAAAAATCAATCGAAACTTATTTAGAGTTATACAATGCAGGAATTACAAAAACTGTTTCTGAGTGGTCACAGTTTGTAGGCGCTCCTAACAATGGTGAAGTTGCATCAGTTCCAACAGGATGCTGGTTTACACCAAGTATTGCACAAGCTGAAGATCAAAGTGGTAACTGGGCAATCGCTCCTTTCCCAAGATTAGATGATGTTGAAGCTTCAGTAAATGCTTCTAACTTAGGTGGATCAAGCTTCTATGTATTAAACGGAGTAGAAGGTGCTGACGTAGCAGAAGATTTCTTAGGAAAGACATTTGCAGGAAATGATGAATTATATCAAACAATCTTAAATGAGAACAACATTGTTGCTACATATTTACCAGCACAAACAGGTGATTCATATACACAAGAAGTTGAATTCTTCGGAGGACAATCAATTTACTCTGATATCTCAACATGGTCTGAAGAGATTCCAGCTGTAAACTATGGATTGCACACATATGCATTTGAAGATATTTTAAAGGCAGAACTTCAAGAGATTATTGCAGGAAAATCAATTGACGAGTCATTGACAGATATGCAAAAACAAGCAGAAGCACAATTTTAGAACAAAAGATACCCTGACTGCTTTCGTTGAAGTAGTCAGGGTATTTGATTGAATAAGGAGCGAATCATATTATGAAAATGAATAAAAAAATAGGATGGGCATTTGTCATCATTCCAATAATTCTTGTATCTCTATTTTCTTTCTACCCAATGTTTAATGCATTTTTAACTTCATTAAAATCAGGAATGGGTGCAAATTTAAGCTATGTTGGATTTGATAATTATACAAGATTATACCAAGATCCAGTTTTTATAGAAGCATTAAAAAATACAATGTTTTACCTAGTGATTCAAGTACCATTAATGATCACACTTGCATTATCGGTTGCAACAGTATTAAACAATAAGAAATTAAAGTTCAGAAGTTTCTTTCGAACAGCAATCTTCTTACCATGTGTAACTTCACTAGTAGCTTACTCGGTAGTTTTTAAGAGTATTTTTGCATCAGATGGTATTTTTAATCAATTTCTAATGACTTTAAATATAATTTCAGAACCTATCATGTGGATTACAGATCCATTTTGGGCAAAGATAACAATCATCATCGCTATTACATGGCGTTGGACAGGCTACAACATGATCTTTTTTCTTGCTGGGTTACAAAATATAGAGCCAAGTGTATATGAAGCTGCACAAATTGATGGTGCAAATGGATTAACACGATTCTTTAAAATCACAGTGCCATTGTTAAAGCCAATTATCTTATTTACAACAATTCTATCAACAAATGGTACATTACAATTATTTGATGAGGTTGTAAACCTAACAAATGGAGGACCTGGTAACTCAACAATTACAATTTCACAATACATCTATAACTTATGCTTCAAATATACACCAAACTTTGGATATGCTGCGGCAGTTTCGTATGTTATTTTAATTATCGTAGGTGTGTTAGCATTTATTCAAATGAAAGTAGGCGGTGATAAGAATGAATAAAATTAAAGGATTAGGTAAATACATATTTTTAACAATTGCATCGATTGTTTCAGTTTTTCCATTCTTATGGATGATTATTGCAGCAACAAATGAATCAGTAGATGTTACAAGAGGTAAGTTGACATTTGGAAGTGCGTTAGGGAAAAATATTCAAACATTATTAGAAACAACAAATATTGAAGCGGCATTCGGAAATTCAATAGTAATCGCTTTGATCACTACTGCTTTGGCACTATTGATTTCTTCGGCAGCAGGATATGGATTCGTGATTTATAGAGATAAGATTAAAGATGTAGTGTTTAGCATCATCTTACTTTCAATGATGATTCCATTTGCAGCTATTTTAATTCCGCTATATAAATTATTTGGGCAGTTCGGCTTACTTAATAGTTTTGTAGCCGTTATCCTACCATCAGTAGCAACAGCATTTATGATTTTCTTCTTTCGCCAAAATACAAAAGCATTTCCGAAAGAGCTTTTAGAGGCTGGAAGAATGGACGGATTATCAGAATTAAATCTATTTTTCCGTATTTTCATGCCAACAATGAAATCCACTTATTCGGCAGCAGCAATCATGTGCTTTATGACTTCATGGAATAACTATATGTGGCCACTGATTGTATTACAAGAAGATAGCAAGAAGACATTACCACTTATTATTGCTTCGTTAAACTCATCATACACACCTGATTATGGTGTAATCATGGTTTCAGTTGTATTAACAACAATTCCAACAACAATTATTTTCTTCGCAATGCAAAAGCAATTTGTAGAGGGTATGATTGGATCAGTAAAATAAAGAATTGGATATAAGGAGAGAAGAAAGAGATGTTTTATTTACATACAAAAAATACAAGCTATATTATTAAGAAGAAAGAATATGGGAAATTAGAACATATTTACTACGGCAAGCGAATCAAAGAGGATGAAAAGCTTGTATCATATGAACAGACCTCAGAACTTCCGCATAGCGTATTGTATAATAGTAAAATATCTCTTGATACTCTAGAATTAGTTGCACAAGAATATCCAGAGAGTGGGAAAGGGGATTTTAGAGAACCTGCTATATCTATTCTGTCAAAACATGGATATTCAACAGACTTTTTATATCAATCTCATAGATATTATGAAAATCGTACAGGAATCGAGGGGCTTCCATTTGCAAAAGGTCCGTGTAGGAGCTTAGAAATTGTTTTATACGATAGCTTGATTCATGTAGAATTAATTTTAAATTATCATGCATTCTATGAATCTGATGTTATTACAAGAAATGTGAAGATAGTTAATAAAGGAAATGAGAAAATACAAGTAGAACGCGCGATGAGTCTTTGCCTAGACCTAGATGATGATGGCTATGAATTAATGAGCTTTCAAGGTGCTTGGGCGAGTGAAATGCAAATGAAGAACCAGAAAATCGAGGCGGGTATCTACATAAATGATTCGAAGGTTGGGACTAGCTCAAATAGACATAATCCGTTTATCGTAGTGAAGCAAGAAGATGCGACAGAAATACATGGAAACTGCTATGGATTTAACTTGATGTATAGTGGAAATCATGCTGAAATAGTTGAAAGCTCACCTTATGGAAAAATTCGTGTATTAAATGGAGTGAATCCACACAATTTTGGATTCACGTTAGATTCCGAAGAATCATTCCAAACACCAGAAGCTGTGATGACATTCTCTCATGAAGGATTAAATGGAATGAGTCAAAATATGCATTCCTTTGTGATGGATCACGTCGTGCCACAAAAATTTACAAAAAAAGAACGCCCAATCTTAATTAATAACTGGGAGGCTACTTATTTTAATTTTGATAAGCCTAAATTACTAGCCCTTGCAAAAGAAGCGAAGAAGGTGGGAATTGAACTCTTTGTATTAGATGATGGATGGTTTGGAAATCGAAATGATGATAAAACATCTTTAGGTGATTGGGTAACGAATGAGGCGAAAATTGGTGGAACAATGGCAGAACTGGCTAATGAAATTAATGAAGTTGGGTTAGAGTTTGGCCTTTGGTTTGAACCAGAAATGATTAGTGAAGAGAGTGACTTATACGAGAAGCATCCTGACTGGGTACTTGGTACATTGAGAAGATCAACAGGAAGAAATCAATTTATTCTAGACCTAACAAAAGATGAAGTATGTGATTACATAGTTACATCTGTTTCGGCTGTTTTAGAATCAGCAAATATTACATATTTAAAATGGGATATGAATCGTAATTTCTCAGATGTATTCTCAGATAGACAGACGAATCAAGGTGAAGTTTGTCATAGATATATGATAGGGTTGTACCGCGTTTTTGATGAGCTAATTACAAGGTTTCCAAATGTATTGTTCGAAGGATGTAGCGCAGGCGGCAATCGTTTTGACTTGGGGATATTATCTTATATGCCACAAATTTGGGGGAGTGATGATACAGACGGTCATGAGCGAGTGCAAATTCAGAAATCAATCAGTTATGGATATCCACAAAGTACTTATGGTGCACATGTATCGGCATGCCCTAATCATCAAACATTTAGACATACACCAATAGAAACGAGATTCAACATATCAACGTTTGGTGCGTTAGGTTATGAGTTGAATTTGCTAGAATTGTCAGAGCATGAGAAAGAGCTAGTGACAAGACAAATTGCCTACTACAAAGAACATAGAGCATTATTCCAATTTGGAAAATTGTATCGATTGACAACAAAAGAAGACAAAGAAATCTTTTTATGTATGGACAAAGATAGCAAGTGTGGTGTGATTGGAGAATTCTATAACTTGCAGAGACCAAGTCCAAGTTTTAATAAAATAATTACGACTTATTTAGATAACGAGACTTATTACACTATTAAATCAAGGGAACAATTTGTTACCAAAGAAGATGTTGCTATCATTGATACTGTTGTGAAATTGAATGATGAGGTGTATCAAGGCTATGGTGATTACTTCAATTATCATGGAATACCGCTTTCAATGCAACACTTAGGAACAGGGAGTGAGAAGACACGATTTATAGGGGACTTCGGATCTCGCATTTATAATATTAGTCAATAACCAAAGAAAATCTGTATGAATTATGGTTTAAGGGATGTTTATATCATAATTTGTATGGATTTTTTTTGTTTTCTAGCAAAATATATTTGTATAATAATAAAAAAAAGCGTATAATGAAGTTCAGACAAAAGATAGGATGACGAAATTCTGACTATCTTGCATATAGGAGTTAATGAATGAAAGCATTAAATATACTTTACTCTGGGAAACCAGAGTTAGATTCATGGATTAAGAATCAAGAGTTGAATGACGGATCACAATGCTTCATAAGAATACATTCATCTAATCTATCGGGTGATGAATGTGTTGACTTAGCAAAGCATTTGAGAATACTGCTTCCAGCATCGACAATTGTTGGGTGCGCAGTATCGGGAGTTATCTACAACGGTGAAATCGTAGGTGATGAAACGCTAATTTCAATTATTAGATTCAACTTCGGGACTATTAAATCTCGAATTTTGATGGCGCGAGATATGACAACAGAAGAATTGATAACAGATATCACAAGTTATGCCGTAGGGGAAGAGTCAAGCCTAGGGTTTCTTTTTCTGGGAATAAATCAATTAGAAGGTCTAAAAATCGCAGATGCACTAAATGAAAAGGTGCCTAATGTTCCATTTGTTGGAGGGGTAACAGGATATACATTAGAAGATGGATCAATCCTTTCTTTTGTATTTGATGAGAATGGATATTATGAAAATGCATGTAGCATATCACTTATTAGTCAAGAATATGTATTATCTTATACGAATATTGTAAATGGACATCCAGCAGTAAGTGAAGAGTATACAATTACAGCCGCACATGAGGACTTTGTCGATGAAATCGACAATAAACCAGCAATTGAATGGTTAAACCAAGAATTAGGAATTCACGATTTTATTGAAAATAGCGATTGGAAAACGACAGTTGCTATTGATATTTTACTTCGTTTTCCACTAGTGTTAGAAGGTTATAATAGCACAACTAGATTTATGATGTATGATTCAGAATTGAATAAGATTAAACTATATTTTACAAGTTTAGATCCTGGTCAGAAGTTTAGAGTGGGGTATTTGAGCCCACTGCGAAGTGCAGAACAATGGCATGAAATATGCCAAGAAATGCAAACAGTACCAGCACAACATGTATTTTGCTATTCGTGTTTATTCCGAAAACTATTTTCTAATAGTATCGCAGAGTGGGAAGTACATGCATTTAAAGATAGTGGAATATGCGGAGCATTTATGCTTGGTGAGATTGGTACAAAAAATGGGGAAGTTCAGACGCTACATGGTGCTTGTAGTTTCTTTACGTTATCCGAAAAAGATGAATATATTCAACCAGACTTAACTATGTTTGACCATCTAGATCAGTTAATAGAAGCAAATGATGATTTAATTGAACAAATCAATGTTACAAAAGAGACTCTAAAGTCAAATTATAATAACACAATTTTCGATTCATTGATTAATTATGAGAATGAAATCAAAGAACGTTTCTCCCAAGAATCTGATGATAAATTAAAGAATATGACTCAATTCTTACAAGAACAATCGAAGAATATGCACAATCAAATTTGTTTGATATCTATTGAAAATGCAGAGAAGTATTTTATTGTATTAGGTGAAGATAAATTCGAACAAATGGCTGCAGAGAGTATGACGAAAATCCTGGCCTTTTTACAGGATGCTTTTCCAGACTTACAGTTTAACTACTATAATTATGATTATGCTAGTTTTTTATTTACGATTGAGGAAAATGTTAATGCAAGTCATTTTACAGAGATTGTTAAATCTCTTTATACAAACTGTGGTGCTTACAATTTATTAAATGGAACAGTGGCTTGTATTAATAATTTTACATTTACTCTGACAGGATTGCCAGTCCAAAGATTGGTAGAATTATCAAAATCAGAAGATTTAGAAATTGGACAAAGGCGATTTAATTTATGTGATGAGTATGAGAATTTTCAGAAGGACCTACAGTCTGAATTTAGAATGGTTGCTAATTTAAATCAAGTAATTAAAGATAATTCAGTTATTCCATATTTTCAAGGAGTTTATAATAACAGAAAGAATAACTTCTGGGGATATGAGGCTTTGATGCGACTACAAAGCCCAGATGGGAAGATATTGTTCCCAAGTGATTTCCTTGAAATATCTAAGAAGTATCAACTGTACTTACCTTTGAGTTTATGTATGGTGACAAAAGTCCTTGAATTATTTGCGGACAGAGATGAAATCGTTAGTATTAATATTTCTCCTTATGATGTATTATCAGAGAAATTTCAAGATGTTGTATTTGAGCAATTAAGTAAAATGGAGCATTCTAGTCATTTTATCTTCGAATTAGTAGAAACAAATTTATATGAAGACCTGGAGGCACTTCGCGCATTTATCCTAAGAGCAAAGAAGCATGGCGTTAAGATTGCGTTGGATGATTTTGGAGCAGGATATTCGAATTTTATAGAAATTGGTACACTGGATTTGGATTATTTGAAAATCAATGGTGAGCTCATTCGATTACTTGGAACTCATGAATCATATGGCCAGATTTTAGATAGTATTACTTATATGGCGAAGAAGATGAATGTAGAGCTTATTGCAGAATATGTAGAAACAGCATCTATGCAAAAGCAGTTAGTGAGAAATGGCATTCATTATTCGCAAGGAAGTTTCTTCGCAAAAGCTATTTCATTTGAGGAACTCACAATAGAAATAGAAGAGAGAAAAGAAAAGCAAGAGAAACAAGACAGCAAGTCCAATGATAAATTTGATATAAGCTTGGAGAATCCGAAGGTAAAGAAACGATCCAAATATCTCTATTGGGGAGGTATTATTGTAGGATTAATCACAGCAATAACGATTTGGGCATTTGTTGCCTATAATCGTGCAGAAATAAAAGACATTAATGATACGTTCTTGGTAGAATTAGCTGACGGGTTGGCAGATAAAGTAAATCTGTTTGTAGAAGGCTCGAAGACCGAACTACAAGCAACTGCTTTCATTGTATCGAAGCATATTGCTGAAGGCGAGGATTATGGCGAAGAACTTTCGCAATTAGCTACTTATTCTGATTTTTCAGATTTTTACGTTTCACGGGAAGGCGAACAAGCAGTCAATGGTATAGGTGAAGAAATTGGACTTGACATGGATGATATTTATGGGCAGTCAAAGCCGCAAGAGGTTACAATTCTATCGCCCTTAGTTGACGAGGTGTCAAATACTGAAGTGTTGATTTTTGTTGTCGATATGGAATATGATGGAGACAAGGTTGGTGAACTCTACGGTAAGTTCGAATTAGATCAATTTTCTGAATTATTGGCATTGAAGAGTTTTGGGGGAGAAGCCTTCTATCATTTATGTGAAGTAGATGGAACTCCAATTCACTTAAGCGGAAATAGTGATAACTTATTTGTAGATGGAGACATGTATACCTTTATTAGTTCTCTAGATATTTATAACGGTCACACAATAGAATCGATACAAGAAGACATGGAAGAAGGCGAAGATGTTCTTTTGAATTACTACGTGAATGGCCAAGATAGATCGGCAGTCATGGTAAGGATTCCAGGAACTGATTGGTGTGTAGTAAGTATTGTGCTTTCTGAGGTGAACTTAGAAGTAATTGAGCAAACGAATAAAAGTACAATCTACTTTATGGGCTTTTTGATTACAATATATATCATTTATTTCTTACTAAATGTAGGATATGGAAATCAAACAAGGAAAGAGCTTGTTAAGGCCTTAAAGGAAAGCTACTACCTAACTAATACATTACAAACAAGCATAGAAACAGACAGCTTGACACGTGCATATAGTCGTGCGGCAGCAGCTGAGAAGATAAGTGATATTATTATCAAGGATGGCGAGACAACGAAAATGCATGCAGTAGTATTGTTAGATGTAGATAATTTCAAGGGCATCAATGACAATTATGGACACCAAACAGGTGATGTGTACCTTCAGGATTTCGCAAGTAGTGTTCGTGCATCTCTTCGCATGGGAGATATATTAGGACGATTAGGTGGAGATGAATTTGTTGTCTTGTTAAATGATGTTGAAGACATAAATGAAGTAGAACGAGTAGTATCAAAAATCGTGGAAAATGTTAATAAAATAGAAATTCGTGGAGTATCTTTAGATAATGTATCCGTAAGTGCTGGTGTGGCAATGGTTCCTGAATTTGGAAGGAATTATGAAACACTATCTCATCATGCAGATACAGCATTGTATGCAGCAAAAAATGCTGGAAAGAACAAATATGTCTTTTACTCAGATGGATTAAGTTAATACAAATAATAAAAAGAAGTAGCAGATAGAGGGAAAACTCCATTTGCTACTTCTTTTAGGAGAAGATATGAGAAAAAAGGAGTCTATAACTTTAGGAAAATGGATTATAAAAAAGTATAATACGAAGAAATGGCGAGAAGGTCTGGAGCTTGGAACTAGGAAAACAAAGCAAATTCAAGAACTACTTGATTTGTTTGGACGTAAATCTCTTGAAGAGCAGGTAGAAGAATTAACGAAGGAAGGGTATCTATTTGCAGATCGAAAAAGCGTAAATACAGAGATAATACAGCTACACATCAAGTTGGAGAGATTAGGAGACTTGTGTGAACGAGAGGGAATTCAAAATCCAAGAGATATATTTGCGCTCAGAAAATCTAAAATTGAAGCTTGGCTAAATCTAGCAAAAGAAGAACAAGAAGATGATCGAAGATCTAAGGAATGGATTATTAAGTTTTATACTCATTTACTGGGGCAATTGGAACGAGCTACCAAAGAACTACCTCAAGATGCGAAAGATTTAGATTTTCTTAAATGCCTAAATGAGCTTGCAGCATTGAAAACGGATATGTGGAAACGCCAATTTAGTGCACAAGTTTTGGGAAATTCAAAGGTTTTTGAGGATAAGTATCAGAGAAAAGTAGCTACAGTGTTGATAAATTACTCGGATTTATGCGATAAGGAAATGGAAGTAAATGAGATATTGGCCATCCATGGATTGTATTCTTATTCTCAAACACTAGAATGCAAAGGAACAATATGCTACCATTTAGACACACCTTTAGGAATACAGAGTATTGTGACTAGCGATGCTTATTATGGCCATGTGTTGAACGCGCAAACACTTTCTAATGCAAAAGTTGTAAATACTTATGGGATTCAAAGAGTAATTACCATTGAGAATAAAGCAAATTATGAAAACATGGTATTTGACCCTAGTACATTGTATATATTTACTCATGGATTCATGTCATTTAAGGAACGGGTATTCTTAAAAACCTTATGGGATTTACTTCCGGATGATGTACAGTTTTATCATTGGAGTGATATGGATTATGGCGGATTTCGTATTTTTAAATTTATGAAGGAAAGAGTATTCGAGAATCGAGTTCTCAGGCCTTGGAAAATGGGGAAAGAAGAGTATCAGCAGTTATTAAAAGAAAGTGAAGGAACTCCCCTTACTGAGACGCTAAGAAGACAACTCACATTACTTGATATACCTGAATTAGAGGAATTAAAGTCATGTATATTGCTCCATGGAAAAATATTTGAGCAAGAGCAATTAATGGAAGGGAAGAATGGAAATTTATGATTTTACAAAAACGAATTCCAAAAGATTTTTATAAATTATTTCGTACTCAGAATATGCAATATTATATGTTGTTTCTAGTTGCTTTATTTGAAGAAAATATGCGCTCTTACCTATCTCTCGGCCTTACAGAGCAAGAGTGTAGAGGGATTATTTCAGAAACCATTGTAAAGTTAAGTATTCAATGGGAGCTAGAAGTGGATAACGAATTACTAGAGCAGGCAGGAGAAAATGAGGGACAACAGTTTGTAGGAGGTACACCTGCGGGGATTTTGAGTCGTTTAGTAAATTGGGGCTGGCTAAAAAAAGACTTTGACGAGAAAATCAATCGATATGTCTATTCTTTTCCAGAATATAGCCAACTGTATATAGAGCTGTTTCAACATTTACAAACAGAGGATGACAGTAGAGAGCGAGAAAGCATTCTATCGATTTATAGTGCCTTATATACTTTTCATGGGGACAAGGAAAAGAACAATGAAATATTAAGAGGGGCGGTGCAAACTTGTCGCAAATTAAGCCAATTGCTTACGAATATGCAAGATGGCGTACGGAGTTATTTTGAGGAATTATCAAGGCAGAAAGATTTTATTGGAATACAAAAAACACTAGTTGAGGAAATTAACAATAGTGATAGTAAAAAATATGCAATTCTTACGACGACTGATAGTTTTTATCGTTACAAAGAAGAAATTAAAGAATTGATAAGTAGGATTCTAATTGATAATGAGTTGTATAAGCAGCGTCTGGAGCAAGAAAAATGTTTGCAAGAGCAAAATGATTTATACTATCAGCGAATAGAAATCCGCTTGAGTATCTGTGATAAATCAGGTGAATTGGTACATGATTTGGAACGTGAATTCGATATGATGGAACAAAAATATAAAAAACTAATTGAGCAAAAGTCTATATTTGCTCAAAGGGCATTAGCAAGAATGCACTATATTCTGCAAGAGGGTAGCAATAAAGAGAACTACTTATTGCAATGGATCCAATTCTTAAACCATGTGGAACAACCAGATGATTTTCTGGATAAAACAAGGAAGCAAATGAGATTTAGCACTTCCTATAAATTTATGTCAGACAAGAGTTTTAGTAATCGTAGACAGCAAGGAGATATGGAATTTAGGCCAGACATAATCCGAGAAAAGGAAGAGCAAGGGGCGAAGGAAATTCATGCATATATTCCCAAACCATTATATACAAAGAAAGAACTGCGATTATTTAAAGAGGCAAATATGCAAGACGGTAAGTTTGTAACAACCAAAGAGACTGTGCGTACAATGGAAGACTTGGAGAAGTTATTATTCTTGTGGCAAGAAGCGACAGAGAATTTAAATGATAGTAAGAAGGTAGAACTTGGACAAGTATTCAAGAATGATGCAGGTATGCTATATAGAGAATTGATTATTGAGGATTAGGAGAAAAAGATGTTAAGAGATTTGCAGGAATTAACGATTACTGAAGTGGAGCAGATAAAAAAAGTAATACAAGATTTATTTCGTTGTACTTGTATTTTACAGATGAAGTGTGATCCGGAAACATTGGGATTAAAAGATAATCCAAGATATGAACAATGCGTTAGATATCGAGAATTTGTCGCGGATTATCTAGAAGTTTTAGGGTGTGAATTAATACATGATTCTCAAGAGCATTTATTTCGAATTGCAGGAGAAGGCACGTTGATTGAGAAAATGAGCCTGACAACTACAAGGCTTGTAGTTTTGATGAAGTTAATTTATCATGAGAAAATTATGGGAAATGGGCTTCGTGCAACAGTTACAAATCTAGAAGAAATTCGACAGTATGGGATGGATACTCACTTATTAACGAGGAAGCTCACCGATCAAGAATGGAAAGAGGCCTTAGTTTTAATGCGGACTCATCAGATGATAACATTTCCAGGTGCTATTTCGAATATGGAAGATAAGACACCAATCTATATTTATAGTACAGTTAATATTTATTGTAATTCAGCAACATTAGGACAGTTAATTGAGGTGTACAAGGTAAATGAAGAAATGAGTGAGGTAGAGTATGATACGGAAGAATAAGAAGATTTTCACAAGACTTTGTCTCAATAACTGGGGTGGAGTCAATCATGAAATATTAGAATTCCACGAATATGTAAATTTATTCAGTGGGAAGAGTGGATCGGGAAAATCTACCGTAATGGATGCAATTCAAGTTATTCTCTATGGAAGTTTCTCGTCAAGTTTCTTGAATAAAGCGGCAGATGATGCAAAAAATAGGCGTAGTGTTCTAAGCTATCTGCGTGGGGAACAAAAAGATGGATCTGCCAATCGAGAAGGAAAAGATTTCTGTTCCACAATTGTACTAGAAATTGAAGATAAGGCAAATCATATGGTTAGCTGTGTTGGATTGGTGTTTGAGGTAAGAAAAAGCGACAATGAATTAAAACGATTTTCTTATTTTAGCCATTCTGGAAGGATTCCAGAAGGCGCTTATATCAATCAAAATGGAGTTCCTTATACAATAAGGGATATTAAGGCTTTGGTAGAAGAGCGTCAACGTTCAGAGGATAACGTAGGAAAATATGATATTAATCGAACCTATGTTACAAAAGAAGCTTATTTAAAAACTCTAAATGATGCAATCATGGGTTATGTAGATGGAAATCGATTTACGACCATGGAAAAGAGCGCCATTGCGCTACGCATGACAAATGGTACAGGCCAATTCATTCGTGATTATATGTTTCCCAAAAGCGAAGGTGATACGATTCAGAAAATCAGTGAACAGCTAGGGGCTTACCAAGAAATTACAAATCAAATAGAAGATTTAAAAAAGCGAATAGATGAGTTGACTGTGATTCATGAGCATGGTCTCTTGATTACAACTGCACAAGCGGACAAACTAAAAGCACAGAAGATATTACAATGTATGGAAGTGGAGCAATCAAAGCTTCGAATTGAAGAAAAAACACAAGCCCATGAAGAAGTGGCGGGGATACTTCTTCAATTAGAAGGAGAATGTACAAAATTAATAGAAGCAAGAAAAATGATTGAAGATGAATTAATTGATGTATCTGCTAATATTAAGGCTAGTGATTTAGGGGCGAAACTTAGATCACAAGAAGAATTGAAAAAACGTGGGGAAGTACTTGCGAATAATTATAGAGAATGGAATCGTATCTTAGAGTCCTTGATCCAATGGGAACAGGATGAAATTATCACTGATTATGTAAGTAATCCAATGCTGAACCGTATAGCAGCATTTAAAGAGGGAACTATTTCTGTGTCAGAGTGTAAAACATTACGTGACAATATTAGTGATACGAAGAAGCAGTTAGAAATTGAGTATGAGGATTACAATGATAGCAAGCGGGAAATTAATAAGCTTTTAACAGAGAAGAAAAAGCTGATTGAAGACATCAAAAACAATCGAAAACCATATGGTGACCAAGTGCGAAAGGCGAAGAGTGCTTTGTCTAGTCGCTTAAGTGCCATCTATGGTCGAACTATTTCAGTTCATGTATTTGCAGATTTATTCGATATTAAGGAAGAGGAATGGAAAAATGCTGTCGAGGGACGACTCGGGCGTATGAAGACTTCTTTAATAACAGAGCCTCGATATGCAAGGGAGGCAGCAGTTATATTTCGTGAAATGAAAGAATTTCAGCATGTAGAACTAATTAACTCCAAAGCAATCGAAGATACTGAGCCGAAGGCAAAAAAGAATTCCCTCTATGAAGTAGTGAAAACAGAATACGAATATATAGACCTGTGCTTGAAACGCTATTTAGGTAAGGTTATCAAATGCGAATTAGTATCTCAGTTAGAAGAAGCACGGGATGGTGTGATGAAAGATTGCTATGCCTACAGTAACTTCATTTATCGTCATTTAAAAAAGCAGGATTATACGACCTATGCTTGTATTGGGACGAAGGTATCTAAAGCGAAGTTGAAAGAATACGAAGCAGAAGCAAGGGAGTTAGAGGCAGAACATGAGGAGCACTGCAAAATAGTGGAAGCACTGAAAGAAGCACGAGATTTCGAATCATTGAATCGTGATACGGACTACTTGGTAGACTTGTCGAAGGCGGCAGTTGAGTTAGAAAAGGTAGTAGTTGAACAAGATAAATTAAATCGAGAAATCAAGGAATTGCAAGAAGGCACCTTTAAGGAGTTGCAAGAAAAAGAGCAAAAGTTACAATTAGAACGTGCAGAGGCAGATAAGAAGGTCAGCTTAATGAATGAGAAGCTGACTAATGAAAAGGCTAGAAAGGCAATGCTCCAAGTTGATATATCCCATGCTGAGCGTGACTTGGAACGTTATCTAAGTGGATATGTGGCAGATGAAGAGTTAGAACTATGGGTGCGTCAAGAAGCCTTGAAGCGTTTTGGTGCAGAGAAGTCTAAGCAGACAAATCAGATTACAGTCTTAGATGAACAAATAGAAAATGCTAATAAGGATCGACACAAAGCTAGGATTCGATACATACTAGACTATCCAAATGATGGATTTGATGGTTCAGAAATTAGCAATGAGAAATATGATATGCGGTTAGAGGAATATAGGAAAAATTACGAAGAAAAATATTTGGTGGAATTTGAGAAACAGGCAAAGTTAATTCACACAAGTCTTCGTGAGAATGTATTGGCAGCCATCCATGGAGATATAAAAGCGGCAAAGCGACATACTCATGAAATCAATCGATTACTTCGTGACACCAACTTCTCCGATAGCACATACCAGATTAAGATTGAAGCAGCCAAAGATGAGAATGGGCAATTCTACGAGATGTTAATGGCAGAAGAATTGGATAGTAAGAACATAAATAACCATGGATTTGATGGGCAGATTAGTTTTGGAGAAGATGCCTTCTATCAGAAATATGAGCAGAAGATTAAGTTGCTGATTGAGAAATTCATGCCACATTCGAAGGGGGATACCATTTCTTTTGAACAACGTCAAAAAGAAATGGAGTACTATAGTGATTATCGCAATTATTTGTCATTTAGTATGTTCGAACAAGTGACAGATGAAAATGGAATGGTTATACGAGAGAATTTTGTAGATGATATGGCAGGAAAGGATTCAGGAGGAGAAGGGCAAAATCCAAAATATGTAGCTCTGTTAGCAGGATTTGCCATGCTTTATATGCAGCAGAGTAATCGAGATTCCAAAATCAAACTTGTATTACTGGATGAAGCATTTTCTAAAATGGATCAAGAACGAAGTGCAGTATGCCTCAAATACGCTAGAAAAATGGAGCTACAATTAATTGTTTGTGTACCAGACGAGAGACTACAATCGCTTATACGAAATGTAGATTCTGTGTATGGATTCCGCAGATTTAAAAATCAAGTACAAATGATGTATATAGACAAAGGAGAATATCTTACAGAATTAGAAGGAGAGCTTATATAAGCTCTCCTTCGGGTTTAGGTATTCGTTTCTTCGATTAAATCCTTGATGGTCTGCATGCTAATATCTATGGATGCTAATTCATCTGCACAACGTTTTAATTCTTGAACGATGACATTCTTATTAGCAATCTCTTTTTTGTATTTTAATTTGTGCTCTAAACTCGCCCAAGAATCTTGTGAAATAGTTCGAACTTGAATCTCGATAGGATAAAGATCACCATCAATGGATACATTGCAGATTACATGAAGACTACGATAGCCATTTGGCTTAGCGTTGGTAATATAGTCTTTGATTGTGATAATTTGAAAGTACTTATGCTGTTTTAACGCATCTAAAAGAATGAAGATGTCGTCAACAAAACGCATGATTACTCGAATTCCTATAACATCCTGAATATTTGTGATACTAGACTTAGGGGTAACTTCAAATCCAAGTTTCTCTAGTTTACATTTTGTGCTATCTGTTGACTTTATACGACAATAAATATGCTCTATAATGTCATGTTCTTTCTCAGAAATAAGCTCTAGCTCTTTCGTACATTCTGTAACAATTTGTTGAAATATCTCTCGATAATCTTTGAAAAAATCTTGTTCCGTTACTAAATCTTGTTCCATAAATAAATCCTTTCTTGAAGTAATTGTATGATACACAGGATAGTGTGGTAGTTACGATACTATAAAAACACTGTAAAGCGAAGTGATTTACCATCTGGACTCTGAGCGTGGATACTACCTTTGTGATTGTGTACAATGCTTTTTACAATCGAAAGGCCTATACCAAAGCCAGGGGTTTTGCTATTACGAGAGTCATCTTCTCGGTGAAAACGTTCAAACAAATGATTATAGTTTCCTTTGACAAGTCCATCTGCAGGGTTCGTTACAGTGAAAATGATTTTATTTGCTTTTTTAATTAAGGTAATATGAATATCATCATTTGAAGTTGTGTACTTCAATGCATTTTCAATGATAGTCGAAAATAAAGTACGGATGGAATCTTCATATCCACGATATGTTAAATTCGGTGTAATTGTAACGTGGAATGGGACTTCTAAAGTAATTGCAGAGAAACTATCAATGACCTCTTGTAAGGAATCAGAAATACAAAAATCGGTTTTAATTCCCAGATCCTCCTGTTCCGTATATTTGGAAAGAGAAACAAGATGACTTACTAATTTATTTAACTTCTCTGTTTGAGTATGTATGCTTTGAGTCCATTGATTTTCAGATTCAGTTAACTCAATCACTTCGGTATTTGCTTTGATAATTGCCAAAGGTGTTTTTAATTCATGACTTACATTGGTAATAAATTGTTTTTGTTTAATCTGTGCATCTATCATTGGTTGAACAGCTCTTCCTGCTAATATGCGAGAAAGTATCATTACCAATAAAATTACGATAAAGGAAATACTAAGCATACTATTTGTTACAACATTAAGTAAAAACAATAGTTCACTAGCGTTGGTGAATACAACTTGCTTTCCAGTATCAAATTCTTCAATTGTATATTTATAATTTAATACATATCCTTCTGTATTGCCGGTTTCTAATGCGTTATCAATGATATCATAAACTTGTTTTTGAGCAGTAATGGACACATTAGAGGTATTAATTTCTATTATCTTATTTTCGGAATCTAATTCCGCATAGAAAAAACGTGTACTTCTTATATTCTCTACATCTAAATAAGACAAAGGACTTTGGATAGGATCGAAGCTAGGTGATTCTGGCAAAGTACCTCTATTCTCAATAATAATTGAATTCACTTCATCCATATTTTGATCAATAATATATCTAAGACCAAGGTGCATTATTACTGTAAGCGAGAATAAAACGATGCAACTTACCAAAGTGGAAATTAGTACGAATCGTTGTTTTAGTCTTTTTTCAATCATTTTGCCTCCAGTGAATATCCAGTATTCCTAGTAACCTTGATTACTGCATTTGCATTAAGTGCTTGTAACTTCTTTCGCAAGTAAGAGATATAGACCCAGACTACATTTATTTCACTATTATTATCATAGCCCCAGATTTTCTCCATAAATCGTTCGCTCGTAATCAAATGAGAAGGGTTAATCATTAACATTTCTAACATCTGGAATTCTTTATTCGCTAATTTAAAGGTGCCTTTTTCTGATTTGAGTTCATAAGTAGCTCGATCGAGTGTGAAATTCTCGAAAGTGAGTAACGAACTTGTCGCATCGGATTGTTCTCGTGTCATAGCACGGATACGTGCCAGTAATTCCTTAAGTGCAAATGGTTTTGTCAAATAATCATTTGCTCCAGCATCTAGTCCTAATACCTTATCGTCTAATTCGCCCTTAGCTGTAAGCATAAGGATTGGGATTTTGTTTCCCGTTTCACGAACTTTTTTCAAGACAGATATTCCATCTAGCTTTGGCATCATTATATCAAGAATGATAGCGTCGTAGTTACCAGCAGCAATAAAGTCCAAAGATTCCAATCCATCATAAGCGGCATCAACGGAGTAATTGCTGTGCCTTAAAAGTGCACATAGTGCATTCGATAATTCTATTTCATCTTCACAAAGTAATATTCTCATAAGTAAACTCCTTTTTTTATTCTGACAATAGAATATCAGAAAAACCTTAAATGAACTTTAAATTATCTAATATTTTTATAAAATTATTTTTGAATATGAGAATAGGTGTCTAAATTTGAAAAATGTGTTTCTTTATTTATGAGAATATCTTGCGAGAATGGATAGAATAGAGTAAATTTAAGTATAAGTGTATTTTATAACCTAGAGGAGTAAACATTATGAAGAAATATATTATGGCATTAGATGCAGGAACTTCAAGTAATCGATGCATCTTATTCAACGAATCAAGTGAAATGTGTAGTGTGGCGCAGAAAGAGTTTACACAGATTTATCCCAAGCCAGGTTGGGTAGAGCATGATGCAAATGAAATCTGGTCTACTCAAGTAGGAGTTGCTTATGAGGCGCTGTCAAAACTTAGAGTAACAGCAGAGAATATTGCAGCAATTGGAATTACGAATCAACGTGAAACAACGATTGTATGGGATAAGAAGACCGGAGAACCAATCTACAATGCAATTGTGTGGCAGTGTCGTCGAACATCGAAGTATTGTGACTCATTAAAACAAAGAGATGGATTTGTAGATATGATTCAACAAAAAACTGGCCTTGTTATGGATGCATATTTCTCAGGAACTAAATTGAAGTGGATTCTAGATCATGTGGAAGGTGCAAGAGAGAAGGCTGAACAAGGCGAGCTGTTATTTGGAACAGTAGAAACTTGGTTTATTTGGAGAATGACAAAAGGGCGTGTTCATGCTACAGATTTTTCTAATGCCTCGCGAACTATGTTATTTAATATTAATACATTAGAATGGGATCAGGAAATCCTAGAAGAATTCAATATTCCTAGAATTATGCTACCAGAAGTAAAACCATCTAGCGGATATTTTGGTGATAGTGATCCTGAAATTTTTGGTAAGGCAATTCCAATAACAGGAGCAGCGGGAGATCAACAGGCGGCACTATTTGGTCAAACATGCTTTCAACCTGGTGAAGCGAAAAATACATATGGAACAGGGTGTTTTCTTCTTATGAATACAGGTAAGAAGCCTGTTTTTTCTAAAAATGGACTTTTAACTACTATTGCATGGGGGATTGATGGAGAAGTAAATTATGCAATTGAGGGTTCCATCTTCGTTGCAGGTGCATCCATTCAATGGCTACGAGACGAAATGAAATTAATTGATTCATCTAAAGACTCTGAACAGTTGGCTCAAAGAGTAGAGGATACAAATGGATGTTACGTAGTTCCCGCATTTACGGGATTGGGCGCGCCACATTGGGATCAATACGCAAGAGGTACAATCGTAGGAATTACACGAGGTGTAAATAGATATCACATTATTCGTGCAACGCTAGATTCCATCTGCTACCAGGTGAATGATATTTTATTAGCTATGAAAGCGGATTCTGGAATTGAGCTAGCATCTTTAAATGTAGATGGTGGAGCAAGTGCAAATGACTATATTATGCAAACACAGGCGGACATAATCTCAGCACCGGTTAATCGACCACTTTGTGTAGAAACCAGCGCAATGGGAACCGCATATTTAGCTGGGCTTGCGGTTGGATATTGGGCAAATAAAGAAGAGGTTATGAATAAGTTGACGATTGAGCGTACATTTGAACCAGCTGTGCCAGAAGAAAAACGTCAAAGTATGGTAAAAGGTTGGAATCGAGCAGTGAAGTATGCATATGGGTGGGCAAATGATGAAGAAAGATAATGCGTTTCAATACAGGGAAATATATCCAAGATTAAGATATGCGATGGGAGCAGGGCGTAAAGCATATCGTGCAATAAAAGATGTACAATGTAAATATAAAACAAGAAGATCCTATTCTAATGTCATTCCTGACTCATATCAAGTATGTAATACGACAACAATAGATTCTAAGATTACATTGAATTTGCTAGAGGGTGAGTTGCCAAATGATTTGCATGGGAATCTCTATATTTGTCAATGCATGGGGACACCAGAAGCCTTTATGGTAGGAGATACCAATCTAGTGAAGATACATTTGAGTGAAAATGAAGTGACCTTAGAAAATAAGTTGATGTGGAATCCAGCAGCGATAGCACGGTTGGCATTAGAGGATACAAAATACCGATTTGATCATCTAGGGTTAATGTTTTTATCACCAGGGATAGGGATGTTTTCATACACAGAAGGAGTCTATCTTTTGCCAGATGGGCGTTTAGGAATAACAAGTGATGTAGACCGTCCATGGATTGTAGAACGAGATACACTTCAAGCAACAACACCACTTGGAGCAAGAAAGGATTGGCTTCCAATGATGGCCGGGAAAAATGGTGACGTTATGGGATCCTTGTTTTCTGGATATAGTAATTCTCATGTTATTTATACAGATACAGAAACAAACGAATTATTTTTGGTGAATTATCAATATAAGCAACAAGACGGCACCCATCCATGTAATTTAATCAAATGGGATGGTGGCGAAACCTTTGAATCTTGGTCTGTTGTGGATGAAGAAGGAACATCTATTCAAATCATGCAAAGCATACATGAATTGATTTTCACAAAAGATTATATTCTCCTTGCGGATACAGCATTTATTGCAGGAACTGAGATGTTGACGCCATGGAAGAATGCTCCACTACCAAATCCTAAAACGATTATTTTCATTGTGGATCGTCGACATATGATAGCTGAGAACAAAGAAGTTGTTGCAAAACGAATTGTTGTAGATGAGGCTTGTATTCATCTAATGGCGGAATATGAAAACCCAGAGGAGATGATTCAACTATATATGTTACATACCCCAGCAACAAATACTGCGGAAATTATCAAGGATTCCGATGAAGATCTGGATGGTCTTTTATTTCCGAAGCATTTAGTGGGATATGGAACACTTCCAGTTCTAGATTTATCAAGTGTAGGAAAGCACGTGCTAGATATGAATAATGGAAGTGTCGTGAAATCAGAATATATTGCAGAAAAAGAATATTGCTGGAGTCCATATTTGTATACCTATATGGGGCGTCAAATAAGACCATTCCAAGAGCAAGATTTGTATGTAATGTTCAAAGGTTTTTCAAGGGAAATGCTTCCAAAGCGTATTTATGAAGCTTACAAAGATGTAGATAATCGAAGACTATCATTAGAGGAAATGCTAGGGAAGGATGGAATCAATAGTACGAATTCAATTGCAAGGATTACGAAGGATCCATTTAAAATTGCAGATGCCTATACCTTACCGGATAAAGTGTTATTATATACAATTTCTTGTGTAGAATCAGATGAAGAGGGAAGAGATGGCTATATTATTGCAGGAGTGGTTCGTGATGTGGAAGAAAATCAAGAAACATCAGGGAACGAGTACTGGATTTTTGATGGGGGCAATCTAAGTCAAGGTCCAATTTGTAAATTAGGACATAAATTACTGAATAACGCGGTGCTTTTTCATACTGTCTATCTATCAGATAAGGTGGAAGAGCAACTTAATAATAAAAAGGTAACTTATCATGTAGATGTACGAGAAGATTATACTTCGGAAGAATTAAAAAAGTGGGATCCTTGTGTAGAAGAAGTGTTCCAGAAACTGATTTGGCCATATTTTGATTTGGAAAAGAATGAAGTAGAGACAGTCAATCAAACCTTGGAAGAATTTAAAAGGCGAAGAGTTCCTAGACATGGTGGGAAGGCGCACTTAATTGGAGAAGAGCGTATTACAAATGCTCCAGATTTTGCAAAGCGTATGTTTGCAGAGGCAGAAGTTATCTTCGCATCAACAGGATGGCAGTTAGAGACGAAAAAGGATGGTGTATGGGTAGAATCCAAGCCAGTCTCAGGTGTATTTGAAGATTCAGGTGTCTGTGTAACAAGGGCATCGGGGATAATAGAAGCACCTGCAAAGGAGTTTTTTGAGTTTATAACATCGCCAAAAGGATATGCTGTGATTGATCCGGTTAGCAATCCAGATGATCATTCGAAGGCACCACTTGAAATTTATGAATGGAAAGAAGGAGCACGGTTAGAAGCAGCGATTGCATCTACGAATATTCCAATGATGGCACCATGCGATTTTGTTGTATTAAATGCCATTGATCCAGAGGTGAGGATTTTTGCATCAAAATCGATCATACATCCAAGTAGGCCAGGTGGAAGCAAATACAGCAATGAGGATATGCCAGAAAATGGAAGAGAACGAGCATTAAATACATTTGTAATTAAAATTGAAGAAATAGATGAGAACACTTGTAGAGCGCTCTGTGTGAATTATGCAGATATGGCGGGGAAAACATCTCCTAAAATGAATAACTTTGTGAATAAGAAGATGTTTTTCGGACCATTATATAAAAGAATGCATCAGGCTGCTAAGGAAATAAAATACATATAATATATTTATTGGGAATTACGAATAGCCCATCTCATTTTGGTACAACTTGCACGACCATTATTGCGACATTCCTCAGGAGATGGATAGATTACATCTTTGGCGATATCACTATATATGCCCTCTGATAAGAATCGCTTGAATGATTTCTTGACTAGGCGATCTTCTCCAGAGTGAAAGGTAAGAATAGCAATACGTCCACCAGGTGCAAGTACATCAGGCAGCTTCTCAAGAAAGCTTTCAAGTACTTCGAATTCTGCATTTACATCAATGCGAAGTGCTTGAAATGTGCGCTGACAAGTTTTCTTGATTTTTTTGTCACGTTCTTTTTCAGGTAAGAAACTTAAGGTGTCAGCAATGAGATTTCTTAGGTCAGAGGTGGTTTCGATAAACTCTTTTTTCTTATTTTTTGCAAGTATAGCACGGGCAATTTCTGATGCGTAAGGTTCATCTGCATTCTCAACTAACATTCCCTCTAATTCACGTAGTGTTACATCTTTTAGTCGTTCAGCGGCAGAGACACCCTTCTCAGGGTTTAGGCGCATGTCTAAAAGTCCTTCAGATTTATAGGAAAACCCTCTCTCAGGGTTGTCAATCTGCATTGAGGAAACACCGAGATCTGCTAACATAAAATCAAATGCTCCATGTTCTTCTTTTACAAGGTCAATGTTAGCAAAATTTTGTTGAATAATAGTTAATATATCAGGGCCATAGCCCTTATTGGCTAATCGCTTCTTTGTTTTTTCAATTTCGATTGGATCGACGTCTAGGCCATATAGATGTCCTTTACCTTTTAAGCACTCTAACATAGCAGATGAATGTCCGCCATAGCCAAGGGTTGCGTCGAGACCTTTTTCGCCTGGTTGAATTTTTAGAAATTCGATGATTTCATTGACACAGATAGAGATGTGCATTCCAGCAGGCGTGCTTCCTTTATTAATTACATGTGCAATGGTATCTGCATATTTTTCAGGTTGTAGTTCTTTATATTTCTCGCTGAATTTCTTTGGGTGTGTTCCTTTGTATCTTACACGTCTTTTGTGAGGCGTAGAAGAGGTATCGGAAGATAGGTGATTATTTTGATTGTTTTGATCCATAATGATTTCCTCGCTAGATATATTTGTTATCGTACTTAGTATAGTTTATTTTGCTCAATTAAACAATGAATAAAAAAAGGATGGGTGACATGAATAAAAAAAAGATGATTACGGAGATAAAACAAGGTATAATAAGATAAATAGTAAAGAGATATCATAGGAGGGGCTAATGATGAAAATAGCGAATAACATCACAGAGTTGATTGGGAATACACCTTTGCTAAAGTTAAATAGATATGCAAAAATACATGAACTAGATGTCTCAATCTGTGCAAAACTTGAGAGTTTCAATCCCTTATCATCTGTGAAGGATAGAGTGGCTTTGGCGCTAATTCAAGACGGAGAAAAGACAGGTAAAATTCAAGAAGATACAATTATAATAGAGCCAACGAGTGGAAACACTGGGATTGGTTTAGCATTTGTAACAGCTTCAAAAGGATATTCTTTGATTTTAACAATGCCAGAAACCATGAGTATAGAACGTCGAAATTTATTATCTGCACTAGGTGCAAAGGTCGTACTTACAGAAGGTGCTAAAGGAATGCAAGGTGCTGTTGATATGGCGGAAGAACTTCATAAGCAATATACAAATTCTGTTATTTTAGGGCAATTTACGAATTCGGCTAACCCCCAAGTTCATTTTCTAACAACTGGGCCAGAGATATGGGAGGCAACTGCGGGTGAAGTGGATGTTTTTATCGCTGGAATCGGAACAGGTGGAAGTATTACCGGTATTGGATCTTATTTGAAATCGAAAAATAAAGAAATACAAATTATTGGTGTAGAACCAGATACTTCACCGCTCCTAACAACAGGAAAAGCAGGCCCTCATAAAATACAAGGAATAGGTGCTAATTTTATACCAGAAATCCTGGATGTTGAACTTGTGGATGAAGTAGTTACAATAGGGATTGAAGAAGCGAAAGTAGTTGTCAAGGAAATTGCAAGAACAGAGGGGATTCTCGTTGGAATTTCATCTGGTGCAGTTATTGCAGCAGCTACAAAAGTAGGGAAACGAAGGGAATATAAAGAAAAAAATATTGTAGTGCTACTACCTGACACGGGAGAGCGTTATATGTCGACGGGGGTATTCGAATAACATGCCACCAATAACTGTACTAATGAAACCTGCATCTAGCTTGTGTAATATGAAATGTGATTATTGCTTTTATTGTGACGAATCGCAGAAGAGGGAAATTGAATCATATGGACTTATGACAGAGCAAACATTAAAAAATGTCATTCGAAAAACTTTAATCCCAGCAGAAGGATATATTGTGTATGCATTCCAAGGGGGAGAACCAACATTATGTGGTTTGGATTTCTTTAAAAAAGTGCTAGAATATCAGAAGCAATATAATAAAAACAATATAACCATTAACAATGCTTTACAAACAAATGGCTATCAAATTGACGAAAAATGGTGTGAATTCTTACATGATAATCAATTCTTAGTAGGTGTATCCATTGATGGAACAGAGGAGATACATAATCAGTATCGACACAGTAAATCGGGTGAAGATTCCTACGAGAGGATTTATAAGACGACACAAATGTTTGATCAGTATCAAGTGGAATACAATATCTTGACTGTAGTACATAAAAATGTAGCAGAGAATATCAATGCCATTTATGAAGAATATAAGAAAAAAGGATGGAAATACCAACAATATATTGCATGCCTTGATCCACTAGAAGAAAAGCGAGGTCAGAAAGAATATGCACTTTTGCCTGAGGAATATGGGAGATTCTTAGTGAAATTATTTGATTTATGGTATGGTGACTTTGTGAATGGTGGGAACCAACCTTTTATTCGAACTTTTGAAAATTATGTAGCAATTGCCAAAGGCTATCCAGCAGAATCTTGTGAACAACGAGGTGTATGTGGAATTCAATATGTAATTGAAGGAGATGGAAGTGTATATCCTTGTGATTTCTTCGTATTAGATGATTACAAATTAGGGAATTTTAATGAAGATCGCATCATCCATGTGGATGAGCGCAGGGCTGAACTTGGATTTATAGTGGAGTCACAGAAGCTTACAGCGGAATGTAAAGCATGTGAGTATTTTTTATTGTGTCGTGGTGGTTGCCAAAGAAATCGTGAGCGGAATGAAGAAGGAACATATGAAAATTATTTCTGTCAAGCTTATCGCATATTTTTTGCTGCTTGTAAAGATCGAATTATGGAATTAACAAAGTATATACAGTAGAATAAGATTTTAAGTTGTATCAAATGAATAAATTAAAAAATGCTTCTAGGTAACCGAGTAAATGAAATGGTTACTTAGAAGCATTTTCTTATGTTATCGACTCTTCATTAGAAGTAGAAATGTTTAGTGCAGATTCTAATTGTTCTATTCGTGCTAGTAATTTCTTCATTTCCTCGGCCATTGGATCTGGTATATGAATGTGGTCAAGCTGAGTATTATCTACTTGCATTTTACAACCCTTACATTGCACGACTTTAGCTGGGACTCCGACAGCGGTACATCCTTCTGCTAATTCAGTAAGCAGTACAGCACCCGCAGCAACCTTACTATTATCACCAACTGTGAATGGTCCTAGGACTTTTGCGCCAGCCCCAATGAGTACATTTTTCCCCAAGGTAGGATGTCTTTTTCCGTGATCCTTGCCAGTGCCACCAAGAGTGACTCCTTGGAATATGGTACAGCCATCTCCAACAATGGCTGTTTCGCCAATTACAACACCCATTCCGTGATCAATTAGCACATTGCGACCAATGGTAGCTCCCGGATGAATTTCAATTCCAGTCAGGAATCTTGCAAATTGTGAGAGCAAGCGAGCAAGGAAAAAACACTTGTGATTATAAAACCAATGGGCCGGTCTGTGAATAATAATTGCGTGTAATCCAGAATAGAGCAGTAGTATTTCTAATGAATTTCGAGCAGCAGGATCTCTTTCTTTGACTGCATTTATATCGTCTCTTAATCGTTTGAACATATGACACCATCCTTTTCCTTAATATATTTGATAATCCTTTGATGAATGTTAATCATCACTGTCGTCATCATTGTCGTCGTCATCTACGTCATCATCAGAATCCTGATCTTGTGAACCGCTATCATTATTCGAATCATCATTATCGCTGTCATCATCAGAATCATTAGAGTCATCAGAAGAATCATCGTCATCATCGTCGATAACAGGAGGAGTTGGGGCTACGACGTTGTTATTATCGTCATCGTCGTTGTCATCGTTCATATCATCATTTTGATCGTCGTCATCATTATCGTTGTCATCACTATCGTTGACATCATCATCGTCATCATCATCAGAATCAGTGCTTGGTTTAGTTCCAGTGTTACTATTTGGTTTCGTTACAGTTGAATCATCATCATCGTCACTGTCGTCGTTGTCATCGTCGTCACTATCGATATCGTCGTTATCATCGTCGTCATCGTCATTTGAAGTGTTTCCAGTATAATTTTCTTCGATAAAATCTTCAAATAAATCATCTACTGCATCAACATATTGGCTAAGGGTAGAATCCTCAGCAGTTGTATCATCTAGTAAATCCTCAAGATTCGAGAAGTAAAGGGCCATTTCATCTAAACTCAACTTGGAGAATTGGTTAATATCTAGATTTGGGTCGTACTCAAGAATGGATGAAATCATGAGTGCTTTTCCATAAGAAATATTAAGCTGATCGGCTAAAGCTTGAACTTCTGGTGTTTTTGTTGAGGTAGTTTCCTGTGCAAGAACAAGGGAGTCTATCGATAAGGCTTGTAGTAGATCAGAAGTTGTTTGAGTAAGTGAATCTTGCAATTCCTTCGCTTTTTTAGAATCATCGTTTTCAACTGTAAAGAGTACAGTGTTATGAAGTTCATCAATATAGCCATTGGTTACCATTGATCCAATGATTGCATTTACTGCTATTGTTGCATCTACTTTTTCTAAATCCATTCCATCTAGAATTTCAAGTGCATCATCATTTAAAGCATGTACATCAAGGATTTTATTTGATTTATTAGTAATTAGCTCAATACTTGGATTGACATCAATTCCGATAATTGAGTCTTCAGCAAAAGAATTCATATACATAGTCCCGCCCGAGAATAAAATAAGAAGACTTGCTGCAGCAGCTACAAATTTTTGAGCCGTGCGGAATTTTACAACTTTCTTCTTACTTGAACTTTGCTCGACGGATTGGCTAAGAGCATAGCCGCCAATATCGCAGTGTATGTCAGCATTTGCAACTTTGTCATAGACATCAGGTGTGATTGCTGAAATAGATTCATTTATTTTTTGGTTAATTGTATCTTTGTTCATAGTTACCTCCTATAGAATTATATTTTAGCTGCTTTGCTAAGCTTGGCGATTGCACGTTTGTACTTAGATAGAACCGTAGAAAGTGATAGATTAAGTATGGTTGCAATTTCACGGTGTTTCATTCCAGTTTGTGCATGAAGGATTACGATTTGCCTCTCTTCATCAGTTAGAACCTGCATTAAATGTTCAATCATCATTTTGTTTTCGACACTAACTGCAAGATCAGAGTCAATTGCAAGATCAACAACCTCATCTATGTCGACATTTTGTGACGATTTGTGACGTAGTTTTGCGAAGCAAAGATTACGTGTAATTGTTAAAATCCAAGCCATTGGCTTCCCGTTGGAGGTATAAGCATGGGCATATTTTCTGATTTGCAAGTAAGCATCTTGCATTACATCCTCGGCATCATGGGTATTTTTTAATATGGATAGAGCAAAACCAAAGATTGCCTTATCTGTCTTTCTATATAATTCTTCAAATGCCATTGCGTCGTCATTACCGATTTTGTGAATTATTTCATCGGAAATATTAATTTTTGTTTTGAAATGCGAGATTTCATTCTGGATAGTACAAATAGTTATTAACACTTGAATACTCCCTTCTATAATAATAATGTTTTAAAGTGTGAATTTATTGCATAAAATATAATAAATTTATAAATATATTATTTGATGTGATTTTCATGACTTGTATTACAATTCATTAATAGAATACAGTTAGAAGTATAAAATAGCAAGGAAAATAAGGCGACTAAAAAAATAACTTTTTATAAATTTAACTAAATGTGCTATTAATGAAGAAACGTGATATAATGAGTGAATTGCAAAAAGCTAGAAAAGAATTTGCATGTAGCAATTGTAATAGGAAGCGGAATTGGAATGTAGTAGTTCAATATAGAATGAAACTAAGGAGATGGATTATGAGCAGTCATAAAATATCAGTAATTTTAATAGATGTTGACAACACTTTAATAGATTTTCATAAATGTTCAGTGGAGTCTACAAGAAGATGTTTTGAAGAAACTGGATATACTTATTCTGATGAAAAATTCTCTGTTTTCAAAAAGGTGAATGATAGTTTATGGACAGCCTATGAAAAGGGAGAAATTACGAAGCAAGATATCTTCGATAGAAGGTGGGCGGAAATTTTGAAACAACTAGATATTGAGGAGTCAGGTAAAGAATTTGAAGTAAAGTTTCGAAACTATGTTATAGAAACACATGCAGAGATAGATGGAGCAATGGAAATGCTAGAGTATCTATCAAGCAACTATTATTTATATGTGGCAAGCAATTCGCAGTATAAGACGCAAAAACCAAGATTAGAAAATGCCAAGATGCTCCATTACTTCAGAGACTTGTTTGTATCTGATGTAATAGGATACGCAAAGCCAAATCAAGATTTCTTTCAAGGTGCAATGAGACGAATTGAGGCAGATTTGGGACGTAAGATTGAGAAAGAAGAGATTCTTATCATTGGAGATTCTCTGTCTGCAGATATTGCAGGGGGATATGAATTTGGAATTAAAACATGTTGGTACGATCATCTTCAAGAGGGTATGGAACATATTCAATCTAAGTTAGCAGAAGAAAAAATAGGACATATTGATTATGTTGTACAACATTTAAGTGAAGTGACAACTTTTTTATAAGACCGAAAATAAGAGAACTAAAAATAAGAAAGCTAAAATAAGAAAGCTAAATTAAGAAAGCTAACGTAAGAAAGTTAAAGTAAGAATATATAAAATCTAAATAAGAATATAAATAAGAAATGAGATTAAGAAGTATGAATAAGTTAAGAAAAAATGATTTAGTAAACACATTTGTTGAATTAGAGGGTAATCCAAAGTGGTCCTTGATTACTGAACCACTGTGGTTTATACCACATTCGTTGTATCTACCATTTGCATCCCTTTACATGTATCAGAAAGGGTTATCAAGTGAACAAATTGGAATGACAATTTCTATAGGATTTGCATTGCAAGTACTTTTTGCCCTTCTAGGCGGAATTATAACAGATAAGATGGGTCGTAGGAAAACAACCATTATATTTGATACAATCTCATGGTCTATTCCATGTGTGATTTGGGCTTTTGCAGACAATTATTGGTGGTTCTTATTGGCAGCAGTAATTAATGCTAGTTACCAAATTACGAATGCCTCTTGGAATTGTTTATTTGTAGAAGATTGTCCAGCAAAACATCTTACCAATGCATTTACATTGGTCCATTTATGTGGAATGTTGTCTGTATTTTTCTCACCGATTGCAATTTTCTTTGTAGACAAGTATTCGGTAATTCAAGTTGTTTCGATTCTCTATATAATCTCAGCAATTTCGATGACAGCGAAATTTGTAATATTGTATGTCTGTGGAAGAGAAACTGAAAATGGTGTTATCCGCATGGAGGAGACAAAGAATATTTCATATGTGACTATGTTTATGGGATATAAATCAGTTATTAGTAAGATCTTTGGATCGACGAAAATGATGTTTGTTATGGTGTTCTTAGCACTTACGAATATAATCTTGATAACAACTACCAACTTTTTTTCATTGTATATTACGGAGCAATTGCATATTTCTGATGGGTTAGTAGCCGTATTTCCAATGGTTCGTACAATGATTATGCTTGTATTTGTGTTGATCTTACAAAATGCTATGAATCGACTTAAGATGAAGAATTCTCTTGTATTAGGATTTATCATATACATTGCAAGTCATATTATGCTATTAGTTGCGCCAAATAAGAGCTTGGGATTTGTTTTGATTTATACAGTACTTGAAGCTGTAGCATATGCAATTATAGTGCCAAGAAAAGATGCCTTAATGGCATTTTATGTGGATGAAGGAGAACGTTCAAGAATTTATGCAATCTTCAATGCAGGTATTATTGCGATTTCGGCACCATTTGGAATTATTATTGGTAAGTTATTTGAAGTAAATAAAAGTTATCCCTTTGTCATGAATATAATCCTAATTGGAATTGCAATGTGTTTGGTTGCGAAGGCTAGAATGATTGCAAATTATGATAGAGATGTGAGAGAAAAGCAAACTGGAGCTTAGCAGTATGAGATTCTACAAGGATTAAATGGTATTGGATAAAAATCAAATTGTACTAAATAAAAAAATACACTAAATAAAAAAATAGATTGACAAAAAAGAAGCAAAATAGTATTATAATCATATCAAAAATATTTGATGTTTAAATATAGCCACTGAGCAAGTGGCTTTTAAAAAGATTTATATATCAAAAAAAATTGATGTGAAATCGTGATTTTAGGAGGACAAAATGAAAGAAAAGCAAACAACTGGAATTAGTTATTTCGAGAAGAATTTAACTGTATGGGTTATTATTTGTATGGTAGTAGGTATTTTGATAGGACAATTTTTACCATTTATTCCAGAATTTTTAGGAAAATTCGAATATGCCAATGTGTCTATTCCAATTGCCTTACTTATTTGGTTGATGATTTATCCAATGATGTTAAAGGTGGATTTTCAAAGTGTTAAGAATGTAGGGAAGAATCCTAAAGGTTTATTCGTAACATGGGTAACAAATTGGTTAATCAAGCCATTTACAATGTTTGGAATCGCATGGCTATTTTTCTTTGTAATTTTCAAAGGATTTATTACACCAGAACTTGCAACTGACTATCTTGCAGGGGCAGTTATTTTAGGAGCAGCACCATGTACAGCTATGGTATTTGTATGGAGCCATTTAACAAAAGGAAATCCATCATATACAGTTGTTCAGGTAGCAACCAATGATTTGATTATCTTAATTGCATTTACACCAATCGTAGCATTTTTATTAGGTGTGGGTGGTGTTGAAATACCATGGGATACTTTGATTTTATCGGTAGTATTATTCGTAGTAATACCACTAATTGCCGGAATTAGCACACGTGTGTATTTGGTTAAAAATAAAGGTGAGGCATACTTAAATGAGACATTCATTCCTAAATTTGGGAATGCAACAATTGTAGGCTTACTACTAACATTAATTCTACTATTTTCATTCCAAGGGGATGTGATTATAGAAAATCCATTGCACATAGTGTTGATTGCAATCCCATTAATTCTTCAAACTGTATTAATATTCTTTGTGGCGTATTTAGCTTCAAAAGTATTGAAGTTACCACATGAAATAGCAGCACCAGCAGGAATGATTGGAGCATCTAATTTCTTCGAGTTAGCAGTAGCAGTGGCGATAGCTCTATTTGGAGTAGATAGCCCAGTAGCATTAGCAACAATTGTTGGAGTATTAGTAGAAGTACCTGTTATGTTAGCATTGGTTAAATTTGCAAATAAGACGAAAGGTTGGTTTAAATAAGATGCCTTGTGGAAATGTAAAAGAGTGCGCATGTCCAAAAACTACATGCCCAAATCATAGTAAATGCTGTAGTTGCGTTATAAAACATAGAAATACAGACAGTCTACCTTTTTGTTTGTTTTTAAATAACGAAGGTGATAAGAGTGTAACTAATTATTATAAAAAATTAAAAGAAAGATTCGAGGGATAATTATGGATAACAAGTTGAAAGTAGCATTTGTGTGTGTACACAATTCATGTAGAAGTCAAATGGCAGAAGCACTAGGGAAATCATTAGCTTCTGATGTATTCGAGAGTTACTCAGCAGGAACTGAACTTAGACCACAAATCAACCAAGATGCAGTTAGATTAATGAAGAGCATCTATAGCATTGATATGGAAGAAACACAATCGTCTAAATTATTAGCAGACATTCCTACAGTTGATATTGTAATAACTATGGGATGTAACGTGAGCTGTCCAATGTTACCTTGTAAGCATCGCGAAGATTGGGGATTAGATGATCCAAGTGGAAAGAGTGATGAAGAATTCCAAATTATCATAGATAAAATACATGCAAATATTCTAGATCTTAAGAATAGAATTGTAAAT
>CAYIYM010000005.1:0-9869 GCA_964367685.1 uncultured Lachnospiraceae bacterium
TGTAAAGAGGGAGCTAATGCTCTTTTTTTTGTCTCTAAAAATACATATTATTCTTGAAAATAAAATTTTAGGAGGAAGTGAATATGGCAGAAGTAAAGCAGATGAGTTACAACGTGGAGTTTCAAAAAGATTTCATTGAAGAAAAACTAAGAAATGCAAAATTTTCAACAATCGATCTAGAGATGTGCAATGGAGATATACTACATGTCTCACCCGTGAGCTATATAGACACTTCGTCTATAAAGGATATCGAATATCTACTGGTTCACGTTGTTCCTTTTCACCAAAGAAGAAATGTGTGTTTTACATATTAATAATAAAAGGACGGAATTGTTTATGACAATACATGTAACATTTAATGAATTCGATAAAATCATGGAGACATTAAAAATATAGTGTGAAAAATTTAAAAAGCTTTTTAAAAGAGCATTTAGCACTTATTGAAGAGGAGGGGGCGTAAAATGAAGAAGTAAAAGAAAAAAGTATTATTAATATATGCAGATACAGAGATTGAGGGTGTTTATGCTTTTCGAACAAATGATGGCAGAGTAATCCACGACGAAAAAGGCTCTAATGAGCCAATTTCGCTCACAATTAATAAAGATGGGAAGTGGTATGAGTTTCGCAGCGAGCAGCATATAAAGCCTGCTGGATTTGCCGTATTGCCAATTAGCGTTAGCAAGATAGAGCGAATATCATTGCACCGAAAAGTATATAACAATGTGGTAAAGGTGGAGACAAAGAATGAAACATATTATTTCAAGTTAATTTAGGAAATAGGTAAAAATCAAATACGAAAGGTGGTGAATCAAATGCCAATCAAACACGAACAATATCAATGTATGCATTGCAAGACAATGTATCGAGACAATAAGAAAGCCGAGGAATGCGAGAACTTCCATGTGGGGGCAAAGAGCATTGTTTCACAAAGACATAACAACAAAAGTAGCAATAATCCATATCCAGCAGCGATTGAGGTAAAAATGGCCGACGGTGCTACGAAAATATATAAGTGCTAGATTAGTGAAATAAAAAGTATAGGAGGTAATTGTTTGAAGGAAAAAAATAAGTCAAAAGAAAGATCGTCCCGCTATTATTGTCTCAAATGATACTGGGAATCGATATGGTTCGGTTATTAGAGTCGCTCCACTGACAACGAGGGCGAAACGTCCGCTTCCTACACATGTTATCATAGCAAGTACGGGAAAGACTAGCTATGCGCTTTGCGAAAGCGTATTTCCAGTAAAAAAAGAAGATGTGTGCTTGTCAGAAATGGTTGCGACAGGCTTAGAATTAGAATGCATAGATGTAGCAATTGCGGTAACATATGGATTGACGTCGCTGGGGCCAAATTATTAGATTCACTAGAGGTATCTCAGCATGCAGCTCTGGTGAATAAATATGGTTTTATGCAAAGAAATCTTTTCAGCTTTATACCAAGAACCAAAGCAATTAGATGATATTGGGCTTGATTATGTTATTTTTTGTGCGGATGATTTGGAGATTTTGTAGAATCGTGGGTCACTCAGTTAATTTCTTAGTACTATATGGAATAATTTAAAAGCGAAAGTAGTTACAAATCTACTACCTAAAAGGTGTGGGCTTGTAACTACTTGCGTTTTATTTAGAATCGCTTTTTTTATAAGCTTCAATTCCCATTATACATAAACCAATGAGCATAGCCGTGATAGAGATTACAAAAGGAATTAACATTTTTGTTCCGTAGAATGATGCTAGAAGTCCAGTTAATCCATTGAAAACGTATGGAGTAGCGGCTACGTACGCATAAATAAGGCCACTAAACACCAATCCGCCAGTGTATAATGAAAGACCAAATATCATTTTCTTCATATTGCTGCCCTCCTATTAATTATGATATATTTCTATATATAGAATAGCTAGCATAGCGCACTGGTTTAATCACGCTACCAGATTTTGAGCCACTAGCATAACCATCTATATAACGCGTTTGAGTATAATTATATTTCCTGACATAAAATCTTGTTCTATATTCAATGGAATTATAACTACTACTTTGACTCGGTCCGCTATACGTTTTAGACGCTGAAATGGTAATAGTTTTCGAGTTGCTTAATTCGTCTTCTAATGTGTAATAAGCGCCTGATACTGATGCAGATATAGTCTCACTAAACTCATATCCTAGAGTTACAGTTTCTCCTCGCGCACAAGATATAATGAAGTGATCATGTCCATTATTAGTATACTCACTCCCAGATGGGGTCAAAGTCGTTACGTATCTGAGATTCCAATTTGCTCTCTGAATAATCGGTGTATCGATGTCCTCCTCAAAGGATTATACAGATTCAATGTTAATTACATCATTATTAGATAAGTTCTCTTCTAGTGCAATATCTTTAAGCTCTTGCTCTGAAAATACATCTTTGTACTCAGGCGGGATATTGACAGTAACAGAGATGTTATCGTTAATTTTAATTTTGGATGCGGGGAGCGACTCCGCATTAACATTGATGGTGGCTAGTGAAATTAGTAACATAAAAGATAGCATGCAGCTAATCAATTTTGAAATTTTATTTATGATTGTTATCTCCTTTCTTAATTAAGTTGTTGTTCGATATATAAAGTATATCACTAAAACACAGAAAAATCAATTAATGAACATGGAAAAAACTGACAATGATTACAAAAAAACAATATTGTGGAAATATTGTCGAGTCTCACATAAAAATTAGTTTCATCTAAAAGAAAGGGCTTAGCGGCTCTTTTTTGTGGCCAAAATGGACAAAAACTTTTTTCTGCAAAAATATGGGGTTGTTTAAGGCGTGATATAATGTATTAAACAGTTGAGGCAAGAATATTCGGGGTGACAACATCCTCCTAAGATTGAGTCACAGAATCACTTACCTCCCTGTACATTTTTTCTTGTCATTAACGCCAGTTACAGTATTAGCTTTTGATGGCGAAATTGAAGCGGATTATAAAGGGAAGATTCGTGTAAAGGAAATTGATTCTAAGACAGAGGATATATTAGAAGGCGTAACTTTTTCTTTAGAGAAGAAGCAATCAGATGGTTCATTTGTACCATATTTACAAAATGGTATACCAGTATCGGCAAAAACAGATGTAAATGGAGAAATAGATTCTTTTGATTACACAACTAAAATAGAAGAAATTGAAATAGATTTTGTTAAAGCAGATAGCAAGGAATACGTATTAGTGGCTACTAATGAAAAAGGAATGCCAGTAATTCCGTTGTTACCAAGCTTAGGACCTGACGAGGTACCAGAAGATGATTTTCCACTAAATAGTGGTGGAGCTTTGCAAACAGGAGATCCTACGAATATAATTGGGCTAGTAAGTTTACTTGCTATATCGATTGTGGGGTTTTTAATTATAAGAAAGAAGAATCTTCTATAAAATAAACAAAGTCATAATGACATAAAACACAAAAAGTTCTAGGATGAGATTCCATCCTAGAACTTTTTATATAATAAATTAATTGTCTTCTTCATTCATAGAGTAAACTTGTCGTTTTCTGGCCATTTCATCACTTTCAAGGTATTCATCATAAGTTGTAATTTTATCGATTAACTTACCACCTGGAACTAATTCCATAATACGATTAGCTGTTGTTTGTACGATTTGATGGTCGCGTGAAGCAAAAATAAGTACACCAGGAAATTTAATTAACCCATTGTTTAATGCTGTAATAGACTCCATGTCTAGGTGATCAGTAGGTTCATCTAAGAGTAATACGTTCGATTGAGAAATCATCATTTTAGATAGTAGACAACGAACTTTTTCACCTCCAGATAATACTTTAACTTTTTTGACTCCATCCTCACCAGCAAATAACATTCTACCTAAGAAACCACGAACATAAGTAGCATCTTTTTCCTCAGAGTACTGTGTTAGCCAATCAACGATAGTATATTCATTGTTGAACTCTTGTGTACTGTCTTTTGGGAAATATGCTTGAGTAGTTGTAATCCCCCATTTATAGGTTCCTTCATCGGGTTCCATTTCACCAACAAGGATTTTGAACAATACTGTCTTTGCTAATTCATTACCACCAACAAAAGCAACTTTATCACCTTTGTTAATTGTAAACTCAATATTATCTAATATTTTTACACCGTCGATTGACTTAGAGAGACCAGTAACAGTGATTACTTCATTTCCGATTTCGCGAGCTGGTCTAAAATCGATGTATGGATACTTTCTGCTTGAAGGACGAATGTCATCAAGTTCGATTTTATCTAATGCTTTCTTACGAGAAGTAGCTTGTTTAGATTTTGAAGCATTTGCACTAAAGCGAGAAATAAAGTCTTGAAGTTCTTTGATTTTTTCTTCTTTCTTTTTATTTGCTTCCTTCATTTGACGAACAATTAATTGACTTGATTCATACCAGAAATCATAATTTCCAGCATATAATTGAATCTTTCCGTAGTCGATATCAGCAATTTGTGTACATACTTTATTTAAGAAATATCTATCGTGAGATACGACAATTACTGTGTTTTCAAAGTTTATTAAGAATTCCTCTAACCATGCAATGGCATCAAGGTCTAGATGGTTAGTAGGCTCATCAAGCAATAGAATATCTGGGTTACCAAATAAAGCTTGAGATAAAAGGACTTTAACTTTCTCGGCACCTGTAAGATCTTTCATATATTTATAATGAAGAGAAGTGTCTATTCCAAGGCCATTTAAAAGAGTAGCAGCATCTGACTCTGCTTCCCAACCATTCATAGTTGCAAATTCACCTTCTAATTCGCTGGCCTTCATGCCATCTTCTTCTGTAAAATCTTCCTTTGCATAAATCACTTCTTTTTCTTTCATGATTTCGAATAAACGTTTATTTCCCATAATAACAGTATCAAGAACTAAATGTTCATCATACTTAAAGTGATCTTGTTGCAAGAAAGAAAGTCTTTCTCCTGGAGTGATGATTACATCACCATTTGTTTGCTCTAATTGGCCTGAAAGAATTTTTAAGAAAGTAGATTTACCAGCTCCATTTGCTCCGATTAATCCATAGCAGTTACCAGGAGCGAACTTAATGCTAACTTCTTCAAATAATGCTTTTTTGCCAAGTCTAAGTGTAATATTACTTGTACTTATCATATTTATCACCGTTTCCTTATCAATTGAATTAAAAAATTACATACTTGCTTAATATAGCATGAGTAAAGAGAAAATGCAATACAACGACTTTAATAACAGAAGATGATAAATAAGATTTAATAAATAAAAAAGAAAATTTTATTAGAGTTAATTTACACATTTTAATTCCTGTAGTAAACTAAAACTCAGATTTAGAAGTATATAAGGAGGTTATTATGCAAGGAACGTTAATACTTGAGGGTGGTGGAATGCGTGGTGTATTTACCGCAGGAGTTTTAGATTATTTGATGGAACAAGATGTAAGATTCAAGAATGTAATTGGAATATCAGCAGGAGCATGTAATGGAACTAGTTATGTGTCAGAACAAATCGGTCGTTCAAAGCAGTGTATGATTAATGATGACAAGCGAACAACGGGTTTTAATATCAAACATTTTGTTAAGAGCCATAGTTTAATTGATATGGATACATATTTTGATGAATATCCAAGAGTAAAATATCCATTTGATTTCGAAACATATAAAAAATCAGAAAGCAACTGCTATATCGGTGCTACAAATTGTGTGACTGGAGAAATTGAATTTTTTGAAGAACGGATGAATCAAGACCGACTATTAAAAGCTTGTAGAGCCTCTAGTAGTTTGCCACTAATATCACCCGTTGTAATTATAGACGACAAGCCTTTTTTAGATGGGGGTATTGCCGATTCTATTCCATTAGAAAAAGCAATAGAACTAGGTGAGAAGAAAATTGTTTTGATTTTGACAAGAAGAATGGGATATCGCAAATCGCCAACTACACGTGGAATGAGAAAAATATTAGAAGCATCTTATAAGAAATATCCAGAATTAATAAAAGTAGCGAGAAGGCGTTTTCTAAAATATAACAAAGTAATGGATGTTGTTGAAAGGCTAGAAGATGAAGGGAAAATATTTGTGATACGTCCAAATGTCAAAGAACCAAAGCGAATGGAAACAGAAAATGCGAATTTAGAAGTGTTTTACAATCATGGGTATCAAACAATGGAAGAGCAGTATGAAAATTTGAAAGAATATATGTTTTCTTAATAAAAAGACTATGAAACATAGTTGTATGTAAAATTACAACATATTTCATAGTCTTTTAAAATGATTCTTTTTAAATTATATAATTAATAATTTACATCTTGTAAGAATAAGCCCTTCGGATCGCAAGGTATGATAGGGTCAAACGCAGATTTACAAGCCAAAATCTTTTCGATTTCATCGATTTTTCTATTTCCACTTCCAATTTCCATTACAAATCCAATTAACATACGGTTCATGTTGTGTAGGAAATCGTTTGCTTTAATTGTGAATTGAAGCTCAGAGCCATCATAGTATACATCGAATAAATGAATTGTTTTTACTGTAGACTTTGTTCGCTTCACAGTAGAAAAATGTTTGAAATCATGCTCCCCTAAGAAGTGTTCCGTCGCTTTTTTCATTACATCGACATTTGGCTCTTTGAAAATATGATACATATACTTTCTTTCAAATACACTAGGTGCATCTTTTACAGCTACACGGTATGAGTATGTTTTGGATTTTGCATTTAAACTTGCATGAAAACGCTCTGGCGCTTCTTCAATAGAGACAACAGCAATATCTTGAGGTAAATAGCGATTAATATAATTTTTGATTTCATATAATTGAAGTGGAGAAGTAGTCTTGAAGTTCACTACTTGTCCATATGCGTGAACGCCAACTTCTGTTCGACATCCGGAGTTGATTTCGGGAGTTTCGTTAGTCATTTTATGAATAACTTCGATTAATTTATTGGAAATAGTATTGGTTGATTCATCTTTTCCTAAACGTTGCCAGCCTTGATATCTGCTGCCATCATATTCTAGTACTAATTTTATATTTCTCATAAAGGTCCTTTCTTTGAATACATCATGATATGGACATAGTTTATCATATTTATAAAGGGAAGTCTATCGCATCAAAAAGCATTAAATATGTAATCGCTTTCTTGTTCAATGAAGTGGAGTATGATATGATGAATAAACAAAGTACATTCGAAAGGAAAGTTAATGAAAGAGAGAACAAAGTATATCAAAGATTCAAGAGTTGAAGTAGCACACATAATAAGACCAACACATTTGAATGCATCTGGAAGATTATTTGGAGGCATTTTATTACAATGGATAGATGAGGTTGCTGGAATTGTAGCAAAACGTCATTCAAATACAGATATCATTACGGCATCTATTGACAATTTAGTGTTTCTTAAGGGCGCATATCAAAAGGATACAGTAGTGTTGATTGGAACTATCACACATGTAGGAAATAGTTCAATGGAAATCCGCGTAGACACTTTCAGAGAAGACATTACTGGACTTAGAACGTTAATAAATTCAGCTTACATTTTAATGGTTGCACTAGGGAAGGATGGGGAGAGTATAAGGGTACCACGTATTGAGCTTACAACTGAAGACGAAAAGAAAGAATGGGAATTAGGTACTAAGAGACAAGAAATGAGATTACTACGTAAACAAGCAGGATACTAGGCATGAATGTAGTGTATTTATTAACGATAAGTACCCATTATGAATGATATAAGTATTACTAACGAGTGTTTTATTGACAATTACGTCGTGAAATGATAATTTGATTATAGTGTTATACAACTGACGGAAGTGGAATTGACCACAGGGAGTATAACTTGGAAAGAGCCGACCGTCTGGGCATAATATGCTTGGGGTATGCTCTTTTTTGCTACCCGCGCATGTAGTATGAGAGGAGAAGAGAATATGGAAAAATTATCTTTAGCGAATGAACTATCAAGTAATATCTATCCAGGACGTGGAATTGTTATCGGGAAAAGTAAGGATGGAACAAAAGCTGTAGTGGCATATTTTATTATGGGCAGAAGTGAAAATAGTAGAAATAGAATTTTCGAGGAAGTTGGGAATGGAATATGTACAAAACCATTGGATCCATCAAAATGTACAGATCCAAGTTTGATTATTTATAATCCAGTACGTGTGTTAGGGAATAAAACAATTGTAACAAATGGGGATCATACAGATACGATTTATAATGGACTAGATAAGCAAATGACATTTGAACAATCTCTTAGATGTAGAGAGTTTGAACCAGATGCTCCAAATTATACTCCTCGTATTTCGGGTGTGATGCATATAGAAAATGGAGACTATAACTATGCTCTGTCGATAATAAAGTCAAGCAATGGTAATCCAGATTCGTGTTTAAGGTTTACATATGCATATGAAAAGCCAATAAGTGGGAGTGGAAGATATATTCATACATATTTAGAGGATGGAAATCCGCTACCAAGTTATGAAGGTGAACCTAAATTGGTTGAAATTCCAAATACGATTGAAGAAATGACAAATGTTCTTTGGACGAATTTAAATGAAGATAATAAGATCTCATTATTTGTGCGTTATATAGATATCGTGACGAATAAAGTAGAAACAAAGATTATTAACAAATATTAAAAAATAAATAAAACCATGCGCGAGGAGATTTACATGAAAGATTTAGTATTAAAATATGGTTGCAACCCGAACCAGAAACCATCTAAGATATTTATGAAAAGCGGCAATGATCTACCAATTAAGGTGCTGTCAGGTAATCCAGGTTATATCAATTTTTTGGATGCATTTAATGGATGGCAACTAGTAAAAGAGTTGAAAGAAGCGACTGGTTATCCTGCTGCAACTTCATTTAAGCATGTTTCACCAGCAGGGGCGGCTATTGGTTTGCCACTAAGCGAAGTGTTAAAAAAAATATATTGGGTAGAGGATATGGGAGAATTGACACCCTTAGCATGTGCTTATGCTAGAGCTAGAGGTGCCGATAGAATGTCTTCTTTTGGAGATTTTATTGCATTATCAGATATATGTGACAAGGAGACTGCTCAATTAATCAAAAGAGAAGTATCGGATGGTGTTATTGCACCTGGTTATACAGAAGAAGCATTGGAGTTATTAAAACAAAAGAAAAAGGGATCATACAATGTAATTCAAATAGATGAAACCTATGTTCCGGATCAAATTGAGCAAAAAGATGTATTTGGAATAACATTTGAGCAAGGAAGAAATGAGCTAAATATTAATGAAGATTTATTGTCAAATATTGTGACAAGTAATAAAGAGTTATCTACAGAAGCAAAACAAGACTTAATTATTTCATTGATTACATTAAAATATACCCAATCAAACTCTGTGTGCTATGTGAAAGACGGACAAGCAATAGGGATAGGTGCAGGGCAACAATCCCGCGTACATTGTACACGTCTTGCAGGGCAAAAAGCAGACAATTGGTATTTGCGACAAAATAGTAAAGTATTGAATCTGCCATTTTTAGATTCAGTAAAAAGAGCTGAGCGGGACAATGCTATTGATTGCTATATTGGCGATGAGTACATGGATGTTCTTGCGGATGGCAGATGGGAATATTTCTTTATAGAAAAACCTACTATCTTTACAGGAGAAGAAAAGAAGGCATGGTTATCACAACTTTCAGGTGTTTCATTAGGATCGGATGCTTTTTTCCCATTTGGAGATAATATCGAACGTGCATATAAAAGCGGTGTTAACTTTATTGCACAACCAGGAGGATCTGTTAGAGATGAAAATGTAATAAATATTTGTAATCAATATAACATGGTAATGGCATGTACAGGAATACGTTTATTCCATCATTAAAACTTGTTAAAACTCATATCAAACACACTTGTACAACAGATAAATTGTTCGAGTGTGTTTTGTATTT
>CAYIYM010000005.1:9969-41509 GCA_964367685.1 uncultured Lachnospiraceae bacterium
TAAAGGTGTCAAGAAAAAACACTTGACACTGAATTGTACTTGAGTTATTATAACTTAGGTGATGAAAATGAATGAAATATTAGAACAAGCATTATTATACGATTTTTATGGAGAATTGCTTACTGAGCATCAGAAACACATTTATGAACAAGTCGTTATTGAAGACATGTCTCTTAGCGAAATAGCATCTGATGAGGGAATCAGTCGACAAGGCGTACATGATTTGGTTAAAAGATGTAATAAATCTCTGCAATCCTATGAAGACAAGTTACATCTCGTAGAGAAGTTTGTGAAGATGAAAGAAAAAATAGAAGAGATGCAATCCATATTAGAAGAAAATCAAGATTTAGAATTTGATAGAAAACAATTGATTATTGATATGAAACACATTTCAAGTGAAATAATAGAGGAGCTGTAAAATGGCATTTGATAGTTTAAGTGAAAAACTTCAAAACGTGTTTAAAAACCTGCGTAGCAAGGGTCGCCTTACAGAAGATGATGTAAAAGCGGCGATGAAGGAAGTTAAAATGGCTCTATTAGAAGCCGATGTTAACTTTAAGGTTGTAAAACAATTTGTTAAAAGTGTACAAGAAAGAGCCGTTGGTCAAGATGTAATGAATGGATTAAATCCTGGGCAAATGGTTATTAAAATTGTAAATGAAGAGTTAGTTGCATTAATGGGATCGGAGACAACAGAAATTAAATTCGAACCAGGACAAGCAAAAACAGTTATTCTAATGGCTGGTCTTCAAGGAGCAGGTAAAACAACAACTACAGCAAAGTTAGCAGGTCAATTCAAGAAAAAAGGAAAGAAACCGCTACTTGTAGCATGTGATATTTATCGTCCAGCTGCAATTAAACAATTACAGGTAAATGGTGAGAAGCAAGGCGTAGATGTATTTGCCATGGGAAATAACCATAAACCAGTAGATATAGCAAAAGCATCTATTGAATATGCAAATAAAAATGGGCATAATTTGATCATATTAGATACAGCAGGTCGCTTACATATAGACGAAGCTATGATGGAAGAACTTCAAGAAATCAAAGCAAATGTTGCTGTACATCAAACAATCTTAGTTGTTGATGCAATGACAGGACAAGATGCAGTGAATGTTGCGAATAATTTTAATGAAAAAATAGAGTTAGACGGTGTAATTGTTACCAAATTAGATGGTGACACACGTGGTGGAGCCGCACTTTCTATAAAAGCAGTTATTGGAAAACCTATTTTGTATGTAGGTATGGGTGAGAAGTTGTCTGATTTAGAGCAGTTTTACCCAGATCGTATGGCATCAAGAATTCTAGGTATGGGCGATGTTCTTAGTCTGATTGAAAAAGTATCGGAAGATATTGACGAAGAACAATCTAAAAAAATGGCTCAAAAAATGAAAAAAGGTCAATTTGACTTTGAAGATTATTTGGAAAGTATGCAACAAATGGAAAAAATGGGAGGATTATCCAGCCTTATGGGTATGATGCCAGGTCTTGGAATGGGCAATAAACAGATGCCTGATTTAGATACAGAGGTTGCAAATAAGAAGATGGATCGCATGAAGGCGATGATCTATTCTATGACAATTGAAGAAAGAAGAAATCCAGATATTTTAACACCGCAAAGAAAATTTAGAATTGCAAAAGGTTCTGGATTAGAAATTAGCGAAGTAAATCGTGTCATCAAGCAGTATAATGAAGCTAAAAAGATGATGAAAAAGCTACCTGGTCTTATGGGTGGCATGTCAGGGAAAAAAGGGAAATTTAAACTTCCTTTTTAATAAATAATAAAACACAAAATGAAAGAAGAGGTATACAAAATGGCAGTAAAGATTAGATTAAAGAGAATGGGACAAAAGAAAGCACCATTTTATAGAATCGTAGTAGCAGATGCAAGAGCACCAAGAGATGGAAGAATTATCGAAGAAATTGGAACATATGATCCAAACCACAATCCTTCAACAATCAAAGTTGATGAAGACAAAGCTAAAAAATGGTTAAACAATGGAGCACAACCTACAGAAGTAGTTGGAAAAATTTTCAAAGTTGCTGGAATCGAAAAATAAAAATTACTGGAGGTGCACGTAATGAAAAACTTAGTAGAAGTAATTGCGAAAGCATTAGTAGATGATCCAGACGGCGTTGTTGTGACTGAGAAGCAAGATGGCAAAACAACTGTAATTGAAGTCCATGTAGCAGAAAATGATATGGGTAAGGTTATAGGAAAGCAAGGACGTATTGCAAAGGCTATTCGTTCTGTAGTTAAAGCTGCTGCTGCAAAGGAAGATAAGAAAGTTGTCGTTGATATCGTCTAACAAAGGAATTAATTTAATTCTGAGTAGTAATAATAAGAGGGTGAAATGGTTAGCAATAACTGTTTCTCCCTTAAATTTTATAAATGAATGGTCGACAACATAGGAGAAAAATTATGGAACAATTGTTACAAGTAGGAGCTATTGCGTCTACTCATGGTATTCGTGGCGAAGTGAAAGTTTTCCCAACGACAGATGATGTAAATAGATTCAAGAAATTAAAGTCAGTAATTTTAGATACAGATAAGGAGCATTTAACACTTGAAATTGAAGGTGTAAAGTTCTTTAAACAATTTGCAATCCTGAAATTTAAAGGGATTGATAATATCAATGATATCGAAAAGTACAAGGGTAAGAGTTTACTTGTTACAAGAGAGCATGCGGTAAAATTACAAAAAGACGAATACTTCATTGCAGATATGATTGGGATGGAGGTTTTTACAGAAGATCAAGAATTATTTGGAATACTTGAAGATGTAATGCAAACTGGCGCAAATGATGTTTATGAAGTGAAAACGAAAAAACATGGGACAGTATTATTGCCTGCGATCAAAGAATGTATTCTAGATATCGATATTGAAAATAGAAAAATGATTATCCATATTATGGATGGTTTAATATAGAGGAAGATTTTATGAAAATACATATACTAACTTTATTTCCAGAAATGATAATGAGTGGACTTAATTCTAGTATCATTGGCCGAGCAATGAATAATCAATTACTCTCAATACAAGCAATAAATATTCGTGATTATGCAAATAACAAGCATAATAGAGTTGATGATTATCCCTATGGCGGTGGAGCAGGTATGCTAATGCAAGCTGAACCAATTTATCGTGCTTATAATGAAATAAAAGAACAGGCCAGTGTAAGACCTAGAGTGGTTTATTTATCACCCCAAGGTAAAACATTTAATCAGGATATGGCTATCGAGTATGCAAAAGAAGAAGAACTGGTATTGCTGTGTGGGCACTATGAAGGTATAGATGAACGTGTATTAGAGGAAATTGTTACAGATTATGTATCAATTGGGGATTATGTATTAACTGGTGGGGAACTTCCTGCAATGGTTATGGTTGATGCGATGGCACGTTTTATACCAAGGGTTCTTCACAATGATGCCTCCGCGGAATTTGAAAGTTTTCAAGATGGGTTACTGGAATATCCACATTATACCAGGCCAGAGGTATGGAATGGGAAGAAGGTACCAGAAGTGTTATTATCTGGACATCATAAACGTATTGAAGAGTGGAGACATGAAGAATCAAAAAAGCGAACAAAAGAACGACGTCCAGATTTATGGGAAGAATATCAAGAAAAAAATAAATAAAACTTGCATATTATGAACAGATGTGGTAGTATTTTATATGTTGTTAAATAAGGAGATGGTCCTCTGTTACGAGAATGTATTAAGAACGTCCGACAAATAAGGAGAATGAACAATGAACGAAATTATTAGAGGCATCGAAGCTGCACAATTAAAAGAAAACACACCAGAATTTAATGTTGGAGATACAGTTAAAGTATACAACAAAATTAAAGAGGGCGCTCGTGAGAGAGTTCAGATTTTCGAAGGAACTGTTTTAAAGAAGCAAGGTGGAAGCTCTAGAGCTACATTTACAGTAAGAAAGAATTCAAATGGTATCGGAGTTGAGAAAACTTGGCCATTACACTCACCTAACGTAGAGAGAGTAGAAGTAATCCGTCGCGGTAAAGTTAGAAGAGCGAAATTATACTACTTAAGAGGACGCGTTGGTAAGAGAGCGAAAGTTAAAGAATTAGTAAAATAGTAGATTTTATTGAGAGACAAATACATAATGTACTTGTCTCTTTTTACTATCTATCCATTATATAAAGAAAGTAGGAAGAATTATGCATTTTCAGTGGTATCCAGGACATATGACAAAAGCAAAGCGTATGATGCAAGAAAATATTAAATTAATTGATCTTGTGATTGAATTAGTAGATGCGCGTGTACCAATGAGTAGTAGAAATCCTGACATTGATGAGTTAGGAAAGAATAAAGCGAGATTAATTTTATTAAACAAATCAGATTTAGCTGAGGACAAAGTTAGTGATGAATGGGCTGAGTATTTTAAGGGAAAAGGATATTCTGTCCTTAAGGTTAACTCCAAAAAAGGTGGAGGCATCAAATCAATACAAGGGGTGATTCAACAAGCGTGTAAGGAAAAAACAGAACGTGATAGAAAAAAAGGAATTATGAATCGACCTGTGCGTGCAATGGTTGTTGGTATTCCGAATGTAGGAAAATCCACATTTATAAATTCCCTAGCAGGAAAGGCTGCGGCAAAAACAGGAAATAAACCAGGAGTCACAAAAGGAAAGCAATGGATTCGCCTAAATAAATCTGTGGAATTATTAGATACGCCAGGGATTTTATGGCCTAAATTTGAAGATCAAGAGGTTGGAAAGAAATTAGCTTTTATTGGATCCATCAAAGAGGAGATTTTACAAATAGATGAATTGGCAGCTGAAATGATTAAATTCATGACTGCTCATTATAGTGGCTATATTTCAAAAAAATATGGTATGATAGAAGCGGAAGATCCATATCAAACCTTGGCAAATATCGCAGAAGCAAGACACTGCTTATTACGCGGGAATGAATTAGATACACAAAAAGCAGCTCAATTATTTGTAGATGATTTTAAAAATGGAAGACTTGGAAAATTAACGCTAGAATTTCCAAAAGACTTTCTTGTAGAGGAACTGTTAGACGAAGAAATGGAAGACGATAGCTGTGATAAATAAGTTATCTGATTGAATAAAGTAAAGTGGCCGAGAAAGGGATGTTTATGGAAGAACAAAAGCCAAAGAGTAAAAAAATTATAAAAGAATTACTAGAGTGGGTTATCTACTTTATTATACTTATGATATTAACATACTTGACAGTTACATATGTAGGGCAACGAACTCGTGTGGAAGGCGATTCCATGTATCCAATGCTTCACGATGGTGATAATCTGATTGTTGATAAGATCACGTACAAATTTAGTGATCCAGAGCGATTTGATATTGTAGTTTTTCCATATCAATATGAAACAAATATATTTTATATTAAGAGAATTATTGCTCTTCCAGGAGAAACGATTTTAATTAAAGATGGTGTAATCTATATTGATGGAGAAGTTTTAGATGAAGAGTACGGCGCTGAAGTAATTGAACTATCTGGAATAGCAGCAGAGGAAATTCAATTAGGTGATGATGAGTATTTTGTTCTAGGAGATAATCGAAATCATAGTAAAGATAGCCGAGATCCAAGCGTAGGATTGTTACATGAAGATGACTTGGTAGGGCGTGCATGGATGCGTATATGGCCATTTGAGAGATTCGGAGTAATAAAACATGAGTAAGTCAATTGCGGTGATTAAATTAGAATTTGATCAATTAGAGTTTGATCAATTGGAAACGTTCATTACTCAATATAGTGATGATATGCGTAAAGGCGTTGTTAAAATAGTGGAGTCAACTAGAAAGCGATTAGACGATTATAAAAAAGAATTGGAACGTCTTAAGTTTATGTCACAATATGAAGAAAAATACAAGGATTGTGAATTTATATGTGGCATTGATGAGGTTGGGAGAGGTCCGCTAGCAGGGCCTGTAGTTGCATGTGCTGTAATCTTGCCTCCTAATTGTGATATTATGTATATTAATGATTCGAAAAAATTAAGTGAAAAAAAACGGCTTGAATTAAATAAAGAAATTTACGAAAAGGCGTTAGCTATTGGAATTGGAATTGTATCACCACAGCGGATAGATGAAATAAATATACTACAAGCTACCTATGAAGCAATGCGAAAGGCTATTGATGAGTTAAATATAAAACCTGATTTATTGTTGAATGATGCAGTGACAATTCCAAATGTAGATATTCAACAAGTTGCAATTATACATGGTGATGCAAAGAGTAAATCAATTGCAGCTGCAAGTATAGTTGCAAAAGTTAAGAGAGATGCAATGATGGAGGAATATGATAAAGTATTACCCGAGTATGGATTTGCGAGTAACAAAGGATATGGTTCATCGGTTCATATAGAGGCTCTCCGTGTAAATGGACCTACACCAATTCATAGACAAACATTTATTAAAAATTTTATATAAATTCGAATGAGGTTGTATGCAAAATAATCGCAAAGTAGGCCAGTCTAATGAAGAATTAGCCTGTAGTTATTTAAAAAAACACGGATATCATATAATTACAAAAAATTATCGATGTAAATTTGGCGAAATAGATATTGTAGCTAGTAAGAATAACTATCTTATTTTTGTTGAAGTGAAATATCGTAAAACAGTAAAAGTAGGGTATCCAATCGAAGCTGTTACGCTTAAAAAGCAGAGGGTAATTTCAAAATGTGCCAATATGTATTTACTTCAAAATAGTGCATATCAAGAAGATATTCGTTTTGACGTAATTGGTATTTTATCAGACGAGATCACACATATTAAAAATGCTTTTACTTACATACGGTAAGGATTTACGTTTTATAGAAGGATAAGTGTTGTTTGTTAGGAGGATGTTATGAATATTAAGTACAAAAAGGGCAGCCCAAGCATGGAATTAGAAAATCAGCAAGGAGCACCATATTTTTACTATCCTAGATTAAGGGAATATGACTTTATTAAACATGGATTTTCAACAAGATTAGGTGGCGTAAGTGAGGATGAGTGCACGTCTATGAATCTTAGTTATGCAAGAGAAAAATCGGTTGAAAATGTTAAAGAAAATTACAATCGCATTTGTAAATCAATAGGTGTAAATCCTGATAAATTAGCATTTTCAAATCAAATTCATTCTAATAAAATAGCAGTTGTGACAAAAGATAATTATAGTTCTTATAATCATGTGTATAAAAATGCAGATGGATTAATAACCAATGTTCAGGGAATTTGTCTTGTTACAATGTATGCAGATTGTGTGCCCTTATATTTTGTTGATCCCAGAAAGAAAGCGATTGGACTTAGTCATGCAGGTTGGCGTGGTACAGTAGATAAAATATCTGTAGAAACAGTTGTAGCAATGAAGCAAAAATATGATTCAAAACCAGAAGATATAATCGTTGCAATTGGTCCTTCTATATGTCAAGAGTGCTATGAAGTGAGTGAAGATGTAATTCGGGAAGTTCAAAAAGAATTTGATCAATCCCTTTGGAGTAGGATTTACTTTAAGAATTCCACTGATAAATACCAGTTGAATTTGTGGGAAGCTAATAAGGCTTCACTTATGGAGAGTGGTATATTAGAAGAAAATATTATTATTACAAATGTATGCACCTGTTGTAATTCGGAGTTGCTATTTTCACATCGAGCATCACAAGGAAAACGTGGAAACTTAGCAGCGTTTTTATCAATGAAAGAAGAGGAATAGTTATGAATATTGTTGATCAATTATACAATTACTTAGACAAACATATTTCGGCAGTCACAGCATTTGGATTGAAAGTGCTGTTCACAATTATTGTATATATAATAGGACGTAAATTAATTTCAATCGTTGTAAAAATCACAGATCGCTCTTTGCAAAAAGTTAATGCAGACAAAGGAGTTCATCAATTCGTATTGTCTTTTACTAGATTTTCATTAAACATAGTGCTTATAATGGGAATTGCGTTGTACTTTGGATTAGAACCTACATCGGTAGCCGCGCTTCTTGGATCTGTCGGTGTTGCCATAGGTCTTGCTTTACAGGGAAGTTTAGCAAATTTTGCTGGAGGAATACTAATTTTATCGTTAAAACCATTTGTGGTTGGTGATTATATTTTAGAAGATACAAATAAAAATGAGGGTATCGTTAAAGAAATTCAAATTTTTTATACGAAGTTGCAAACAGTTGATAATCAAACTGTCGTTGTACCTAATGGGGTATTAGCAAATTCTAGTCTGACAAATATTACAGGGCAAGACAATCGAAGATTGGATATTAAAATAGGAATATCTTATGATGCTGACTTGTTAAAGGCAAAATCGATTATCAAAGAACTTGTTGATAAAAATGAAAAAATCCTAAAAGATAAAGATATTTTTATTGTAGTAGAAGATCTAGCAGATAGCGCAGTCATTATTGGGTGTAAAGCATGGGTTCATACAGATGAATATTGGTCGACTAAATGGCAGTTGTTAGAAGAATTAAAATTGCGATTTGATAAAGAAAACATTGAAATACCGTATAATCAGTTACAAGTACATTTGAATAAAGATTAAAAACATAAAAATATATTGATAAATTGGAGGTGTTGCGAAATAGATGAATAATCATCTATTTCGCACATCTCCTTTTTTATCGCAATCATACCTATTCTTATAACCAATAGATTTATACAAAAACATAGAGACAAACTTATCAGAATTCACCTCTATTATAATATATTAAGATATGAAAAATAAAATAAAAGTTCATATATTGTTCTTAAGTTATTCTTATTAGATTGCTTGTAAAATAGAAAATAGTGACGTATAATAATATTATCTGATAATTAAAAGACAGTATAAGATAATAAAAAAAACGGAGGGAAAATTTATGAGTAGTATGAAAACGAACTTAGCGATCGAGCGTATTTGCACAATGCTCGACCAGGGAAGTTTCATTGAAATTGGACACTCAATTTCAGCGAGAAATACAGACTTCAAATTAATGGAAAAAGAAACTCCAGCAGATGGAGTCATTACGGGTTATGGTGTAATCGACAACAATTTGGTATATGTATATAGTCAGGATTCGTCTGTTTTAGGTGGTTCCGTTGGTGAAATGCATGCAAATAAAATTGCTAAAATTTACGAAATGGCAATGAAAATGGGAGCGCCAGTCATTGCACTTATTGATAGTACTGGATTACGACTTGAAGAAGCAACAGATGCATTACATGCATTTGGCAATATTTACATGAAGCAAACATTAGCATCGGGAGTAATTCCACAAATCACAGCGATCTTTGGCTCCTGCGGTGGTGGTTTAGCGGTGTTACCAGGTTTGTCGGATTTTACATTCATAGAAAAAGAAGCTAATTTATTTGTTAACTCTCCAAATGCAATTATTGGTAATACAATCGGAAAGAATAATACTTCTACTTCATGCTATCAAAGCGAAGAAACAGGACTTATTGATGGTGTAGGTACAGAAGAAGAAATCTTAATGAAAATACGAGAATTAGTAGCAGTTTTACCTGCCAACAATGAAGATAATGATGCTTATGATGAGTGCACAGATGATTTAAATAGAGTTTGTGATCATTTAGAAGAATCGAAAGATGACCCAACTATTATTTTTTCAATTATATCCGATAATGGAATATTTATAGAAACTAAGAAAGACTTTGCAAGAGATATGGTTACAGGTTTTATCCGATTAAATGGAATGACAATCGGTGTTGTGGCAAATCGTAAGCAAATATATGGGAAAGAAGGAGAGGTAGAAGAAACATTTGATGGATGCTTATCTCCAAGAGCTGCAAGGAAAGCGGCAGAATTTGTTGAGTTCTGTGATGGGTTTAATATTCCACTTCTATCCCTTACAAACGTAGAGGGGTACCGTGCAACAGCATGTTCTGAAAAAAACATAGCGAGAGAAGTTGCAAAATTAACTTATGCTTTTGCAAATGCTACTGTTCCGAAAGTAAATATCGTTACAGGGAAAGCCTACGGAACAGCTTATATTGCAATGAACAGTAAATCAATAGGCGCCGACATGGTATTTGCATGGCCAAATAGTAGCATTGCTATGATGGACGAACAAATGGCGGCAAAGATTATGTTTGCTGATTCGGATGCTGAAGTGATTATGCAAAAAGCAGAAGAGTATAAAGAATTACAATCAAATATTTTATCCGCTGCAAGACGAGGATATGTAGATACAATTATTATACCAGAACATACAAGAAAGTATGTAATTGGAGCATTTGAAATGTTATTCACAAAGAGAGAGGATCGTCCTGTAAAAAAACATGGTACGATTTAGCGAGGTGATGGATTGTGAAAAAAAGAATTAGTTTAATACTAACAACAATCTTGTGTGTTTTTCTTTTTGTTTCTTGTGGAAGTAGTGAAGAAAATAGACAAGAAATAACAATGGAATATGAAATAGCCAATGTTATGGCTACGAGTTTAGGATCATTTCCGCCCGAGGCGTTTGAAGAGTTTTATCAATCTTCAGATACACAACTTGAGGCAATGTTACTTCAAGCTGGTATCGTAATGACGGGGGAAGAATTTCGCAATTTACTTTCAGCATGGGAAACAGGCATAGAAGAATGTGGTTTATTATTAAGTTTAGGAGAATTTAAACCAGAATATAGTGGCTCACAATTATCACTTGTGACAGAAGGAATGTTTGAACATAGAGCGGCAGAAATTAAATTTAATTTTGATGAATCTGGGAATATTGAAACATTAACAGTAGCACCAGAATATTCAATGAGTGAAATTCTATCCAAAGCAGGATTAAATACTTTGTTAGGAATGGGTACTGTATTTTCTGTCCTAATTTTTATCGCTTTTGTTATTTCACTATTTCGTTTTATCCCTCAAATAGAGGCGAAATTCAATAAAAAAACAAAACAACCTGTAATTAAAGAAATTATATTGGATGAAGTTAAAGAAGAAACAGAAGTAGATGAAATAGAAGTGAATCAAGACAATGAATTAGTAGCAGTTATTATGGCAGCTATCGCTGCAAGCGAAGAAGCGCCAATTGAAGGCTTTGTTGTAAGATCAATAAAACGTAAAAAATCGAATGTATGGTAGGAGGAATGAAAATGAAAAATTATACAATAACAGTAAATGGAACATCATATGATGTAGTAGTAGAGGAAAAGAGTAGTATGGGTGTACCTTCATCGCCTAAACCAGTTGCAGTGGCTAAAGCACCAGAAAAAAGTATGAATGTTGCTACGCCAAGCGGTGCTGGAAAGATAAAAGTTGAGTCAGGTGCAGCTGGAAAAGTATTTAAAGTTGTAGCGTCTGTAGGCCAAGCACTGAAAAAAGGCGATACAATTATAGTAATAGAGGCAATGAAGATGGAAATCCCGGTCGTAGCACCAGAAGATGGAACAGTGGTTAGTATTGATGTAACAGCAGGAAGCATGATAGAGTCTAAAGTTGTGGTAGCTACACTAAATTAAAGTAACAGGATGGAGGTTATAACATGGATTATGTATTTAATACGTTAGAAAACCTGTTTCATCAGACAGCCTTTTTTAATTTGACAGTAGGAAACTACGTGATGATTGGTGTGGCTTGTGTCTTTTTGTTTTTGGCTATCAAGCATGGATTTGAACCGCTTTTACTTGTACCAATTGCTTTTGGTATGCTATTGGTGAATATCTATCCTGATATTATGATTTCACCTGAAGAGTCTTCAAATGGTGTTGCAGGATTATTATATTATTTTTATTTGCTAGATGAATGGGCTGTTTTTCCATCCTTGATTTTCTTGGGGGTAGGAGCATTAACAGATTTTGGACCTCTAATTGCAAATCCAAAGAGTTTTTTACTAGGAGCAGCAGCTCAATTTGGAATATTTGCAGCATATTTAGGGGCAATGGCCTTGGGATTTTCGGACATGGCAGCGGCTGCGATTTCAATTATTGGAGGGGCAGATGGACCGACGGCAATATTCTTAGCAGGGAAATTGGGACAAGTAGACATTATGGGTCCAATTGCAGTAGCTGCTTATTCTTATATGTCTCTTGTGCCGATTATTCAGCCACCAATTATGAGATTGCTGACTACAGAAGAAGAGCGTAAAATTAAAATGGAACAGTTAAGACCAGTATCGAAATTAGAACGAATCTTGTTCCCTATTATTGTTACAATTGTTGTATGTATGATATTACCTTCTACAGCACCGCTAGTAGGAATGCTTATGTTAGGAAACTTATTTAAGGAATCAGGTGTAGTTCGTCAATTAACAGAAACTGCGTCACAAGCTATGATGTATATTGTTGTAATTTTACTAGGTACGTCTGTGGGTGCTACTACAAGTGCAGAAGCATTTTTGAATATGGAAACAGTGTATATTGTTGTACTTGGACTTCTTGCATTTATGTTTGGAACTGCGTCAGGAGTGATTTTTGGTAAAATAATGTGCAAACTATCAGGTGGAAAAATCAATCCATTGATTGGTTCGGCAGGAGTGTCGGCTGTACCTATGGCAGCAAGGGTGTCACAAAAAGTTGGAGCTGAAGCTGACCCAACAAACTTTTTACTTATGCATGCGATGGGACCAAATGTTGCAGGTGTAATTGGAACAGCAGTTGCCGCAGGTACATTTATGGCCATATTTGGTGTATAGTTTCAAAAGATTAGATTAGGTAAAAGGAGAATGAATAATGGAGAAAAAACCAATTAAAATAACGGAAACGATTCTGCGAGATGCACATCAATCGTTGATTGCTACAAGAATGACAACCGAACAAATGTTACCGATTATAGATGTTATGGATAAAGTTGGATATCACTCAGTAGAATGCTGGGGAGGGGCAACATTTGATGCATCATTGCGTTTTCTTAAAGAAGATCCATGGGATAGACTAAGAAAATTCAAGGATGGGTTTAAAAATACCAAATTGCAAATGCTATTCCGAGGCCAAAATATTTTAGGTTATCGTCCATATGCGGATGATGTAGTTGAATATTTTGTGCAAAAATCCGTAGCCAATGGGATGGATATCATTCGAATTTTTGACTGTTTAAATGATATGCGTAACTTGAAAACAGCAGTTACAGCTACGAATCGCGAACAAGGTCATGCACAAGTGGCATTATCTTATACAATTGGAGATGCTTATACACTAGACTATTGGGTTTCGCTAGCTAAAGAAGTTCAAGAAATGGGTGCAAATTCGATATGTTTGAAAGATATGGCGGGATTATTATTGCCGTATAAAGCTACAGAACTAATAGGTGCTTTAAAGGATGCAGTGGAGATACCAATCCAGTTACACACACATTACACATCTGGAGTTGCTTCAATGACGTATTTAAAAGCAGTAGAAGCTGGAGTTGATGTAATTGATACAGCGATGTCACCATTTGCTATGGGAACTTCACAACCAGCGACAGAAGTAATGGTCGAAACATTTAAAGGGACTCCATATGATACTGGATACGATCAAGCAATTCTAGCTGATATTGCTGATTATTTTAGGCCATTAAGAGATAAGGCATTGGCGAGCGGGCAATTAAATCCGAAGAACTTAGGTGTTGATATTAAAACTTTGTTGTATCAAGTGCCAGGAGGTATGCTTTCAAACCTAACCTCACAGTTAAAGGAACAAGGTGCAGAAGATCGTTTTTATGAGGTGTTAGAAGAAGTTCCACGTGTAAGAAAAGATCTAGGTGAGTGCCCATTAGTTACTCCGTCTTCCCAAATTGTTGGTACACAAGCAGTGTTTAATGTATTGATGGGTGAGCGCTATAAAATGGCTACAAAAGAGACGAAGGATGTATTTTCAGGTAAATATGGAAAGACTGTTAAACCGTTTGATCCAGAAATTCAAAAGCTTGTTATTGGAGACACAGAGCCACTTACATGTCGTTTTGCCGATACATTGCCAGATGAGTTAGATACACTTCGAAAAGAAATGGCGGCTTATAGTAAACAAGAGGAAGATGTATTATCTTATGCACTATTCCCACAAGTAGCAACAGATTTTTTCAAATATAGAGATGCTCAAAATACAAAAGTTGATGCAACAATTGCCGATACTAAGAGTGGAGCATATCCTGTTTAATAATGATATAACAACAAAGAACTATAAAAAGAGAGAATTAAGTGTACTTTAAAATATAAAACTTAAAATTCATTAACAAGAAAATACCTAGTATTCATCTACGAATTAAATCAATATAATTCGCTGATAAATACTAGGTATTTTGAATAGGGAAATAGTCTAAATTTTCCTATTTCCTGACATCAAAACTTTTTATTAAGAATAATAAAAGCTAGAACTTTTTTTCAAGAAAGATAATTGATAACTTAACAGATATTACATTTAATAGAATTGCAACACCCCACATGAATAAAAGGACAGTTCCAAAACTTAATAATTCAAACATAAATGTCGTGATAAATGAATAAAAAATTACAAGGGTTAGCGAGACCATAAGTATATGGTATCTTCCCTGTTCTACACCGAAACGAATAGATAACGGTAATGATATAGCGAGATAAATGAGTGAAATGCTACTTATGAAGAATATTTGTGAAAGAAGATCAGGTGAATCAGGAGGAACGGCAAAGAAAGAGAATAATATTTCTAAACAAGCTGCAAGTGCGGTTAGTCCAATAGAAATATAACCTAATAAAAACTTACTAAGAACACGTTCTTTAATTGAGTATGGTAATGCGGCAGCAAATTCATCCCATCCAGCCTTTTCATCATAGCCCATAGTCGTGAGTGGCATCATAGCTCCAAATATAATGAGGATAGCATTAATACTTAAACCTGTTATAAGTGTCCCGAAAAAATAGATGAAAATTATTAATTTTAGTTGATTTGAAATAACATAATAATCTTTTATTAATAATCCAATCATTTCTTATCCCTCCTTTGCCATAAGTATAATAATGTCTTCTAAAGTTGTTTGTTCGATTGTATAGATCGGATTCAACTGTTCACAATTAACTAATAATTCATATCCGTAAGATATTCTTTGTTTTGCTACGATGATATTCGCTGGAATATCATCTAGTTGATCTTCGGGGATCTTTAATAATCCATATTTTTCTAATATTTTATCTTTTTCTTCACTCATGATAAGTTGTCCATTATGGATAAATGTGATATAGTCGCAAACCTTCTCCAAGTCACTTACAATGTGAGAAGAGAGCAAGATAGAATGTGTCTCATCTCTTGTGAATTCGTGTAACATATCCAAAACTTCATCTCGAATCATGGGGTCTAATCCAGAAGTTGCCTCGTCTAGAATCAATAACTTTGCTTCATGAGATAAGGCAACTGCTATAGAAAGTTTCATCTTCATACCTCTAGAGTAATCGCCAAATTTTTTGTCCAATGGAATCTTAAGAATCTCTAAATAGCTATAATACTTACTTTCAACCCAGTTCACATAGGTTTTTTGCATAATCTTATTGATATTTTTTGCATTCAAAATTTCCGGGAAAGATGCTTCGTCTAAGACAATTCCAATATCTTGCTTCAGTGGTCTAAAATCTTTAGAGGTGTTGTCCACGCCTAATACAGTGATCTCGCCGGAATCTGCACGAATTGCATTCATAATTAGCTTGATTAAAGTACTTTTTCCAGCACCGTTTGCGCCTACTAATCCCATAATCATACCTTGAGGAAGAGTAATGCTAATATTATCTAAAACAAATTCGTTGTAGGATTTTGTTAAATTTTTAATTTCTATTGAGTTCATTATAATTCCTCCTTAATTATGAGTGTGAACATTTCTATTAATTCTTCTGAAGTAAGTTTACAAGAAAGAGAAAGGTAAAGTATTTTTTGCATATGTTCCTCAATTTCTTTTAAGTGTGATTCTCTTAAGAATTCCAAATTCTGTTCAGCAACAAAAGAGCCTTTTCCAGCGACTGTATGGATGTATCCGTCCTTTTCTAATTCATCGTATGCGCGCTTTGTGGTTATTACACTAATGCGTAAGTCTTTTGCTAAGTTGCGAATTGACGGTAGAGCCTCACCCTCCTTTAAATTAGCTGAAATAATAGCATTCTTAATTTGAGAATAAATTTGTTCATAAATAGGCTGGTTATTGGCATTTCTAATTAAGATATTCACGCGATTCACCTCCTGACAATTGTTCATATCGTATATGCACAGTATAAGCAATATGAACAATTTTGTCAAGAATATATTTGGAAATTTGTGCAAAAAAAATAAATGTTAAGGGAATGAATGAATCATTCATCCCAACATTTATTTTAAAGTCATAAATACTAGGTATTTTGAATAGGGGGATAGGCTGAATTTTCCTATATCCAAATGGGCCACTATATATCGTGATATAAAAGGAGTCATATTTAATGATTTATTGAATCGATATCAACGACCCTGGCATTTAGTCTGGCCTCTTTTGACTTTGCTTTGTTATCGTACATCTTCTTATCTACTATTTTAAAGAACTGGTGATATTCTTCAAGTGTTGAACCTTTAAATAAATCATATCCAATCGCTAGTGAAAATCCTACAGAAGTGTGAGCGTTAGCAGTTTCTATCTTTGATACAATATTCTTTAGGTGTACTTCGAGTACTTCGGCCGGACAATTAGTTAAAAGAGAAACAAATTCATCTCCGCCGATTCGGAATGTTTTACCGTAATTCATTAATTCGTCATTTAGTAATAAATGTGTTTTGCGAATAGCTGAATCGCCCTCAATATGTCCCAAGGTGTCATTGATCATTTTTAGATTATTCATATCAGAAATAACACACCAGATTTCTTGCTCATCTGAATTAGAATTAAATAAATCATTTAATTCTTCATAATATGCCTTTACATTATAGCCGCCAGTTAAAGTGTCAGTGAAAGAATAATTAAGTAGCATGGTTTTCATCTTATCTACAACCAATGCAATCCGCCCTACCTCATCTTGTGTATAAAGAGATTGTGGAATTTCCACCTTCATATTTCCAGTTTCAGCAATATGCGACACGGACTTTTCTAATAAAACCAAACTAGCACCCATGCTATTACTAAAATATTTAATAAAAAGTATTAAAGACAAGATAACAATGATATTTAGTATTAGGCTAGAAATAAGTACAACTAATACAAAGTTATCATTGCGCACGAGAGCACTATCCATTAGACGTTGCTCATTATTCAAATAATCATCAATACTCCCAAAAAAATCATTCGCTATAGGAGTTACTATTTGGAGAGCATACAAAGCATCATCATAGTCGCCACCTTCCATTATTATATCAGCAGAAAGTATCATGCTATCTTTGTATATATTTTTTTCGTCGATAATATGTTGAAAATCAGAAAATTGCTCATCGGATAATCTATTCGAAAAGTTGTCCATTTTACTATCTAAATCAGAGAAGGCAATCAAATAATCCACATACAACTCTTCCCGCTTTGCGATATCGTCTTGTAAAAGAATGTCTCGACCAAGAACTCTACAAACGTACATATTTCTAATCATGGAGTTTAAATCCTCACGTTTACTTACATGATCATCGATTATATTTTCAGCATAATGATTAACCATAATAACTGAAACTATTGAAAAGATACTAATGATAGCAACAACAGCTATTACGAATATTTGTAAAGGTATAAACTTTTTGCGGATAGCTACATTAGCTAACCATGTTTTTAAACGAGCTATGACTATCACTCCCAACTTTTGATATTTATTTGAGTATACGATGAAATCTATATCAATTCAATACTAATCTACTGATTTATTACATAATATTTGATTAATATACTAATAAATGCACTGATAAGCATGAAAGGTTGCATTGATAGGTATGAAAGTTGCAGTTGATTGAATTGCAAAATTCTTGTATACTATAACGAAAGATGTGTCAATATAGGAGGTTATATGAAGGACTCGCAAAATAATGAATTATTATTAGTAATTGATGAGCATTACAGTTCGTTTAGTAAAGGTCAAAAATTACTTGCAAATTATATAAAGGAAAATTATGACAAGGCAGTTTTCTTAACAGCAGCTAAGCTAGGTGATGTAGTAGGGGTGAGTGAATCTACTGTAGTTAGATTTGCAAGTCAACTTGGATATAAAGGTTATCCAGGTTTTCAAAAAGCGCTTGAGGAAGTGGTAAGGAATCGATTGAATTCGATACAACGACTAGAGGTAGCGTATGGAAGAATTGGTCAAAGTGAAATCATTGAGAAGGTACTGCAGTCAGACATTGATAAAATTCGTCAAACATTAAATGGAATTGATAGAGATATGTTTCAACTAGCAGTAGACACGATTAGAAATGGTCGAAAAATATACGTGGTAGGAATTCGCAGTTGTGCGCCATTGGCTCAATTTCTCGGATTTTATTTGAACTTAATCGTAGATAATGTGGCAATTTTGAACACAAATAGTTCTAGTGAGATTTTTGAACAACTTCTACGAATTGGTCCAGAAGATGTATTGATTGGAATTAGCTTCCCTAGATATTCAGTGCGAACATTGAAAGCATTAGAATTTGCGACAAATAGAAAGGCAAAAGTAATCACTCTAACAGATAGCATACATTCTCCGATGTGCATGTATTCTTCGTGTAATTTAATTGCTAAAAGTGATATGGTTTCTATAGTTGATTCCTTGGTTGCACCACTGAGTATTATCAATGCATTAGTTGTTGCTTTATGCATGGAAAATCAAGAAGAAGTAATAAAGACACTTGAGAGTTTAGAAGAGATATGGGACGAGTATCAAGTGTATAACACAGATGAATTAAATTTGGCAGAAAAACGAATTGTATTAAATGCAAAAGAGGATATAGAATGAGTAAAGTTATAATAATAGGTGGTGGAGCGGCAGGGATGTTCACTGCGATTTTTGCTGCAAGGAATGGACATGATGTTCATGTAATAGAAAAAAATGAAAAGCTTGGAAAAAAGCTTTTTATCACAGGTAAAGGAAGATGTAATATTACGAATGCAAGTGATATGGATGTTTTGTTTTCATCAGTCGTATCAAATGCAAAATTTCTATATAGTAGTTTTTATTCTTATACAAATGATCAAGTTATTGAATTATTTGAAGAGTTGGGAGTGAAAACTAAAGTGGAAAGAGGGAATCGTGTTTTTCCTGTGTCAGATCATTCTTCAGATGTAATAAATGCCTTAATCCGTGAAATGAGAAGGTTAAATGTAGAAATAACTTACGATCAAGAGGTACGAAATATTATAACAGAGGAAAATTGTTTTAAACAAGTGCTACTGTCCGATGGTGATGTTATCAAAGGTGATGTTTGTGTTGTTGCAACTGGGGGATGTAGCTATGCGCCAACAGGATCTACTGGTGATGGATATGTATTTGCAGAACGACTTGGACATACAGTCACACCTCTTTATCCAGCATTAGTTCCTTTTGAAATAAAAGAGTGGTATGCAAAAGAGTTACAAGGGCTTGCATTGAAAAATGTAACTGCTAAGATAACAGATGAAAAACGAACTTATTTTGAAGAGCAGGGAGAATTACTTTTTACTCATTTTGGTGTAAGTGGACCACTTATTATCAGTGGAAGTAGTTTTGTGACAGACGTTTTAGATAAAAAATCTTTAAAACTTAGTATTGATTTAAAGCCGGCGCTTTCATATGAACAATTAGATAAACGAATTCTTCGTGATTTTGAAGAAAATAAAAACAAACAATTTAAAAATTCTATATCTAAACTTTTTCCAGCAAAATTAACACCAATTATGATTGAATTAAGTGGGATTTCTGAAGAAAAGAAAGTAAATGAAATATCTAAAGAAGAGCGATTGAATTTTGTACATTTAATTAAAAATTTCGACATGGAGATTACTGGAACACGAAGCTTTAGAGAAGCCATTATAACAAAGGGTGGAGTAAAAGTTTCTGAAATAAATCCTTCAACAATGGAATCTAAGAAAGCGAAAGGGATTTATTTTGTTGGAGAAGTACTGGATCTTGATGCTTTGACAGGTGGATTTAACTTGCAAATTGCGTGGTCAACTGCATATGTAGCTGCGATCAGCATAGAATAAGGAGTAGATAAAATGGGGTATAATATAGCAATCGATGGACCTGCAAGCGCAGGGAAAAGTACTATAGCCAAATTGGTAGCAAAAAACAAAGGATTCATTTACGTAGATACAGGATCAATGTATCGTGCATTATCCTTTTATTTCATACAAAATAAAATAGGTTTTGATGATATTGAATCCATGAAAAAATCATGCAGTGAAGCAAATGTGGAAATTGTCTACATGAATGGAGTACAACGAGTTCTTTTGAATAGCGACGATGTTACAGAATATTTACGAGATGAATCAGTTGGAAACGGAGCTTCCCAGATAGCGGCCCTTTCTTTTGTTCGTGAACACTTGTTGAAATTGCAACGTGATTTAGCAGAGCAACACAATGTTGTTATGGATGGTAGAGATATTGGAACTAATATTTTACCTAATGCAGATGTTAAAATATATTTAACTGCTTCAGTGGAAGCAAGAGCGAAACGACGCTATAATGAATTGGTTGAAAAACAAATAGATTGTAATCTAGAAGAAATTTCAAATGATATTCAAAAACGTGATGAACGAGATATGAATCGAACGATTGCGCCGTTGAAGCAAGCAATAGATGCTAAATTAATTGATTCGTCTAATATGACGATTGATGAAGTAGTAAATTGTATTCTAGAGGAGTGCAAATAATGGAAATTGTAAAGGCAAAAACAGCCGGATTCTGTTTTGGGGTGAAACGTGCGGTAGAAACTGTTTATGATCAAATAAACAAGGTGAATCATAAGCCTATTTATACGTTCGGTCCAATTATTCATAATGATGAAGTGATTGGTGATTTAAAAAAGAAGGGTGTTTCAGTACTGTATTCAAAAGAAGACTTGATGAAACTAGAAGACGGGGTCGTAATCATTAGGTCTCATGGTGTATCAAAAGAAATTTATGATATATTAGAAGCAAAAGATATAGAATGTATTGATGCAACATGTCCATTTGTTAAGAAAATACATAAAATCGTTAGAGAAGAAAGCGAGAAAGGAAATCAAGTAGTTGTAATCGGTAACCCGGAGCATCCAGAGATAATTGGAATTGTTGGGTGGTCTTGTACTCCTGTTATTGTTGTACAATCTGTACAAGAAGCAGAAGAAATTGTGCCAAATATTGGACAAAAAATAAGTATTGTATCACAAACAACATTTAACTACAAGAAATTTCAAGATATAGTTGATATTATTTTGAAAAAGAGTTATGATGTAAGTGTTTTAAATACTATCTGTAGTGCAACAACAGAACGTCAGAGCGAAGCACACAAGATTGCAAATGAAGTTGATGCAATGATTGTGATAGGAGATTTGAAGAGTTCTAACTCGCAGAAATTATTTGAAATATGCAAGAATGCATGTAACAATACGTACTACATACAGACACTTAAGGATTTAGATTTAAATCAGTTAAAGTTCGTCGATAAAGTAGGTATTACAGCAGGGGCATCGACGCCCAATAATATAATAGAGGAGGTTCAAATTAATGTCAGAATTAACTTTTGAACAAATGTTAGAGGAAAGTTTCAAGACAATTCGTAATGGGGAGGTAGTTGACGGTACTGTTATCGATGTTAAACCAGATGAAATCATCTTAAATATCGGTTATAAAGCAGATGGTATTATTTCTCGTAATGAATATTCAAATGACTCTAATATCGATCTTACTGCAGTGGTATCTGTAGGCGACCCAATGACTGTGAAAGTGTTAAAAGTAAATGATGGTGAAGGTCAAGTGCTATTAACATATAAACGATTAGCAGCAGAAAAAGGTAATGAGAGATTAAAAGAAGCATTTGAAAATAAAGAAGTATTAAAAGCGACAGTTGCTCAAATCCTTGGTGGTGGTTTAAGCGTTGTAGTTGAAGAAGCTCGCGTATTTATTCCAGCTAGTCTTGTTTCAGATTCATATGAAAAAGATTTAACAAAATATCAAGGTCAAGAGATTGAATTTGTAATTAGCGAATTCAACCCAAGAAGAAATAGAGTAATTGGAGATAGAAGACAATTATTAATGGCTGAAAGAGCAATTAAGCAAAAAGAATTATTTGCAACACTTCAAGTAGGTGATGTAGTACTTGGAACAGTGAAAAATGTAACTGATTTCGGTGCATTTATCGACTTAGGTGGTGTAGACGGTTTATTACATATTTCAGAAATGTCATGGGGAAGAGTTGAACATCCAAAAAATGTATTTAAAGTTGGAGATGAAATCAACGTACTAATTAAAGATATTAAAGATACAAAAGTAGCTTTAAGCTTAAAATTCCCTAACTCTAATCCATGGGCAAATGCAGCAACAACTTATGCCGTAGGTGAAGAAGTTGTTGGTAGAGTAGCAAGAATGACAGATTTTGGTGCATTTATTGAATTAGCACCAGGTGTTGATGCTTTACTTCATGTTTCACAAATTTCACGTAATCACGTTGAAAAGCCATCAGATGTATTAGTTGTAGGTGATGAAATTACAGCTAGAGTTGTGGACTTAAATGAAGCAGAAAAGAAAATCAGCTTAAGCATGAAAGCACTAGAGCCAGAAATGGAAGAAGTGTATGAAGAAGTTGAAGTAACAGAAGAATAAGATAAATCAAATACTCTAACAACGAAGTTGTTAGAGTATTTTTAACATATAGGTATTAAAGAGCCTATATGAATTATAAAAAATCAATGGAGGCATTTATGAGTATATTAGAAAATTATGAACCTAAGGTTGCGTTGAAATTTTTTGAAGAGATATGTGCAATCCCTCACGGATCTAGAAACACGAAAGAAATAAGTGATTATTGCGTTAAATTCGCAAAGGACAGAAATTTAAATGTACAACAAGATGAAATTAACAATGTGATTATTACGAAAGAGGCAACTCCAGGTTATGAAGAGGCAGAAGCTATTATCATTCAAGGTCATATGGATATGGTATGTGAGAAAACGGATGATAGTGATTTTGATTTTATAACAGATGGATTGAATCTTGAAACAGATGGTACTTATTTGTGGGCAAAGAACACAACGCTAGGCGGAGATGATGGCGTGGCCTTAGCTATAGCAATGGCTATATTAGATGCAGATAATATTCCACATCCTAAGTTAGAAGTAGTATTTACAGTGGATGAAGAAATTGGATTAATAGGTGCTCAAGCAATTGATTTAAGTAATCTGACTGGAAAAATGCTAATTAATATTGATTCCACATCTGATGAAGAAATATTGACAAGTTGTGCCGGGGGAACATTTTTAGATGGTTTTATTCCGGTTACTAGAGAAACTGAATTAGGAACTATTTATGAATTGGAATTAAAAGGTCTTCAAGGGGGCCATTCAGGAACTCAAATTCATTTAGAACGTGGTAATTCTAATGTTTTGCTAGGTAGATTATTAAATTCAGTAAAAGAGAATTCTTCTATTATATCTGTATCAGGTGGAAATGCTGCAAATGTAATCCCTAATTTATCAAAAGCAACAGTATTAGTGTCAGGTGCTGAGACAGAAGATTTCAAGAAGAATTTAGCGAATGCATTTGATGCTTTGAAGCAGGAGTTGAGTTTGGCAGAGCCTAATATAGCATTACTTAGCCAAAGTGATGAGACAAGTGAGCAACAAGTATTGACGGAAGATAGTCAGCGATTATTAATTCATCTTCTAATGAATATTCCAAATGGAATTGATCATATGAGTGTTGCAATACCTGGTTTAGTTGAAACGTCTTCTAATATGGGAGTTTTTATATTAACAGAGAATCAAATAGAATTAAAATATAGTATTCGCAGTTCTGTAGAGTCTGCAAAACAATTTCTCGCGAACAGAGTTTCGACATTTATTGAAATACTAGGTGGAAGAGTTGAGGAAAATGGTGGCTATCCGGGATGGGCTTATAGAATGGACTCTCCGTTAAGAGAACGCGCAATTGAGGTTTATCAAACACTTTTTGGAAGTGAACCTAAAATAGGTGCTATTCATGCAGGATTAGAGTGTGGATTATTCGCAGCAAAAATAAATGACTTGGATTGTATTTCAATTGGTCCAAACTTACAATACATCCATTCTGTAAACGAAAAATTAGAAATAAATTCATTGAATAAAATATGGACTTTAGTCTTGGGCATTTTAGCTAAAAAATAAAGTGAATAATTGGCAAATGTGTGTATAAGTTAAAAATCTATCAAGCTGTTTTTCAAATAGTACAAAACTATTTATTACATTTGATAGATTTTTTTTATTTCTTCTAGTATAGTTATAGTAGAAAATAAAAGGAAGGAAGTAGACGTTATGGGACTATTTACGTTCAAAGGCGGAATTCATCCGAATGATGGAAAAACATTGTCAAAAGACAAGGCTATCATTAGCATCAAACCTTGTGGGGATTTGGTGTACCCATTATCGCAACATATTGGAGCGCCAGCGACAGCAATCGTAGCAAAAGGAGATTCCGTATTAAGAGGGCAATTAATTGCCGAAGCATCTGGATTCGTTTCAGCACCAATTTACGCTTCGGTTTCTGGAGTTGTAAAAGGAATTGAAATGCGCTTTAATGCAACAGGAACAAAAGTAAGCTCTATTATTATTGAGAATGATCAAGAATATAATGAAGTAGAAATGAAACCTATAAAAGAGGTGGATGAATTTACCAAAGAAGAAATCATCAAAGAAATTGGTAAAGCAGGAATTGTAGGAATGGGAGGCGCTGGTTTTCCAACACATGTGAAATTATCTCCAAAAGAGCCAGACAAAATCGATTTTATTGTGGCAAACTGTGCAGAATGTGAACCATATATTACAGCAGACTACAGAAGAATGTTAGAAACACCTGAATTATTAGTTAGTGGAATGGAAATCGTATTAAAATTATTCGACAATGCGATGGGTGTATTTGGAATTGAAGATAATAAACCAGATTGTATTGAGAAGATAACTGAATTAATCAAAGACAAACCACGTATGAAAGTTATGCCTTTAAAAACAAAGTATCCACAAGGAGCAGAAAGACAATTGATTTTTGCTACAACTGGTAGAGCGATTAATTCAACAATGCTACCAGCTGATGCAGGATGTGTTGTTAACAATGTTGAAACATTAATTGCAATTCATGAAGCAATTATTAATGGGAGACCTTTAATGGATCGTGTTGTGACAGTAAGTGGGGATGCTATTAATGAGCCAGGCAATTTTAAAGCATATCTAGGAATGAATCAACAAGAACTCGTTGATGCAGCAGGTGGATTTAAATCAGAGCCTGAAAAAGTGATTTCTGGAGGTCCAATGATGGGATTTGCAATGTTTACACTTGATACTCCGATTGCTAAAACATCATCTTCAATTTTATGTATGACAAAAGATGAAGTTGCCTTACATGCGCCGAGTGCTTGTATTAATTGCGGACGTTGTGTCGAAGTCTGTCCAAGTAGAATTATTCCTTCACGATTAGCCGACTACTCTGAAAATCATGATGCTGAAATGTTTGAAAAGTGGGATGGAATGGAATGTGTAGAGTGTGGATGCTGTAGCTTTGTGTGTCCTGCTAAACGACCATTGAAACAATCCATGGGATCTATGAGAAAAATTGTAATGGCAAATAGAAGAAAATAATATATTGGAGGAAAAATGATGAGTGGAAATTATAATATTTCAGCGTCTCCTCATATACGTTCAAAGGTGACGACAAGTAATATCATGTTTTGGGTAGTACTTGCGCTTCTACCAGCGACCGTATTTGGGGTGATTAATTTTGGAATGTACGCTTTAATTCTTATACTGGTAACCACAGGTACAGCTGTACTAACAGAATGTTTGTATCAGAAACTGATGAAAAAGAAAAGCACAATTAAAGATTTTAGTGCAGTTGTAACGGGACTCTTACTTGCCCTGAACTTACCACCAACACTACCGCTGTGGATGGGAGCTATGGGGTCGGTGTTCGCAATTTTAGTTGTAAAACAATTATTTGGCGGATTGGGACAAAACTTTATGAACCCAGCCTTAGGCGCTAGATGTTTTTTGGTTATATCATTTACAGGACCTATGACAAATTTTGCATATGACACATTTTCGGGAGCAACTCCTTTGACAGAGTTAAAGGCGACAGGAGCCTTAAGTAGCTTCACTACCATGGAAATGTTTTTAGGAACTACACCAGGAACGATTGGAGAGACATCTGTTGTAGCCATTATGATTGGTGCTATGATCCTAATTGCACTAGGAATCATTGATTTAAGAATTCCAGGTACATATATTTTGACATTTGCAATTTTTATTGTAGTTTTTGGTGGACAAGGATTGAATGTAGATTTCTTGATGGCACATTTAACAGGTGGTGGTCTAATGATAGGAGCATGGTTCATGGCTACAGATTATGTGACATCGCCAATAACAAAGAAAGGTCAAGTTGTATATGGTATATGCCTTGGCTTATTAACAGGTATTTTCCGTATCTACGGCGGTTCAGCAGAGGGTGTATCCTATGCAATTATCTTTAGTAACTTACTAGTTCCGTTGATTGAAAGAGTAACTCTTCCAAAACCTTTTGGAAAAGGAGGAGAAAAATAATGAAGAATACAATGATTAAAAATTCACTTATTTTGACATTAATTACGGTTGTAGCTGGATTATTATTAGGTCTAGTTTATGAAATTACAAAGGAACCGATTGCTATTGCTAAGGAACATGCAAAACAAGAGGCCTTCAAGGAAGTGTTTCAAGAAGCGGATCGTTTCGAGATGTATGATGAATTCGAACCAAACTCTGCAACTGCTATTTTAGAAGAAGCTGGTTATCCTGATGATTCAATTCAAGAAGTTGTCATAGCTATGAAAGGCGAAGAAGCAATTGGTTATGTAGTAACTGTTGTAAGCCATGAAGGTTATGCAGGAGACATTACATTTACTATGGGTGTAACAAATGAAGGTGTATTAAATGCAATTTCTATATTAACAATTAGTGAAACGGCGGGTCTTGGGATGAAAGCAAATGATGCAGAATTTAAAGATCAATTTAAAGATAAAGATGTAGATGCATTTACTGTTACAAAGACAAAAGCTCAAGCTGAAAATGAAATTGATGCAATTAGTGGAGCGACTATTACATCAGATGCTATGGCAAATGGAGTAAATGCTGGTCTTGCTTATGTATCATCAATCGCGGGAGGTGGAACGAATGAATAATTCAACAGAAAGACTGTATAATGGTCTTGTAAAAGAAAATCCTACCTTTGTACTGATGCTTGGAATGTGCCCAACATTAGCGGTTACCACATCAGCAGTAAATGGTTTAGGTATGGGTCTTACTACTACGGTAGTATTGGTAATGTCAAATCTTATTATTTCAATACTTCGTAATGTTATTCCAAATAGCGTTCGTGTTCCTGCGTTCATTGTAATTGTTGCATCATTTGTAACGATAGTGCAATTTTTACTAGAAGGTTTTATACCTAGCTTGTATGCATCCCTAGGAATATATATTCCACTTATTGTTGTTAACTGTATTATTTTAGGGCGAGCAGAAAGCTATGCATCTAAAAACCCAGTAATACCTTCTGTATTTGATGGTATAGGAATGGGACTAGGTTTTACAGTAGGATTAACAGCAATAGCTGCGGTGCGTGAAATTTTAGGTGCTGGAAAAATATTTGATATCCAAATATTACCAAGTTCTTATACACCAATCACAATTTTCATTTTAGCACCAGGTGCATTCTTTGTTGTGGCTTGTCTAGTCGCAGTACAAAATAAGGTACGAAATAAAAAAGCACCTAGTAAGAAAGCGGAAATAGATTCATGTGGAAGTGATTGTGGTTCATGTGGAAGTGGTTGTGGAGCTGGCAAAGTATTTCCTAATGGAACAGAAAAAGAATAGAAAGGGGACGCATAAATGAATATAGAAACAATATTGGTAGTAACCATTGGAGCTGCATTGGTAAATAACGTAGTATTGAGTCAATTCTTAGGATTGTGTCCATTCTTGGGCGTTTCAAAAAAAGTTGACACAGCTGCTGGTATGGGAGGTGCTGTAATATTTGTACTAACACTTGCATCTCTAGTGACTAGTACATTGTATAGATTTATATTAGATCCATTAGGCTTTGAATATTTACAAACAATTGTGTTTATTCTTGTTATAGCTTGCTTGGTACAATTTGTAGAAATGTTTTTAAAGAAAGTAATGCCACCACTTTACAATTCTCTTGGTGTGTACTTACCGCTTATTACAACAAATTGTGCAGTACTCGGTGTTGCATTGACAAATGTTCAAAGAGACTATGGGATTCTTACAGGGGTTATTAATGGATTCTTTACTGCAATTGGATTTACGATTGCAATTGTAATCATGGCAGGTATTCGTGAAAAAACAGAGTATAACGATATTCCACCTTCGTGGAAAGGAACACCTGCAGTTCTTGTTATTTCAGGCTTAATGGCAATAGCATTTTTTGGATTTTCAGGACTTATTTAGGAGGAGAAGAGTATGAGTATAATGGGTATTGTAATTGCCGCATGTATCGTAGGTGGTACAGGACTCTTCATAGGTCTTTTCCTAGGAGTGTCTGGCAAGAAATTTGCGGTAGAAGTAGATCCACGTGAAGAAGCGATTATGGAGGTTTTACCGGGAAATAATTGTGGTGGATGTGGATATGCGGGATGTGCAGGATTAGCTAGTGCAATTGTAGAAGGTGGGGCAGAAATTACGGCCTGTCCTGTAGGTGGTAGTGAATGTGCAGCTAAGATTGGTGCAATCATGGGTGTCGAGACATCGGAAAGTGTTCCGGTTACTGCTTTTGTAAAATGCGGTGGAACATGTGAAAAAGCGAAACAAGATTATGAGTATTTTGGAATTGAAGATTGTACTATGATGAATTTTGTACAAAACTCTGGACCGAAAACATGTAATTATGGTTGTCATGGATTTGGAAATTGTGTGAAGGTTTGTCCTTTTGATGCAATCCACATTGTAGACGGCGTGGCATTAGTAGACAAGGATGCATGTAAAGCATGTAGTAAATGTATTGTTGCCTGTCCGAGAAATCTAATCGAACTTGTGCCTATCACTCAGAAACAATTAGTGTTGTGCAGTTCGAAGGACAAAGGTAAAGATGTAATGAATGCATGTTCTGTAGGTTGCATAGGCTGTAAAATGTGTGAGAAGGTATGTGAATTCGATGCTATTAAAGTAGAAGAAAACATCGCACATATTGATACAAGCAAATGTACAAATTGTGGAAAGTGTGCTGAAAAATGTCCGAAAAAATGTATCATCTTATAGATTATAAATTGTTAAAAAAAGATATCAAAAATATACTACCAGCAGGTTTGATCCTACTGGTAGTTTTTAGTACCTTTCACTATTTTTTTGGTGGTGGCTGCCCGTCGATTATTATTGCAGGATTACCCTGTCCAGGGTGCGGGTTAACACGAGCGACAATGGCCTTTCTTTCATTTGATTTCATTAGGGCATGGAACTACAACCCTTTTATATATCTTATTATAGCACTAGGCTGTCTGGCCTTTTATTTCAGGTATATAAAAAGAAAAATCTTCCCGTATTTTACAACCATATCAATAGTAATTGTGTTATTAATGATAACCTATTTTGTAGTTCGAATGGTACTGTATTTTCCCCATGAAGAACCTATGACCTATAAGTCTGATAATTTGATTCGAAGATTTATAGAATTATATTAAGATTTTTTTAAGTTGTTCTTCCTATTTTTTCTTAGATAATGTATAATGGTATTAGAAAACGTTAGGAGGATAAAAAATGGATAACAATATGAGCTACAATAATGACAATGAAAATCAGGATACAGCGTATCAACCAAATAATTACAGTTCTTATAATGCAAATGCATACCCAAACATAAATGAAGAACCACTAACTATAGGTGAATGGATGCTGACATTGTTTTTACTTATGATTCCATGTGTTAATATTATTTTATTGATTGTTTGGGCAGTATCAAATAATGGAAATGTAAATAGAAAACGTTTTGCAATTGCATCATTAGTTTTTGCGGCAATTGGAATTGTGCTTTATTTTATTTTAATCTTTACACTTGGTACGGCAATTATGAGTAACTATTCTGAGCTTTACTACTAATATGTAACCAAGAGAGTAAGAAAGAAGTTCATTACATTAAAAATTAATGTAATGAACTTCTTTTTTATTTGTTATAAGTATTCCACGTATATCGTCAATATCTTCAATTAATTTAGTTGCTTCTTCTAAACCTAAGGTCATACAAATAGTACTTAAAGCGTCACCGTCCACCGAATTAGGAGAGATAATTGTAGCACTATATAAATCATTTTGAAAAGGAAGTCCTGTTTCAGGATTTAGTATATGATGATAAATAGTATTATCTAGTTTAAAAAAACGTTGGTAGACACCGGATGTTACAACAGATTCATCGATGATTTCTACATCGGTAATATAGTCAGTAGTGCCTTCGAAGGGGTTATTAATACCAATGCGAAATGGGCTTCCATCTGGCTTATTACCAATAGTTAGTACATTCCCACCTAGATTAATAATTCCTGATGTTACCCCTTCAGAAAGTAAGTAATCCTTTAATTCGTCTGCAATATATCCTTTGGCGATACCGCCTAAATCTATTTTCATTTTAGGATCTAGCAATGTAATCGTATTATCATCCACCAAAACATTACTATAATTCACATGGGGAATCGACATTTGTAATAGATTTTTGTCAGGTAGAGTGGGAGAGGTTGATTTGAAATCCCAGAGTTCACTAATAGGTAAAATAGAAATGTCGAAAGATCCATTTGAGAGGTCTCCATAATTAACTCCTATTTTTATTAATTCTGCTGTCATGTTAGAAACTTGAATTGTGTGGCCCTTTGATGAATTGATTTTTGCAATTTCGCTTGATGAAATAGTGCGGCTTAATGTCTCTTCATAGGATTTACAAAGCGCTAGAGTGCTTTGTAAGATTTCATCTGAACCCCCTTCTAATAATTCAATAGAAACGATAGTATCTAATAGAAAGGTTTGACTAGAGTATGTGCTTTCTTTGTGCTCAAGACTAAAAAAGATGACAATAAATATAATGACAACTACACTTAACTGCAGTAATTTATGCTTCATAATAAAATTCCTTTTTATATAATAGATTTTCGCAATCGAACATATGGTTGATTTCAATCATTTCATATGGTAATATAGATTCAGTGAGGGTAACATATGAAAAGAAATGATTTACTTTTAATTAGTAGTTTGATGCTGATAACAATTATAATTTATATTCTCTATAATTTCAATCATTCTAGTTCTAATTCTTTTGCTGAAATTACAGTAGATGGTAGAATTTTTGGGACTTATTCATTGGCCGAAAGCCAAGAAATTTCCATTAATGATCATAATATATTGAAAATAGAAGATGGAGTGGCGAGAATGTTGGACGCTGATTGTCCAGATAAATTATGTATAAACCAAGGTGAGATCTCATTGGGAAATGAATCCATTGTATGCTTACCAAATAAGACAATTATTGAAGTAAAAGGCGGC
>CAYIYM010000005.1:41609-74970 GCA_964367685.1 uncultured Lachnospiraceae bacterium
GAAGTGAATGGTATTGGATATGGCATATTTATGCCAGCACAGTCTCTGATGGAATTACCACAGATAGGGTCAATAATTACACTCCATACGTATTTAAATGTACGTGAAGATGCAATGCAGCTATTTGGATTTAAAACGAAGGATGATTTGAAAGTTTACAAAATGGTAATTGGGGTAAGTGGTATTGGTCCCAAAGGAGGATTGTCGATTTTATCAACATTAACGCCGAATGATTTAAGATGTGCTGTTGCAGCATCCGATGTAGCTGCTATTAGTGCAACTCCAGGGATAGGGAAAAAAACAGCTGAAAAATTAATTATAGAATTAAAGGATAAATTGGATCTAGCTGATATCCTATCAGTAACTAAAACGGGAGATAAGACAGATGGATCCGAACATGAAATAGCAATAAGAAGAACAGAAGCTGCACAAGCTTTGGCTGCATTAGGATATCCTATAGCGCAAAGTATGCAAGCAGTAGGAAAAGCACAAGAAGCAAATGTGGATTTATCAGTAGAAGAGTTACTAAAAGCTGCACTTAAGTTTCTTATGAGATAAAATTTTGAAGAACAAATATAAAATGCAAATAATTAGAAATAGAATCGGAGAAATATGGAACGTAGAATAATTACAACAGAATCTCTTGTTGAGGACATAAAAAACGAATCGAATCTACGACCGCAATTATTGCGTGACTATGTGGGACAAGAAAAAGCAAAATCTATGTTAAACATTTACATTGAAGCTGCAAAAGAGCGTGGAGAACCCTTAGATCATGTATTGTTTTACGGCCCTCCAGGTTTGGGTAAGACAACACTAGCAGGCATCATTGCAAATGAAATGAAAGTAAACCTTAAAGTTACTTCTGGACCAGCAATTGAAAAACCAGGAGAAATTGCAGCGATACTGAATAGCCTACAAGAGGGTGATGTTCTGTTTGTGGATGAAATTCATCGATTAAATAGACAGGTAGAAGAGGTACTTTATCCAGCAATGGAAGATTATGCCATTGATATCATGATTGGTAAAGGTGCTACTGCTAAGTCTATTAGATTAGATTTGCCAAAATTCACCTTAATAGGAGCGACTACTCGAGCAGGAATGCTTACAGCTCCACTTAGAGATCGATTTGGGGTAGTAAATCATCTGGAATTTTATACAGAAGAAGAATTGCAACGAATTTTGATGCGTTCTGCATTGGTGTTAGAAGTATCAATGGATGAATACGGTGCACTAGAGTTAGCTAAAAGGTCTAGAGGGACTCCGAGACTTGCAAACCGTCTATTAAAACGTGTACGAGATTTTGCACAAGTTCAATTTGACGGCAAAATTACAGAAGATGTAGCAGCCCACGCATTAGACTTATTAGAAGTCGATACAATGGGACTTGATCAAACAGATCGCAATATTTTGACTACAATGATTTATAAATTTAATGGTGGTCCAGTCGGTTTAGAAACACTTGCTGCAACTATAGGTGAGGATTCAGGCACGTTAGAGGATGTATATGAGCCATATCTATTAAAGAATGATTTCATTCAAAGAACACCAAGAGGTCGTGTGGTAACTGATTTAACATATAAACATTTAGGAATTTCCAACGATTTAAGTGAAAAATAGTTGTTTTTCTGTTCAGATAGTTTATAATATATTTAGATAGATTTATGCAAGGAGGATGCTATGGCTTCACAAAAGAACTACACCGAGGTATTGATAGGTGGTAAAGTAATAACATTAGCAGGATATGAAGGGGAAGAATATCTTCAAAAAGTAGCTACATATTTAAATCATAAAATTACAGAATGTAAGAATACAGATGGATATTGTAGACAGAACACTTATATGCAGAATACATTACTTGCGCTTAATATAACTGATGACTATTTCAAGGCTAAGAAATTAGCTGATGCATTAGAGCGAGATATTGAAGCGAAAGACAAGGAAATGTATGATATTAAACATGATTTAATCTCTATACAGCTGAAGTTGGAGAATGCTGAGAAAGTAATCGAAAAACTTAGAGAGCAAAATAATGATTTACAAAAAGAACAAATCAAGTTAGAAACTGAAATCAAAACGAAGAATAAATAGGCTGTCATTTGACAGTCTTTTTACGTTGTGAAACATGAACGGAGTAAACAATGGAACGAAAAATTGAAATTTTAGCACCAGCAGGATCATATGAATGTTTAGAAGCAGCATTGAAATCAGGTGCAGATGCAATCTATGTTGGCGGAAGCAAATTTGGTGCAAGAGCATTTGCCACTAATTTTGAAGTGGAAGAATTAAAAAAGGCAATTGATTTTGTGCATTTACACGGAAAACATTTGTATTTAACTGTGAATACACTATTGAAAAATCAGGAATTAGAAGAATTATACCATTATTTATATCCACTTTATCTACATGGGTTAGATGCAGTTATTGTGCAAGATTTAGGTGTTTTACATTTCGTGAAGAAGTATTTTCCAGACTTAGCAATTCATGCTAGTACGCAGATGACAGTAGCCAATGAATTAGGGGCAACGTTTTTAGAACGTGAAGGTGTAGAGCGAGTCGTTACATCACGTGAATTATCATATGATGAAGTGAAAGATATTTCTAATAAAACAAATTTGGAAATTGAGAGTTTCGTACATGGAGCCCTTTGCTATGGTTATTCGGGGCAATGTTTATACAGCAGCTTAATTGGAGGTAGAAGCGGGAATCGTGGGCAATGTGCACAACCTTGTAGGCTCCCTTACAAAGTTAATCATAGAACTAGCCATTTTATGAGTCTAAAAGATATTTGTTCAATTGAACATATTCCGGAAATTATCGAAGCAGGTGTTACATCATTTAAAATTGAAGGACGAATGAAAAAACCTGAATATGTAGCTTTAGTGACAAGTATGTATCGTAAATATGTTGATCTTTATTTGAAGCATGGAAAAAAATCTTTTCATGTATTGCAAAAGGATTTGGATGATTTAAAGGATATCTTTAATCGTGGTAATTTTCATAATGGATATTGGGGACAGCACAACGGCAAAGATATGATTACATTTGATAAACCTAGCCATCAAGGCTTAGCTGTCGCATCCGTAGTTGAGCAAAAGGGTAAGAAAGCGGTTGTAAAAGCAATAAAGCCTCTTGAGAGAGGTGACATTCTTGATATTGCTGGAACGAATGACAACTATACTTTGGGTCAACGATTTGAAATAGGGCAGCGCATAGAGTTGAATTTGCGAAAAGGTACGAATTTAAAATCTAATACTTTTCTATATCGTACAAGAAATCAATCCTTGATTGATAGGATACAAAAAAAATTGCAGTTTAATAAATTTCAATTACCTATGGATGGGTGCATTAGCTTACTTAATGATTCTCCTGTCAAGTTGCAGCTTACTCACGGATCTCATAGTGTATGTATTGATGGTCCTTTATTAGAAATAGCAAAAAATGCACCTACAACGAAGGAAATGGTTCAAAAACAACTGAATAAAACAGGAAACACTTCTTTTTATTTTGATGAATTGACAATAAAATTAGGTACTCAACTATTTGTACCCACTCAACTATTAAATGATTTGAGACGAACAGGAATCATGAAATTAGAAAGAAAAATTGTCGAGTCTTATAGAAGAGAAGACGTGGTTGAATTTGAACATGCTACAGATAACTCGAATTCATTGAATAAAAAGCAAGAAATCAATGTACTTGTTGAAACAAAAGAACAATTCGACCAAGTTGTCTGTCGTGATTTTGTTAATAATATATATGTGAGTTGTAATATATTTGGGGATTCAACTTTATATGATGAATTCATAAAGCTGTGCCAAATGGCACATAGAAAACAGATAAATACTATTTTTGTTATGCCACATATTTTAAGAACTCAGGATGTTTTGAAATACAAATCTGACGAATTTATTAGATTACTACAACATTTTGATGGAGTTTTGATTCGCAATATTGATAGCTTTGAACTACTAAATCAAATGTTCTACAAAGGAAATCTATATCTTGATTATCATGTATATACATATAATAACGAGTCTATTAAGTTTTGGAACACTAAAAATATTATGCAATATACAGCATCTCTAGAATTAAATGTGCGGGAACTAAAGCAATTAGATAGAACCAATATGGAATTGAATATTTATGGTTATGCACCCATGATGATTTCAGCACAATGTTTAAAGAAAACAACAATAGCTTGCAATAAACAACAAGAGATTATAACATTTATAGATAGAAAAAACACAGAATTTTCAGTGAAAACAGTTTGCGAATCGTGTTATAATATAATTTATAATCATTGTCCTACTTCTTTACTAGATGATGTAGTGGCAATTGAAGATCTAGATTTAAAGGCTGTAAGATTGAGCTTTTCAATTGAAACAGCAAAAGAAGTAGAAGAAGTGTTAAATAAAGTAGAGAATTATTACCGCAATGGTCTAAGCACAAAGCTTGAGAGGGAAACTACAAAAGGTCACTTTAATCGAGGAATCAACTAGGAGTAACTATGATAAATATTATATGTACTTTAGCAAAGTATGCATTAATCTTGCTAATTGCCGTCTATACTTATTTTTGTTTTAGCATATTTGGGTATTCAGAGGGAATAGAAAAAAAACGAATATTGAAATTACAGAACATTGTAACGTATCTCTTGCAATTCACAGCTTTTTTAGTGATGTATTTACAAACGAAGGAGCTTAAATACATCATATTATACATTTGTATGGTGATTCTAATTGCCACAAGTTCTTATTTGTATCGGAAAATATATACAAAAGTGTCGAAATTGGTACTAAATAATATGTTTATGTTATTAAGCATTGGTTTTATTATCATTTCCAGACTAACATTCGATAAAGCAGTTAAGCAGTTGATTATAGTTGCAGGTTCGATGGCGATCAGCTTAATAATACCTATTATTATTAAAAAGGCAAAATTCTTATCTAGCAGTAAAATGATTAATTTTTATGCCTTAGTTGGAATTGGTTCACTGCTTATAGTAGCAATTTTGGCCAGTGCCTCAGATGGAGCAAAATTAGGGTTTTCCGTTGGGCCACTCAGCGTTCAGCCCTCTGAATTTGTAAAAATAGTTTTTGTATTTTTTGTGGCGTGTAGCTTAGCAAAAGCTACGAATTTCAAGCATGTGGTTATAACAACCGTAATTGCAGCAATCCACGTGCTGATATTAGTGATATCAACGGATTTGGGAGCTGCTGTAATACTGTTTGTAGTTTACTTAGTAATGCTCTATGTTGGTACAAAGAACGTCTTATATTTAATAAGCGGAGTTCTTGCAGGGAGTGCGGCATCTATAATTGCCTACCAAATATTCGGGCATGTACAAACGAGAGTTCATGCTTGGCAAGATCCATTTGCAAATTTTGATACAGGTGGATACCAACTTTCACAATCTCTTTTTGCAATTGGTACAGGTGGATGGAGTGGAATGGGATTATTTCAAGGATCACCAAAATCAATACCTGTAGTAGAAGAGGACTTTGTTTTTGCTGCTATAGCAGAGGAAATGGGGCTTATTTTTGCACTTTGTGTTATTTTTATTTGCATTAGTTGTTATATTATGTTTTTAAATATTGCAATGCAAATTCAAAATAAATTTTACAAATTAGTAGCCCTTGGATTAGGAACATCTTATATATTCCAGGTGTTTCTGATTATTGGTGGAGTTACTAGATTTATTCCATCTACGGGAGTTACATTGCCACTTATTAGTTATGGCGGTAGTTCAGCACTGAGTACTTTAATTATGTTCGCAATTATTCAAGGTTTATATATATTGCGAGAAGATGAGGAAGAAGAATTTGAAAGACCAAGAGAAGAGAGAATACCAAGAACGCGAACGACATCGCAAGAAGTTAAGAAAAGACGCCCAATCCCGCATGAGGAAGTGGGACAAAAAAGAAGAAAACGAACCCGTATCCAATAAAGAATTTGCTAGAATTACTTATGCTTTTGTTGGTTTGTTTTTGTGCATGGCAATTTATCTTGTATATTTCCAAGTTGTCCAAAGTAGCGATATAATTAATAGTCCTTATAATCCACGTCAAGACCTGTTAGCAGAGAATGTGATTCGAGGAGATATATACGATAGAAATGGAAAGCTATTAGCTGAAACAGTTATTGCTGAGGATGGTACAGAATCAAGATACTACCCTTATCAAGAGGTGTTTGCACATGCAATTGGCCACAATATATACGGCAAGGCAGGTGTAGAACTTACGGAGAATTTTACATTGCTTACATCCCATGCGTTTTTTGGCGAAAAAATAATCAATGAACTTGCAGACAATAAAGATGTTGGTGATAATGTTTTTACTACATTAGATGCGGAGTTACAACAAGCCGCTTATGATGCGCTAGGAGATTATGAGGGAGGTATCGTTGTTCTTGAAGCGGATACTGGCAAAATATTAACCCTAGTTTCTAAAGGGAGCTTTGATCCAAATACAGTTGCCAACGAATGGGATTCGCTAAATAATAATGAGTCAAGTGTATTATATAATCGTGCGTCACAAGGAGATTATGCACCAGGTTCTGTGTTTAAAATTGTAACGGCATTAGATTATATTCGAACCAATGTCAACTATGAATCCTACTCTTATGAGTGTAATGGTTATATTGATGTTCATGGAACTCGAATCAACTGTGCAAATGATACAGTTCATGGGGTTCAGAATCTAGAGCAAGCTTTTGCAAATTCATGCAATGCGGCATTTGCCGACATAGGTTTGTCATTGGAATTTGATTCTTATAAAGCTACTGCTGAAGATTTGTTATTTAATCAAGAACTCCCAGGAGATGTAATTACAAACCCTAGTAGCTTCGCACTTAATAAAGATTCTGATTTTGGTAAAATTATGATGACAGCTATAGGCCAAGGAGACACGTTAACTAACCCATATCATATGGCACTAATTTCGGCAGCCATTGCAAATGGTGGGAAGTTAATGACGCCTTATATAGTGGAGCGTGTTGAAAATCACACAGGTAGTATTGTCAAAGAATATGAACCCGAGGTATATAAGGATATTATGACATCGGCGGAAGCCTTACAATTAAGTGAATATATGTCTGGGGTTACCTCCTATGGTACTGCTGATAACTTACAAAATGATAACTACTCAATTGCAGGTAAAACAGGAACTGCTGAATATAGTAGTAATAAAGATGAGAACCATTCTTGGTTTACTGGTTTTACGAATGTAGATGATCCAGAATTGGTAATTGGAGTAATTGTAGAAAAATCAAACGGCAATAAGAGAGCCAAGGATGTTGCAAAAAAAGTGTTAGATGCTTACTATAAATAAGGTGGATTAAATTATGAAGTTTCACAACAATATTTTCTGGTCAGAAGAACTTTCCGGAAGAGAAGAAGAAATCAAAAAGAAAATAAGCACTTACAAAACTTTATGGAATATTTATGTTATTGTATTATCTGATACAGATGGACAGCTAGAATTCTATCATGTTGAACATATTAATCTATACCAACAATCGTCCAAGGATGCAATGATTGTTGGAGTGGCTACTGGTTATAGTAGCGCATTGATGTTAGTTAAGCAGATGCTTGATCATGTGTATGAAATAACAGGTTCGTGTAAAATAAAGAATTACTTCTTAGATACATATCAAATATAAAATGTGGGGGAAACAATGGGAATTCTATTTGCTATCTTAAAAATCATGGGTATAATTATTGGGAGTTTAATAACATTAGCTATTTTTATTATTTTAACAATTTTATTCCTTCCAATAAAATACCGAGTAAATGGATCCATTTATAACACCATGGACACGTTGTCTATGCAAGGGAGCATATGGTGGATTTTTCATTTAATAAAGCTACGATTTTCTTATCTTAATCAAAAGTTGGAATGGTCTTGTAAAGTAGCATGGATTTCATTTCCACGCCCTCATAAAGAAACGAAAACCATGAAAGCGGAGTCAGAGGAGTTGCCACTTGAAATTGATTCAAAACAAGTGAAAACAAAAAAACAAGCAGAAGAGAAAAAACAAGCAGAAGAGAAGAAACAAGCAGAAGAGAAGAAACAAGTAGAAGAGAAGAAACAAGCAGAACAAAAAAAAGAAAGCAAATTGAAGAAGAGTAGAAAGAAAAAAATTACAATATTAAATAAGATCAGATTAATTTGGAGTCGTCTAAAAGCAGCTATGCAGCAATTGTATAAGAATCTAATGATTTTTAAAGAAAAGAAAGAACTTTTTTTCGAATTTATTCAACATGAAGTTCATCAAAATGCATTTCAGTTATGTAAAAACCAGCTTGTATATTTATTGAAAAAATGGAAACCAAAGAAATTTGTACTCAGTGGACAGATTGGATTCGAAGATCCATCCATAACAGGGAAAGTATTAGCAGTTTTGAGTGTACTTTATCCATTGTATGGTGATACTATATCCGTAGATCCTGATTTTGACCAACAAACCTTTAATGGAAAAATCGAATTAAATGGTGGAATAAGAATTGCGCCACTAGTAGTAATTTTATGGAAATTGTGGTTTAATAGTGATATACAAAAAACATATAAGGATTTCAAGAAAATAAAATAAAGTGAAATAGAAAGAGGGAAAAACATGGAGAATAATTTTAACGGGACAATAAACTCTTTATTTGAAGGGGTAAACAGTGTAATTTCTACAAAAACTGTTGTAGGAGACGCTATTCACATTGGAGATACAATATTACTACCATTAGTTGACATTTCTTTTGGAATGGGAGCTGGTGCTTTTACAGCAGATAAGAAAGATAAAGCATGTGGCGGTATTGGTGGAAGAATGAGCCCAAGTGCGATTCTTGTAATTCAGAATGGAACAACTAGATTAGTTAACGTTAAAAATCAAGATACAATTACCAAAATTTTAGATATGGTTCCTGATATGATTGATAAGGTAAAGGGAAAAGTTCAAAAAGATGTTACAGAAGAGGAATTGAATGATATACTAGATCAAGCGTAATGAGAATAGAAAAAAAAGCACACCATTTGGTGTGCTTTACTCAATCAAAATTAAGCTCTTTCAACTCTACCAGATTTTAGGCAAGAAGTACAAACATACATCTTCTTATTACCGCCTTCAAGTTTCACTCTAACTGATTTTACATTAGATTTCCACATTTTTGGTGTCTTTCTATTAGAGTGACTTACACTGTTTCCGAAGTGAGCACCTTTTTCACAAATAGCACATTTAGCCATAACTGCACCTCCTAACGATCTTAATAGTCTATATTTATAGACTCACAACATAAGTAATAATAACAGAATTAGAATATTATTGCAAGTACTTATTTTAAATATAAGAAAAAGAAGATTTCTATCAAAGCAAATATTGTAATACTGTACAAAAGAGAGTATAATACTATTGACTCAAATAGGCAAGTAATAATAATGAAATTAATAGTTTGGTCATAAAATAAATGAACATAGATTGGAGGAACGATCATGAAAGGAAGCTTTAGAACAGAATATGGGCTTGTTTCTATTAATCCAGATGTAATTGCAAAGTATGCAGGTACAGTTGCAGTGGAGTGTTTCGGTATAGTAGGTATGGGTGCTGTTAATATGAAAGATGGTCTTGTACACTTACTAAAGAGAGAAAGTCTCGCACATGGAATTTCTGTGAAGATTTCAGAAGATAATGAATTAACACTTGATTTTCATGTAATCGTATCTTACGGAGTAAGCATACAAGCAGTAGCAGAGAATTTAATTAGCAATGTAAAGTACAAAGTTGAAGAATTTACAGGAATGAAGATTGATAAAGTGAATATCTTTGTTGAAGGTGTAAGAGTAATAGATTAGGAGGAACTTTTAGTGGTAACTAAAACAATTAACGCTGAATTATTAAAAAACATGTTTTTAGCAGGTGCGGCAAGTATTGAAGCACAAAAAGAGTATATTAATGACTTAAATGTATTTCCCGTACCAGATGGAGACACTGGTACAAATATGTCAATGACTATAATGGCAGCTGCTAAAGAAGTAAATAATTTGGAAGATATAACAATGGAGAAGATAGCAAAAGCTATTTCTTCTGGATCACTAAGAGGTGCTCGTGGTAACTCAGGAGTTATTTTATCACAGTTATTTAGAGGATTCACAAAGACAATTAAAGAACATAATGAATTAGATGCATCAATTTTGGCACAAGCATTTGATAATGCATCTAAGACAGCTTATAAGGCTGTTATGAAGCCCAAAGAAGGAACGATCCTTACTGTATCAAAAGGTCTTGCTTCTAAGGCGTTAGAAATGGCTGAAAAGACTGAAAACTTAGAAGAGTTTATAGCTGAAGTTATAGCGCATGGGGACTACGTATTATCAAAAACACCAGAAATGTTGCCAGTGTTAAAAGAGGCAGGTGTTGTAGACTCTGGCGGGCAAGGCTTAATGGAGATTTTAAAAGGTGCCCAGGCAGTTTTTTTAGGTCAGGAAATTGATTTTTCTGTATTAGCTGAAAAAGAAGCAAGTGTTTCAACTACAACTTCAACTATTTCATCAGCAGATATTACATTTGGATATTGCACAGAATTCATTATTATGGTTGATAAAGAGTTTAAGGAACAAGATGAAGATCATATGAAAGAATATCTATCATCAATAGGTGATTCCATTGTGTGCGTTGCTGATGAAGATGTTGTCAAAATTCATGTACATACAAATGATCCCGGCTTGGCAATTCAAAAAGCATTAACTTATGGTTCTTTGACAAGAATGAAGATTGATAATATGCGTGAAGAGCATGAAGAACAAATTCGAAAAGAAGTAGAACAAGCACAATCAAAAGCGAAAGAAGAGCAACCTAGAAAAGACATGGGATTCATTGCAGTATCTATTGGTGCAGGAATGAATGAAATATTTAGAGAACTTGGAATAGATTACATTATTGAAGGTGGTCAAACAATGAATCCAAGTACTGAAGATATGCTTAATGCGATTGATGAAGTGAATGCAGACACAATTTTCATTTTACCAAACAACAAAAATATTATTTTAGCGGCTAACCAAGCACAAGCATTAACAAAAGATAAGAATATAGTTGTTATTCCTACAACAACGGTTCCACAAGGGATTTCAGCAATTATTAATTTTGCACCTGAAGCAAGTGTAGATGAGAATGAAGCATCTATGAATTCTGAAATATCTAATATTAAAACAGGACAAGTTACTTATGCTGTTAGAGATACAAAAATAGATGATAAAGAAATATTCCAAGGGAACATTATGGGAATAGGAGACAAAGGAATTCTATCTGTAGGTAAAGAAATAGAAGAAACAACATTAGAATTAATAAATGCTTTGGCAGATGAAGATTCAGAATTTATTAGTATTTACTATGGGCAAGATGTAACGGAAGAGGATGCTTCCGCATTGGCTGAAAAAATCGAGAATGCATTTCCTGAAGCTGAAGTAGATGTACAGTATGGTGGACAACCAATTTATTACTATGTATTATCTGTCGAATAAATGATTTATCATAAAGGATTTAAGAGAAGATAGGCGATATAATTATCGCCTATCTTCTCTTCCATTCATAATGATTCGATTAATTATTTTGAAAAGGAGACTATTGTATGGAAGTACCAATATCTACAATCAAAGGGGTAGGGCCTAAAACAAAAGAACTATTCCATAAGATTGGAATTGATAGCATAGAACAGCTTTTGAGTTACTATCCCAAAGACTACGATATTTATGAAGAACCAGTACTATGTTCTGAACTTGAAGTCGGGCATACAATGGCTATAAAGGGAACGATTGCTGGGAAGATAACATTGACTGGCAATCGGAATCTTCCAATTGTAAGTCTTTTGTTAAAAAGTGAAGATGGTAATTGTAAGTGCACTTGGTTTCGGATGCCATATTTAGCCAAAACATTGCGTCCAAATCAAGAGATTATTGTCCGAGGTAATATTCAATTCAAAAAAAATAACTATGTGTTAGAACAACCAGAAATTTACATTTCTGAACGTGACTATTTCAAGAAGGTTGGAATTTTGCAACCGAAGTATGTAACCATTAAGGGAATAACCAATAATATGATTAGTAAATTAATTGGTGAAATTTTAAAAGAGCACATCTATGAAGTCGTAGATATATTTAGCGAAAAAACTCGAAAAAATTATCATTTACAACCAATTATGGAAGCGATACAACAAATCCATTTCCCGAAAAATAAAGAAGTTTTTTATGAAGCGCGTAATCGTTTAGTGCTTGAGGAATTTCTGCTGTTTATTTATCAACTACGTAAGTTGAAGACAGAGGATATTGCAAAAGATAATCATTTTATTTTAAATGATGATGAACATAAAATAGATGATTTTATATCTCAACTTCCATTTGAACTTACATCGGCTCAATATAAGGTGTGGGGAGAAATAAAAGCAGATCTTAAAAATCCTCAAAAGCAGATGTCTCGTCTTGTACAAGGAGATGTTGGATCGGGCAAGACGATTGTAGCGGTTCTAGGATTGATTTTGTCAGCAATGAATGGATTTCAAGGTGCACTTATGGCTCCAACTGAAGTACTGGCAAAACAGCATTTCATATCACTTAGCGAATTGTTTAAAGAGCACAAATTGCCTTATCAGATTGAGTTACTTACCGGTTCAATGACTCAGAAAGAAAAGAGACTTGCTTATGAACGAATCAAAATGGGGATGTCTCAGATTGTGATAGGGACCCATGCATTGATTCAACAAAAAGTAGAATATAATAATTTAGCTCTAGTCATTACGGATGAACAACATCGATTCGGTGTAAAACAACGACAATTACTTGCTGAAAAAGGTGAGATGCCACATGTTCTTGTTATGAGTGCTACACCAATCCCTAGAACCTTGGCTATTATCTTATATGGAGATTTAGACATTTCCGTAATTGATGAACTTCCAGCAAATCGCCTACCAATTAAAAATTGTGTAGTCGGTACAGAATATCAAGCGACTGCCTATAAGTTTATGAAGAAAGAAATCGAAAAAGGGCGTCAATGCTATGTGATTTGCCCAATGGTTGAAGAAAGTGAGCAGATGGAGGAGTGCCAAGATGTAATATCCTACGCAGCACAATTACAAGAAGTTATGGGAGAAGCTGTCAATGTAACTTATTTACACGGGAAAATGAAACAATCTCAAAAAGATGAAATCATGAATGCGTTTCATCAGAAGTACATTGATATTTTAGTTTCAACAACTGTAATAGAAGTCGGAATTAATGTGCCAAATGCCTCTACAATGCTAGTTGAGAATGCGGAGCGTTTTGGTTTAGCGGGTCTTCATCAATTACGAGGACGAGTTGGAAGAGGAGAGCATCAATCATACTGCATTTTTATTAGTGCAAGTAAGAGTAAAGAAACAAAACAGAGGTTGGAAATATTGAATCACTCTAATGATGGATTCCATATTGCAAATGAAGATTTAAAGTTACGAGGGCCAGGTGACTTGTTTGGGATTAGACAGAGTGGCATCATGAATTTTCGTTTGGGTGATATTTTTCAAGATGCAAAACTCTTACAATTAGCAAGTGGAATTATTGCCAATTTAGATGATCAAGAAATTCAACGAATCATAAAAAAGTTAGAATTTTCATCGGAAGTAATTCTGTAGAAATAATAGTATCAATTCATTGCTAAATCTATAAAAAACAAATCACGAAATGTATGAAAACAAATCACGAAATGTATGAAAATTGACAATTCTAAATATTTTCTATATAATATATTGATAGAAAAATGAAAGAAGGATGATTATGCGAGTAATAGCTGGAAGTGCTAAAAGAATTCAATTAATTACAGTTGAAGGCTTAGATACTAGACCAACCCAAGATCGAGTAAAAGAAACACTTTTTAATATGATGCAGTATGACTTGTATGGGTGTAATTTTTTGGATTTATTTAGCGGTAGTGGTGGGATTGGTATTGAAGCATTAAGCAGAGGTGCAGAATGTGCTTATTTTGTAGAAAATAATGATAATGCAATTCGATGCATCAAGGAAAATTTATTGAAAACAAAGCTTGGCTCGAAAGCAACCGTTTTGAAATCAGATGCTTTATCTAGTTTGAATAGATTAGATGGGACAATAAAATTTGACTTTATCTTTATGGACCCTCCGTACAATCAAGGGCATGAGATGGAGATTTTAAAAATGATAGCAAATTCTTCGATTTTAAATGAGAATGGTATTATAATCATTGAAGCTTCGCTAGAGACAAATTTTGATTATGTTGAAGATTTAGGGTTTGAAATCATTAAAGAAAAAAAATATAAAACAAATAAACATGTATTTGTTGAAAGATAGGAAGAATAATATGATAAAAGCAATTTATCCAGGCAGTTTTGACCCGGTTACATTCGGTCATATCGATATTATTAAACGTTCTGTATCAATGGTAGATCTACTTATTGTTGGAGTTTTAAATAATAATAAAAAAACTCCGTTGTTTTCTGTGGAAGAACGTGTTAAAATGTTGAAGGAAGTAACAAAAGATATCGATAGGGTTGAGATTATACCTTTCGAAGGTCTTCTTGTAGATTTTGCTAAAAAATATCAAGCAAAAATGATAATACGTGGTCTACGGGCTGTAACAGATTTTGAATATGAATTACAGATGGCGCAGACAAATCAAAAGCTAGATGATGAATTAGAAACTGTATTTTTAGCTACCAGTTTAGAATATTCATATTTAAGCTCTACTATTGCAAAAGAAGTAGCAACTTTCGGTGGTGATATTCATAAATTCGTCCCCGAGTCTGTATGTAAAGAAGTAGAATTAAAACATAAATTAAAAACACAAGAGGAGAAGTAAATTATGAGTAGCCGTATTGAACAAATTATTGAAGAAATTGAGGATTACATTGATAATTGTAAATTTCAACCATTATCTCAAACTAAAATAGTAGTGAACAAGGATCAAATGGATGAGTTATTGCGTGAACTCCGAATGAAAACTCCAGATGAAATTAAACGTTATCAAAAAATTATTGCTAACAAAGAGGCGATAATCGCTGATGCCCAAGCTAAAGCCGATAGTATGTTAGAAGAAGCTGAAATTCACACAAATGAATTAGTAAGTGAGCATGAGATTATGCAACAAGCATATTCTCAAGCAAATGAAATTGTAATGGCAGCTACAGAGCAAGCGCAAGAGATTCTTGACAATGCAACAAATGATGCAAATGCAATCCGTATTGGTGCAATGCGCTACACAGATGATTTAATGGCAAATGCTGAATCTATTATAGGTCACACACTTGATAGTTATACAACGAAGTATGACGGACTTGTAAACTCGTTAAAAGAGTGCTACGACGTGGTTAGACAAAATCGTGCGGAGTTAGATATTCCAGATGAAAGACATGGTGGTTCTATGGGAATCCCAAATGTACCTTCAGATGAATATTATGAGTAAATTATATTTCGACATCAAATAATACATAAATAATAACTGCTTTCTTAGGCAGTTATTATTTTTTGCCATAAAATTGAAGTACTTATTGTAATATGATATACTTAGACAACTCATATAGGAGGATAGACTATGAAGTTACCTGAAAAGTTTGTAGACGATATGAAACTGCTTCTTGGCAGTGAATTCAATGATTATATAGATAGCTACGACGAGCCACGTTGGTATGGATTACGTATAAATGAACAAAAGATAAGTGTAGAAGAATTTTTGACTATTTCACCATTCGAATTAACACCAATACCGTGGATTAATAACGGTTTTTATTATGATGGCGAAAGAGAAAAACCTGGAAAACATCCTTATTATTTTGCGGGATTATATTACTTGCAAGAACCTAGTGCTATGACACCTGCTAATCGGTTGCCGATTGAAGATGATGACATTGTCTTAGATTTGTGTGCCGCGCCTGGTGGAAAGACTACAGAACTTGGTGCAAAACTAAATAATACAGGTCTACTGATATCTAATGATATTAGTAATTCGAGAGCAAAAATATTATTAAAGAATTTAGAATTATTTGGATATCAAAATATTTGTGTTCTCAGCGAGGATCCGAGTAAAATGGTTCCATTATTTCGAAATTACTTTGATAAAATTCTAGTCGATGCTCCTTGCTCAGGAGAAGGGATGTTTCGTAAAGATACGAAAATGATAAAATCATGGGAAGAGGAAGGCCCCAAGTTCTATTGTGAAATACAGAAGGAACTAATTCTTCAAGCAACTGATATGTTAAAACCTGGTGGCAAAATCTTGTATTCAACCTGTACCTTTAATCGAGATGAGAATGAAGGTACTGTGACGTATTTATTAGAAGAGAGACCCGAAATGCATTTGATTGATATAGATGGATATGAGGGATTTTGTAAGGGATATGATACTCAAGGAAAATCAATTCGTATGTGGCCTCATCATTTACAAGGGGAAGGACATTTTCTTGCACTGTTTGAAAAAGATTTTGATTGTGATTCATCGACAGAGACTTTTAAGTCTTCAAGAAAATCTCGGGTTGACAAATTAAAACAAATAAAGAAAGTTCCAGATGAATTAAAAGAATTTCTTGAATCTATTAATCGAACATTCCAAAGTACGGATTTTTACATCTTGGGCGAAAAAATTTATTACTTAGAAAATATGCCTGAACTATCAAATATGCGTGTGTTGCGCAATGGTTTGTTAATAGGAGATTTAAAGAAAAATAGATTTGAACCAAGCCAAGCACTTGCCATGAATCTAAAAAAAGAGGAGTTTAACTTTTCAATCGATTTTTCATCTGATGATATTCGTGTTTTAAAATATCTAAAAGGTGAGACTCTAGATTTAGAGGATAAAGTTCAAAATAAAGACAAAGGATTTGCACTTGTTTGCGTAGATGGATATCCCTTGGGATTTGGTAAGGTTAGCAATCAATCTTTGAAAAACAAGTATTCTGTAGGATGGAGAATTCAATAATGATGCGATTAGACAAATATTTAGCCGATATGAATATAGGCACAAGAACTGAAATAAAAAAGCATTTACGAAGAGGGGCAGCAACTGTAAATGGAGAAGTTGTGAAAAAACCAGAGTATAAGGTGTCCCAGACAGATGTCGTTACATTTTTGGGTCGTGAAATTACCTATCAGAAAACATATTACTATATGTTGCATAAACCAGCGGGCATTGTGTCTGCTACAAAAGATAATATAGATACTACTGTTATAGATTTACTGGATGATATCGATACAACAGACTTATTTCCTGTTGGTCGGTTAGATAAGGACACGGAAGGGTTACTTATTCTTACAAATGATGGTAAAATGGCACATGACCTATTGTCTCCTAAAAAGCATGTTGATAAGAAGTATTACGCCAAAATAGAAGGGGTTGTAAAACAAAGCCATCAAATTGCATTTCAAGAGGGATTAGATATTGGTGAGAAAAACAAGACGTTACCAGCAGATTTAGAAATTTTATCAAGTGATAATGTTTCAGAAGTATATGTGACAATTCGAGAGGGTAAATTCCATCAAATTAAGCGTATGTTTCATGCAATCAATATGGATGTCTTATACCTAAAACGAATGGAAATGGGACCAATTAAGCTTGATGAGACATTAGAACCTGGGGAATATAGAACACTAACAAAAGAGGAGATAGAAAAATTATGTTAACAAATATAAATGCCGTTATCTTTGATTTAGATGGAACGTTGATCAATTCCTCATGGATTTGGGCTCAAGTTGATAAAGATTATTTATTAAAGTATGATTTAACACCACCAGAGAATTTTCACGAAGAAATGGAAGGAATGAGTTATACAGAAGTTGCACAATATTTCAAAGATATTTTTCAATTAAAACAAACTGTAGATGAAATTAAACAAGAGTGGTTGGAAATGACTTTCGACTTTTACAGTAATAAGATAGGGCTAAAGCCAGGGGTAATTGAATTTCTTGAATATTTAAAGAAGAAAAATATTAAAATCGGCTTAGCAACTAGTAGTTCGCGTATATTAGTTGAGGCTGTTTTAAAAGGCAATGGCATACGTGGATATTTTGATGCTACAGCTACGTCGTGTGAAGTAAATGCTGGAAAACCTGCACCTGATGTATACTTAAAGGTTGCTAAGGATTTAGCAATCGATCCAAATGAATGTCTTGTATTTGAAGATGTGAAAAAAGGCGTGCAAGCAGGATTAAATGCCAAGATGAAGACGTGCGCTGTAGAAGATGAAGGCAATGTAAATCATAGAGCTGCACTGAAAGAAATGGCTGACTACTATGTAGAAACATATTTTGATATTTTAGATGAAATAAATGAGGTATATTAAATGAAAAAAGGGTTTTTGCCTATTACAAGAGAAGAAATGTTAGAAAGAGGATGGAATCAAGTAGACTTTGTCTATGTATCCGGAGATGCCTATGTAGATCACCCATCTTTTGGGCATGCAATCATTACGAGAGTCTTAGAAGCGCACGGTTTTAAAGTTGCTATCATTGCTCAGCCTGATTGGAAAGATGACAAGAGTATTGCGATTTTCGGAGAACCGAGATTAGGGTTTTTGGTATCTGGCGGAAATATGGACTCTATGGTGAATCATTATTCGGTTTCAAAACGTCAACGAAAAATCGATGCATATACACCAGGTGGGATAATGGGCAAGCGTCCAGATTATGCAACATCTGTATATAGTAATCTTATCCGCAGAACTTATAAACAAACACCAATTATATTAGGTGGAATAGAAGCCAGTTTGCGTCGTTTAGCTCATTATGATTATTGGTCAAATAAATTAAAGCGATCAATATTATTAGACTCTGGGGCGGACATTGTATCTTATGGAATGGGAGAGCATTCAATCGTTGAAATTGCGGAAGCTTTAGATAGTGGAATTGATATTAAAGATATTACATTTGTAAATGGTACTGTCTTTAAAACAAAAAAACTAGATTCTGTTTATGATGCTGAAATATTAGAATCTTATCCTTCTATGAGAGAAGATAAGTTGCTCTATGCAAAGAGTTTTTATAAGCAGTATACTAACACAGATCACATTACAGGAAAACGTCTTGTAGAACCTTATACCGACACTATGTATGTAGTGCAAAACCCACCATCTGCGCCACTTACACAGGCGGAAATGGATCGTGTTTATAGTTACAATTATATGAGGACTTATCATCCATCATACGAAGCTGCAGGTGGTATTCAAGCTATCGAAGAAGTGAAATTTAGCTTGATTAATAATAGAGGCTGTTTTGGTGGTTGTAATTTCTGCGCCCTCACATTTCATCAAGGACGCGTAATTCAGACTCGTAGCCATGAATCTTTAATTAACGAAGCGAGTCAGTTTGTGTGGGAAAGTGATTTTAAAGGGTATATTCATGATGTCGGAGGTCCTACTGCGAATTTCCGTACAACATCCTGTGATAAGCAGATAAAATATGGTGTCTGTAAGGACAAACAATGTTTGTTTCCGAAACCCTGTAAGAATCTAAAATCAGACCATAGTGATTACTTGTTACTACTTCGAAAATTGAGGGAATTGCCGAAAGTAAAGAAAGTATTTATACGATCTGGAATTCGATTTGATTATTTATTAGAAGATAAGAATGAAGATTTCTTCTGGGATTTATGTGAACATCATGTGAGTGGTCAACTTAAGGTGGCACCAGAACACATTCATGATAATGTTTTAAAGTATATGGGAAAACCTGGAAATAGTGTGTATCAAGAATTTATCAAAAAGTTTAAATATATCAATGAAAAATTAGGGAAGAAGCAATTTGTTGTTCCTTATTTAATGTCTTCACATCCAGGGTCTACTTTAAATGAAGCTATTGCATTGGCAGAATATTTACAAGAGTTAGGATATATGCCAGAACAAGTACAAGATTTTTATCCAACACCATCTACAATCTCCACTTGTATCTATTATACCGGTGTAGACCCTCGTACTATGGAGCCTGTTTATGTACCAACCAATCCACATGAAAAAGCAATGCAACGTGCGTTAATTCAATATCGTAATCCGAAAAATTATGATTTAGTAATTGAAGCATTAACGAAAGCAAATCGTTTAGATTTGGTTGGGTTCGATAAGCATTGTTTGGTACGACCAAGGAACAAAGATTACAGAAATTTCAATAAATCCAAAGATAAACAAGAGGATAAGAAAAGAAAAGTGAATGCGAAGCGTGCCAATAATGGAACAACTGTCGGCAAAAATAAGCGTGCTAGGGATGGTAGAAATGCACAGAAGAATTTGAATGCCAAGTCAAATGGAGAACAAATTACTTCAAGAAATGCAGGGACTGCAAAAAAAAGTACAACTAGTAAGACTGTAAGTGTTACTAGAGTTAATAGACGAAAACGCAAATAATAACAGAAAGGATATTGCCTACTATGACGAAGGGAAGTAGTGGATATTTAGATCGTATTAAGAAAAAGGATATTACAAAATGTATCATTCAATGGTGTATTGTGATCGCATTTCTTATCATTGGTTTTTTGATGACTAATACAAGGTTGAACTTGTTTACATTGTTTGCGGTACTAAGCTGTTTACCTGCTGCCAAATCAACGGTTGCTGTAATTGTAAAACGCAAATATTATTCTCTAGATGTGGAAAAAGTAAATGAATTAAATCAAGTTTCAGAACATTGCACAGTATCTTATGACATGATATTTGCCAGTAAAGAATCCTTATTTTATGTAGATGTACTTGCCATTTCACAACAAACAATATATGGATATATTTCCAGTGATCAAGTGAGTAAAGATGCAACCTCTTATTATATTGATTATATTAATAAGAAACATGAATTTACCTCTGTGAAGGTGAAATTATTCAAAGACTATAAACAATTTATTTCACGTGTTGATGGAATGAATCGTATGCGTGAAATTGACAAAGCGATGGACACTGAATTTGAACAAGAATTAAAACGAACGCTATTATTATACTGTATGTAAGAGAAGATTGGATAATTAGTATGAGAGAATTAATAATCACGAAAAATGAAGCGGATCAAAGACTAGATAAACTGTTAGCAAAATACCTTAATCAAGGTACCAAAAGTTTTATATATAAAATGCTCCGTAAAAAAAATATTGTCTTGAATGATAAAAAGGCACAAGGAGATGAAAAGCTTAAAATAGGTGATTCTGTAAAGTTGTATTTGGCAGAGGATACCATAAATAAGTTCTCTAACGTGTCTATTCAGCGAACGAATACTAAATTAAATATTATCTTTGAAAATGATGATGTTATTTTTATTAATAAACCTACAGGTATGTTATCACAAAAAGCAGAAAAAAATGATGAGTCTGTTGTAGAACATTTGATCACCTATTTAATAGATAGCAATCAGTTAACAATCGAACAATTACAATCCTTTAAGCCTTCAATTTGTAATAGATTAGATCGAAATACCAGTGGGTTAATTACCGCTGGGAAAAGTCTAGCGGGATTACAAGGATTGTCTCACTACTTTAAAGAAAGAGATATGAAGAAGTTTTATATAGCATTTGTAAAAGGTCATGTTTCAAATACTAAGCATATTAAGGGCTATTTATGCAAAGATAATAAAACAAATAAAGTTCGTATTTCTGACACCAAGCTGAATGAAAATGATGAATGGATTGAAACAGAATATAAATCTCTCTGGAAATCAAATGAGATTTCACTTCTTGAAATTCACTTAATCACGGGAAAATCCCACCAAATCCGTGCACATTTGAGTCATATAGGACATCCGATTATCGGAGATACAAAATATGGAGATGTAAATATCAACAAGATTTACAGAAAAAACCATGCTGTGAAACATCAGTTACTTCATGCATATCGTCTGGAATTTCCATTCAATCAAGCAGTATTACCTAATTTAAGTGGGAATAAGTTCATTGCACCCCTACCAGCAATTTATCAAACAATATGTATAGAAAAGGATATAGATTATGGCAACTTGGAATTCTAGAGGTCTTAGAGGTTCTATCCTTGAAGACTATATTAATCGTACAAATGAGTATTACCTGGAAAAAAAATTAGCTTTAATTCAGAAAATACCAACGCCTATTACACCTATAAAAATTGATAAAGAAAATCGGCATATCACTTTAGCATATTTTGAACAAAAAAGTACCGTGGATTTTATTGGCGCTGTACAAGGGATACCCGTATGTTTTGATGCAAAGGAATGCACTGTAGATACCTTCCCTTTAAAAAATATCCATGAACACCAGATTGAATTTATGAAAAATTTCGAAGCGCAGAATGGAATTGCTTTTTTAATCATTTATTTTTCACATAAGAACCTTGCTTATTATATGCGATTAGAAGAGATTCTTCACTATTGGACTCGAATGGAAAATGGTGGGAGAAAGAGTTTTCGCGTTGATGAATTAAATGAATTATTCTATTTGAATATCAAAAATGGAACGATTGTCGATTACTTAGAAGGTATACAAAATGATTTAATAATAAGAGAAACGTAAATCAATATTAAGATTATCCCATAATCTACAGAACTATGCATAGAAACGATAAATTTACTTTCATAGATTTAAATGTTGTTAATATAGATAATTCTTGGTAGAATAGTAGGTAATTATTTTTTAGTAGAAAGGTACTATTTATGAAAAAACTAGCACTAACCGATGAAATATTACTCAAAATTGATAAACCAGCTCGATATATTGGAAACGAAGTCAATTCAGTAATGAAAAACAAAGAAGAAATCGACATAAGATTTGCAATGTGCTTTCCAGATGTATATGAAATTGGAATGTCCCATTTAGGTATTCAAATTTTATACGATATGTTTAATAGAAGAGAAGATACCTGGTGTGAACGTCTATACTCACCATGGGTTGATTTAGATAAAATAATGAGAGAAGAGAACATTCCATTGTTTGCTCTAGAATCTCAAGATCCAATAAAAGATTTTGATTTCCTTGGTATTACGATTCAATATGAAATGTGTTATACAAACATTCTTCAAGTATTAGACTTAAGTCAAATACCATTCTATGCACTAGAACGAGATGAAAATGATCCAATTGTAATTGGTGGTGGGCCATGTGTTTATAATCCAGAACCTTTAGCTGATTATTTTGATATGTTTTATATTGGAGAAGGAGAGACACAATATGCAACCCTTCTAGATACTTACAAGGAAAATAAAAAGCAAGGTGGTAGTAGGCTTGACTTTTTAAAGAAAGCCGCTAGCATACCAGGAATCTATGTTCCAAGATTTTATGATGCTTCATATACATCTGATGGGCTATTAGAATCATTTACTCCAAATGATTCTTGTGCTCCAAAAGTAATTGACAAACAAATGGTGCTCGATATATCTTCAACCTATTATCCTGAGAAGCCGGTCGTTCCTTTTATCAAAGTCACACAAGATCGTGTTGTACTTGAAATTCAAAGAGGATGTATTCGAGGATGTCGTTTCTGTCAAGCAGGGATGATTTATAGACCTAATCGAGAAAAAGATTTGGAAGTATTGAAAGAATATGCATATAAGATGTTAAAAAGTACTGGTCATGAAGAAATATCTCTTAGTTCCCTAAGTTCTAGCGATTATGAAGAATTGCAAGGACTTGTCACATTCTTGATTGAGGAATTTAAAGACAAAGGAATTAATATTTCTTTGCCATCTTTGCGTATAGATGCATTCTCACTTGATGTAATGAGTAAAGTTCAAGACGTGCGTAAGAGTAGCCTTACATTTGCACCAGAGGCAGGTTCTCAACGTATGCGTGATGTTATAAATAAAGGGCTAACCGAAGAAAAAATTATAAATGGTGCTGGACAAGCCTTTGAAGGTGGTTGGCAGAAAGTAAAACTATACTTTATGCTAGGACTCCCAGGCGAAACGGAAGAAGATATGAAAGAAATTGCAAGATTATCAAATAGTGTTGCAGTTCGTTATTACCAAATTCCGAAAGAAGAAAGAAATGGAAAGTGCCAGATTACAGCTAGTTCATCTTTCTTTATTCCAAAACCATGTACACCATTTCAATGGGCAACTATGTTTACCCAAGAAGAGTATATAGAAAAAGCGAAAATTGTTAGAAATGAATTCAATGAACAAATCAATAAAAAGAGCTTAAAATATAATTGGCATGAGGCAGATGTTACAGTGCTAGAAGGTGTTTTTGCACGAGGAGATAGACGAACAAGTAAGGTTATAATGGAAGCTTATAAATTAGGCTGTCTGTATGATTCTTGGTCTGAACATTTTAGTAATGAGAAGTGGTTACAAGCATTTGAGAATACAGGTGTAAGTATCCCATTCTATACATTGCGTGAGCGTGATTTAGATGAACTATTCCCTTGGGATTTTATTAATATTGGTGTAACAAAAGAATTCTTAAAAAAAGAATGGAAGCGTGCGATGAATGCTGAGGTTACACTGAATTGTAAAGAGAAGTGTGCTGGATGTGGCGCTGGTGTTTTAGGAGGAGGTATGTGCTATGAAGGTTAGAATTAAATTCCGAAAATACGGCGTGATGAAATTTATTGGACACTTAGATATTATGAGATACTTCCAAAAGGCAATGAGAAGGGCAAATATCCCTATGAAGTATTCTCAAGGGTTCACACCCCATATGATTATGTCTTTTGCAAATCCGCTAGGTGTTGGATTAACAAGTGATGGAGAATACTTTGATATTGAAACTTCAGCAAATATAAGTAGTGATGTAGCAGTAAAACAATTAAATGAGGTTATGGTAGAGGGTATGGAAGTTCTATCATTTCGCGAATTACCAGATGGACAAAAAACAGGTATGGCAATTGTTGCAGCGGCTGATTATGAAGTGTTTTCAATGAAGACATTTGATAAGGATTTTATTGATAAATTCAATACATTTATTCAGAAAACTGAAATATTAATTACTAAGAAAACGAAGAAAAGTGAACGTGAAGTAGATTTAAAACCAATGATTTATAAATTAGAATTGTTGGAGGATAGAATCTTCATGCAAGTTGCGACAGGAAGTGTTGAAAATTTGAAACCTGATTTGGTAATGGAAGCATTTATGGCCAATTCGGGATTTGATAAAAATTCCTATGGACTCACATATAATCGAGTAGAAGTTTATGCAAAGTCAGAATCTAATCAATTTGTAACACTTGAATCTTTGGGAACGGTTATAGAATCATGTTAAATTCAACGATTGCAATAGCGAACTTATACAAAGGAACAGCACAAGTGTTGCTAGAGAATCATCGAATAGAGAAATTTCAATTTTCTCCGAATATGAAAACTACTTATAAAATTGGAGATATCTTTATTGGACGTGTACAAAAAATTGTACCAAGTTTAAATGCAGCATTTATCGAAATTGCTCCCAGTATTCCTTGTTATTATGAGATGAAAACAGATGTATCAATTGGGGATGAAATTGTTGTTCAAGTGCAGAAGGAGGCTACGAAAACTAAAGTGCCTACCATTACAACAAATTTGAATTTTACAGGTAACTATGTCGTGTTGACATCAGAAAACACAAAAATTAGTATCTCTAAAAAATTAAAAACAAGTGATACAGATAGATTAAAAGCTATATTAACTGAATATAAATCGACTTCCTATGGATGGATTGCAAGAACGAATGCTAAAGATGCATCTATAGAAGATATTCGCCTTGAAATCGAAAATTTAATAAGTGAATATAATCGTATACGGGAGTATGCAAAAATGCGCCCATGCTTTTCGTGTTTAAAGACCGCAATTACACCTGCACTTTCATTTATTCGAGATGTGAAACAATCAACTATCAATAAAATTGTAGTAGAAGAACAATCCATGTATGATGAAATTTCTGTATATTTAGAACAATTTATTCCAGATTTAGTAGATAAGCTAGAGTTATATGAGGATAGGAATTTTACGTTGAGTAAATTGTATAATTTGGAATCTAATCTTGATAAATTTTTGCAGAAGAAGGTGTGGTTGAATTCGGGAGCATACTTAGTAGTTGAACCAACGGAAGCATTGACGGTCATTGATGTAAACAGCGGAAAGTGTGTTACGAAAAGAGATAAGGAAGAACAATATCTTAAAATTAATATAGAGGCTGCGATAGAGGCTGCTTATCAAATAAAACTTAGAAATATTTCAGGCATTATTATTATTGACTTTATAAATCTGAAGAATAGTAGTAAAATGGATGAGGTGTTATCAATTTTACGTTCAGAGTTTAAAAAGGATTCTATTCAGACGAAAGTAGTAGGAACAACAAAACTACAATTAGTTGAAATTACGAGAAAAAAAACACATAGAACCTTATACGAAAGTGTGAGGGAGCATATTAGTATATAAGAATACATATAGTTAACAAAGGAGAACAAAATGAAAAAAGTTGTAAAATTCGGTGGTAGCTCATTAGCAAGTGCAGATCAAATTATTAAAGCGGTCCATATTATTAAAGAAGACCCTACTAGAAAATTCATAGTCCTTTCAGCGCCTGGGAAAAGAGATAATTCAGACACTAAAGTAACAGACATGTTATATGAATGCTATAAGTTAGCTTCGGAGGAAAAAGAGTTTCTACCATTGTTTAATAAAATTAAGGCTCGATATACTAGTATTATTAATGATTTAAACTTGACTTATAGCTTAGAGTCAGAATTTGAAATTATTGAAGAGAACTTCAAAATGAAAGCTGGAGCTGATTATGCTGCTTCAAGAGGAGAGTATTTAAATAGTTTGGTGATCGCCCAATATTTGGAATTCCCATTTGTAGATGCCGCTAAGATGATTGTATTTGATGATGATGGTAATTTTGATTCCGAGTTAACAAATTCAAAAGTGAAAGAAGCGTTAGGTGTTTATGAATATGCGGTTGTTCCAGGTTTTTATGGTGCCATGCCTAATGGGGTTATAAAAACATTTTCACGCGGTGGATCGGATATTACAGGCTCTATTGTTGCTCGAGCTGTAGAAGCTGATCTCTATGAAAACTGGACTGATGTATCAGGTTTTCTTGTTGCTGATCCACGTATTGTTGAAAATCCAAAGCCAATTAGTGTGATCACATATAAAGAACTCCGTGAACTTGCATACATGGGGGCGACAGTTCTACACGAGGAAGCTATTTTCCCTGTAAGAAGAGATGGAATACCAATCAATATAAAAAACACAAATAAACCAGAAGATAAAGGTACATTAATAGTTGAAGATACAATTAAACAGTCAAAATATATTCTAACAGGAATTGCTGGTAAAAAAGGATTTGCCGCAATCAATATTGAAAAGGCTATGATGAACTCTGAAGTAGGTTTTTGTAAAACAGTACTTGATGTGTTTCAAAAATACAACATTCCTGTTGAGCATATGCCTTCTGGAATTGATACTTTTTCTGTAATTGTACATCAAGATGAAATTGAAGATCAGGAACAACAAATGCTTTCTGACATATATAAGGCTGTTAAGCCAGATGTTATTGAAGTACAATCTGAATTAGCGCTAATTGCAGTTGTTGGACGCTCAATGAAGTCAAATCGTGGAACAGCAGGAAGGATTTTCTCTGCTTTATCTCATGCAAATGTTGATATTAAATTAATTGATTTAGGATCAAGTGCATTAAATGTCATTATTGGAGTACAAAATCAAGATTTTGATACTGCAATTAAAGCAATCTATGATATTTTTGTTGAAACACAGTTAAAGGTTCGAAACTAAGCCGAAAACTATTGACGAATATAATGAATTATGTTATTATACAACAGTATGCCGCACAGCGAGGTCATAAGCGTTGAGAAATCAATCACCATAGCTGGCGAGTAATGATAATAGGAGGTGCCATATGTACGCAATTATAGCAACAGGTGGTAAGCAGTACAAAGTAGCTGAAGGCGATATCATTAAAGTTGAAAAACTTGGTGTTGAAGCTGAAGGAACTTACACATTTGACCAAGTTTTAGCAGTAAGCGGAGAATCATTCAAAGTTGGAAATCCAACAGTTGAAGGAGCTACTGTAACAGCAACAGTAATTGGAGACGGGAAAGCTAAGAAAATCATCGTTTACAAATACAAGAGAAAATCTGGATACCATAAGAAAAACGGTCACAGACAACAATACACAGCAGTAAAAATTGAAAAAATTAACGCTTAATAAAGTGAGGTAGTTACGTGGTTAATGTAACAATAATAAAAACTGAGGATAATCAACATATGGGATTTCGTGCTTGTGGTCATGCTGGAATGGCTGATAATGGTCAAGACATTGTATGCGCAGCAGTATCTATATTATTGATAAACACAGTAAATGCGATTGAAAAATTCACAGAAGACCCTTGTTCTACTGTTTCAGATGAACAAGATGGAGAGATTGAATTTTTACTCAAGAGCAGACCATCACAAGAAGCAAACTTGCTGTTACGAACAATGGTTCTTGGACTTAGAGCTATTTTCGACGATTATGAAGAATATATAAACTTATCATTCGAGGAGGTGTAAGACTATGATGAAATTAAACCTTCAATTTTTCGCACATAAAAAAGGAGTTGGTTCTACAAGAAACGGTAGAGACTCTGAATCTAAAAGATTAGGTGCAAAAAGAGCTGACGGACAATTTGTAAAAGCTGGAAACATTCTTTACAGACAACGCGGAACTAAAATTCACCCAGGTGTGAACGTAGGTCGCGGTGGTGACGATACATTATTTGCATTAGTAGATGGTATTGTACGTTTTGAAAGAAAAGGTAGAGACAAGAAACAAGTTTCTATTAGACCAGTAGCAGAATAAGAAAACATTTAGGCTTCAAATCTTATTGGTTTGAAGCCTTGTTTTTATTTAGGAATATAGTTATAATGAAGATTAAATATAGATGACACAGTAATTAATTATAGAGAGGATATTATTATGTTTGCAGATAGAGCGAAGATATTAATTAGATCTGGTAAGGGTGGCGATGGTGCTGTTAGTTTTCGAAGAGAAATTTATGTACCTAATGGTGGACCTGATGGTGGTGACGGCGGACGTGGCGGTGACGTTATTTTCGAAGTTGACAAAGGCCTAAATACCTTATCTGATTATAGACACAAACGAAAATTTGTGGCAAAGGACGGTGAGCAAGGTGGTAAGAAAAGATGCCATGGAGCAGATTCAGAAAACATCGTTCTAAAGGTTCCTGAGGGAACAATTATTAAAGAGGCTGAATCGGGCAAAGTTATTGCTGATATGTCTGCTGGTAATCAGCGTCAAGTAATTTTAAAAGGTGGCCGTGGAGGAAAAGGAAATCAACATTTTGCTACACCAACCTTACAAGTGCCTAAATTTGCACAGCCTGGACAAGCAGCAAGAGAACTTGAAGTTACATTAGAACTTAAAGTTATTGCAGATGTAGGACTATTGGGGTTCCCGAATGTTGGTAAATCCACATTCTTGTCTCGTGTTACAAATGCAACACCAAAGATTGCCAATTATCACTTCACAACATTGAACCCGAATCTTGGAGTTGTAGATTTTAATGATGGAGAAGGTGGATTTGTAATTGCTGATATACCTGGCCTTATTGAAGGAGCATCCGAGGGGATAGGATTAGGACATGAGTTTCTACGCCATGTAGAGCGTACAAAACTGCTAATCCATGTAGTGGATGCGGCATCTACAGAAGGAAGAAATCCAATTGACGATATTTATAAAATAAATGAAGAATTAGCGAAATTCAATCCTGAAATTGCAAAAAGACCACAGGTTATTGCCGCTAATAAAACAGATTTAATTTATGCCGAGGACGAGGATCCGGTAGATGCAATTCGTAAAGAATTTGAGCCACAAGGATATAAAGTTTTTTCAATTTCTGGAGCAACTGGAGCTGGATTAAAAGAAGTATTGAACTATGTACGCTCAGAACTTAAAAAGATTGATATACCAACGATTATTTTTGAGCAAGAGTATTTCCCAGAAGAAGAGTTATTATACTCTTCGTTAGCGTATACTGTTGAGATCGAGGATGGTATGTTCGTTGTTGAAGGACCTCGAATTGAAAAAATGTTACAATATACAAATATTGACACTGAAAAAGGTTTTGTATTCTTCCAACGTTTCTTAAAAGAAACAGGAATTTTAGCAAAATTAAAAGCACTTAATATTCAAGAAGGTGATACGGTACGTATGTACGGATTACAATTTGACTATTATGAATAAGGAGTAGAAGATGACAACAAAACAAAGAGCTTATTTAAAAAGTATTGCTATGACAACAGACCCAATTTTTCAAATTGGGAAGTCAAGCATGACCCCTTCCCTTGTAGCAGCCATTGACGAAGCAATTACAGCACGAGAATTAATTAAAATAAGTGTATTACAAAATTGTATGGATGACCCAAAAGAACTAGCTCAAATCGTAGCTGAACGTACACGTTCTCAAGTGGTACAAGTGATTGGTAAGAAAATTGTTTTATACAGAGAAGGAAAAAATGAGAAGAAGAAAATCATTTTACCTGTTGAAAAAAAGAAGAAAAATATATAATTGTGTGAGGGTAGTATGAAAATTGGTATAGTCGGTGGAACATTTGACCCGATTCACAATGGTCATTTGATGCTTGGGGAGTATGCGTATGAGGAACTAGGATTAGATGAAATTTGGTTTATGCCAAATGGAAATCCTCCGCATAAGTGTAATAAATCCATGACAAGTACGCCAAGCGAGCGTGTTGAGATGATAGAGCGAGCAATTCGTTCTACAAAATATTTCAAGTTATCTAAGCATGAAATAGATAAAGAAAAAACAACATTTACTTATGAAACATTAAGTGAATTAGGATGTTTATATCCAAATGATACATTCTATTTTATTCTGGGAAGTGATTCATTATTCTCAATTGAACATTGGAAGCATCCTGAGATTATATTTAAAAAATGTAAAATTCTAGCTGCTTGTCGTGAAAATATGAATTTTGAAATCCTTAAAAATCAAATTAATTACATAAAAGAGAAATATAATGCTGATGTCAAATTATTACAAATGCCTTTATTAGAAATATCTTCGAGTTCCATTAGACAACGAATAGCACAAGGGAAATCTATTCGTTTTATCACTCCAGTTGAAGTGATACAGTATATAGAGGAATTCCATATATATAAGAGTTGAAAAGGGTGGAGATGATGCATAATCAATTAGAAATGTTATTAAGTAAATCATTAAATGAAGAGCGTTTTCGACATTCACAGGGCGTAATGTATACTGCGGCTGCATTAGCAATGAAGTATGATTATCCTGTAGAAAAAGCAATGATTGCAGGTATTTTACATGATTGTGCGAAAATTTATTCTATAGAAGAACAGTTAGTATTATGTGAGAAATATAGTATTATTCTATCAGAAACAGAAGAAATGAATCCTGTTTTGATACATGCTAAATTAGGGTCGCATTTGTTAAGAGAAGAGTATCACATTCATGATGAAGAAATTTCAAATGCAATCTTGTATCACACAACTGGGCGACCTAATATGTCGAAATTAGAAAAGATAATTTACATTGCTGATTATATAGAACCTAATCGTACATTACCGAATCTAACCTATTTCCAGGCACTTTCTTTTGAGTGTATGGATCGAACAATAAAAGAGTTAACCAAACAGTCAATTGAATATTTAAGCAAACAAAATTTAATTATAGATGGTTTGACAATAGAAACATATAATTATTATAACAATTAAAGGAGGAACAAAATGTCTACATTAGAAAATTCGAAAAAAATGGCAAAGATTGCTTTTAATGCACTTGATGAAAAACAAGGTGAAGATATAAGAGTTATTGATATTTCAGAAGTTACAGTATTAGCAGATTATTTTATTATTGCAAATGGAACAAATGAAAGTCAAGTAAGAGCATTGGTCGACAATGTGGAACATGCTTTAGAAAAAGAAGGATTCTTTGTAAAGCAGAGAGAAGGGTATGGAGCTAGTAATTGGACATTGTTAGATTTTGGTGATATTATCATTCATGTATTTGACAAAGAAAATAGACTGTTCTATAACTTAGAACGTATTTGGAGTGATGGAAAACAAATCGATTTTAAAGAAATATAAGTATATTAATAGATAAGTAATACAACTTACAAAAAAGGTTTACATAATGTGATTATGTAAACCCTTTTTTGTGGATTCTGATTATAAAAATCTAAATACGCCAATTACCTTACCTAATATCATCAACTCAGTAGTAATAATCGGTTCCATACTATCATTTTCTGGTTGCAAACGATAGTAACCATCTTCTTTATAGTAGGTCTTAACAGTGGCTCCATCTTCGATAAGTGCCACAACTAAATCTCCATTGCGCGCAACCTGTGTTCGCTCAACTAAAACCATATCCTTTTCAAAAATTCCCACATTAATCATACTATCGCCTTTGACCTTCAACATAAATGTATCAGCGTTTGGCATGAATTCCATTGGGATAGGGAAGTAGTTGCTGATATTTTCTTGCGCTAATAAAGGTGCACCAGCTGCAACTTCGCCAACCATTGGCACTTGAACAACTTCACGTCTCGTTAAAGCAAAATTATCGTCTATAATCTCAATAGCACGTGGTTTTGTAGGATCTCTTCTAATATAACCATTTTTTTCTAAACTCTCAAGATGAGAGTGTACCGAAGATGTTGACTTCAAAGAAACAGCCTCACATATTTCTCTTACTGCAGGCGGATAGCCCTTAGATAATATCTGTTCCTTAATATATTCAAGAATTTCTTTTTGCTTTGTGCTTATTTTTCCAGTATTCATGTATTATTCCTCCATCTATGAATTAAATATAGCACACGTATATCAGAAAAGCAAACAAATGTTTAGAAAATATGTTCGATTATTATTGACAAACGTTTGTTCGTATAGTATTCTATGTATAGAACAACTGTTCGACTAAAAAAGAAAATAGAAATGCAATATATAATATTAAGTGGAGGGTACTATGAGAGTGAATAATAGAGATATGGCCAGAACAGCTAGAAGAACTAAGAGGAATACAAGAATTAAAGCACAATTACTATTTGTTGCAATAACATTATTTATGATTAGTATTACATCAATTGGATTTTTATCACAAGCCACTGATACAACAAGCGCTAAAATTGAGACATCTTACAAGAGTATTCGAATCGAATCAGGTGACTGCCTTTGGACTATTGCAGAGCAATATAAGCTAACAGAATCTACAAGTACACAAGAGTTTGTAGACGAATTAATGTTTTTGAATAATATGAGTACACATACAATACAAACAGGTGATCATATTGTTGTTCCTTACATATTATAATAGTACATTTGAGCTAGTTATTCTTTTTATTAGTAGTAATCTGATTGCAAAAGAATAGCTAGCTCTTTTATAACTATATATCTATACGACAAATAA
>CAYIYM010000005.1:75070-108077 GCA_964367685.1 uncultured Lachnospiraceae bacterium
ATCTATACGACAAATAACGATTTTTCAAATAGATATAGACATAAATATTATGATATGATAACATATATCTATATTTAAACTATAAAGGGGAATTATATGAGTATCACAAAAAATAATTATCAAAAGCAATTATCCATAAGTAATACATTAAAGTTACGTGAAATTCTAGATACGCTACCTGCTTTTACGCGTGATTATTTTCGAGCAATTGAACCACGTTCATCATCTAAGACTAGAATTTCATATGCTTATGATTTACGCGTTTTTTTTCAGTTCTTATTAGATAATAATCCATTGTATAAGGGGTTCGAACTTACTGATTTGAAATTAGATCATTTATCATCTTTAACTACACAAGATATTGAAGAATATCAAGAATATTTGAAGGTTTACGAATCTAATGGAAAGCAAATAACCAATACTGAAAAAGGACTTGCTCGTAAGCTTTCTGCGCTTAGAAGTTTTTACAAGTATTATTATAAGCATCAAATGATTACATATGACCCAACAATATTGATTGATATGCCCAAAATACATGAAAAAACCATTACACGACTTGAAATTGATGAAGTTGCTCAGTTATTAGATTATGTCGAGAATTGTGGTGATATTTTAACCGGGCAAGCTCTTGTCTATTACGAGAAAACCAAACTTAGAGATTTAGCTATTCTAACTTTATTATTGGGGACTGGAATTCGTGTGTCTGAATGTGTTGGCTTAGATATACAGGATGTTGATTTTAAAAATAACGGAATAAAAGTCACAAGAAAAGGTGGCAATGAAATGGTTGTTTATTTTGGAAGTGAGGTTGCTCATGCTTTAAAGGATTACTTATATAATTCTAGACGATACATTTCTACTGATGAAAAGCATGAAAATGCCTTATTCTTATCTACTCAGAAAAAACGTATGGGTGTGCAAGCAATTGAAAATATGGTTAAAAAATATACAAAACAAGTAACACCTAATAAGGTAATTACTCCACATAAGTTACGAAGTACTTATGGTACAAATTTATACAAGGAAACTGGTGATATATATTTAGTAGCTGATGTATTAGGTCATAAAGACGTAAATACAACTAAGAAACATTATGCTGCACTAGATGAAAACCGTAGACGACTTGCTGCTACTGCTGTTAAATTAAGAGAAAACTAAAATACAAACAAATAGGTTTACATATATGTATTATGTAAACCTATTTGTTTGTATTGCATACTATATATAGTTTATAATGCTTGCGAGTCTAACACTATGGTGAAAGGACCGTCATTTTCAAGTGATATTTTCATGTCTGCACCAAATATACCAGTTTCTACAACAGCAACTCTTTTTTTACACTCGTTTATTATATACTCAAACAATTCTTTTGCCATTTCTGGTGCCCCTGCTTCTACAAAACTCGGACGATTTCCTTTTTTACAATTTGCATATAGTGTGAATTGTGAAACTAATAATAGCTCACCATTTACATCTCCTAACGATAAATTTATTTTTTCATTTTCATCCGAGAAAATTCTGAGATTGATCATTTTATTAACTAACTTATCGGCAATCATTTTCGTGTCTTCTTCACAAATACCTATAAATGCCAGATATCCTTTTTTAACTGCACCTACTATATTCCCATCTACCTTAACCGATGCTTCATTTACTCTTTGTATTACAAATTTCATTTATATCCCCTCACTAATCTTATAGTAACTCATACTTCTTAATATACTCAATAATTAACTCTGCGGTCTTTTTCATACCTAATTTAGAACTATCTATTGATAAATCATAACTACTAGCATCACCCCATTTTTTATTTGAAAAATAATTGTAATAAGATGCTCTACGTTTATCAGACTTCATGATCATGTCTTTGGCTTTATTGTAGCTAACTTTATAATTTTTTTCTGTTGCAGCAATTCTAGCTTCTAATGGCGCATGGATAAAAATTCGAAAAACATTATCATATTCCTCAAGCGCATAGTCTGCACATCGACCAATTAAAATACATGACTCTTCATCAGCTATTTTTTTGATAGCATTATATTGAGCAAGAAAAACCTTGTGATTAAGTGGCATATCTGCAAATGAATTCGATGAGTAATTCATCGAATATGTATCCATAACTAATGAATAAAGAAAGCTACTTGTTGGTTTTTCATCATGTTTTTCAAAGAATTGCTCACTCAGTCCACTATCTTCTGCTGCAACTTTCAGCATTTCCTTATCATATACCTTAATCCCTAACTCCTCTGCAATGTAATTACTTATATTAAAGCCACCACTTCCGAATTGTCTTCCTATAGTTATTACAATTTTTTTCTTATTCATAATTTCATTTCTCCTTTAGTATAAAATTTTAATTTTAATAATCTGAAATTCATATGTAAAATTATGTTAGTTTCCTAAGTAGTTCTTCAAAATAATTAGGTAGTGGTGCTTCAAAAATCATATATTCATTTGAACTAGGATGTTCAAATCCCAATGTTTTTGCATGCAATGTTTGACCTTGTAATTTGAATTTACTTTTGGTATTACAGTATACTTCATCGCCTAGTAATGGATGATTAATACTTGCCATATGGACGCGTATTTGATGTGTTCGTCCTGTTTCTAACTCGCATTCAATATAGGTGAAGTTAGAGAATCGTTGCAATACTTTATAATGTGTTTTTGCAGGTTTTCCATTTTTTTCATTTATACACATTTTTTTACGATCAATAGGATGACGACCTATAGGACCTTCAATTGTGCCCTCATCTGCCTTTATTACCCCGTGTACAATTGCATGATACTTACGTGTTATATTGTGTTCCTTTAACAAATCAGAAAGGAATTGGTGGGACTTGTCATTTTTACATATTACTAATGAACCTGTTGTATCTTTATCAATACGATGTACAATACCAGGGCGCATAATACCATTAATTCCAGATAGACTTTCGTTACAATGATGCATGATAGCATTAACAAGTGTTCCAGTATAATGTCCCGGTGCAGGATGCACTACCATGTTTTTAGGCTTATTTACAATTAGTATGTCACTGTCTTCATATAACACATCTATTGGAATATCTTCAGCAAGTATATCTAATTCTACAGGATCTGGAACAATACATTCGACAACATCAGATGCCTTTACTTTATAATTTGTTTTTACAATCTCACCATTCACAGAAACACCGTGATCTTTAATTATTTTTTGAAAAAAAGATCTCGATGTTTCCGGAGTTTTAAGTTGTAAAAACTTGTCTATTCTATTTTCTTCATTTTCTGAAACGATAAACCTTGTAATATTCACATTTCACTCCTATTTCTTCCATAATTTAATGTCATTAAGATCCTCTTCTTTGTAATAAAAAAGGATAGCAACTCCAAATACAGCGACTGTAACAGTACAATAAATATCAGCAATATTGAAAATCGGAAAATCAATTAATTCAAAATAAAAAAAATCAATCACGTAATTTAATCTTGCTCGATCTAATAAATTGCCAATTGCACCTGCAATTATTACGACTGTACATATACGTATCAGCAAAAAATGTTTAATACGAGGTATGCACATGTAAATATAACTCAATATTACAATAATAATTGGAGTCGAAATCAGGAAAAAAGTTTGTTGCCCCTGTAACATACCAAATGCAGCACCTCTATTTTCTAAATATTCCAATTTAAATACACCAGAAATTATATCAATTCCATCTGTGCCTTTTAGATGAAGCACTGCTAAATACTTTGTATATTGATCAATTGCAACTAATATTATAATACTAAAAATTGCAATAATTATATGTTTAAAACTTTGCTTATTCTCCATATATTCTCCTATATAAACTTATTAATAGTAATGTAAAACTTATCTTTTTTTGTTTTGGTGATGACACCTTTGTATTGAAATTTACCAACTCCTCTAACTGAAATGATATCATCATCACATAATTTACAAGCATTTGTTGTCGTTATTTTCCCATTTACAAATACCTTGCCACCTTCAATATAGCGTATTAATTTGCTCCTAGATTCTTTTAAAACTAGAGCCAATACGCTATCTAAACGAATGGATGAAATAGTCCCTTTTACTTCTTGAAAAGCTGGCATATAATCGTCACAATCTTCATGAATTTCTAATACTTCTACAAAGGTTTGCTTAATAGATGTTAATTGGTCTTGAATAAATAAGCTTATCTTATCATCAACAAAAACAATGGCACTATCTTCTTGTACTAGAATATCACCTACAACGCTACGGTCAATGCCTAAGCTTAATAGCGAACCTAAAAAATCCCTGTGATTAAGTGTCTGTGAAAATTTAGTCGCTTTAGGTTTAATCGATAAGGCAGTGATAGGATAAACATTTTCATAACAAATAGCATCAGGGATAAAAGATATCATCTGACGCTCTGCTTGTCGAAATCCACCGTAAAATTCGTATTTTGTAAACAATTCATTTTTCGGTATATTATGGAAAATATTCAATTCATTCAAATTTAAAAAGCTTGTATAAGTAATAATATTACGTTCAAAAGCTATTGAAGATAATTCAATCAATCTCTTACGTAATAATTCTTCTTGCTTATTCATGATTAGAAACGATTTCTAATTGATGAAGCATCAAAAGAATTACCAAGGATATCTTGTAAATCTCCAGAAATATCAACATTATCAGGAGTTACCAAGAAGATATAATTAGAAATTTTTCTTAGGTTACCTTTCATTGCATATGTCGCACCAGATGTAAAATCAATAATACGTTGTGCTAATTCAAGATCCATACCCTCAAGATTTAGAATAACTGTTCTGCTATCTAATAGTGTTTCACATATTTCTCTTCCATCTTCAATCGATGTAGGTTTGATTACGCAAACTCCCATTCCTGAACCACTTGGTTTAGAAGGGCTTCTCATTGGTGTAACTTTATTTGATATTGTAGTTTTTGGTTTCGAAAATTTCTGACTTACAGGTTGATCATCAAATTCATCGTCAAATTCATCATATCTGCTGTTGCTTTTTTTATTGTTGAAAAAGCTGTTTTTCTTTGAAGGCTTATCATTAAATTCTTCGTCTTCATACTCATAGTCATCTACTTCATAGTCAAACTCATCATCATCACTCAACTTCATTAAATCTAAAAATTTATCTAAAACACCCATATTTATATACTCCAATCATTTCTATATATTATATTTCCTTGCGCCGAAAATACTTGTGCCAACACGAACAATCGTTGATCCTTCTTCGATTGCTACTAGATAATCATTTGACATACCCATTGACAAGACGCTCATATTAACATTATCAATGTTTTTGCCTCTAATGTCAATAAATAATTTTCTCATTTGTGTAAAAAAGTGTCTATTTTCATTAGAATTTGAAACAAATGGTGGAATTGCCATCAATCCAACTAATGTTACATGTTCTAAACTTGAAAAGCGAACTAAATACTCTTCTAACTCGTCAGGTGCAATTCCGAATTTGGACTCTTCTCCTGCTATGTTAATTTGTAATAATACAGGAATGTGCAATCCTTTTTTCTTTGCTTCTGCTTCTATGACATTGAGTAGTTTTATTGAATCAACAGAATGAATCATTGTTACCTTATCTATAATTTGTCTCACTTTATTTGTTTGAAGATGGCCTATTAAATGCCATTTAATATCTGCTGGTAATAAGGGTTGTTTGTTTAATAATTCCTGCACTTTATTTTCACCAAAATGACGAACCCCTATATCATATAATTGCTGCAAAGATTCCACTGGCTGTGTTTTGCTCACCACCAATAAAGTTATGTCATCATGAGATATCTTATTTAAATCACAACATTCATTTATAGTTGAGCGTATTTGCTCATAATTATCAGTTAACATTATATCCTCCTTTAGAAGACAATATCGCCCTCTTCTACCACTGCACCATCTAGAGCTATATGATCATAATTTGAAATGTCCCAGGTTGTATTACTACTAATTATGTAGTATTCTTCGCTTGAAGTCAAAATCTCAACACATTTAAATTCCGCATAACCCTTGTTAATATTATAAATTCCATCCATCATTTTTTTCTCAATAAGAACTACATTTTTCTGTAATTTTGAACTATATACTTTCATGTTTCCTTCTAGTACAGCAGGATCAATGTATGCAAATTCATCTGTTTGAAGAAATATTTCAGGCGTAATTAATTGATGCTCGCCATTTTTCTGTTCTTGTAGTAAACCAGCTGTATCTGGTTGAAATAATTCAATTGGTACTTCTAATAATTCTTTTTGAATAACAGATGTAATAGGTACTTTATATCCTTCTAGATTCTCAATAATTAATTCAATGTCTAAAAATCTATCTTCTGCATATCGAATAACGCCTGAATCAAAAGATAAAATACCAAAATATTCTGCTCCTTTTTTTTCAATGGAGAATCCAGCTGTCATTAATTTATCATCTTTTAAAAATTTTACATCTACATACTCTAGTTCACTATATTCTTTCGATTGCTCTTCAGACAAATTGATTACAATAGACCATTCCTCGCTTTGAACTATCTTACCGATTGGTGCATTTCCATTGGTTTTTGCACCAGATTCTAAATTTGTAACCTCATAATTATCCTTGTCAAAAGAATCTTTATCCACTTGATTGAGTTGTAACATCTCATATCCATCTGTGGTATAACTAAATATTCCAGCCATATCACTATTTACAACTTCATAATTCTGATTCGAATTCTGAATATATGTATCTAACATAAGTTTTTGATCCGTATTATCAAGTTCATCCATAATGGAATTCAAATCACTTTTTAATGAATAAATAGCATCATAGTTAGATTCACTATAGGCACTGTTGAAGGCCTGTAATTGTAACTGAATTTCTCTTTTTTCGGCATTACCTAATTTTACTTCTTGATCAGTCTCAGTACTCTCAGTATTAATATTCTCAGTATCTAATATGGTATATAGATTGGATCCAACTGTGACTCTGGATTCATCTTGTGGGTAATAATGAATATATCCGGATGAATCACTTAGAATCACTGATTCATCTCTTAAAATCAAACCATTAAATGCACTGTCCTTAAGAATGGAACCTTTTCTTACTTCATAAATTTTAATATTAGGAGTGAGTAAATACATAACGACTGATGCCAGTAAATATATAAATACAATACCAAAAATAACGACTCCCAAATTCATTTCAAGTCGATTTCTATATTTATTTATATGAACTAATTTACTTTTGTTCGATTTCTTTTTATTCGACTTCTTCATTGGTTCTCCTTTATAATTTACGTAATGCACTTCCATTCAAATAATTAAATAATTGCCCCTGATAACGCTCTTCTTGCTCCATCTTCTCTAGGAACTCATCTTGTAGCTTCCACCAGCTCATACCCCAATTGGAGAAGAACATATCATCTTTTGGTATTCTACTAAATAATCGTTCTACAATCATCGTATCAGAAATATACTGTAAAAAAATTGCAAGTCTCTCCAAATATTCATCTTTTGAGCAAATTGATATTAGCCCACTTTCATATTCATTAGCCATTGTTGAATGTTTTGCAATATACAAGGAATGTAGCTTCACAATATCACTTTTCATAACTGAAACAAGTTTTGCAGTTTCTATTGTATCTGATATAGAGTCATAAGGCAAGTTCAGAATCACGTGTGTGCATGTAGTAAATGAATAAGATCGGATCATTTGCATTGCATCTATATACTCCACAATTCCATGTCCTCTATTTATTTTTCTTAATGTTTCATTATTCCCACTTTGTAAGCCAAGTTCTATTGTAATGGAAATGCTATATTTTTTCGATACTTTATCTAGTACCTCTAGATACGATGTATGTATACAATCTGGTCGAGTTGAAATAGAAATTTCAACGATATCATCTACCTGTGCCGCCTCATGTATATATGCCTCAAATAACTCGATAGGCATAAATGTATTTGTATAGTTTTGAAAATAGGCAATAAATTTATTGGCGCCATATCTTTTTCCAATATATTCTTTTGTTCGCAACAATTGATTTGTAACTGAGTTGTCTGCGCTCATAGATTCAAATCCAGTGCCGACTTCTGCGCAAAAGTTACATCCCTTCGCATCAATACGATTAGGACATGTGATTGGTAAATTAATTGGTAACTTATATACTTTCTCGCCATATTTTTCTTTTAGGTATTCTGAGTATTTATTATAAATAAACATAGCTCTCCTTATAGTTTGATTGAACCATATATTAGTTAAGGGTATCTCCAATTGGAAATACCCTTAGTAGTTATTCTGTTGGTATAGCTTCAATTAAATTGGTCATCTCATTATATAGTACGGTAGCATTTTGTGCACCTAATATAATTGAAATGTATTCATTATTATTTGCATCTCTTTCCAATAAAACCAAACAATTTCTTGCTAGTGATGTATAACCAGTTTTTCCACCAACAATTTCTACATTATCGGGTGATTCAACAATCCCTTTTTTATATTGATTAGTTACAAACCAAGTGACTTCTTCAGCGTCCCCATTATCCTTTGTGATAGTTGCGGCATATTTCTCTGCTGCAATCAGTTCTTTGAACCTTTCATCTTTTAATGCTTCATTAAAAATCAAATACAGATCATAGGCTGTTGTATAGTGGTCATCGTCATGATACCCATGTGGATTTTGAAAATTACTTTGAGTTGCTCCAATCCTATATGCTTCTTCATTCATCAATTCAACAAAAGCTTCTACAGATCCTGAAATATGTTCAGCAATTACAACTCCATTATCATTACCAGATTTTACTACTAATCCAGCAATTAAATCATACAGTGTAAGTTGATCACCTTCTTCTAATCCACAAATAGAAGAGTCTGCTGGAATCGTATTAACGATGTCACTTACCGTAACAACATCATCTAAATTTCCATTTTGCAGTGCAACATAGGCAGTAATGATTTTAGTTGTGCTAGCTGGATATAGTTTTTCAAACACTTCATCACCAAAATATTGCTCATTGTCAGTTATATTAAAGAGACTTCCAGCGTAATAAAGTTTATCATTTTTTGGAATGTCTGTAGTTGTTACATCAACTTCATAATCTGTCAATGCCTTGTCGTTATCTGCCACCACTAAGTTAGTTGCAAATAAATCACCCTCATGGTAAACATTATTAAATTCCTTCGTTTCATACTCATACATTTCTTCAATTGCCTTTTCACTAGAACACCCACTAATTAATGTAATAATACCCAGGGAAACTAATGTTAAATATAATTTTTTACTTATACATTTCACGCCACTCTAAATCTCCTCTATCAATTGCTAATACTAATAATTCAGCTGTGGCTACATTTGTAGCCATCGGTATATTATAGGTGTCACATAATCTAACAATGTCATTGACATCAGGCTCATGAGACTTTGGTTTAATTGGGTCTCTTAAAAAGATCAATGCATCTATATCATTACATTCTATTTGTGCTCCGAGTTGTTGATTCCCACCTAATGGCCCTGCTAAATATTTATGTACATTCAAATTAGTTACTTCTTCGATTAAACGCCCTGTTGTACCAGTGGCATACAAATTATGTTTGCACAAAATACCGCGGTATGCAATACAAAAATTTTGAATTAACTTCTTTTTTGCATCATGTGCTACAAATCCAATATTCATACTATTCTCTCCTTATTGATATTTTTTCTGCTGTAGTCCTATGTTTAGAACAATTCCTATACTTATAAGCATACTCACTAAAGATGATAATCCATAGCTCACAAATGGTAAAGGAATTCCCGTATTCGGTAGTAAAGCAGTTGCAACACCCATATTTATAAAGGATTGAATTGCTATTTGCGATGCAACGCCATAGCAAATCAACTTACCTGCAAAAATTTGGGTACGCACTCCTATCATTATACATTGCATTATGATTAAAAACAAGGCAATAATAATAGCAATTGCGCCTTTAAACCCTAATTCTTCACCAATAATCGCAAAAATGAAGTCTGTTTGCGGTTCTACAATGAAATTTCCATTTTTTAACGAAGTTGTAGTATTATTATTTAACCCTTTTCCATCTAATTGACCAGAACCAATAGCGATTTTAGAATTTATTTGTTGATATGCTGCATCATCCACATAATCTTCTGGTTGCAACCATGCAAGAACTCTGGTTTGCTGATAATCACGCAATAGTATTTGATTTGGCAAGGTTACATAAAAAAGTAAAGCTGCTATAGTTGGTATTGCTATTAGAAGGATCATTCCAATGGTTTTATATGGTAACCCAGACATGAAAATCAAAATAATAAATACAGCAGTAATACTAAGTGTTGTCGACAAATCAGGTTGAGCAAGGATAAGAAGCGCTGGTATTGCAAATAAACCTACAGCTGTAGCAATAATTTTCCAATTATTAATACGATCCTGATTATCCATAAAGAATTTAGCAAAAAAGAGAATTAACATGATTTTCACTAATTCCGAAGGTTGGAATTCTATGATATATAGATTAATCCATCTTTGTGCCCCATTATTGGTTACACCAAAAAAATGAGCCCAAAGTAATATTACAATAGCACCGCTATATATAAGCCATTGTAGTTTGATTATCCATTTATAATCAATCAAAGATACAATAAACATTGCCACAAATCCAATTACAAATCCAAGAAGTTGACGGGATTGTAGTGATTCTTGTGCACTGCCTACAATCATCACACTAAAAATAGCAACTCCAATTAGTGTCAAGACTAATAACCATTTGTAATTTTTAAAATTATATTTTTTAAGATATCTCACTATTCTTCTCCTAATTATTAGTCAATACGTTAGCGAATTTTGAAAGTATACTTTTCTTCTTGTTAAGATTTAAAAAAGGAACTTCTTGACCAAGCATTCGCTTACATATATTGGAATATGCTTGCCCAGCCAATGAACTACCGCCAGCAATAGGCTCGCCTTTATGCACGCCAATTAATACAGATTCATCTTCAGGAATAATTCCGATCAAAGGGCTGGTCAAAATATCAGTTACATCATCTATAGACATCGCACATCCTCTATGTATCATATCCATTCTAACCCTATTAAGAATAATTCCAATATCGGTGATACCATTTGACTCTAATAGATTAATTACACGATCCGCATCTCGAATGGAAGAGGTGTCTACCGTTGAAACTATGATTGCTTGATCTGCTCCTGTTATTGCATTGTGGAATCCTTGTTCAATTCCAGTAGGACAATCTAACAATACAAAATCATACTCTAGTGCCAAGTTTTCCGTTAATGCTTTCATTTGATTTAGCGAAACCGCACTTTGATTTTTTGTTTGTGCAGATGCCAACAAATAAAGTCCTGGATACCGAGGATTTTCTAATACAGCATCACTTAAACTACACTTCTCTCCAACTACATCTACAAGGTTATATACAATTTTATTTTCTAAACCCATAGTAATATCTAAATTTCTTAACCCTAGGTCGGTATCAACAATGAGTACTTTTTTTCCATTTTGAGCTAGTGCAACACCTAAATTTGCAGTTGCAGTGGTCTTTCCAACACCGCCTTTTCCAGATGTTACAACAATAACTTTTCCCATTCATACTCCTCCTGTTTCATTCCTGTCATCTAGACAATCTATTCTGAATTCATAAATGAATTCTCTATTTTCAAAATTAATCACCAGATGTATTTCTTCCAAGTGTGGCCGCCTCACCCTTAATTAGAGAATCAACGGTTTCCGTTTGTGAGTAATATGAAGTAATATCCCTACCTACTTCAGCTGCATATGCCGACGTATATCCATTGGCAATACGTACGGCTAAGGCGATTTCCGGATTGTCAATTGGAGTAAATCCAACAAATAGTGCATGATCTGGATTTACTTTGCTCTGCTGTGCAGTTCCTGTTTTTCCAGCAAGTTCTATGGAATTTGATAATGAATCAAATGTACTACTATTGTTAACCATTAACTCCATCCCATAATGAACTGTGCTCCACACGGAGGATGGAATTTGTACAATACCTGAGTTATCTACCTTCTTAGGTTCAAATTCTTCTACTATATTCCCTTCTACATCTGTAACTTTATCGATCAAAGTTAAGTCGTATAAATCCCCTTTATTTGCAACTGCACCTACATATTTAGCCAATTGGCTTGTTGTATAGTTATGTGTTCCCTGACCAATTGCACTAGGAACTGACGCTGTATCAGATATTTCTGGCATGCTTTCCGGTATTTCGACTCCACTTTTTTCATCTAAACCAAAATATTTTGCATATTCAGCCAGCGTTTGTGTACCTAAATCACTGGAATACATATTTTGAGTAGTTGATCCAAGCTTATCATCAGTACCTATCAATGTACGATCTTCCAAACTCAATCGATATCCTAATTCATAAAAATAGATGTTACATGAATTCTGTAAGGCAGTACTTAATGTCATACTTCCGTGACTGTGCGGATGTATCCAGCATTTTGGATTTGGTGTTACTTTTTCAAATACACCTCCACCATGTACGATTGTATCTACTGTCATTACGCCCTCAGAAACTCCTGCAACCGAACTAACCATCTTAAATGTGGATCCAGGTGCTGTTTTCTCTAATGTTGCATGATTATAAAATGGGCTAGCTGTGTCATTCACTAATTTGTTAAAATAATCAGAATCAATTTGATTTGCCAATCTATTATTGTCATATCCTGGATATGACACCATTGCAAGAACATCTCCAGTGTTAGGATCTGTTACAACTGCAGAACCAGTACTTGGCTCTAGTCCCAATTGTCCTGGTGTGATTTCTAGATTTCTAATCTTCGATGTTATAAAATCGTAAGATGTAATTGCCCCACTTTTTAAGTTGTCATAAGTAGTTTGATTAAATGGCAATAAGTTCTGCTCAAATAACATTAACGAAATTTGAGTTCCTGTAAGTTCATAATTCAATATCATATTTTTATATATCAATTTTTGGAATCCACCATCAGGATTGAGCTTTTTCTCAACAATTGACAGAATAGATTGCAGCACTTCTGCTGAATCTACATACTTATTTGAGGTATCTAAATATTGATCTAATCGTGCTGTGTCAATCCAGTTTTGTTCAATGGCATAGGTAATATATGAATAAAAATTAATCTTCCCCTCAAACCACTGTTGGTATATCTCATCTTCTGTATTAATTAAATCCTTATCTACAATACCCAGTGTATCACGTAGCAAGGTTGCCGAAACATAGGTAATGTATTCTTGATCTTTACTAGATAACTTCTCATGTGCAACAGCATCAGGATTCATCAAATAATTCATAACAGATTCAATATCAGCTGCTTTTTTCACCTCATAACTTGCTAATACAGCTTGTTCAGTAGGTCCCGCATTTTCATCTTCAAAGTGAGATACATCTAGAATTTCATTTCCAATAAATGCATTATAAACATCCCCTATTGGAACAATAATATCCGTAGTAGACTTTACATACTCTGGATTATACTCCATGACATTTTGAATTTTTGCCAGCAAAATTCCTGCTAGTTTCTCTTCTAACAAGTCATAACATAACTTTTGTAAATTAGAGTCAATTGTTAAATATACATCATTTCCAACTTTAGCATCGATTGTACTTACAGTATCTGTAACACGTCCTACACTATTAACGTAGATTCGCTCCTCGCCTTTTGATCCTTGTAAATAGGAATCTAATGTTTTTTCTAAACCAGACTTTCCAATTACATCTGTCTTTGTATACTCTTCTTTGCCTTCTTCTTGTAATGCTTCATATTCTTCAAGAGAAATTAAACCTGTATATCCAATAATTGGTGCAAAATATTCACTGTCTACATACTCACGTATAGATGTTTCTTCAACACTAACACCTTGTAGTGAATCGGCATTTTCCATAATAGCCGCTACAGTTTCATCACTGACATTTTCTGCGACAGAAGTAGGAATATATTTGCGGTAACTATTAAGATTCATTGCGTAGCGTATATTTACATATTTTAGTAATTCAGACTTTGTAAAATCCTCTAGCGAAAGACCATAACCATAGATATCATCTGTACATAAGTATGTAATAATATCATCCGGTGTAGCGTTTTTTTGATCATTTGATAAATCATCAATTTGGGCTTTTCCATAGACATCTGCAATAAAACGAAGTTTCGATGTTTCACTTGTTGCTACATATTCATATTCATCTTCACTATTCACCACTACACCAAAATTATTGATAATAGTATCACCATTATCCTCAACAATTACCATTACATCTTCAATAACATTATTTATTGCAGCATTTTTTTCGGATTTCTTCTCATATTCGCCATTATCCTCAATTGTAATATCATAGGACAATTTATTATATGCAATAATCTCGCCATTTCGATCATATATATTACCTCTAGTACCTGTAACTTCCCGAGTTTTTTGTATCGATAACGTATAGTCGTCTAAATAACTTTGTCCATCAATGATCTGCAATTGAAAACACTCTATAATTAAGAGTAGAAATAATGCAAAAAACACTGTAATAAGTACAAATTCTCTTCGTTTTATTAATTCAAATGCTTTTGACTTTAACTTATTATACAAATTTACTTCCACTCCTCTTCTCTTCATTTTCAATCCAATGATTTAATTTACGTATCAACTGATAAAATATAAGGGTAACCAGTATAGTATATACAAGTTCTGGCAGAATATTATGAAATAAATAGTGTGGAAATTCAAATTTTGATTTCAAAGCAAACATAAAGAAAAATATTGAAATTCCATAAATCAACTCGCTAACTCCAATTAAAAGTAAAGGAAGTTTAATATCATCATCATAGAATAATCTTTGAAAAAATCCATTTCCATATCCAATCAACATATATATCATAGCGTAAATACCATTTACATCATTATATAGAACATCGATTAATAAACCACAGAAAAATCCTGTAATTAAACCTTCCTTTTTCCCTCTCATAAAGCCAATGGATGCTGTTATAATAAGTAGAATATTAGGCGTCGTTGTTCCTAGTATAAAATTATAAACTACAGTTGTCTGTAGCCAAAATGATACAATAATCAATACTATATATATAAGTATACGTTTTTTGTTCTTCATAGTTACCTCCAAAGGAGCATTAATTCTCTGCTTCCGTTTCTTCTTCAGTTTCAGTATCTATAGATTCATCATCTGACTGACTTTCCTCTCCAACTTCTTTGATTTTAGTAATAACCAATACCTCTTGTAATTGAGAAAAATCAACAACTGGAGTAATATATCCTGATCTTGTTAAATTATTAGAATCAACTTGTACACTTGTCACCAAACCAATGGTCAGTCCTTGTACATATCGATCACTAATATAAGATGTAACAAGTTGTTCTCCTATAATAACTTCATTTTCATTATTGGCAAGCTGGCTAAACTTAACGACACCTTCATCCATTAGAGTTAAGTCGCCTTGTACAATACATCCGTCACCTGTAGACAAAACCATAGCACTTATATTACTTGCATCATCAATGATTGAACGTACATTTGCCCAGTTAGGTCCTACTTTTGTTACAATGCCTACTAAGCCTGTGCCTGCAATAACATTCATATCAACTTCAATTCCATCTAGTGATCCCTTATCAATTGTAAAACTACTAAACCAATTCCCAGGCTCTTTTGAGATTACACGTGCACCGACTTTTTCATACTCACTTGAATTTGCATCTAACTGATATAATTCTTGGAGACGCTCTAATTCGTATGAATTTTGTTGTAAACGTCCATTTTCTAGAGTTAACTCATCTACTTGTTGCTGTAACTCCTCATTTTTTATATGCATTTCTTCTAAAGTATCAAAATTATCTACAAAATCACGCATAAATACACCTACACTATTAATCCCTTTTTGCATAGGAACTACTGTGTAACTTGCAACAAATTCTGCTGGTCCTGCTGTTCCATTTGTACTCCAAGAAAGTAACATTAGAACTACGCACATTATAGATAGTATTAATAACCAATATTTACTTTCTAACGTGTTTTTATTTCTTTTCTTCATTTATCTCATCCACCTATAATTTTTATCAAGCATTGAATAAGTTAATTCCTTCAAATCTTTTGACATTATAATTTTTGAAATTCCTTTGATTGCATTGTATTCAGGTTTTTTTGCTTTTGTAATTTTTAGACTTAACACTTCGGCCATATAAGCTTCAAATCCTTGCATCTTTGATAGCCCCCCAGTTACATAGATACCATTTTCATCAATTGCTCGTAAAATATCTGGTGGAATACGATCCATAAGTGCACGTATCGCTTTTACATATTCTTGCAGAGGTTCCCTTAATGCAGTTCGAATAACATGTGCATCAATTTCACGCATCTCTGGAACTCCTGTAATTAAATTTCTTCCAGTAACCATTAGTTTTTCATTTTCTGTAGATGTAAATATGTTCAGTTTAATTCTTAATTGTTCAGCTGTTAATTTACCTATTAGGAAATCTTGAGTTGAACGAATATGGTTTTGAATATAAGAATCCAGGTGCATTGCACCTCTTTTCATCAATTTATTAATCACAATTCCACCATAAGATATTACAGAAAATTCTGTAGTCTCTGCACCGAAATTAGCTACAAAAATCCCTTTTTCATTGCGTACGTCTAGACCTAAACCAACAGCATCTGCTACTCCTCGATCTACAATAGATACTCCTTTTGCACGTGCTGTAGAGTGAATAACCAAATCATAAAAAGCTTTTTTCTCAACTTCGGTAACATCAGTAGGAACTGCTATTACATATTCGGAGCCACGACGCCCCGTATTAATGATTTCCTTTAATAAATACTGCATATCATTAAATCTTGAAATTACGCCTTCCTTCATTGGGAATACAACTTCAATATTTGCAGGTGTTTTTTCGTACATTTCATACGCGTTATTTCCTATGGCTATGATGTTCTTGTTATCTTTGATTGCAAGTGCATCCTTCACATAAAAAATATCATTATCATTCTTATCAAAAACCTTGATTTCATAAGTACCTAAATCAAGGCCATATATATTTCCAAACATTTATTACCCCTTTTCCATCACATAATTCCTTTTTCACGAAAACTAGTATATATTTGATTTCCAATAATTATGTGATCTAATAAATCTATTCCTAATAACTGGCCGGCTTCATGTATTCTCTTTGTAATAAGAATATCTTCTTTACTCGGCGTTGGATCTCCACTTGGATGATTATGTATCAAAATGATGGCGACTGCGCCATGTGCTAGTGCTTCAATAAATAGTTCCCGTGGGGAAAGCAATGTTGCATTTACAGTGCCTTTTGATAAATTAATTTCTCCAATCAATTTAGATTTTGTGTTTAGTAGAAGAAGCTTCATGTGTTCTTGTTGTGCATGTCGCATATCTTCCATGTAGTAATTTGCAATTGATTTAGGATTTTCAAAGGATAGTGTATGAGAGGCACATGCTTTTGCCATTCGTTTTGCTAACTCGGAAATGCATAGAATTTGTACAGCTTTAACCCTTCCAACCCCATGTATTTTCAATAATTGTTGAAAGTTTAATTGATGTAAATTCAGAATTCCATTGCTACTATTATGTTTATAAAGAATAAAATTGCTCAAATCTAAAACCGAACTTCCTTTTGTTCCACTTCTTAGAAGGACGGCTAATAGTTCAGCATCAGATAAGGATTCAGCCCCATGATTTTCACATTTTTCATAAGGTCTTTCATGTTCTGGTATTTCGCTTATAGCTATTTTATTTTTCATTTTTCTTTGTTAGACTCTAACCCACCCATTATCAAAACATTGTTTATTCTAACATATTTTGATTTTGGTGTATAGTATAGGCATATTAATTTTTTCTGAATGAAGTGATTACTTTATCGCGCTATATTTGTCTGCTATTGCTTCAAATACTTTGATTCCATCTATGGCAGCAGAAGTAATCCCACCTGCATATCCTGCTCCCTCTCCACATGGATACAGTCCTTTTATAGTACTTTCGAACGTTTCGTTTCTCAATATCTTAACAGGTGATGAGGTTCTTGTTTCTACCCCAGATAATACACTGTCTGATTGATCAAATCCCTTGATTTTACGTCCAAATGCCTTGATTCCAAGTTCAATCGACTCTTGAATAACCTCGGGAAAAATTTCACGTAAATTTGTTAATGTATATTTACCTTTAATGGAAGGTGTTATAGTACCCAATTGAGTGGTAGCCCTTTGATTACAGTAGTCACCAAAAAGTTGTACTGGAACATGACCTTTTCCGGCTATAAATGCTGCATGTTCTAATTTACGCTGAAATTCCATTCCAGCTAGTACATCGTTGCTATTAAAATCATCTGGTGTAACAGTGACCACTATGGCACTGTTTGCATTTATCCCATTTCGTAAATGATAACTCATTCCATTAATTGATAACATATTTTCTTCTGATGAAGAATCTACTACATATCCGCCTGGACACATACAAAAACTATATACTCCACGGCCATTTTCAAGTTGTGTTACCAATTTATAAGAAGATGCCGGTAAGTTTTTGGAATAATTAACTCCATATTGCGAGGTATTAATCATATCTTGTAAATGTTCAACACGAACTCCAATTGCAAAGGATTTTGCTTCCATTGGTATTTTCATTTCATTTAATCGTTGAAATGTATCCCTTGCACTATGTCCAATAGCTAACACGGCAATAGAAGTTTCAAATAATTCTTTTTCATTTACCTCAAGTCCTGTCAGTTCATTGAATTCATTGTATATAATTCCTGTGACTTTTTTATGAAACTCTACACTTCCGCCTAATTCAATAATTCTCATACGTATAGATTTCACTACTTTCATTAAAATGTCAGTTCCAATATGAGGTTTCTGATCGTATAATATTTCATTTGGAGCACCATGCTGAACGAGAGTTTCAAGTACACGTCTGTTTCTTCCATAAGGATCTTTTACACTCGTATTTAATTTTCCATCAGAAAATGTGCCTGCACCACCTTCGCCAAATTGAACATTAGATTCTAAATTTAATAAATCTCCTCGCCAAAATGCTTCTACATCTATTATTCTCTGATCGACATCCGCACCCCGTTCGAGTAATATAGGACAATATCCAAGCTCCGCTAATTCTAATGCGCAAAAAAGACCTGCTGGTCCTGCACCGATAATTATTGGTGGATGATCCAACTTCATAGTTCCATGTGGTGTAAAATTATATTTTTTTAATACGACCTTCTGGATGTCTTTGTTTTTTGAATTTCTATTAAGCACCTGTGTTTCATTCGCAACAGTTACACAAACAGAATATACATAAAACAAGGATGGTTTTTTCCTAGCATCTATCGATACTTTATCAATATACCATTCTTTAATGTCTTCTTCTTTTACTTTTAACAAACGAAGTACTGATCGTAATACGTCACTCTTTTCATGATTTATGTCTAGTTTTATCTGATTGATCTTTAACATAAAACTCCTTTTTCTTTATCGTTTACTTGCAGCCCTACCAGCTTCAATACCTGTAACCCAAGCCATATGTAAATTATATCCTCCGCATACGCCGTCTACATCGAGTAACTCACCTGTGATATATAACCCTTTATGAAAGATAGACTCTAATGTAGGCATAACTTCATCCGTTGGTATCCCGCCAGCTGTAACTTGTGCATGTTGAATTTCCCTAGCACGAGTAATAAATATTTTAAATCCTTTGATTAGTTTACATAATTCGTTTATGTAAACTAATTGGAAATTCGAATCTAATTTTTCTGATTGATTTAAATGAACTATATTTTTTTTCAATTCATTTAATATAAAATTCGCAAGTTTCTCTTTTAAAATCCCACGCAAAACTGAAGGTTTCATACCATTAGACAAAATACGTTGATGCAATATTTCTTTCAGCGATTTTTCTGATATCGATGGTAAGAAATCAAGAATTACAAATTGATCTTCTCTATTTTCTCGAAACAATCTACTTATTTGAAAAATTGGGATTCCAGATAGTCCATAGTCAGTTAATTGAAGTTCGCCCTCTTCTGTTCTTATACATTGATTACCAATCCAGGCTTCTACTTTAATATCTGTTCTTATTCCTGCTAGTTGTTTCAGGTCCATATGGTTTATAATTAATGGAGCAAGTGCACTATGAGCTTTGTTTAAACTATGATTGGTATAGTATGGAAGTGTAAAACCATCGTATGGTGTCTTCTTTGGCAATCCTGAATTTCCGCCAGTTGCTAATATTAATCGATCGCATAGAAAATTACTTCCTTTGCAATAAATTGTAAAGGAATTTTCACTTCTAATTTCTATTTTAGAAACAGGTGAACTCCTATAAATAGTTACCCCTAATTCTTCTACTTCTAATTCTAGTGCATCACGAATTGTACTTGCTTGGTCTGTAAGAGGATAATAATAAGTCTCTCTTTTTTTCGCCAAAACACCAAGGTCTTTGAAGTAGTTTATAACATACATAGTGTCATACTTTAAAAGTAATTCAGAAACAAAGTCTGTTCTATTACAATAGTAGTTATGAGCACTCATATATTCATTTGTAAAATTACAGCGACCATTTCCTGTTGCTAATATTTTTTTACCTAATTGATCATGTTGTTCAAATAATAGGACTTTCGCACCGTTCCTTGCCGCTTCTATCGCGGCACACATTCCTGATGCACCCCCACCTATAATTCCAACTGTTATTGTCATAATGTCACGATTCCTTTATTTACTAAATATTGTAAACTCATAGTTATTCCAAATTTCGCATGTGGATAGGTTAGTCCACCTTGAAAGAATGCAGCAAACGGCGGCTTAATTGGTCCATCGGCGCTCAATTCAATAGAAGATCCTTGAACAAAGGCTCCAGCAGCCATAATTACATCACTATCGTAACCAGGCATAGCCCAAGGCTCTGGTGTGACATAACTATCTACAGGTGCTGCTGCTTGGATTCCTTGACAGAAAGCTACTACTCCATCTTTTGAACCAAATGTAACAGCTTGAATAATATCGTTTCTTTCTTCTGTACTATTTGGTACAACAGAATATCCTAATTTTTCATATATATTTGCTGCAAGTATTGCACCTTTTAAGGCACTGGCAACTACTGTTGGAGCTAAGAAAAAACCTTGAAAAAAGGATTGCATTACTCCAAGAGATGCACCAACTTCTTTTCCTAATCCTGGTGCCGTTAATCTATAACCACATAAGTCTATCAATTCCTGCTTTCCAGCAATATAACCACCAATAGGGCATAATCCACCACCAGGATTTTTGATAAGTGATCCAACAACTAAATCTGCACCTACATCGCTTGGTTCAATGGTATCTACAAATTCACCATAACAATTATCAACCATAACAATAACGTCTGGCTTCAATTCTTTAACAAATTGAATCAACTCTCCAATTTGCTTTACCGAGAAACTTGGACGTGTCTGATACCCTTTTGATCTTTGAATTGTAACCATTCTTGTTGTATCTGTCATCGCTAATCTTATTGAATCATAATCAAATGTTCCATCTTCTAATAGCTCAACCTGATTGTAGTTTACACCATATTCCGCTAAAGACCCCTTTGACTCGCGAATGCCTATTACTTCTTCAAGGGTATCGTAGGGTTTTCCAACAGGAGATAATAGCGTGTCACCAGGCCTTAAGATTGCTGATAAAGTTAATGCCAAAGCATGTGTTCCACAGGTGATCTGTGGGCGTACCAATGCGGATTCTGTGTGGAATACACTTGCATAAACAGCCTCTAGAGTATCTCGCCCCATGTCATTATATCCGTAGCCACTAGCATAGTGGAAGCATCCCTCATTCACTCTGTTTTCTTGCATCCCATGTATGACCTTTAGCTGATTATATTCAGCAATTTCATCTATTTTATCAAATCGCTCTTTCAAGCTTTTGGCAATTTCATTTACATATTCTAGTACCTTTGGTTCGATACCACATTCACTATACATTGTATTTATACTCATTATTTTATCCTCTCATTAAAGGTATCTATTAAAAATGATTCTATTTGATCTTGATTATAATTGAACTCATTTTTATTTACCCATGTCACTTCTTTTTCACGCTTAAACCATGTGATTTGTCGTTTAGCAAAGTGTCTTGTATCACGTTTCAAAATACGGATTGCTTCATCGAAAGAATTTTCGCCTTCCAAATAGGATACGATTTCTTTATATCCTAGTCCTTGCATGGATACTAAATCTTTGTGGTAACCTTGCTCCAATAACCACTCCACCTCTCGAACTAACCCTTCTTCTATCATGATGTCTATGCGTTCGTCTATACGTTTGTACAACCGTTCTCTTTCATCATTTAGAACGAAATACGTATACAAATACGGGGAGTCTTTTTCTCGCTCTTTTGCATTATGTACAGAAATTCGAGTTCCTGTTTCATAATAATATTCGATTGCACGTATCACTCTTTTGCAATTATTAGGATGAATATCTATTGCAGATTGTTCATCTATCGTTCTCAAGAAATCATGTAGTGCCTCTGGTCCTTCTAGATCTAGTTTTGCTTCCAACTCTTGTCTATAAGTATTTTCTTTCTTCTCGGTAAAATCAATATCATAAAGCAATGCTTGAATGTAAAATCCAGTACCCCCTACCACTATTGGAATTTTTCCTCTTTTGTAGATATCCGCAACGGCTTCTTTTGCCAAAATTTGAAACTGTGCCACGCTAAACGGGTCTTCGGGACTAAGAATGTCTATTAAATGATGGGGGACACCTGACATTTCTTCTGTTTTGATTTTAGCACTCCCTATATCCATGTGTTTATATACTTGCATGGAATCGGCAGAAATGATTTCACCATTCAGTTTCTTCGCTAAGGCAATGGATGTACTTGTTTTGCCAACTGCCGTAGGTCCTGTTAAAATAATTAATGGCTTTTTAATCATAGTCACTCCTCTTTATACGATTCGTTTAAATTTCTTTTCCATTTCTTTTTTGGAAATGGATATAATAATCGGCCTTCCATGTGGGCAATGGAATGGGTTTTCAAGATCTAACAATTGTCCAATTAAAACATCCATTTCGCTTGCTGATAAATTAGAATTCCCTTTTACAGCTGCTTTACAAGACATCGATGCAATTTTTTCTGTAATGCGCTCTGCTGGAATATGTCCTGATTGAAGTTCTGATAGCTCATCTAACATCTCAAGAAACAAATCCTTTTTAGTAAATGAGAATAAATTTGCTGGAACACCGCGTATTGCAAATGCATCACTGCCGAATTCTTCGATTTCAAAGCCTATATCTGTAAATTTACTACGATATCTTTGTAATAAATCTCGTTCTTGCATAGTCAAAGAAAGAATAATAGGCGGACTTATATATTGAGTTGTAAATTCTTTGTTCTTCCAATTGTTTATTGTATCTTCATACAATACTTTTTCATGTGCCGCATGTTGATCAATAATATATAACTCTTCCTTATATTCAATCATCCAGTAAGTATGAAATACTTGACCTATCAACCTATAATGTTGTATAGATTTGGTCTCCAATAATTCATCTTCAAACATATTCAACTGTTTTTCTTCCACAACCTGGATTTGATTGTTACTTACTACTTCTGGAATTTCTATTTGTTTTGCCTGTGCAACACTCTGTTCTGTTGGTACACTCATTTCTTCATTAGCTTTCGCATAGGAAATTGCTTCTCGTATCTTATGTTGCACTTCTGGGGCTTCTCTTTTAAAGATTTCTGATTTGTTTTCCACTTCGGCAGAAGACATTCGATTATGATAGGAAGATACGCGCTCTTCCATTTTATTTAAAAAATAATCTAAATTTTCTTTTTCTTGTTCTGCTGTAAGTGAACTTCCGTAACGATTTGTATTACGATGTGGTTTATCAATAATACTATTTTGTGTAACAGCAGGTTCTATAGGTAATGTAACTTCTTGAATCAAATCTCTTCTTGCTAGTGCACTTCGCATAGTTTCATAAATGTGATTATATACTGCATGTTGTTCACTAAATCGCAATTCCATTTTAGTTGGATGGACATTTACATCAATTTTACTCGTATCCATTTCAATATGAAGTACACAAAACGGATATCGATGTTGCATTGTATAACCTTTGTATGCATCTTCTATAGCTTTTGCTATCGTATTACTTTTTACATATCTACCATTTATAAAATACGTTTCATAGTTTCTATTACCTCTTGAGATCACAGGTTTTCCTATATACCCTGTAATTTTAAGATTTCCAACAGATTCTTGAACTTCTAATAATTGATTTGCAATGTCTCTTCCGTAAATATGGTAGATTAGATCTTTTAGATTTCCGTTTCCAGAAGTATGTAACTTTTTCACTCCATTTGTAATGAATTGAAAAGAAACAGATGGGTGTGATAACGCTAATCTAGTCACTAAATCTCCTACATGGCTAGCCTCTGTTGTAGCAGTCTTCAAAAATTTACGTCTTGCGGGAACATTATAGAATAATTGGCGAACCAAAAATGTCGTGCCATCATTTACCGCCTCATCTTCTAGACTTACCTCTACTCCACCATGTATCGTATATTTACTCCCCACCTCGTCAGTAGCTTGTTTTGTCAATACTTCTACTTGGGCAACAGATGCAATACTTGATAAAGCCTCCCCGCGAAAACCTAGAGAACTTACGAGTAATAAATCATCTATTGATCTGATTTTGCTAGTCGAATGCCGTAAAAATGCATATGGTATATCTGAACGTTCAATGCCGAATCCATTATCTGTAATTCGAATAAATGCAATACCCCCTTCTTTTATTTCCACAACAATAGAAGTGGCCCCTGCATCAATCGCATTTTCCACTAGCTCTTTTACAACTGCTGCAGGGCGTTCTATTACTTCTCCCGCTGCAATTTTATCAATTGTCAATTGGTCCAATAACTGAATTTTAGCCATATATAATCCCCTATCTTACCATCGATTGTTTAATTTGTTTTGCAATTTATTTAATATATTTAAAGCGTCCAATGGGGTGAGTTTTGTAATATCAATTTCCTTTAATTCGACTAAAACATCGTCATCCTTAACTGTATCAAATAATGAAAATTGTGCTAAATCTACTTCATCATAGCGCTTTGCTTTTGTATTCTTTGATTTTTCTAGATAATCAATATCTCGTAATTTATTAATAATATCAGCATCTCCAAGTTCTGAAACAATAGCTTTGGCTCTTTGAATAACTGTTTCTGGAACTCCTGCTAATTTAGCTACTTGAATACCGTAACTTTGATCAGCTCCACCTTTTACAATTTTTCGTAAGAAAACAATATCATCGCCTTTTTCTTTTACTGCAACACAATAATTATTTACGCCTGAGAGTTTACCTTCTAACTCTGTCAATTCATGGTAATGTGTTGCAAACAAAGTTTTTGCGCCTAGTATTTTTAGATCGCTTATATATTCCACTACTGCCCATGCTATTGACAGTCCATCAAATGTACTTGTTCCCCGTCCTATCTCATCTAGTATTAATAAACTTTTATTGGTTGCATTACGGAGAATATTTGCAACCTCCGTCATTTCCACCATAAATGTACTCTGACCTGATGCTAAATCATCTGAAGCACCAACTCTAGTAAAAATACGATCCATCACACATATATTTGCACTTTGAGCTGGAACAAAGGAACCTATCTGTGCCATTAGCACAATCAATGCTGTTTGTCGCATATAGGTGGATTTACCTGCCATGTTAGGACCGGTGATAATTGCAACCCTATGCACTTTTTCATCTAAAAAAGTATCATTTGTGATGAACATATCATTTGGTATCATTTTTTCAACTACTGGATGTCGCCCTTCCTTAATATCTAGAATTCCTTTTTCATTAATAGTAGGGCATGTAAAATTAGCCTGTTCAGCCACAAGTGCTAAAGATGCAAATGTATCTACAGTAGCGATCACTTTTGCCGCTTTCTGAACTCGAACTACTTCTTGTGCAATGGAAGATCTTATTGTAGAAAACAATTCATATTCCAGTGCATATAACTTATCTTCTGCTCCTAAAATCGTATCCTCTAACTCTTTGAGACGTGGAATAATATAACGTTCAGCATTTGCTAAAGTCTGTTTGCGAACATAATAATCAGGTACTAAATTCATATAAGAATTTGTCACCTCGAGATAATAGCCAAATACTTTGTTATATTTAATTTTCAAATTCTTAATTCCAGTTTTTTCACGTTCTTCTGATTCTAATTGTGCTAACCAGTCTTTCCCCTCTGACTTAGCTGAGCGTAGCATATCAACAGTCTCATTATAGCCAGATTTTATTATATTGCCTTCCTTCATAGCCAGTGGTGGCTCTTCCGTAATTGACTCATTAATTAATTGATATAAATCTTCTAGAGTATCGAAGCTTTCATATAATTCTTTTATCAAAGGCGCCTTCATATCAGATAAAATACACTTAATGTGTGGTAACATTTCTAAAGATGATTTAAATGAAATCAAATCCCTTGGATTTGCCGATTGATATGTAATTCGACTAATCAATCGCTCCAAATCATAAACAGGCATTAAATATTCGCGTATTTCTTCACGACAAATTGCACGATTTTTTAATTCTGCTACAGCTTTCAACCTATTTTCAATTAATTGCTTACTAACTAATGGTTGCTCTACATATTTACGAAGTAAACGTGCACCCATAGCAGTTTTTGTCTTGTCTAACACCCATAACAAAGAACCTCTTTTTTGCTTTTCACGTAATGTTTCGCATAATTCAAGGTTACGTCTTGTAGAACTATCTAATAACATAGACTTTCCAATTGCATAATAGTTAATGGAAGAAATGTGTGTCAAATCTGTTTTTTGCGTCTCGTATAAATATTGTAGTAATCCACCTGAAGCAATAATGGCACTATCATAATCTTTAAGGCCTAATCCGTCGACTGTTGAAGTTCCAAAATGCTTACACAATAATTTATTACAATTAATATCATCAAAGAACCATGGCTCTAATGGTGATATGGTAAATCCTAATCTATTCTTAGCTTCTTCAAAATCCACACCACTCATATAAAACGCTTCATTACAAATAATTTCTGCCGGTGTGGTTTTGTTAATTTCATCTAATAACTTTCTACTTTCATCTAGCTCGGTAACAAGAAACTCTCCAGTTGATACATCAGCAATTGCAACACCATACTTATTAGCAACATAAGTAACTGACATAATGTAGTTGTTTTTTGATTCATCCAAAGCCAGACTATTTAGATTAGTTCCCGGGGTAACTACACGTACAACTTCCCGTTTTACTAATCCCTTTGTAGCTTTTGCATCTTCTACTTGTTCGCAAATAGCTACCTTAAATCCTTTTCCAACTAATTTATTTAAATATGCATCCATTGCATGGTGAGGAACTCCACACATAGGGGCTCTTTCCTCTAGTCCACAGTTCTTCCCTGTTAATGTGATTTCCAATTCTCTTGAAGCTGTTATTGCATCTTCAAAGAACATTTCATAAAAATCACCTAATCTATAAAATAAAATACAATCCGGATATTCTTTTTTTGTATCCACGTATTGTTGCATCATTGGTGTTAATTCAGCCACTCTATTCTCCTTTTGTAACACATAAATTATATTAATTCACCCATGTAATAAAAACCTTTGCACTCAGATAATTTTACATGAACTAAAGTTCCAATTAAATCTTTTGTCCCTTCAAAATGAACCAAGATATTATTACTTAATCGACCGCTCATTAGTGCATCATCTTGTTCATTTACTGATTCTACTAATACTTCCTGTATACTTCCCTCATGAATAGACACAACTTCGGCTGAAATAGATTGAATTTTTCTCAACAAACGGTCAAAACGATGCTTTACAACATCTTCTTCAATTTGTCCATCCATTGTTGCAGCAGGAGTTCCAGTGCGCTTCGAATAAATAAATGTAAATGCACTATCATATCTTACTTGTTCTACAACATCTAATGTCTCAAGAAAATCTTCTTCTGTTTCACCAGGAAATCCTACGATAATATCTGTTGTTAATGAAATATCTGGAATTTCAGCTTTTAACTTTCTGGCTACTTCCAAATAGGATTCTTTTGTATAGACACGATTCATCTTCTTCAATATTTCTGTACTACCTGATTGCAGCGGAAGGTGTAGATGCTTACAGATTTTTTTGGAATGTTTCATTACTTGTATCAATTCATCTGATAAATCTTTCGGATGTGGGGTCATGAAACGTACACGTTTTAAGCCTTCAATCTCTTCAATCATTTCTAATAATTGTGCAAATGAAATTGGTGTATCCAATGTTTTACCGTAGGAATTTACATTTTGACCTAATAACATGACTTCTACAACACCATCTGCTACTAATTCTTTAATTTCTGCAACAATATCTTCTGCCTGTCTACTACGTTCGCGTCCACGTACATATGGAACAATACAGTAACTACAGAAATTATTACACCCGAATGTAATGTTTACCCCTGACTTAAAATCATACTTTCTTTCACTTGGTAAATTCTCGACAATCTTATCTGTATCTTTCCAAATGTCAATGACCATACGTTTTGAATCTAAGCTAGTTGATACCAATTCGGCAAATTTGTAGATATTGTGAGTTCCGAAAATTAAATCAACGTATTTGTAACTTGTCTTTAATTTCTCAACAACTTCTGGTTCTTGCATCATACATCCGCATAGTGCAATCATCATTGATTTATTTTTCTTCTTATAAGTACTTAGTCTTCCCAATCTTCCATATACTTTATGATTAGCATTTTCACGAACAGTACATGTATTGTAAATCACAAAGTCAGCAGTTTCTTCTTGAATTTCCTGATAGCCAATCTGTTCAAGAATACCGACTAATTTCTCGGAATCTCTTGCATTCATTTGACAACCAAAAGTAGTAACACAAAAAGTAGGTTTTCTTCCTAGTTCCTTCTCAATGTTTGCCACTTGCATCTTTGCTTTCGCTATAAAATAATACTGTCGCTGTGGTTCAAGTTCTGGGGCTTCTACTGTTAAATCTATTTCGTTATAATTAATTGTATTCATTTTGTTCTCCTATACAAACTTATTTAAAGTCTTATCATATACATAATCTATCGCTGCCAATTGATCTATCAATTCAGATTGATCTATTTGTAAATCATCGACCAATGCTTCTAGTGAATGATATTTATCTCTAAGATAAGTATTTACAACACTTAGACACATCATTGGGTCCTTTGGCATCTGTTTATTATTCATTTTGTGATTAACTCCTTCTTTTCTTTAAACGCAAAGATAGCATTACTGACTGTAGAATAAAATCCTACTTGCTAGCAATGCCTTCTTCATTGAATTCTCTAAAATTTAATGACCTGTTTTATTGTCAAATTTCTCTCCAAGATTTACTCGTGTCCCATCTTCCTCTTCAATTGTAATTGAATTCAATTGTCCTCGTAAATTACGCTTCATACTATCTATATATTCTTTTCTTAAAACAGCTTGCTCTTCTTGTTCAAGCTCTGTCAATCCTTCTGCTTTTGCTTTTTTATATAATTCATTAATTCGCTTTATTTTCTCTTCGTTCATAATTTATCCTTTCTAAATATCCTCCTTATATATTACAACAAATATCAAAAAAAGTCTACTATAGCCCACTTGGATTAATAACCATTGTAAACCTATGAGTTCATCCTATAATAAATGAACTTTCTTTAGGAGTTTAATGATTTTTCCACCTTTAGGAATTGTCATTAGTTCCTCTTCATCCAAGGCTTTAAGTTTAATTAATCCAATCACATAAATTCCTCCTGCTACTACTAATGTGAGAACCGTATTCACTTTACTAGGAATTAAAAATGTAAGTCCAAAATGAGCACCATAGGATACAACACCCATTATAACTGCCGCTAATAAAGGAAGGAAAAATGTCTTCTTGTACTCTTGTTTGTAACGAATAACTCGATATAGCGCTCGGCTATTTAATATACACATTGAGAGTGCGAATATTATTTTACTAATGATAACCCCATAGATATTCCATTTAAGAAACTCTAACATAATATACAAACTCAACAAATGGATTACAAGAGATATCAGCGCATTACGAATTGGTACTACCATACGATCGATACCTTGAAGTATTGCATTTGTGATTGTTGAAAGGCAATAAAATATTACTGAAATAGAGCCTAATGATAATATATACATAGCTGTATTTGTATTGTCATTAAATAACAACTCTTGTATATTTCTTGAATAAATCAAAAACACGATAAAACTTGGCATTGCAATCAACATAGATAATCGCATAGCCAATCCTATTTTTTCATAGACCTCACTCCTATTTTTAGAAGCGTAGGCAGCAGCTAAGCTAGGAATTACTGATACAGCTAGTGCACTAGAAATACCTAATGGAACATTTAATAACACCGTATATTTTCCGCTGAATATTCCCCATAAGGTAGCATACTCAGCTTGTGTATATCCCTGGCTAACCATAATATTGTTATACATAGCTTGATCTATAATAGAGTTGATATTATAAATACCAGTACTCATAACAACTGGAACTATCGTTAGCATTAATACTTTGAAAATATCTCTATAGGATTCTGGAACAATAAATTGTTCTCTAGCAATTTGTTTCTTGATCACTTTCTTATATAAGAATAAGACAAAAATCATAAATCCAAGAGCTGCTATAGCTCCTGCAATGGTTCCTGTTGTTCCGCCTGCCGCTCCGTATGCAGGTGCTAGTAACTGATTTTCTTGATATTCCTTTAGGCTCATTCCAAATTGGAATAAATAAGATGCTGCAACAATACTCACAACCGCATTGATGATTTGCTCAAATACTTGGGATAGCGCAGTTGGGATAGTCGTTCCTATTCCTTGGCAATATCCGCGCATTACACCAAGAACTGCAACAACGAATAAACATGGCGCCAATACTTTTAACGCATAAGAACTCATTGGCATTTTCATAATTGTATCAGCTATATAATCCGCTCCAAAAAAGATAATGAAAGAAACTACAAGTCCTACTGTACCTGCAAATACAAATGCAGCTTTGAATACACGAAAAGCATTGCTACGTTCTCCTATGTGAACCCTTGCTGATACTAGTTTAGATACTGCTAACGGTATACTATAAGATGATAATAGTAACGCAATATTATATACTTCGAATGCATTGCTGTAAAATGCATTTCCTTCATCTCCCAAAATATTCGTTAATGGAATACGATAGATTAGTCCAATTATTCTAACAAGGATAGATGCACTAGCAAGGATTATTCCTTGTAATACAAAGCCTGGATTTTTTTTTGTACTTACTTTTGTCATTTTTTCACCCTAAATCTATCTTGAGATACCGATTTCTTTCATTAATTGATTTTGTAATTCTTCCATCTCTAAACGTTCTTCTTCAACCATATGATCATAACCAAACAAATGAAGTATACTATGAGCAATTAAAAAACTGCACTCACGCTCTTCTGAGTGTCCGAATTCCTTCGCCTGCTCAATAATTTTATCGTAAGACAAGATGATATCTCCTAGTAGTAATTCTCCAGTTTCAGGATTAAATAAATCAAATCGATTGTCAATTGTATTGTAATCACATGGCAACTCCCAATCAACCATTGGAAATGAAAGTACATCTGTTGGTTTATCTATTCCTCTTTGTTCTAAATTTATTTCATGGATTATTTGATTGGATGTAAGCAAAACATTTACTTCACTTTCATAAGGACATTGGAGAAACTCCAAACCTGCTTCTATCGTCTTGCGAATTAATTCCTCGTACTGAAACATTAATGGTATCTTACCCTCTTCTTCAATAAATATTGTCATATCGTCTTCTCCCTACATTATTTCCTTCTTTTATCAGTAAATGGACGAGTGCTTTTTCGATTTGAATTTGACTTCTTCTCATATTCTTCATAAGCTTTTACAATCTTTTGCACCAATGGATGTCTTACAACATCTTTGCTTGTTAAATTGCAAAATTTAATATCATTTACATTTTTTAAAATAACAGATGCTGTGTCTAAACCCGAAACCATTCCGCTTGGTAAATCTTTCTGTGTAGAATCACCAGTGATGACTACTTTTGAGCCAAATCCAATACGAGTTAAAAACATCTTCATTTGGGCAGGCGTTGTATTTTGTGCCTCATCAAGAATAATAAATGCATTGTCCAAAGTTCTACCTCGCATATAAGCTAATGGTGCCACTTCAATAAGTCCTTTTTCAGAGTTTTTCAAAAAACTATCTGCACCCATGATTTCATATAACGCATCATAAAGGGGTCTAAGATAAGGATCTATTTTACTCTGTAAATCCCCAGGTAAAAATCCAAGCTTCTCCCCTGCTTCAATTGCAGGTCGTGTTAATATGATTCGATTTACTTCATTGTTTTTAAAGGCTGTAATCGCCATTGCCATTGCTAAATACGTCTTTCCTGTGCCTGCAGGCCCTGAACCAAATACAATCATATTGTTACGAATAGCATCTACATATGATTTCTGTCCCATTGTTTTTGGCTTAATTGGTTTCCCATTTAATGTATGACAAATTGTATCTTTATCCATTTCAACTATTTGATTTTCCATATCCTCAAACACCAAAGAAATCGCATAATCAACATTTTGCTCTTCGATAGTGTTCCCTCTGTTTGCTAACTCCACCAACTGAGTTAATACGCGTTTTGCTTTATCAACTTCTTTTTCTTGTCCAAGAATTTTTACATTACTTTCACGAGCAATAATTGTTACTCTTAACAAACGCTCTAACTTCTTTATATATGTATCGTACTGTCCGAAAATATTTGCTTGATGTGAAACTGGTATATCTATTGTAACCTCTAACATGCTCATTTTTTTATCCTTCCTCACCTGAATTAAAGCATTATATACACTCTTTCTATATTTTAACATTTTTTTTGATTTTAGCTACCTTTTTTTATCTAAAATCCTAGGATTCATCATGTTTTACAAAAAA
>CAYIYM010000006.1:0-29796 GCA_964367685.1 uncultured Lachnospiraceae bacterium
AAAATAAGTCAGCAGATATCTTGTTTCTTGATATCTACTGACTTTTCTTTTTTTACATCTTCATAAATTCTAGTTCAGATATAATTGGAATATTTAACTCTCTAGCCTTCTTGTTTTTTGAAGAAGTGGATGTGACATCATTATTAATCAGATAATCCGTTTTCGACGTTACGCTTCCGGTTACCTTCCCCCCCTTTTTTTCAATTAACTCTTTTATTTCATTTCTATTTTTGTGATACTCAACACTGCCAGTAATTACAAAGTTCTTCCCTTCAAAGATTTGCTCACTTAACACTTCCTCGACTTGTATTTGTAACTCTTTTAAAAATAGATTAAATTCTTCTAAATGCTTTTCATTTGCAAAATAATTTGTATATGCTTCAGCAATTACAAGACCAACTCCATCAATTTGACTTAGTTCCTCTTTCGTGGCTCCAAGAATTCTTTCTACATTATTATCAAATGCTTTACAGATGATTTTTGCTGTTGCTAAGCCAACATTTGCAATCCCAAGACTGTAAAGTACTTTTGGCAACGTTGTACTTCTTGCTGTTTCAATACTTTTTTGAAGATTGATATAGGATTTTTCTCCAAATCCTTCCAACTCTTTGATCGCTGATTCATATTGATCCAAATGAAAAATATCCACATAAGATTTTATATATCCATTCTCCACGAATTTTTCTAGAGTTGCTTCTGAAAGACCCTCGATATTCATTGCATTTCGACTAACCATAAGTGCTAATGACTTCACCTTTTTTGCTGGACATTCAAGGTTATTACACATTAGAACCTTTGCACTAGCTTCCTGTTTCACTTCTGTTTTCATATGACAAATTGGACATTGCTCAGGAATATCCAACGAACCACTCCTAGTAAGATTTTCTGCAATTTGAGGAATAATCATATTTGCCTTGTACACTGTAATTTTATCACCAATTCCTAGTTCTAGTTCTTCCACAATGCTTATATTATGGACACTAGCACGGCTTACAGTCGTACCCTCTAATTCCACCGATTCAAAAATAGCCACAGGATTAATGAGACCTGTCCTTGATGCACTCCATTCCATTTCAAGTAATGTGGTTTCTCGTAGTTCGTCCTCCCATTTAAATGCATAAGCATCTTTAGGGAACTTAGATGTAGTTCCTAGTGAGTTGCCGTATGCAATATCATCATAAACAAGCACTAATCCATCTGATGGATATGGATGGTTTGTCACTTTATGAGCGAAATCCGAAACTATTTCTTCCAAATTTCCACTTGTTCCCCTCACATAATCAACAACTTCAAACCCTTGTTCTTTTAACCACAACAATTGATTTTCTCTAGAATTCTTAAATTCAATGCCATTTGCTTGAACTAGACTAAACGCGAAGAATCTTACATTTCTATTAGCTGTTACCTCGCTATTTAGTTGTCTAACAGATCCACTACATAGATTTCGTGGATTCTTATACTTGGCATTAACATCCTCAATTTGATTGTTTATTTCATCAAAGTCTCTATATCCAATTACGGCCTCACCTCTTAAGATCAGTGTTCCTTTATGAGGGATTTGTAATGGAATGTTCTTAAATTGTTTTGCATTATTTGTGATAACTTCTCCAACTTCTCCATTTCCACGAGTGACTGCTTTTTCTAAAACACCATTTTCATAGGAAAGTACAACGGTTAATCCATCTAGTTTCCAAGAAATTATAGCTTCCTGATCACCTACAAATTCCTGCAACTCTGATAATTCTTTTGTTTTATCAAGTGATAACATTGGACTTTCATGTTGCTCTTTTGGCAATTCGCTTAAAACCTCATATCCAACCTTCGTTGTAGGGCTATTAGAGCGGATTACACCAGTTTCCCTCTCTAGATTTTCTAATTCCATATACAATTTGTCGTATTCTAAATTAGACATTATTTCATTTGCATCTTGATAATATGCCTTATTCGCTTCATTTAATCGTAAAATCAACTCATCCATTCTCATTTGCATTACTTCCCATCTATTCTATTGTTCTCAACATTTTTTTTAGAACTTCCACTTCTTCCCTTGTAGCCTCTCGATAACATCCTACTTTGAGATCACCTAGTTCCAAGTTCATAATGCGCTCTCTCTTTAACTTCGTTACTTTATATCCTAAAGCTTCGCTCATTCGTCGGATTTGACGATTCAAGCCTTGTGTCAAAATAATTGAAAATGTATACTTTCCAATTTTCGTCACTTTACATGGCCTTGTCACCTCATCCATGATTACCTTGCCTTTTTCAACTTTTCTAATACGTACTCCTTGAGACATCTCCTGCACAAATTTATCTGTTATTTCTTTATGCACTGTTACCTTATATTCTTTCTCATGATGATTTTTCGCACGCATCATCTCTTGCATCAAGTCACCATCATTTGACATAATTAAGAGGCCTTCTGAATCCTTATCCAATCTACCTGCATAAGTTACACGAGTCGGATATTTAAGAAATTTAATTATATTATCTTTTTCCTTTTCTTCCTCTGTACATACAATTCCCACTGGTTTATTCACAAGCAATACTACTTTTTTAATGGTTTCACTTCCACCAATCACTTTTTTCCCAATTTGTACTCTGTCACCTAGTTCTACTACTGTGCCAAGAGAAGCAATTTTCCCATTTACCATTACCTTGCCTTCTGCAATTAATCGATCTCCCACTCTCCGAGAACAAAACCCAGCTTCAGCCAAATATTTATTCAATCTTGCCATTTCGAACCTCTTTATTTCTACTATTTTTCTCTACTCATTCTGTAAATTCCATTGCATCTTATTATAATGATATGCATTGAGATAATATACTACATTTGCAAATTATATGATATAATGGACAAGATGTCTAGATATTTACAGACACAATAGATGCAAATCGGGAGGTTATTATATGATTGCACTTAATTTACTCGAGGTTAAGGAATGTATGGAAAAACTATTGCTAAGGGATGACTTCAACTCCTTTTCATTTATAGAAGGTACTATCGCAACGTTCGCAACGTTCTCCTTAGACGGCTATTTAAAAAGAGATTTTTATAATTCCGACGAACAAGAAGCATTAACCTCTGTTGGAAAAACCCATGCTGATTGGGCGGACATGAAAGAATATTGCTTTCATATTATCAAAGGTAAGCAAGCACCTTTAAGTTTCAAATTTGTTTTAAGTTTATCCAAAGAAAACACAGCTAAATTACTTACTCGTGATCTACCACACATTTCTGTAGAACAAGTGCAAGGCTTATATTTCAACTTTCAATTTGAAAAAGGTACTCTTGAATGCATCACAGGCACTTCAATGAAGACTTTTTCTATGGATAAATCACTAGACCATATATGGGATGAAACTGCAATGAAATTCCTAAAACAGAAAGAAATTCTATTTGAAAAATTATAATCCGAAATATAATTATAAAGAATTACTTAAATTACTAGCACTCTTGCTCAAAGAGTGCTAGTTTCTATTGACATTTAAATACTAGCATATTAGAATGTGTATTAGTGGCATTAAATTTATTATATGTCGCAAATTTTACTAAAAGGAGTGTTATAACATATGGCAACAAAAAAAGGTAATTTATCAATTAATAGTGAAAATATTTTTCCAATCATAAAAAAATGGATGTATTCAGATCACGATATCTTCTTTCGTGAGTTAATATCAAATGGTTGTGATGCAATCACAAAATTAAAAAAATTAGAAATGATGGGGGAATACGAATTTCCTACATCTTATAAAGCCAATATCAAAGTTCTTGTAAATCCTGAAGAGAAGACATTAAAGTTCATTGATACTGGATTAGGAATGACAGCAGATGAGGTAGAAGAATATATTACACAAATCGCTTTTTCCGGAGCAACTGATTTCCTCGACAAATATAAAGATAAGACAAACGAAGATCAAATCATTGGCCATTTTGGACTTGGATTCTATTCATCTTTCATGGTTGCTGAGCATGTACAAATTGAAACACTTTCTTACAAAGAAGGTTCAACACCAGTGCACTGGGAATGTGACGGCGGAACAGAATATGAAATTGCAGAAGGAAGTAAAACAACTCCTGGAACAGAAATTACACTCTTCCTAAACGAGGAAAGCCTAGAATTCGCAAACGAATATCGTGCAAAGGAAATCATTGAAAAGTATTGTTCATTTATGCCAGTTGAGATTTTCTTGTCAAAAGAAGATGCTGAACAAGAATTCGAGACAGTTCTTAAAGATGAAGTGACAGAAGACGATGTAATTGTAGAACATATTCACGAAGAAGCAAAAACTGAAGAAAAAGAAAATGAATCAGGTGAAAAAGAAGTTGTTGAAGTTTCTCCAGCTGTGGACAAGGTAAAAATCAATAAACGCCCTGTTTCTTTAAGTGACACTACTCCACTTTGGACAAAACATCCAAATGAATGCACCAAAGAAGACTATATCGAATTCTATCGTAAAGTATTTGTAGATTTCAAAGAACCTTTATTCTGGATTCACTTAAATATGGATTATCCATTTAACCTTAAAGGTATTCTTTACTTCCCGAAAATCAATACAGAGTATGAGTCTATGGAAGGAAAAATCAAACTATATAATAACCAAGTATTTATTGCTGATAATATCAAAGAAGTAATCCCAGAATATTTATTGTTATTAAAAGGTGTCATTGATTGTCCTGATTTGCCACTTAACGTATCAAGAAGTGCACTTCAAAATGATGGATTTGTAACAAAAATTTCTGAGTATATCTCTAAGAAAGTTGCTGATAAATTATCAGGTATGTGTAAAACAGATCGTGATTCTTATGCAACATATTGGGACGATATTAGTCCATTCATTAAATTTGGATGTTTAAAAGACAACAAGTTTTGCGATAAAATGAGTGACTATGTATTATTCAAAAACCTTGATCACAATTTCTTAACGCTGAAAGAATACAGCGAGAAGATGAATATCAAGCTAGAATCTGAAGCTACAGAAGGAACTGAGCAGACAGAAGTAGAAAAGGCGACAATCTTCTATGTTACAGACGAACAACAACAAAGCCAGTACATCAATATGTTTAAGGAAGAAGAATTAGATGCTGTCATCCTAGGTCATAACATCGATACACCTTTCATCACTCAATTAGAGCAACGTAATGCAACTATTAAATTTGAAAGAATTGATGCTGATTTAACAAATACTTTCAAAGAAAATTTATCTGAAGATGAAACAAAGACATTAGAAGAAACTACTACCGCCCTTACAGAAGTGTTTAAAAAGGCTTTAGGAAAAGACAAACTTACAGTAAAGGTAGAACGTTTAAAAGCTGCTAATATTGCATCTATGATTACTTCATCAGAGCAGTCTCGTCGTATGCAGGACATGATGAAGCAGTATGCCATGATGGGTATGGATCCAAGCATGTTTGGCACCGAAGAGACATTGGTATTAAACGAAAATCACAAACTCGTTCAATATGTAATCAATAATCAAGACGGTACTAACACGGATTTATTCTGCCAACAACTATATGATTTAGCATTAATCGGCAACAAACCACTTGATGCAGATGCAATGACAAAATTCATTGCAAGAAGTAATGATATTATGATGTTATTAGTCTAACATCTACAAAAGGAGTGTGGGAAATAGATGATTCATTTTCTATTTCCTACACTCCTTTATATATATCAATCTACATCCTTTGTAGATTGATTTCTATATTGTCAATTACTTTTTTACTCAATCTCAAAAACGCTTGCTTCGTAATTCCCGACGATCTTCCAAGGCACCTTACATTAGAGTGTTTTTCTAGTGCTCCATTCCCTAATGTGCTAGGTGTATCACAAATGTAAAAATTATCCTTATTGATCCACTCTTCAAATGGTTCTAATTCAAAAGATGGACTCAAGCCTGTATTAATCAAAACCTTCTTAGTTCCCATTATGCCAAATTCCGTTTCTTTCAAAAGAATCACATTCTTATTTAAACATGAGCAGATTACATCACAAGTATGCAATAACTCATGCAATTCCATATATTCTATGCCCTCCGACTCCATTTCGCTCTTCCTTGTTCGACTAAAATACTTTACATCACAGCCAAAAAATTGTACCCCTTTGGCAATCATTTTACCTGTCGCACCTAATCCAATAATTCCCACTTTTAATCCAGTTAATTCTTCCGGTGTATCTCTCCACAAACGCCCTCTCGTCCCTTGAAACAATTGTATCAGCTCACTAATAACAAATTCAACAACACCTTCATCCCCGTAATCGCGAACTCCTGTTACAACTATCCCATGCTCCTCAGCGGCTTGAATATCTACATTTGCACTTTCTCTTGAATATAAACTACAGCACATTCCAATATATTTTATATTTGGACACTGTTCAATCACTTCTCTGCCAATAGGTGTAGTATAACTTACTAACACTGCATCTGCGTCACCAATTCGCTCAATTACTTGCTGCTCATTAGCTGGTAAATCTCTATAAATTACGGTCTCCTTCCCATATAATTGCAATGTTTCTAATGTTTCTTCTAATACATTTACTTTTTCGACTATAACGATTTTCTCAAACATACTACGCCTCCTTGTTTCTCTTCACTTCTCACTTTATCACTTCTTCTTTTTCCTTCGCTTCTTTCTATAAATAATATTACTTTTTAATTATTATAGCTCCCCCATCCTCGAAGCGCAATGTTTTTCAAAAACGTAAATATCTGATTCATCTACTTATACCTTTTTAATTAACTGACAAATTAATTGTTTTTCTCAATTTTTCAATTAATCATTGTTATTTTCCTATTTCTGTATTATAATACATACATGATACATATGTTTCTAATATGTATAATAAGTAGCAAAGGAGCTGACTATTATGAAATTTATTATTAGTGGAAAGAACATTAACGTAACACAAGGACTGAAGGATGTGATTGAGCAAAAGCTAGGAAAATTGGAAAAGTATTTCACAGCTGAGACAGAAATTTTTGTAACATTAAGTGTAGAAAAAGAAAGACATAAAATAGAAGTTACCATACCTGTAAAAGGCGATATTATTCGTTCTGAACAAGTAAGTGATAATATGTACGTTTCAATCGATTTAGTTGAAGAAATCATCGAGCGTCAATTAAGAAAATATAAGACAAAGATTTTAAATCGGTATCATGCCGCAGGTGCATTTAAGCAATCTTTCTTTGATGAAAAAATCGAAGATGAAGATGATGTTAAGATTGTAAAGACGAAAAACTTTGGAATCAAACCAATGTTCCCTGAAGATGCAGTTGTACAAATGGGGTTATTAGGACACGACTTCTATGTATTCTGTAATGCAGATTCTGATGAAGTGAATGTAGTATACAAGAGAAAGAATGGTACTTATGGTTTAATCGAACCTCACTTCGAATAAAGATTATATATCACTTCGGTGATACACTCTCCTAAAAAGGCGATTATTGAATTTCAATAATCGCCTTCCTTTAATTACTCTATTCGTTTTAATCTATGTCTGGTATATATAAACCATGTTGGCAAGACAATACCCTTCACCACGCTCGATAGTGTAATTGCCCACCATATTCCATTTAATCCAAGTGATGTTTGTACTAATAGATATGCAGCCGGAATACGTAGCGCAGTAAAGACAATTCCATTGATTGAAGGTGGTAAGGTTTTCCCAAGCCCCTGGAAAGCTCCTGCCGTTGCTAGTTCTACACACATAAATAATTGAGATACCCCAATAATCTGCAAGTAATCAACTCCTAATGGGATTAAATCTTCTTCCTGAATAAAAATGGTAAATAATTGCTCTGGAAAAAGAATCAGCGCTAAACTAGTTCCTACTCCCCATATTCCCATAATTAGTAATGCCGTTCTATATCCTTTATCCACTCGTTTTTCTTGGTTCGCTCCATAATTTTGTGCGATCAGTGCATTTACAGCTGTAGAAAATCCTTCTGCTGTCATCCACGAAATAGATTCAATTTGCACACCTACTTTCTGAACCGCAATGGCTGCTTCTCCAAACTCCGTAATCATTCTTGAAATAGTCATTGAGATACTTGTCAGGATCAAACTCTGCAATCCTGCTGGAAATCCAATCTTTACAATTGTCTTAATTTCTTCCATATGAAAAGTTCGGAAACCTCGAATATTACAGAATAAAAGGGTATCTTTCTTCACTACAAATAAGAATACAACAAAAACGATAATTTGAGCAAATACAGTTGCAATTCCAGCTCCTAACACACCTAATTCTGGTACAGGCCCGATTCCAAAAATCAAAATAGGGTCTAATACCACATTGATTGCAAGTCCAACTAGGGTTGCTTTTAATGTAATCGTGCTGTTTCCCATCGCAGTCCACATTCCTGTGAATACTTGATTTAAATAATTAAATATAATCAATCCGCATGTTGCAATCAGATACGCTTCTGCATTTTGAACGATTCCTTTATCTGTCATATTAAAGAAGGCAATCATCTGCCCATGAAATAATATTGTTATAACTCCAAAAATACTCCCAAGTAATAACGCCGCTTGAATTGCGCATTTTGCGTAAATAGCCGCTTGTTTTGCATCTCCTGCCCCTAGTAATTGAGCTACTTTTATTTGTCCACCAATTCTTGGAATCATAATAATCCCACTTGATAACCAAATAAACAATGCCGCTACACCCACTGCTGCTACCGCATCGCTCCCAACTCTTCCAATCCAAATCATATCAATCAGATTATACGCCATTTGTAAAAATGCCGTTCCCATGATTGGTAATGCTAATTTTGTTAAAGACAAGGCAATTGGCCCTGACAATAAGTCCACATTTTTTTTCATTACGAATATATCCTCTACTTTTCTTACATTATTCTTCTGATGATACTATTTCAAAACAATTGGAAAATATACCTCTTCTATATCTTCTACTGTACTTTTACCAGAGCTTATTTCTATAATAGAATTTTTAAAATCCACATATTCAGTAATCGGAACTGTAACTGTTATACAAACAACATCTGTATATACACTGTTGTCTTGGCTGATTTCTCTTTGTGTTAATTCGTATAAGATTTTTCCAATAGTATTATAATCTGTATGTATATTTACCTTTTTCCCCAAACACATCTCAGCAATAGGTAGTGTATCTACTCCCGTCTTTGCTGCATCCGAATAGGCTCTTCCAATTCCAGATTTCCCAAGCTTTATTCCTCCAAAATATCTTGTCACAACACAGGCAACATTTACAAGTCCACTTCCCATTAAGACATCTAAAATAGGCTTTCCCGCAGTTCCACTTGGCTCTCCGTCATCATTACACCTAGTAAGTTCTTTTCTTGTTCCAATGACAAATGCGCTACAATTATGATTTGCATTATAATGTTTTTTCTTAATTTCGTTTATAAAGGCTATCGCCTCTACTTCTGTTTCTACAGTTCGAATATGTGCAATAAACTTTGATTTTTTTTCAATGATTTCTTCCACATAAATCTTTGACTTATCTCCAAATATTACCCGATATTGTTCAATCATAAACTCCCCTTATATAGACGTTTATATCAAAAACGCCCCCTCTATATATTTTTCTATTATATAGGATAATCATATAAAATGATAGTAAAATTTAATCAGTCCCCCTTTACTACAACATACTAACTTACATGTGTAGTATAAGTAATTTGAATACATAATAATATAGATGTTTTATATTTCTGATATTAATAAACTGTATTTAAAGTAGAAATAAATCGTCTAAAAATTTAAATTTTTTCTTAATTTCTATTATATGTATTGGATATTTGAATAAAACCTTTATTTAATATCCTTAATTTGATATAATATCATAGGTAAAGGAGATAATTATTTATGAATTATGGGAGATCTGATATAAGGGCAAAACAAAATAGTCTTGCCTCTCAGAAAGAAAAAAAACAAAAAAGAGTAAACGTGCGATTATTCAAAACAATATTTTTATTAATCTTAATTTCTGTAGTATCTATTGCAGCTGCATTATTGATCTTTGTTAAAAATATTATCGATAGTTCGCCTGAAATAACTGCAGCTGATTTATCACCAAGTGGGTACACTACATTTATTGTAGATTCAAATGGAAATGAAATTGACACCTTAGTCATGGAAGGATCCAACCGAGTGTTTAAACCACTCGATGAAATACCTGTCGATCTACAAAATGCATTTATCGCCATTGAGGACTCCAGATTTCATACACATAACGGAATTGACCCTCAAGGTATCATGCGTGCTGGTATGGTAGCTGTTACAACCGGTTCTCTTAGTGGTGAAGGTGCTAGTACGATTACTCAGCAATTGATTAAAAACAATATTTTTACTGAATTCACAGAAGAAGATTCTACTTTTGATAGCGTGAATCGTAAAATCCAAGAAATTTATCTCGCACTTGAGATAGAAAAAGAAATGTCAAAAGATAGTATCTTAGAAAATTACTTGAACACTATCAACTTAGGACAAAACACACTGGGTGTTCAATCTGCTGCAAAACGTTATTTCAACAAAGATGTAAATGATTTAACATTATCAGAATGTGCTGTTATTGCAGGAATTACCAAGAGTCCAACTGGATATAATCCTATTACAAATCCAGAAGCAAATGCAGAACGTCGTGATAAAGTGCTTAGCGATATGGCTGAACAAGGCTATATCACTGCCGAACAACTAGCGGAAGCACAAGCTGATGATGTGTATGCTCGTATCCAAGCAGCAAACGAAATAGCTAAGAATACTTCTTCTACCCCTTATTCTTACTTCACTGATGCGCTTATTGATGACGTATTGATTACACTTCAAGAAGAATTGGGATACACTTTGGCACAGGCACAAAAGAAATTATATAGTGGCGGATTACGAATCGAATCAACACAAGATTTAGCTCTTCAAAAAATCGTTGACGAAGAAATGAGTAACCCTTCTAATTATCCATCTAAGATTGAATATCAGATAGACTATGTTGCATCCATCGTTCGTGCAGATGGAACAGAAGAACATCACAGTATTGAAATGTTCAAAAAATGGGCTGAAGCGCGTGGAGATAGTACACCATTGCTTTATAATTCGGTAGAAGAAGCTCGAGCTGCAGCCGATGCTTATAAAGCAACATTTGTAATAAATGAAGGCGATAATGTTATAGAACGTTTCTCAGCCGCACCACAACCACAAGCTTCTTTCGTTCTAATGGATCAAACGACTGGTTATGTAAAAGCCTTGGTAGGTGGTCGTGGAACAAAAGAATCAAGTCTATCTCTAAACCGTGCAACCGATTCAACCAAGCAACCTGGTTCAACCTTTAAAATTGTATCAACTTATGCCCCTGCCTTTGATTTGGGAGCATTCTCACTCTCTAGTGTAGTGACAGATAAACCTATTACTTATAATAATGGTGGCAAATCCGTTTTGAACGCTAACAGACGATACGTAGGAAATGTAACTCTTCGTACTGCAATTGAGGATTCGATTAATACAGTAGCGGTACAAGTACTTCGTGATATTACACCAGCTGTTGGCTATGAATATCTGCTAGACTTTGGCTTTACTACTGTCTTACCATCCGAAAAAGATAATGAAGCTATGGCCTTAGGTGGTCTTACGGATGGGGTTACAAACCTTGAATTGACTGCTGCCTATGCTGCAATTGCCAACAATGGCCTTTACACAGAGCCAATTCTTTTTACAAGAATTCTAGACCATGACGGCACTGTATTAATTGATAATACGCCTGAAACAAGACAAGTAATTAAAGAAACTACTTCTGTAATATTGACTAATGCTATGAGAGGCGTAGTAACAAGCGGTACAGGTAGACGCGCTTCTATTGGCTCTCAACCAGTTGTTGGTAAGACTGGTACAACCAATGATTATAAAGATATTTGGTTTGTGGGATATTCACCATACTATACCGCTGGAATTTGGGGTGGTTATGATTATCCAACTCAAATGAGTTCAAGCACTGCTGGATGGCGAACCTCTCTTTGGAGTGATGTTATGGATCGTGTTCATGACAACCTTCCAGTGAAACAATTCACAATACCTGATAATGTTAAGCAAAGATCTGTTTGTAGTATTACAGGCTTATTACCTATTAGCAATCATCAAATATTGTTAAATGATATGAAGAATAAAGATGAGTTATTAGCAACACTTGGAGCATCTGCTGCACTATTCCCAGATATTAATACACTTCAAGTAACTGTAAGTTGTCCTACTGTAACAGATTACTTTATTACTGGTACTCAACCTACAAAAACTTGCCCTGGAACAGCTTCTGGACATAATGTTGTACTTCCAGTACCTCCAGAACCGGAACCAGAGCCAGAGCCAGAACCAGATCCAGATACAGATCCAGATACAGATACAGATACAGATACAGATCCAGGACCAGATCCGGAACCGGAACCAGAACCGGAACCAGAACCGGAACCAGATCCAGATACACCTGTAGTTCCTAATCCGGATACACCATAATAAGGGGCTGTCGGAGAATAGGCTAAATTAGCCTATTCTCCCCCAATTAAATAAGTGCTATACAAATCAATGATTCCATTTGGAAATTGATGAGTATAGCACTTATTTTTTTATCTCACAATGTGTCTAACTTTGTTTTTTTGAGCACAAAAAGAAGAAATTCTTAGAATACTAATTTCGCTGCGCCATATACTCCAGCATCATTGCCTAATGTAGCTAACAAAAATTGTACTTCTGTATTTGCAAAAAATTGCTTTTCTTTGTAATATTTTTCAACAAGTTCAACCAATACATCCCCTGCTCTTGAAACTCCACCACCAATTACTATGGCTTCTGGATCTGTAATCACTGCAAGATTAGCAAGTGCATGACCTAAATATTGAGCTACTTCATTTGCTATTTCACATGCAACTTCATCTCCTGCCTTTACTGCATCAAATACATCTTTAGCAGTAACTTCTAAATTTCTTAAGCTCGATGCTTTTTGATCCTTAGCTAAACGTTTTTTTGCTAATCGAACAATACCTGTAGCTGAAGAGTATTGCTCTAAACACCCTGTTTTCCCACATCCACAATGATCTTCTTCTTGATAGTTTACGCATAAGTGACCAATTTCACCTCCCGCACCATGAGCTCCACTTATAATGGTGCCTTCGTTGATTAATCCACCTCCCACACCTGTTCCAAGTGTAACCATAATTATATTTTGATAACCCATGCCGCCACCCTTCCACATTTCTCCTAGCGCTGCTACATTAGCATCATTTCCTACATAAACTGGAACTCCTATATACTCTTCCATTTCTCGCTTTACTTCTTTGTACTTCCACCCAAGATTCGCGCTACCATTAACAATTCCACTCTTGAGAACTGGTGCTGGAACACCGACACCAATTCCAATAATATTTTCACGCGTAACATTGAACTCCTGCATCTTCTCTTCAATAGAAGACAAGATGTCAGGGAGGATTGCTTCTCCCTCATTTAGCGTATTGGTAGGTACCTCCCACTTAGATACAACAGCTTCCTCTGAGTTAAACAATGCCAATTTTACTGATGTACCACCAATATCCACACCAAAACAATATTTCATATTACAATTCTCCTTTAATTACCAACTTAATTTTTTTGTAAATTTTCTTGTACTCGTCTATAAAGTTCTTGTGCCGCATTATATCCCATCAATTTTTGACGATGATTTACCGCTGCTGATTCTACAATAACAGCGATATTTCTACCTGGTCTAATTGGAATTGCATGTCGTACAACTTTATTTCCAAGGAACTCTGTATATTCTTCTCCTAGTCCCAAACGATCATATTCTCTTTCTCTATCCCACTCTTCCAAGTTAATTACAAGATCAATTTCTTGTGTTTCTCTTACGCTTTGCACACCAAACATTGATTTTACGTCTACAATTCCAATACCTCTTAATTCAATAAAATGTCGAGTAATGTCAGGCGCTGTTCCTATTAATGAAGTATCACTAACTTTATGAATTTCAACAACATCATCTGTTACAAGCCTATGTCCACGCTTAATTAATTCCAGCGCCGCTTCACTCTTACCAATGCCACTTTCTCCCATAATAAGTACGCCAACTCCATATACGTCGACAAGCACACCATGGATTGAAATGCATGGTGCCAATTCTTCATGAAGCCAACGGATTAATTCCGCTGTAAACGAAGATGTGGCTTTTTCTGTAACCAGAATTGGAATTCCTGCTTTTTTCGCACAACGAAGGAATAATTCACTTGGTTCTAACCCTCTACAAAAAATAATGCATGGGATTTTGTATGACATTAATTTTGTCAAAATAGCTTCTTTCTCTTGATCCTTTAATGTTTGTAAATATGTGTATTCAACATATCCGATAATTTGAACACGTTCTGATTCAAAATGATCGAAAAATCCTGCCAATTGAAGCGCTGGCCTATTAATGTCTGGAACTAGGACCTCTATTTCCGAAGCTTCTATTTCTATGTCATTTGTAAGATTTGTCAAATTCATTTGTTCTACTATTTCTGTCAATTTTACTTGTGTTTTATTTCCTTTCATCTTTATACCTCCATTTTCTGACATAATTATATTGTACCAAAACACTTCCTTCCTGACTAGTAAATCATGCTTTTTATATGTTTTTTTACTATATTCCTATGTATGAAAAAATTGATACACTTCAACTGCCGCTGCTTCATTCATAGTTTCAATATCTTTCAATTCTTCTATTGATGCATTTTTCAATTCACTCATGCTAGTAAAATGTCGCATTAGTGCCTTTCTACGGGCTGGACCGATACCCTTTATATCATCTAATATAGAATGTACTTGACCTTTGCTACGCAGATTTCTATGATATTCAATCGCAAATCGATGTGCTTCATCTTGAATTCGAGTAATTAAGCGAAATCCTTCAGAATTCGTATTTATATTAATTTCTTTATTGTTATAGAATAATCCTCTTGTTCTATGTGCATCATCCTTTACCATTCCACAAACAGGGATGTTTATATGTAACTCTTTTAGCACTTTTAGTGCAATATTTACCTGCCCTCTTCCACCATCCATCATTATCAAGTCTGGAAAAACATTGAATTTTCCTGCTTTTTTGTGTTCTTTTTCTTCCAATCCATGGATAAATCGTCTCGTCAATACTTCTCGCATACTACCATAGTCATCAGGTCCGACAACACTCTTTATGCGAAACTTCCTATAGTCATTTCTCTTAGGCTTACCATTTTCATAGACAACCATAGATCCTACTGATGAAAAACCACTGATGTTAGAAATATCAAAAGCTTCAATTCTACGAATCCCTTCGACTTGAATCCACTCTTCAATTTCCTTGACTGCACCAGATGTTCTAGACTCATCTCGCTTAATTCGCTCCTTGTCCGTTGATAAAACAAGCTGTGCATTCTTTTTCGCTAGATCAACTAATTTTTCCTTTTCCCCTTTCTTAGGGTTTTTCAACAATACTTTTGAACCTTTTTTTCTAGTCAACCATTCACTCAATATTTCAGCGTCTTCCAATTCCGTCTGTAACATAAGTTCAGACGGAATATATGGTGTACCTGCATAAAACTGCTTTACAAAACTTGACAACGCTTCTTGATCTGATTCTCCTGGTGCAGTTTTTAAGTAAAAATGATCTCGCCCAATCAGTCGGCCACCTCTCACAAAAAAAACTTGAACAATAGCATCGAATCCCTCTGTTGCCATGGCTATAATATCTCGATCTTCTCGATCGCTGTTTGTAATCTTTTGCTTCTCAGATATTTTCATAACACTATTCAGTAGTTCTCTGTATTCAATAGCTTTCTCAAATTCCAAAGCTTCTGAGGCTTCTTCCATTACACTCCTTAACTGTTTTATGACTGGATCAAAGTTTCCATTGAGAAATCCACTCACTTCACGAATATCTTTTTGATACTCTTCTTTGTCTACATAACCCTGGCAAGGTCCTAAGCATTGCTTAATATGATAATTTAAGCATGGACGCTCTTTCCCTATATCTCTTGGAAGGTTTCGATTACAACTACGAATATGATATAACTTCCTTAGTAAATCGATGGTATCCTTCACTGCCGTCGTGCTTGTATAAGGTCCGAAATATTTCGCTTTATCTTTTCCTATTTTGCGAGCTAGCATTACTCTTGGAAAATCTTCTTGTACAGTTACCTTTATAAAGGGATAAGACTTATCATCCATAAGCATTGTATTATACTTTGGATGATGCTCTTTTATTAAATTGCACTCTAAAACGAGGGCTTCTATCTCTGAGTCCGTAATTATGTACTCAAACCGTCTAATATGAGTTACCATTCGGTCGATTTTTGCGCCCTTGCTTCTATTCATTTGAAAATATTGTCTCACTCGATTTTTCAAACTAATTGCTTTACCAACATATATAATTTGATCTTTTTCATCTCGCATCAAATAAACACCTGGTTTACTTGGCAGTTTCTTTAATTCTTCTTCTATTACAAATTCTATTTTTTCCATATATCTATTATAACTTTAACGCAAAAAAAATGAAAGGTCTCCCTTTCATTTTTCTTTTCTCTAATCACATTTTTAATCAGTGTATGAAATTCTATTGTTCTGAATCATTTTCAAAAATATCACTTTCTTCAAATTGTGGCTCTGAAGCTTCTGCTTCATCTGCTTCCGTATTTTGTTCTTCTGTGCTTATTTGAACTGCTTCATTCTTCTGATCTTTTACCTCTTCGATTTTATTCTCTGTATTTTCTTCTGGCTCTGGAATTCCCTCGGCTTCGCGGAAAATCTTCATAAATTCTTTGCCAGTAATTGTTTCTTTTTCAATCAAGAATGCAGCGATTTTGTCTAGTGTTTCTCTATGATCATTTAAGTATTCTTTTGCAGTATCATATGCCTTTTTCAGCATTTCCATAACTTCTTTGTCTATTTCTGCTGCTGTTGCCTCTCCACAATTACTTACTGCTCTACCATCTAAATATTTATGTTGTACAGATTCTAGTCCTATCAAACCAAATTTTTCTGACATTCCATATTGGGTAATCATACTTCTTGCAATCTTAGTTGCCTGTGCTATATCATTTGACGCACCAGTAGTTACTGTGTCAAACACAATCTCTTCTGCAGCACGTCCACCTAAGTAGCTAACTAGCATTGCTTCTAATTCCTTCTTAGAATTAAGGAATTTTTCTTCTTCTGGAGTATGCATTACATAACCTAATGCCCCCATCGTTCTAGGTACAATCGTGATTTTTTGTACTGGTTCTGATTCCTTTTGAAGTGCACTAATTAACGCATGTCCAACTTCATGATAAGAAACAATTCGTCTCTCTTCTTTGTTCAGAACTCGATCTTTCTTCTCTTTACCAACTAAAACAACCTCTACCGCTTCAAATAAATCTGCTTGTGAAACTGCTTGTCTATCATATTTTACTGCATTTATTGCCGCTTCGTTGATCATATTTGCTAAATCTGATCCTACTGCACCCGATGTCGCAAGTGCAATCGCTTCGAAATCAACTGTTTCATCCATCTTTACACCATTAGCATGCACCTTCAATACATCAATTCGTCCTTTTAGATCTGGTTTATCAATAATGATTCGTCTATCAAAACGTCCTGGTCTTAACAATGCCGGATCTAGTACTTCTGGTCTATTGGTCGCTGCTAATAAAAGTAATCCTTTATTTGTCTCAAATCCATCCATTTCTGTTAATAGCTGATTTAAGGTTTGCTCACGCTCATCATTACCACCCATTGCCGTATCTCTTGATTTACCAATTGCATCAATTTCATCGATAAATACGATACAAGGGGCTGATTTTTGTGCTTCTTTAAATAAGTCTCTAACTCTAGATGCTCCAACTCCAACATACATTTCTACGAATGCCGAACCCGAAAGTGAGAAGAATGGTACATTTGCTTCTCCAGCTACCGCTTTAGCTAATAGTGTTTTTCCTGTTCCTGGAGGTCCCACTAAGAGTGCACCTTTTGGTAACTTCGCTCCAATCCCCGTATACTTTCCAGGATTATGTAAAAAATCCACTACTTCTTGTAAGGATTCTTTTGCCTCATCTTGGCCTGCCACATCTTTAAATGTAACACCTGTTTTCTTCTCAACATACAATTTGGCATTGTTTTTTCCAACACCCATGATGCCGCCACCTTTTCCCATTTTTCTAAATAGGAAATTGAAGAACACAATCATGATAATTAAAGGTAAAACCATACCCAAAATACTAAGAAGCATACTTGAATTAGCTCCATCTGGCGTTCCTTTAAATACTAATTCTTGATTCTTATCTGCCTCTGTAAGTCGTTCTACCAAATTAGGGTCTGGAATCATGATAGTGTAATAATTTTCTATAATTTCATTCTCAGTCGCCCCTTTAGGTTTGATTTCAATTCGTCCTTTTACAGTATCTATGACTACTTCTTCTACTTCTTTGTTCTCAACCATAGTGATAAATTCATTGTATGGTATTTCTTTTGCTGTTGTATCTTGTCCAAACCAATACATTGAGATAACCAATAGTAATGACAAAAGGGATGTAAATACAATAAGATTAATCCCATTCTTATTATTTTTGTTATTTTTATTATTCGGATTTTTATTATCTTGATTATTTGGACCTGAATTATTATTTTGATTTCTTTCTTCCATCTTTTCCTCCTCGTAAGTACCTATTTATTATAGGTTGGAATGACATATTTATCAACTATTAAATGTGAATTCTATGTGTAAATGAGCATTTATTTCCTAAATACAAATAAAATACAATTTATATTATTTTGTCATTTCTATTTCCCTTCATTTTTTACATAATTACTACTTTTTTATTTCATCGAATTATTGTATAATGTACTTTATGATTCATGTAATCTATTGTATAAATTAAGAGGTGAAAGAATGAAAATAGGATTTGATAATAACAAATATTTACAAATGCAATCAGAGCATATCAAAGAGCGTATTGCTAATTTTGACAACAAACTATATCTAGAATTTGGTGGAAAATTGTTCGATGATTACCATGCAGCACGTGTATTACCTGGGTTTGCACCCGACAGTAAATTAAAATTACTGATGCAGTTATCAGATCATGCTGAAATTGTTATCGTTATCAGTGCTCCTGATATCGTGAAAAATAAAGTTCGTGGGGACCTTGGTATCTCTTATGATGATGATGTAATTCGTCTTATGGATGCCTTCCAAAATAGTGGCCTATACGTTGGCAGTGTTGTAATCACACAATTTTCTGGACAGTCAAAAGCTGAGTTATTCAAGGCTCGTCTTGAAAAACTCGGAGTTACTGTTTACTACCACTATTGTATTGATGGCTATCCAGCAAATATTCCCCTTATTGTTAGTGATAATGGATATGGGAAAAATGATTTCATCGAAACAACAAAACCACTTGTTATCGTAACTGCACCTGGCCCAGGAAGTGGAAAAATGGCTACTTGTTTATCTCAGCTATACCATGAACACAAACGTGGTATTAATGCAGGCTATGCAAAATTCGAAACATTCCCTATTTGGAATCTCCCATTGAAGCATCCTGTTAATCTAGCGTATGAAGCTGCAACTGCAGATTTAAATGATGTTAACATGATTGACCCATTTCACTTAGATGCATATGGAGAAACTACTGTTAACTACAATCGTGATATTGAAATCTTCCCAGTTTTAGGAGCGATTTTTGAACAAATATATGGCGATAATCCATATAAATCCCCTACTGATATGGGAGTTAATATGGCAGGAAACTGTATAAGTGATGATGAAGTGTGCCGTGAAGCATCAAAACAGGAGATTATTCGCAGATATTATACTACTCAAGGGGCATTGCTAGAAGGCGACAGTAGCGAAAATGAGGTCTTTCAATTAGAACTTGTTATGAAGCAAGCTGGTATTTCCATTGCCGATCGTAGTGTAGTTGCGAGCGCCCTTACTTTTGCTGAGAAGACTGGTGGTCCAGCCGCAGCACTTCAACTAAGTAACGGAAAAATTATAACAGGAAAGACAACTGCAGCTTTAGGTGCATCATCTGCACTTATTTTAAACGCATTAAAAGAGCTCGGTGATATTACAGAAGTGGATCATGTAATTTCTCCAGAAGCTATTTTACCAATTCAAGAATTAAAAACCCAATATTTAGGAAGTAAGAATCCTAGGTTACACATTGATGAAACTTTGATTGCACTTTCTATTAGTGCATCTACAAGTAAATATGCTCGCCGTGCACTTGAACAACTTCCTAAATTATCAGGATGTCAAGTTCATACAAGCGTTATGCTGTCGCCTATCGATCGTCACCAATTTAAAAAACTAGGAATGCAAGTTACCTCTGAGGCTAAATATGAGTCAACTGTTTTATTCTAATAAAGCACACTATAATCAATAACTACAAAAAGGAAGTGTACAAATAGATATTTTATTTGTACACTTCCTTTTAATTGATTGAAACTCTTGTTACATTGCCTTTATTCTCTTTAACGCTTCTAACGTATTTTCATATGTTCCAAATGCCGTAAGTCTAAAGTATCCCTCTCCACTTGGACCAAATCCTGAACCTGGTGTTCCAACAACACCAGCCTGATTTAATAATTGATCGAAGAATTCCCACGAAGTCACACCTGTTGGTGTCTTAAGCCAAATGTAAGGAGCATCTACACCACCTGAAACAGTGTACCCCATTTCTTGTAATCCATTATATATAGTTGTAGCATTGTTCATATAATATGCAACTTGTTCTTTTAATTCTGCCTTTCCTTGCTCTGAATAAACAGCCTCACCAGCACGTTGTACAATATAAGGTGCACCATTATATTTTGTTCCATGTCGTCTAGCCCATAGAGAGTGAAGCATAACATCTCCACACTTCAAATCCTTTGGTACAACAGCAAATCCAAGACGTACACCTGTAAATCCTGCATTTTTAGAAAAGCTTCTTAATTCTATAGCACAAGTTCTCGCTCCTTCACACTCAAAAATCGAATGTGGTACATTTTCTTGTGAAATGTAAGCTTCATATGCTGCATCATAAATAATCACTGCGCCAATTCGATTTGCGTAGTCAACCCATTTTTGTAACTCTTCTTTTGAAATGGTTGAACCTGTAGGATTGTTAGGGAAACAAAGATATATTAAATCTGGTTCTTCTGTAGGTAGTTGTGGTGCAAAATTATTTTCTTCTAAACAAGGCATGTAAATCACATTACTCCATGTCTCTTTCTCTACATTATATGTTCCAGTTCTTCCAGCCATAACATTAGTATCTACATAAACTGGATAAACTGGATCACAAACTGCAATTCTATTATCTTTACTAAAAATTTCTTGAATATTGCCTGAATCACCTTTGGCCCCATCAGATACAAAAATTTCGTCTGCCGTAATATCGCATCCACGTGCAATGTAATCATTCTTCACGATTGCACTTCTTAGAAATTCATAGCCTAAATCTGGGGCGTATCCATGAAAGCCCTCTCTTGTTCCAATTTCGTCTACTGCTGTATGTAGTGCCTGAATAATTGCTGGAGCAATTGGTTGTGTTACATCTCCAATTCCTAACCTTACGATTGCTTTTTCTGGATTCGCTTCTGTATAAACATTTACCTTTTTAGCAATATTGGAAAACAAATAACTTCCTGGTAATTTTAAATAATCATCATTAATTTTAAACATATTTTCTCCTCTACTTAAGCAACTCTTTCTACATTACTATATCTCTTTATTTTATTACTTTAGTCTATCATTTTATTTTGTTATTTTATTTGAATTTCGCCTTCAAATACTGTCTCTGCCGTACCTGTCATAAAGATATGATTTGTTGTTCTATCCCATTCGATATCCAAATCTCCACCTAGTAATTTAATTGTTACACTATCTTCTGTATAACCGTTTAATATACTAGCAACTGCGACTGCACATGCCCCTGTTCCGCAAGCTTGTGTTTCTCCAGATCCACGTTCCCACACGCGCATTTCCACTGTCTTACGATCAATGACTCTTGAAAATTCGGTGTTAACTCGATTTGGAAATCGAGCATGATTCTCAAATTTTGGCCCTATTGATTCAATATCTAATTGTGCAACATAGTCAATATAAACAACTGCGTGAGGATTTCCCATTGATATACATGTCATAGCATATGTCGTTTCATCCACCTGTATTTCCTCATTTACCACCTGCTCATTTTCACTTACAACTGGCACATTTTTTGCAGTCATTTCCGGCTCACCCATATCTACCCTCACTGAGCTAACCTTCTCATTTTGTACATATAACTGAAGCGATTTTACACCGCCCAAAGTTTCTACTGTAATCAACGTCTTATCTGTTAAGCCCTTATCATAAACAAATTTTCCGACACAGCGAATTCCATTTCCACACATTTCTCCTCTGGATCCATCTGCATTATACATTTCCATCTCAAAATCAGCTACTTCTGACGGATTAATAAGAATCAATCCATCGGATCCAATTCCCTTATGTCTGTCGCTCACAAATTTTGCAATTTCTGACGGACAATCCAACTGTTCTTGGAAGCCATTTACATATACGTAATCATTTCCTAACCCATGCATTTTTGTAAATTTCATAATTTCCACCTCTAATTAAATCCAATAATTCTTCGTGATATAGTATATACAAGTGACGATATCTTACGACCAGATCTTCCAGGCAAGTTCATTGTTTGCCCAAGAATTCCATAACGTATCTTCATAAAAGTCTTCATATCATTTTTTCTCAAATAAGTCCAAAGCTCTTGCTTCTTTTTTAGATTTTCTGTCTTTTTCGAACGAATTAGTATAATAGATGAAACCGTCATCATAATAGCTAAGTAATTAACCATATAATCTCTTAGTTTCTTCGGTTCAATTTGCTTTATTTTATACATTTCAATCATTTTTTTTGTTACAAATAACTGTTGATCCACTCTTGCAATCATATTTTTCTCATTTACAGATTGATCATCTCTGCCTATATAATAACGATAGAAATCTGTATCAACATAGTACATTTCTCTTACATATGGAAGAGGATAATACACATAAATATTATCAACATAGAATGTGTGCTTCGGTAACTCCAATTGACATAACTTCAGCATATCTGTTCTATATATTACCGAATGCATTAAGATATATTGATCTAACTGAAATCTCCCTACTTCTTTCCATGTAAAAACAGTTTCCTCTGGAAAAACATTTGTATACTTAACAATCTTCTTTTTCTTTGTCCCGACTTTTTCATATACATAGTTGGAGATTACCATGTCTACTTGCATCTCCTCTTTTTCAAATTTCTTGAGTGTTTCGATAATTCGAAGTAATGAATCCTTGTCAACCCAATCATCGCTATCAACTACCTTAAAGTACTTTCCTGTTGCATGTACAAGACCTGTATTAACAGCCCATCCATGTCCCCCATTTTCTTGATCTACTGCTTTGATTATATTCGGGTATTTTTCAGCATATTCGTGTGCAATTTTTGATGTATTATCTTTTGATCCATCATTTACGATAATAATCTCAACATCCTCCCCAGCTACTAAGATACTTTCTACTGCATTGTGCAGATAAGCTTCCGAATTATAGCTCGGTATTGCAAAAGATAAATATTTCATTTTCTTCTCCTCTCAAATTCAATATTTTCATTATAATAAAAATAATCGCAAAATACTATAGTATATCTATAATTTCATGTACAACTTCTTTTGATTTTCGCCCCAAATTTCGTCATATTCCATGATAAAATAAAAAATAACTTACTATAGTGCTAGGCTCTTATAGTAAGTTATTATATTTGCTAATTTCTTCAATATAAAGCGATCCTAGAGATGATAACTTCGCGCCCTTTCTTTTTATATAACCAATACGCATTTTATCACTTTCCTGTAGTGGAATAGTGATGTAATTTTCACCATTAAGCTCATTACAGGTAATTCCAGAACACAATGTATATCCATTCAGTCCAAGAATTAAATTCAATGCAGTCGCTCGATCGTCCACTCGTATCATTTGTTTATATTCATAATTACTTTTCATCTCCTCTGAAAGATAAAAAGAATCATTATCGCCTTGTGAAAAAGCAATGCAAGGATATGCTTCTAAGGCGGACATTGATATAACCTCGTTCTTAGCAAGTGGATGTTTCTCCCACAAATACACAAAGGTATCACATTCTAAGATTTCAACAAACTCTAACCCTTTGTCTCGTAGCATCTTCGATATTACTTGTTCATTTAAATCATTTAAATATATGATTCCAACTTCACTTTTAAATTCTTTTACAGCTTGAATAATTGCATCTGTTCTCGTCTCGTGAATGGCAAATTCATACTCTTCCATTCCAACTTTCTTCACCATTTCGACAAATGCTTTTACAGCAAAAGTATAATGTTGTGTCGAGACACTAAAGTATTTTTTTGATGTCTTTGCTATATATTTCTCTTCAAGTAATTCATATTGGTCTATCACTTGTCTCGCATATCCAAGAAATTCAATCCCTTGCGGAGTCACTGTAATCCCTCTATTTGAACGTATGAAAATTGTTATCCCTATTTCTTCTTCTAATTCCTTCACTGCTGCTGATAAACTAGGTTGAGATAGAAATAACTTCTTAGCCGCTTCATTCATAGATTTTGAATCTGCAATCGTTATCGCTTGTCTTAATTGCTGTAATGTCATTCTAAATACCTCATTTAATCTTCGACTTTCGTATCATAAGTATCCAAGAAATGATGTTTCACTCCATCTGTTTTGTAAGCAATAATTGTACTAAGATTTACATTTTCAACACTTTTAAATATATTGCTTTCAATAAATGGATTGATTTTCTTTAATTCTTTAATTAAATGCTTGATTTCTAATCGTTTGGATTCGCTACTTCCGTCTGAGCGTAATTCCTTGCTTCCTTCTGTAAATCTGCAGGCACATAGTAAAAATGTAAGCTCATGATAATCTCTCCATTGTTTTATATCTTCTTCACGTACAAGATATAGTGGTCTAATAAGTTCCATTCCTTCAAAATTTGTACTATGAAGCTTTGGCATCATCGTTTGAACTTGCGCTCCATACATCATTCCCATCAAAATCGTTTCAATTACATCGTCATAATGATGTCCTAAAGCGATTTTATTACAACCTAATTCTTTTGCGTTATGATACAGACTACCACGACGCATTCTAGCACATAAATAACATGGCGACTTCTCTATCTCATATACTGAATCAAATATATCATTTTCGAAAATACGAATTGGTATTTCTAGTTTTGCCGCATTTTCTTCTATCTGTTTTCTATTTTCTGGTGTGTAACCAGGATCCATTACTAGAAATTCTAACTCAAATTCGAATTTCCTATGGCGTTGTAACTCTTGAAAGAGTTTTGCCATCAAGATGGAATCCTTCCCCCCTGAAATACAAACTGCCACCTTATCGCCCGGCTGCAGTAATTGATATTCATTAATCGCTTTTGCGAATTTACTGAATATTTTTCTATGAAATTTCTTACGAATACTCTTTTCTACTTCTTCATTTATACTTTTTACTTCTTCGCTTTTGTTCTTATTTCTTTCCATTTTATCCTCTTTGCTTACTACTTCTAGTTTAAAATCATATATCTACTTCGTAATAACAATATTCTCCCATATAAAATACTTTTTAGGAATTGATACGATAAATACAATCCCTAGTACAATTGCAAATGCAATCTTCACAGCTAGTAATCCTTTTGTAACCGCATCAGATAATTCATTTACAACAATGTAATACGCAGTATAGTATACGCTTGCTCCTGGAATTAACGGGAAGATTCCAGATACTAAGAAAATTGTAATTGGACACTTCATGTGAATTGCTAAAATTCTAGACATGAGTACAACTATAATTGTTCCAAAAAATGTAGCCATGGTATCTGTTACGCTTGCTTCTACTAACAGAACATAGAGAACCCATCCCGCGGTTCCTGTCAATCCACACCACACATAATACCTTTTCGGTACATTAAATAAGACTGAAAATGCAATTGTTCCAATAAAGGAACAAATAAAATGTTCAAATACACTCATTATATATTGATCCCTCCTATCAGATTACTAAAGCCTGAGAGCACAGTTCCCACTCCTACAGCAATGTATACAAAAACTAGCATCGCATCAAGAAATCTCACTATTCCAGAAATAACATCACTATTGGCAATGTCTCGAATAGAATTAACAAATGCAACTCCCGGTACGAGTGGTAAAATTGATCCTATAATTACCTTATCCAAATTTGCATTCATTACAATTCCATCTTGGACACATAATGCAATAGCCAGTACTGTAATTATCGCCCCACCCAAGGTGTTTACAACCATCTTAGATAATTTAGCTTTTCCTGCAAATATAACAAATACATATAGTAACATGCAAATCACTAGAGTCTTTACGCTATCTATAAGTGTCCCCCCCAAAAGGTAGCAAAAACTGGCACTTCCTACTCCTGCTGCCCCAATTCGAAAATAATTACGTTTGGGAGGTCTTTCTTCAATTTCTTTCAATCGAATAATCGCATCTTCTAAGCTTATGTTTCCTGCACAGATTTCTCGTGACAGATGATTGACACCATCTACAATCCCAAGATGAGCTCCTGATAGCGGAATATGCTTAACTTTTGCATAAATTTCTCGTCCTTCGACTTCAGCTGTTACAAAAATACCCGTACTTAATACAAATGTATTTACATCTGCTATATTATAATGATTACATATATGTGTAATGGTTTCTTCTACTCTAAAAATCTCTGCACCATTTTTTAACAATATTCGCCCAGCATCTACTGCGAATTCTAGCACATCTCTTTGCTGTATTCCCTGGTGTTTCTCCATCAACATTCCCCTTTTTCCATTAAATTATCCGTGCAATTCATTATAGCACTCACTGAATAAAATACAATATTTTATTTCACATATTTTTCACTATTTTCATATATAATTTTTCGTATATTAAGATATATTATAATGTTTTCTATTTGAGAAGGAGTCATTCATGAGCTTATTTACAAAATTTCAACAACGTTTTTCACAATTTATGATTGGTCGATATGGTATCGACTCATTTTCTAGAACAATTACAGGAACAGCAATAGGTTTGTACCTAATTAATATTTTTATTGGATCCTCTATTATATACTACATGACAACTGCATTACTAATTTATGCATATTTTCGTATGTTTTCACGGAATATATATAAACGTGCTCAAGAGAATCAACTATACCTAACCAAGACTGTGGGAATACGTAATCGAGTGAATCGAATGATTCGTGAATTTCAGAGTAAAAAAACACATCATATATATAAATGTCCATCTTGTAAACAAAAGATTCGTGTTCCGCGGGGCAAAGGACGAATCAGCATCCACTGTCCAAAATGTCAATTAGACTTTATTAAAAATAGCTAATGAGATATCGATAATTCTCATAAAAAAAGCAACATCTCCCACTGTAGGACGATGTTGCTTTGATTTTTTATTCAAACTGCAATGCTTCAATTGGATTTAATTTTGATGCTTTAATTGCTGGAAGTAATCCAAATAATATTCCAATTATCATTGAGAAGAATACTGCAATCAAGATTGCTGGTAATGAGATAGCCACAGGTATTTGAGACACTCTTGAAATCACAAAACTCAATGCAATTCCACTACCGATTCCAAAGATTCCTCCAAGACTTGTTAGTACTGCTGCCTCTGTTAAAAATTGTATTAAAATATGTTTTTTCTCAGCTCCAAGAGCTTTCTTTAGTCCAATTTCTTTTGTTCTTTCTGTTACAGATACTAGCATAATATTCATAACACCAATGCCACCTACTAGTAATGAGATACTCGCAATCCATAGAAGTTGCATATTTGTAGATTGGCTAATTTCTTGTAGTCCTTGCACTTCCTTTAATAGATCTTCTCCCATATAGAGAATATTACCTTCTTCTAATGCCATATCTGCATTAATTAAATCTGCTGTAACCTTACCTGCTATCGTCATCTCTTCTGTTGTGTTTGCTCGAACAACGACAGAATGTGGTTCATCATAACGATAAACAATTGGCCATGTATCAGCTGGAATGAATACCTGACCACTTCCACGTACCATAAATTGATAATAATCTTCAATGGTATTAATCACTGGTTCAAATTCCACACCTTGTTCTACTATACCGACAACAATATAAGGTTCGCCTTTAATTTCTATTGTCTTTCCAATAGGGTCGTCTGTCAAAAACAATGTTTTCGCAGCATTTCCATCGAGAAGTGCTATTTTCTTTCCACCTTCATAATCATCACTCCCAAATCCACGACCACGCTTTACCTGAAACCCTAGCGTATCTAAATAATGAGCATCAATTCCATAGAGTCTCCCTCCTTCAAGGAGAGTTCCCCCATTGTAAATTGCATCATAGGATTCTCTCATTCGAAATAAAGATGCCGACTTTATGCTCTCCTCATCTAATAACGATACCCTGAATTCTTCGCTTAGTGGTTGCACTGTATCAGGCGCTTGTTCATAATCAAGTTGGAGTGGATACCCGTCTCGATGTAACTGTACTGTCACAGTATTATTTCCGGCTCCTATTAAATTCTCTTTGATTTGTTCACTTGTTCCTGTGATAGTCGACACAATGGTAATAATCGACGCAATACCTATAATAATTCCAAGCATAGTCAAAATTGAGCGCATTTTATGTGACCAAATACCTTGGAATGCTAATTTGATATTCTCTAGCATAAACGGCCCCCCTATCTTATCCCCATTGAGTTTTCATTAATAATTGTCTTTACACCATCTTTTGCGTTCTTATCATATGGAAATGCTACATATTGATCAAATCTCAGACCAGAAAGTATTTCTACATACTCTCCATAAATTTCTTTTCCTGTATATACAACCTGCTTCTTTAATCGTCCATTATCATCAACCATGACATAAGTTTCCCCGTTCTTGGTTCTTGTATAAGCTTTTGATATATACAGTGTTTGTGGGCCCTCGACTACATTTCCAGCAACAGAAATCTCCACGCCCTCATATTCTATAAATGACTGATCTGATGGCACTGAAATAACACATTGATAATAAGAAACATTTGGATTACCACCTCCGTAGTAGTAATTATTCGAAACTGGATACGGACTGATTTCAAGTACAGTGCCTTCTGTAAAAATTCCACTTTCAAATGCCATAATGTTAACAGGTTGTCCTATAGAAATTTCACCTAACTGTATCTCGCTTAAAGTTGTCTCAACATAAGTACCTTGACTTCCTGCAATTTTGATAAATGGCTGTGCAACATCTAGTTGCTCCATATCCTGAACTAAATTAACAGTTCCATCTATGGTGCTTGTCAATATCGTATCCTTTAAGCTATTCTTGAACTTCGTCAATTCAATCTCTGCTTCTTTAATGTCCAATCTCTTATTTATAATTGTTGCTTCTTGTTCCTTGATTTCATTCTTAGTATATGTAGTCGGTGGAATCACTGGTTCTACAGGTTCAGGTGGAGCTATAGGTTCCAAACCTTCATAGCTTGCAATATGGAATTCCACATTGCCTTCTGCTTCGAAATGAAATTTCATAAATTGATAATCCCCATATTCAGATGGTATTGCAACTGTTACATAAACATTTTGAAATAGGGCCGGTTCTCGATCTTCTACTGGCGGCACTATAGGTGTTGGTTCTTCTGGATCTGTTGGTTCTTCTGGATCTGTTGGTTCTTCCGGATCTGTTGGTTCTTCTGGATCTGTTGGTTCTTCTGGATCTGTTGG
>CAYIYM010000006.1:29896-31315 GCA_964367685.1 uncultured Lachnospiraceae bacterium
GGATCTGTTGGTTCTTCTGGATCTGTTGGTTCTTCTGGATCTGTTGGCTCTTCCGGATCTGGTTCGGTGACAGTCACATTCTCTGTTACAAGTGAAAGCCATCCTCTCATAAACTCCCCGGTAATTTCAAAGGAATCTGCCATATAGAAAAATGGATTCGCTTCTGTTCCATCCCCTTTTACAATTCCAATTCCTCCTGGTAAAAGAATCCCATCCACTGTACTTGGAACGACATAATCTTCTGGTATTTGAATCAATACATCTGGTATGCTTTCTGGTTCTACTGTTTCTGATCCTTCTACATAAGGATTTGCTTTCATTTTTTCTAGCCTTTGTTCTGCTACTTTTAGACTTGTTCGATTTACTTCGAGCGCTAATTCCTTACCCTCAACTTCTAGCGTTACCAACTTAGTATCGAATTCCAAAATCGGATCGCCAATCTTGACCTCTTGACCTTCTTCTACAAATACTTCTTTGACTGTTTCATTTTCTTCTATTTGTATGTTTTGCGAATAGTCAGTCGTCACCGTTCCATACATCATATTATTGTTGTACCACTCTGTATAGATAGTAGAAACTGGGACAACATTAATTTCTTTACTTGGTATAAGACGAGCCGCAATAAATATACCAACTATGGCCAATACCAAAACTAAAATAATAGCAATTACCTTTTTAGAGATTTTAATATTCTTCTTATTTTCCATGATCAGCCACCTCCGAAAGGATACCATCTCTGATATAAGCTATTTTCTCTGCATGATTGGCTACTTCTTGTTCATGAGTAATTACGATTATAGTTACTCCCTCTTCATTTAATTTCTTAAATATTTCCATGATTTGCTCACCCGAAGATGTATCGAGTGCACCAGTTGGTTCATCTGCAAGCAAGATTTCTGGATTAGTCACAATTGCTCTTGCAATTGCCACTCTTTGACATTGTCCTCCTGATAATTGATTTGGTAAGAAATTCATACGATCTTCCAGTCCAACCTTTTTTAAGGCTTCCTCTGCTCTCGCTTTCCGCTCTTTTACAGGTATCCCTGTATAAAGCAGCGGCAAAGCTACATTATCAAGTGCCGTTTGTCTTGCAAGTAAGTTAAATCTCTGAAATACAAATCCAATAGAACGATTTCTAACCTTAGCTAATTCTTTTTCTGACAAAGCTTCAATATTATCTTCTTTCAAATAATATTGTCCGCTCGTAGGCTTATCTAGACATCCAATTAAATTCATCAAAGTTGATTTTCCAGAACCTGATGGACCCATAATCGCGAAATATTCACCCTTTTCAAGTGATAAATTAATATCCTTTAATACAGAAACCACCATTTTCCCTTGCTCATAGTCTTTAAAAATATTTTCCAATCTTAGAATCATTCATTCACCTCCACTTCTGGAGCTGCCTCTTCTAAAATT
>CAYIYM010000006.1:31415-47977 GCA_964367685.1 uncultured Lachnospiraceae bacterium
TGGCATAATTTCACTCTCTGGCATAATTTCACCCTCTGGCATTACCTCTGGATCAATCAACATCTCCTCTGTTGTCGGCATACCAACTTCAAGTTCAGGCGTAGGAAATGCTACTAAATCATCCTCTTCTAAATTTTCTACAAAGTAACTGTCTGTCAGTTCATTATAGCCAAGGATAACGAGTGTTCTTTTTTCAAGTTTTCCACCTTTATCCACCCAAATATAGAAGTCTTCTCCTTCTGCCACCATAAATACAGCTGGAAATTCAATTCCCTCTTGTCCCGGTTCTACTACATTTTCGTCAGTGATTCCCATTTCAATAAATACATGCTGGCCCATCATCAAACCATCTTGAGAATCTAAATTAACATAAAATGGATATTTAGAACTTTGATACACTTCACTTCCACCAGACATCATCATCCCACCGCCATAATTACCATCTGAAATTGGATTTTCAAGATCAATAGAAGAAATTGTCCCATACCATTTTTTCTCATTGTCTACTCTAGAACGTAAAGTTACTGGTGAACCTTCTCCTAGTTCATAAATATTTTGTTCATTAATCACTCCTTTTACACGATAATCTCCTACTGACATTAACGTAATAAAGGATGGTTGCCCTTGCATATCCATACCTGATTCATTATATTCCTTCACAACTCCATTAATTGGTGAAACAACTTGTGATTCTGTTGATCGATCTTTTAATTTCTCAATCTCCATTTCTTTAACAATCACATTGTATTCTGTGCTTTTAAGTGAAGCTTGGGCTTCTTGAATCTGTAACGTATATTCTAATTTTTCATCGCTTCCTACATTTTTTTTCTCAGCTTCTAACTGACTAATTTGTGCCTTATATGACTCAATACTATTCTTTGTTCGCTCTAACTCTATTTCTGCTGTTTGTAGTGCAAGATCTGCCTCTGCTGTATCATATTCAAATAAAACTTGGCCCATAGTAACCTCGTCACCTTGCTTTACCAGTACTTTTGCCACTGTGCGTTCAGTATCCTTATTAATGACTGTTGTATCCTGAGCTTCTACCACTCCTGAATATCTATTCGCCAAACCTAACCCTATATCATATCCTGTAATTGATGAAACTGACTGAACATAAACCGAATCTGCTACAGTCGTAGATTGTGTAAAAAATGAAGCTATCACACCAATTATTACAACACATATTACTCCAACTATTATTCCAATTTTCGCATTCTTAGACATAATTTCCTCCTAGGATATTTCGTTTTAAGTTCTCTTTTACTCATTAATACCTTTTTGCATATCTATTAATATTTCACTTAGAATTGTTTCAGCCACTTCATCCTTGCTCATTTTTGGAAGGCTTTTTTCGCTTTTTTTAGTAATAATCGTTACAATATTTGTGTTTCCTGCAAATCCTGCCCCCTCTTCCTTTAGATTATTTGCTATAATCATATCTAAATTTTTCTTCAATAATTTGATTTTGGAATTTTCTATCATATGCTCCGTTTCCATTGAGAATCCACATAAGTACTGATTTTCTTTTTTCTTTTCCCCAATGGAAGCAATAATATCCTTTGTCCTATTTAATTCAATGGACAATTCGCCCTCTTTTTTCTTCATTTTCTCGCCGCTAACTACCCTTGGTGTATAATCAGAAACAGCTGCTGCTTTGATCACAATGTCATGTATATCACTATACTTTGTTACAGCCTCATACATATCTTCTGCACTAATCACCTCATAAGCTGTAACTCCGATTGGTTTTGGAATCTGCGTTTGTCCTGTAATCAGAGTAACTTCTGCTCCGCGCATTCTTGCATTCCTAGCAATTGCATAGCCCATTTTCCCAGTAGAATGATTGGATATAAACCGAACAGGATCAATTGCCTCTCTCGTCGCTCCCGCTGTTACTAATACATTCATGCCAATCATGTCTTTTTCAAATGCCACTTCATTTAAAACATGCTCTAAGAGAATTTCTGGCTCTACTAATTTGCCCTCTCCCACATCTCCACAAGCTAGATAGCCACTTGCAGGCGAGATGATTTTCATCCCGTAGGATTTGAGTTTCTCTATATTGTCTTTCACAATTGGATTTTGGTACATCCCTGTATTCATAGCCGGAGCAATAATTTTAGGACAAGTCGCTGCAAGCATTGTTGTTGTCAACATATCATCTGCAAGCCCATGTGCTATTTTTCCAATAATATTTGCGGTCGCTGGAACAATAACTATTAAATCTGCTTGTTGAGCAATTCCAACATGATCTACTTTAAATGAGTGATTTCTATCAAATGTATCTGTCAAACACTTGGTATGCGTTAACGCTTCAAAAGTATTTGGCGTTATAAAATTCTGTGCATTCTTAGTCATAATTACATGTACCGTTGCATGTTGTTTTACTAGCATACTTGCTAATATAGCTGCTTTATATGCTGCAATTCCACCTGTAATTCCAAGTACAATTGTTTTCCCTTTTAACATATGTTTGCTCCTTATTTATTCAAATGGTTTTTATGTTTCAATAATATATACATTATATGCAATTATGTGAAAATAGTCAAATTATTGACCCACTTACTGCTATGTGTTATTCTATTTTTGCAACTAAATAAAATATGTATTGTATCTCGAAGGAGAATGATAACAGGAGAATTTTATGAAAACAGAATCAAAACAAAAGCAACTCGAAAATCGTAGTTCAAAAACCTTAAGCATTGTGCAAGTCGGTCTTTTTAGTGCTATTATTGTTATAATGGCCTTTACACCATTTCTTGGATATATTCCATTGGGATTTACTAGGGCAACCATTATCCACATCCCCGTCATTATTGGTTCCTTAATGTTAGGACCTAGAAAAGGAGCATTACTTGGATTTGTATTTGGAATGACAAGCTTAATCAACAATACAATTAATCCTACTGCCACCTCATTTGTATTCTCACCTTTCTATTCATTAGGTGAATTCAGTGGTGGATTCTCTAGTTTAATTATTTGTTTATTGCCACGAACATTAGTCGGCATTACTCCCTACTACACATATAAGCTAATAAGTAAATATTGCAACAAGGTGAAAAACAAACTTGTTTTAGCATTAAGCATGGCTGGAATCGTTGGTTCGCTTACTAATACCCTTCTAGTAATGAATTTAATTTATATACTTTTTAGAGAGGATTATGCCACAATCAATAAGGTGGATACTAATGCACTCTACACTTTTATTATTGGAATCATTGGAATTAATGGCATTCCTGAAGCAATTGTTGCCTCTATAATAATTGTTCTAATTGGTCGTACTTTAAAGCGTAAATTACCAACTTTTTAGAAGAGATATATATCCTTTCCGCACTCAGTATTTTTATAAAAACAATAACGTATTACTTGTTATTTAATAATATAAATTGTATAATGAAAGTTGCTTTGATAATCAAAGCAACTTTTTTTATTATAGGAATTTACAGTGAGGCATTTTATGACAATAAACAAAACATATACTCTTGGTATTGATATTGGTTCAACCACTGTCAAGATTGCCATTTTAAATAACGAAAAAGACATACTCTTTTCTGACTATGAACGACATTTTGCCGATATTCAAGGAACATTAAGTGACCTACTTGGTCGTGGGATTCACAAATTAGGGTCTATTAATGTTTCCCCTGTCATCACTGGCTCTGGTGGACTTTCTCTTGCAAAACACTTACAAGTCCCATTTGTACAGGAAGTAATCGCTGTTTCAACTGCACTAAAGGATACAGCACCTGAAACAGATGTCGCCATAGAGCTTGGTGGTGAAGATGCGAAGATCATTTATTTTCAAAATGGAAATGCAGAGCAACGAATGAATGGAGTCTGTGCCGGTGGTACAGGTTCATTTATTGACCAAATGGCATCTTTACTACAAACTGACGCATCAGGATTAAATGAATATGCTAAAAATTATCAAGATTTGTATTCTATTGCTGCACGTTGTGGCGTATTTGCCAAATCAGATATTCAACCCCTAATTAATGAAGGAGCCACCAAAGAAGATTTGGCTGCTTCTATTTTTCAAGCCGTAGTAAATCAGACAATCAGTGGACTAGCTTGTGGTAAACCTATTCGTGGACACGTTGCGTTTTTAGGTGGTCCCCTTCATTTCTTATCTGAGCTAAAGAAAGCATTTATTCGTACTTTAAATTTAGATAAAGATCACGTAATTGCTCCTGCTCATCCACACTTATTTGCAGCAATAGGATCCGCGCTTAGTTCTGAAAACACTCTACATGTTCCACTTGTAGCGATGCAACAACAATTGGAAGATCGTATTCAAATGGATTTTGAAGTCGAAAGACTCGATCCCCTTTTTAATACAGAAGATGAGTTCCATGATTTTAACGAGAGACATAAAAAACATCAGGTAGCCTCTGGTGATTTACGAAACTATACCGGAAATACATACTTGGGAATAGATGCTGGATCTACTACGACAAAGGCCGCCTTAGTTGGAGAAGATGGCACACTTCTATACTCCTTCTATCGTAGCAACGAAGGAGATCCTCTTGGAACCACCATTTCGGCAATAAAAGAAATATATTCACAACTTCCTAATACTGCTTCCATTGCCTATTCATGCTCCACTGGATATGGCGAGGCTTTAATTAAGGCAGCTCTTCAATTAGATGAGGGTGAGGTAGAAACAATTGCTCACTATAATGCCGCCGCTTATTTTGAACCTGATGTGGATTGTATTCTCGATATTGGTGGTCAAGATATGAAGTGTATAAAAATCAAAAACAAAACTGTAGATAATGTACAACTAAATGAAGCTTGTTCTTCTGGTTGTGGATCATTTATTGAAACATTCGCAAAATCCCTTAACTTTTCAGTACAAGATTTTGCAAATGAAGCTCTTTATGCACAAAATCCAATTGATTTAGGTACTCGATGTACCGTTTTTATGAATTCAAAAGTTAAACAAGCACAAAAAGAGGGTGCAAGCGTTGCTGATATTTCATCCGGTCTTGCTTATTCCGTTATCAAAAATGCTCTTTATAAAGTAATAAAAGTTTCAAGTGCTGCCGAACTGGGCAAGAAAATTGTAGTCCAAGGGGGAACCTTCTATAACAACGCAGTCCTTCGCAGCTTCGAATTAATTGCCGACTGTGAAGCCATTCGTCCTGATATTTCTGGAATCATGGGTGCATTTGGGGCCGCTTTAATTGCTCGCCAAAGACATACTTCTTGTAAGGTTACAACTATGCTTTCATTTGAAGATATTGAAGCAATGGAGTACACCACAACTATGGCTACTTGCAAACGTTGTACAAATAATTGCCGCATGACAATCAATACATTTTCTGGAAATCGTCGTTTCATTTCTGGAAATAGATGTGAACGTGGTGTTGGAAAAGAGAAATCTACTTCTCTTCTACCGAATTTATTTGAGTATAAGGTGAATCGGTATTTAAACTATACGCCACTAGACCTTGACCAAGCAACCCGTGGCACAGTTGGAATTCCAAGAGTATTGAATATGTTTGAAAACTATCCATTTTGGTTTACCTTCTTCCATGAGCTCAACTTCCGTGTAGTATTATCACCCCCTTCTTCACGAAGTATTTATGAAATGGGTATTGACTCTATACCAAGTGAATCAGAATGTTATCCTGCGAAGCTTGCTCATGGACATGTAGAATGGTTAATCAAACAAGGGCATAACTTAATTTTCTATCCTTGTATTCCTTATGAGCGTAATGAATTTCAGGATGCTGGAAATCACTATAACTGCCCAATTGTAACCTCATATGCTGAAAATATAAAGAATAATATGGAATCTATTCTTGAACAAAACATCGACTTTATGCAACCATTCTTATCATTTGCTTCCGAAGAAATACTAGCAAAACGATTAGTTGAAGAATTTGCGCAAAAATTCGATATAACTGATTCAGATATTACGGCCGCAACTGCTGCTGCTTGGAAAGAGCTTTCTACGTGTCGCGAAGATCTTCGACGCAAAGGTGAAGAAACTATGGCTTTCCTTGACCAAACTGGTAATTCTGGAATTGTTCTTGCTGGAAGACCTTATCACATTGAATCTGAAATTCACCATGGAATACCAGAATTAATTAACTCTTATCACATGGCTGTACTTACAGAGGATTCTATTTCTCATCTTGCAAAAATAGAACGTCCATTAAATGTTATGGATCAATGGATGTATCACTCAAGATTATATGGTGCTGCAAGCTACGTTGCACAAAAAGACAATCTAAACCTTATTCAATTAAATTCCTTTGGATGTGGACTTGATGCAGTAACCACTGATGGTGTAGCTGACATTCTTACCAATGCCGATAAAATCTATACTTCATTAAAAATCGATGAAGTAAACAACCTTGGGGCTGCCCGTATTCGAATTCGTTCCCTCCTTGCTGCCATTCGTGTAAGAAGTGAACAAAATGAAAAGAGGACTATCTCAAGTCCTGCTATTACAAAGGTTCCATTTACAAAGGAAATGAAGAAAACTCATACTATATTGGCACCACAGATGTCGCCCATGCATTTTGATCTTTTAGAACCTATTTTCAAGGCTAGCGGCTATAATTTATCAATACTACCAAATGATAATAAATCTGCTGTAGACACTGGACTAAAATTTGTGAATAATGATGCCTGCTATCCATCTCTAATGGTTGTTGGCCAGATTATGGAAGCTATCCTATCCGAGCGATATGACACTGATAAATTAGCGGTAATCATTACCCAAACGGGGGGTGGATGTAGAGCTTCTAGCTATCTATCGTTTATCCGTCGTGCCTTGCAAAAGACAGGATATGGACATATTCCAGTTATTTCTTTGAACTTGAATGGACTAGAGGATAATCCTGGATTTAAGTTAACTGCTCCATTCGCTGTGCGTGCTGCTTATGCGCTTGTGCTTGGAGACATTTTCCTAAAATGTGTCTATCGTATGCGTCCTTATGAAAAGGAGCCAGGAATTACCAATGCAATTCATGCGAAATGGAGAAAAGAAGCCTGTGAATTTTTAACCGCTGGGTATCCATCCCGTCGAAGATTCAAGAAATTGTGTCGCAATATAATTGCCGACTTTGATTCCATTGAAATCCTTGATATTAAGAAGCCTAGAGTTGGAATTGTTGGAGAAATCTTAGTTAAGTTTATGCCAGCTGCTAATAATAACTTAGTAGAATTGTTAGAACTAGAAGGCGCAGAGGCAATCGTTCCTGACTTACTAGACTTCCTATTCTATTCCTTCTATAACTTGAATTTCAAAGTTGAGAAATTAGGATTTAAGAAATTTGCAGCTACCAAAGCAAATTTTGGTATTACCATGTTAAAATGGCTCCGTAAACCTGCTAGCGATGCATTCAGAGCGAGTAAGCACTTCCTACCGCCTACTGAAATTGAAGAGATTGCTAAAATGGCATCTACTGTAGTATCTCAAGGTAATCAAACAGGTGAAGGTTGGTTCTTAACAGGAGAAATGTTAGAATTGATTCATACAGGAGTAAATAACATTGTGTGTGCGCAGCCATTTGCCTGTCTTCCTAACCACATTGTAGGAAAAGGAGTAATCAAAGAGCTAAGAAAGATTCATCCACAATCAAATATTGTTGCCATTGATTATGATCCTGGAGCAAGTGAAGTAAATCAATTAAATCGAATCAAATTGATGTTATCCACAGCTTATAAAAATATGAATTAGTTATCCACTAATTCAGAAATAAACGGAGAAATTATTATGGATTTGAATTTTTTAACTAACACCACTCTATTTTATGGTACTACATTGGCTGAGATAGGCGGTATGCTTAATTGCTTATCTAGTGTATCAAAGAAATATATAAAGGATGAGTTTATCTATGTAATTGGTTCGACTACCCATGCAATAGGTATTGTTCTAAGTGGAAGTATTTCTATAGAATATGATGATTTTTGGGGAAATAAAACCATCTTACAAAAATTGGAAAAAGGTGAAATCTTTGCAGATACTTACGCCTGCCTAGAGAGTGTCCCTCTTCAAATAAATGTACGTTCTCTGGAATCTACAGAGATTTTATTCTTAGATGTATCTAAGATTTTAAGTGTATGTTCTAATACATGTGCCCATCATGCCAAATTAATTCGAAATCTTCTTACAATTACAGCAGAAAAAAACCTAGCTTTATCCGCTAAAATTATGGTCACGACGCCCAAATCAATACGCGGTCGCATCTCTGCTTATTTTGTTTCTGAAGGGAATAGACAAGGTGGAAATCACATCACACTACCATTTAACCGTCAACAACTTGCTGATTACTTAAACGTTGACCGAAGTGCACTGTCTAACGAGTTAAGCAAACTACAAAAAGAAGGCTTCATTACTTTAGAGAAGAACAAAGTCGTTTTGTTAGAATCTATTGAACTTTAATATATTATATACGTAGTAAAATAGCTGTAGAGCATCTGCTCTACAGCTATTTCTTGCTTTCACAATTTCATTTCTTTAACGCTTCTATTTTTGTACTTCTTTTTTTACGCTTCTGTTTCTGTCCCCTTAGATTGAATCAATCCCCATACAAAAAGCGCTGGCAGTAAGTAGGATGAAAACGACAGTGCTGTAAATCCATACATATAAATAGAACTAATTATAGAATAAGTAGTAAATAGTATACTGACGATAACCAAAATCATTACCACCTTATATTTTTTCCCCATTAGTGCTAAGATCGCAGCCGCCATTTGACTCACTGATATTACAATTGAAATCACAATGTCAAGTGTTGTCAACTTAGGAAAAACCGTGGCACCACCTGCCATTTGTTCTGACATTTCAATAAGCGTATTTATACCTAGTGCACTTATAATTCCAAAAACCCCTCCTATAATAAATAAAATAGATATTACTTTTAATAATGTTGTTGGTCTATACATTCTTTCTCCTCCTTTTTTACATTTGTCTTAACGCATCTATTGGTCTCATTTTTGCTGCTTTTCTTGTTGGATAAATTCCAAATACAATTCCTACTCCACAGGAGAAGAGTGTTGCTCCAATCACTGCTGTAAGAGATAAGTGAGCCGTCAATCCACCAATATTTGTTACATTTATTATAGCTGTAAATGATGCACCTAGCAAGATACCAATGATACCGCCGATTCCTGAAATAATTGCCGATTCACACAAAAATTGAGTTACAATGGATGAAGTCTTCGCTCCTAATGATTTACGTATTCCAATTTCACGTGTACGCTCTGTTACAGAAACAAGCATAATATTCATAACACCTATTCCTCCAACTAGTAAGGATATTCCTGCTACAAATGCAATAAATGCTGTAACCATGTCCATCATAGCTCCAAATGCTGCTGACATATCCATAGACTGTTCTTCCATAAATAGATTTTCTCCATAGGCACGATATCGATTATTTAGCAATCGAACTGCTGCATTCGTTACAATGTCTGCTTTTTCTACATCTTTCAAGAGTAAGGTAACCCTGCCAAATTCAGCTTCAATATCTGGAAATGAATTGGTCACTGTATATGGTATTTCCACAGTGACTGGAAATTTAAAACCATACATAGATTCCAGTTCTTTCATTTGCTTAATGTCAGCTTCACTCATCTCCTTAACACCAATGATTCTCATACTTTCAATAGTGCCATTCACTTCCACATCTAATTCTACATCAATTACATCCTGGGTTCCAAACATATTTATTGCAGAATATTTATCAATTACGCAAACATGCTCCCCTCTAGCCACTTCATTTTCAACAAAATATCGACCTGCATACATATCTTTTTGATAAGATATTTTAATCGCATCTGCCGAAGTAAAGACAACATCTAAATCAAAATCGCCTTTTCTAGTTTCTGTCTTACCGTTGAATTGAGTCGAAACAATCACACCATCTAAATTATCATCTAACTGCTCTTCTAACAATAAAATATCATCCTGTTTTATCGTCTGCATCGTGCCTTCTGTCGCTGTATTCATGGTAATATTGACTTGATCCGCTGTTTCTATTGTATTTAGCATATCTTGCTTTACACCATTACCAATGGATACAATCGTAACAACAGAAGTAATTCCAATTATAATACCTAACATGGTCAAAAGGGAACGCCACTTATTAAGATAGACACTGGCGACTGCCATTTTGACATATTCAAATAACTGTGTCATAGCATCTCCCTTCCACTAATCTATTTCTTCTACAATATTAGGCTCTGCTTCCATTCCCTCTGTTAATACAGTTCCTAAATCTGTTATTACTAATTCTCCCTCTTCTATGCCATCTAACACTTCAATTTGAGTTAAGTCAGCTATTCCAAGTTCTACTACTCGTTTTTCCACTCTTCCATCCTTTAAAATATATACAAATTCTCCTTCTGACGAAGAGTTGATAGTGCTGCTAGGAACAGTTAACACTGCATCTTTAGCCGCAGTTGTAATGGTAGTCTTTGCATTTACCCCTAAGAAAATATGCTCGTCAGGATTCAGAATATCTATCGTTGCACCAATTACATTTTTTCCATCCATTGTAGTTGTAGTTATTTGATTAATATGAGAAACTTCACCTTTATACTCGTAATCTTTAATCATAACTGCTACTGGATTTCCAACATTAATTTTGTCAAAATCATCCGTAGACACTTCAATTTTTATAGAAACATCTTGATTACTTGCAATCGTGAATAGTTTCATTCCCTGTGTTACTTGTAATCCACTTATCACTTCTACTTCTGCAACCACTCCATCTGCCTCTGCTATAATTCCTTTTTTTCCAAGTTCTAATAATTCTTTTGCCTCTAATGTAGATAGCTTGACCAATTCATTACTCATCTCCAATGCCTTGATTTGATCTGCACTTAGAGCTGAATCACCACTTTCTACAATCCCTTTCTGCATCTCGATTTCCCCGGACAACGTTGCGATTTCCCCTGGTAATACGTTTACTTCTGCTTCTAGTTCTAATATTTTCACATTAATTTCTTTCCCTTTTGTTTCTAATGTTAATAATTCATTCTGTATCTCAAGTAATTTCGATTCTAGTTCTGCCACTTGCTCAGGTGTCACCGTAGATGGATTATCATTTGCTTCTTTTAACATAGCTTCAAGTTCAACTTTTTCTACATTATATTTTTCCATCTGAGAAGCAATTTGGCTAGAAGACACCTTCTCATTCGTTAGTGCTGTTTGTTTTTCCGTTAAACGATTTTTTAATGTATCGATTTCACTGGTTAATGACTTAACTTCCTTAGACGCCTCAGTAGCTTTTGCCTTTAATTTGTTGTTGCTCTGAATTGTTGCTGCCTTTTCACTATTTGATTGCAACTCAGAAATCTCTGATTGAGTATTATTTTTCTCTAAGTCTTTTAAATCAAATGTTACTAGAAGATCACCTTTTTTTACCACTTGTCCAATCTCTACATTACTTGTAGCTACCACCGCATTTACTGGTGAATAATACAAGTCTTCATCTCCACTTTCTACAACCCCTGTTACTTTCATCTCCTCAACAATATCATTTGCTGATACTTCTACCACTTCTACCATAGGCATAGTTCCCGTAGCCTTGCCTTCTCCACCTATAAAAAAGGATAGAATAGTTGGTATACCAATAATTGCTAATATTATAATAACTGGCATCATTTTCTTCAATGTCTTATTCATCGGCTTCTTCACTTTATCACTCTTATTCTTCATCTTTTCCCTCTCCATTTTCTTCTTGATTCATATATTCACGCTCAATTACACCGTCCTTAAAACAGATTACACGCTTTGCCTGCTCTGCAATTTCCAAATCATGAGTTATAATAATAACTGTCCTTCCTTCCAAGTACAGCTGATGTAAGATTTCTAGAATCTCATTGGTAGATTTAGAATCAAGATTCCCCGTTGGCTCATCAGCTAATATAATTGGAGGTGCTGCTGTAATTGCACGAGCAACTGCAACCCTTTGTTGTTGGCCGCCAGACATTTCAGATGGTAGATGATTCATTCGATTCCCTAATCCAACTTTCTCTAATGCTCCTTCCGCTAATCTATGCCGCGTCTTTTTATCAATTCCTCTGTAAATAAGTGGTAATTCCACATTCTGCAATGCGGTTAAATTACTTATTAAATTAAAGCCTTGAAAAATAAATCCTATCTCTCGATTTCGAATATCTGCTAAATCATCATCTTTCATTTTTGCAACATTCTTTCCATGCAAATAGTACTCTCCCGACGTTGGTTGATCTAGGCAACCAATCATATTCATCACCGTGGATTTTCCTGATCCAGATTGCCCTATAATTGCAACGAATTCACCTTTTTGAATCTCAATATCAATTCCATCTAAGGCACGCACTTCATTCTCTCCTGGATTATATATTTTGTATAAATTTCTTATACTTACTAATGATTCCATATATCCTCCCCACATATTAGTTATAATTGTACTTTTGTATCAACCACTTAATACAAGTATACATTCTTTGTTAAGAAAGTCAATATTTTTTTCAGAATTTTATATTTTTTTATAATTATTCCATTTACTTACAGATAAATTCACTAGAATTCTTATAAAAAAATCATCTACTTCCTATCGTAGATGATTTCCTCTTTGATACTTTATTGTGCATATATCAAAATATATTTTTAATTTCCACATTCAATACTAATTTCATTGAACTTCTTCAATAATTCTTCAATTCGAATTGCTTCTTTCTCTGCTCCTTGACAATCTAAAACTGCTTCTCCTTGATGCATCATCAACAAGCGATTTCCATACTCAATTGCATATCTTAAATTGTGGGTAACCATGATTGTTGTGAGTTGCTTCTCCTTGACAATTTTATCTGTTAATTCCATAATTATCTCCGCTGTTTTTGGATCCAACGCTGCTGTATGCTCGTCTAAAATCAAAAATTCTATTGGCGTCAACGTGGACATTAGCAATGCCATTGCCTGCCTTTGCCCACCTGAAAGCGCACCCACTTTTACATCCATTTTATCTTCCAAGCCGAGATTTAGTTGTCTGAGACTTTCTCTATAAGATTCTCTCCTAGCCTTATTGATTCCCAATGATAAGCCATACAATTTTCCTTTATTATCTGCCAATGACATATTTTCAAGTATGGTCATAGACGGGCAGGTTCCCACTGATGGATTCTGATATACTCGTCCAATCTTACGATTTCGAACGTATTCTTTTGCTTTTGTAATATTTTCACCATTGATTGATATGCTTCCCGATTCAATTGGAATACTTCCACAAATAATATTAAGCATGGATGTTTTCCCCGAACCATTACTGCCAATCACAGATACAAATTCTCCTTTATTTACAGATAAATTAAAATCATGAAACAAGCACATCTCATTTACTGTTCCAGGATTATAATATTTCTGAATTCCTTTTAAATCAAGCATTGTTCTTCACCTTCTTCTTTCGCTCCATGCTAAGCACCAAAATTCCTAAAAATAAAACTGCTGTTATTAATTTCATACTTTGTGGTTCAAATTGTTTGATTGCGATTGCAACACATCCTTTATAAATGATGGATCCAATAATTACAACAGATGTTGCTTTTAGTATTGTGAAATTCTTAAATAAACTAGTGCCAATGATTACACTTGCTAATCCAATCACAATTGCACCGGTTCCCATTGATATTTCAAAAACCCGTTGCTCTTGCGCGAACAAAGAACCTGCCATACTAACCAAACCATTTGAAATAGCCAGTCCAAGAATCTTTACATTTCCCTGATCTTTCGCTAGAGATGTTACTAGCATATCATTGTCTCCCACTGCCCGAAGTAAGAATCCAGATTGTGTTCGTAAGTAAGCATCCAACAGGAATTTACAAAATAGTGTGATTAAAGCAATGATAATGAATGTTGTATAAGGACTACTATTGAAAATAGCGTTTACAAATTCATTTTTAAATACCGTTTCTTGAGAAAACAAGGGAACATTTGCAGTGCCCGCAATATATAAATTAATAGACCATAAAGCAGTCATCATAATAATACCAGAGAGCAGATCTCTCACTTTAAACTTTACGTGAATTACACCAGTACAAACGCCTGCTAGTACCCCTATTAAAAAAGACACTAGCAACGCCAAAAAGGGATTTGCTTCGCGTGTAATTAGAGCTGCTGTTACGGCTGCCCCAAGGGGAAAACTTCCATCCACCGTTAAATCTGGAAAATCCAAAATCTTATAAGTAATATATACACCCAATCCTAGAATTCCATAAATCAATCCTTGTTCGAGCACTGCTATAAATAAATCCATACCGTTCCTCTTTCTATATGGTTCAAATAGTCAAACTACGACTTTTACCACGTTCCTTATTTCGTTTCAATTGTTGTAAATTTTTCCGCTGCATTTTCAATTATTTCATCATCTATTGTCACACCTAATTTCTCCGCAACAGCTTCATTGTAATATAGTTCTACTTCTGTAATTGTTTCAAATGAAATATCTGATGCTTTCTTATTTCCTTTTAGTACCTCTGCTGCCATTGCTCCTGTTTGCTTACCTAAAGAAACATAATCAATACCTTGTGCTGCTAAGCACCCAATTTTCACCTGCTCTATTTCACTTCCAAAAATCGGAATATTTTTTTCAAATGCTTTTTCTAATATAGTCGGTAATGCATTTACTACTGTGTTGTCTGTTAAATTAGTCATACAATCTACTTCTGATAAGATATCATCTGCTGCAAGAGATACATCCGCAGATGTTGAAATCCCTTTTGTTACCAATTCAAACCCATAAGATTCAACTGCTGCTTCGTATTCAGCAATTGCAGATACAGAATTCACCTCACTTGTTGTATAGATAATGCCTAACTTCTTAGCATCTGGTAACATTTCACGAATCATCGCTAATTGCGCATCGACTGCTAACTTATCGCTAGTACCTGTTATTTCACCTACTGAAGTGCCATCTTCCATTGCTAGTTCAGCCGCAACTGGGTCAGTAACTGCCGTATAAATAACTGGAATTTCTTTATCCATTGCGGCATTATATGCTGTTTGTGCACTAGGTGTTGCAATTCCACAAATTAAATCCACATCATCAGTCACAAATCCATCTGCAATTTGACCCGCAATACCCATATCTGTATTAGCATTTTTATATTCTACCACTAAGTTGTCACCTTCTACAAACCCCTCTTCTTCTAACCCTAATAAAAATCCCTCTCGGCAATTATCTAGAGATCCATGTTCTGCAAATTGAGAGATTCCTATTGTATATGTTTCTACGCCAGGTGTTGTATCAGCACTTTCCTCTCCACAACCTACTAATAAAGTTCCTACTACTACCATTGATAACAAACTCATAACTATTTTCTTTTTCATGTTCTGATTCTCCTCTTCTACTTTTTGAAATTGAGCAATCTATAAACGAGTATCTTGAGCCTTGATTATGAATCCCAATACATAAAAAAACCGTCCCAAACCAAAGGTTTGAGACGGTAATATAATTCATATTATCGCGGTGCCACTCAAATTGACTAAACGTCCTCTTATAGATGTACTAGCATACATTCCTAATTGATAACGGGTTTGGTTCCCGACTTACCATACTCTAATGAAATTTCAGGCAGCCCTCAAAAGTCCATTCAACTATACGTACCATATGACATCTCACCACCTGCCACTCTCTGTAATGTAACAATATAATCTACTCTTCTTTCTCATCGGTTTTAAATATAATAGTACTTTAACGCATTGAAGTGTTTTTGTCAACCTTTTTTCTAATATTTTCTAGAATTTCTAATCAATTTTTCTTAATTCGTTGTAGTAAGAAGAAAGATTTGCTATAATATGTTAGATATGCATCAAGCAATCAAAGACACGAAAACAAGTAATCATGTGAAAGGATTTAAATTTATGAACAAGAATGTTACTATTATGGAACACCCATTAGCACAACATAAAATTACTTTATTAAGAGATAAAAAAACAGGAACTAAAGAGTTCAAGGAGCTCGTTAGTGAATTGGCAACTCTAATTTGTTATGAAGCCACAAGAGATCTTCCACTATGTGAGATAGAAGTAGAGACACCACTTGTAGTTGCTAAGACAAAAGTAGTTGCTGGCCGCAAGTTAGCACTTGTTCCTATACTTCGTGCAGGACTTGGAATGGTTGACGGTATGCTAACTCTCGTTCCAGCTGCGAAAGTAGGACACATCGGAATGTATCGTGATGAAACTACATTTGAACCTGTAGAATATTACTGCAAGCTTCCAGAAGATATTAACGAAAGAGATATCTTTGTACTTGACCCAATGCTTGCAACTGGTGGAAGTGCATGCGATGCAATTACACAAATCAAAAAACTAGGTGGAAAACACATTAAGTTCTTATGTATTATTGCTGCTCCAGAAGGATTGGAGAAATTAACAAAACTTCACCCTGATGTAGATGTATATATTGGTTCTCTTGATGAACGCCTAAATGAAAATGGATATATACTTCCTGGACTTGGCGATGCAGGAGATCGTATTTTCGGAACAAAATAAAACGCAAAAGAACGATACCTTTTTTAATCAATGGTATCGTTCTTTTTTTATCTAGCTT
>CAYIYM010000006.1:48077-88226 GCA_964367685.1 uncultured Lachnospiraceae bacterium
TTTATCTAGCTTTTCTTCTCGACTTCTACTAAATTCGTGTGTTGTGGATTTCCATTTGCCAGTGGAGTAGGATGGTGGGATGTTAACACATTAATTGATCCTCCCACATCTACCCCTTCTTTATTTGGTTGATACCAAGCACCTTGTGACAATGCAACTGTTCCTTGGCGAATGCGTTCTGTCAACTTCACTGGAGTTTCTATTTTTCCTCTTTGATTAAAGACGTTAACAATATCATCTGAAGTTATATTTCTCTCTCTTGCATCATCTGGATGAATCCATAGTTGTTGTGGATCCAACTTTGTCATTTTTTTATTATTATCATGTATTGAATGGCAACGACGCTTTGAATGCCAACCTATCAATTGCAATGGATAAGTTTCTATTAAATCATCTTCATGGCCTTCTTTAACTGGAATATATCCTGGAATAGGTGGAACCACGCTTCTATAAGTCGATTCATAAATTCGTTTTGAGAAAATTTCTATTTTACCACTATCCGTTGCAAATGGCTTCCCTTCATGAATTTGCTCCCAAAAAGCTATATGATTCTTTATTTCTGGATATCGATATACCCCCGTTTCCTTCAATTCCTCATAGGTTGGCAACTCCGGATTTTTCTCGCGTGTTCTTCGATATAAGTAACGTAAGGATTCGTCAACTGTATTGCACCCCATACTAAATGCATCCTTATAGCCTAATTTTTCAGCCAATTCAAGAATCCAATCAAATTCAAATCGACTCTCTCCTATTGGTTGAATCACTTGATTATTAAATCCAAAATAATCTCCATTTATCCATGGATTTGTAATATTTTCATTTTCAAACATAGAAGTGCCTGGAAGTACTAAATCTGAATGCATTGCACTTGCGGTCATAAATAGATCTGATGTTACAATAAATTCACATTTACTTGTGTCTGACAAAATCTCTTTTGTTCTTCCAAGATCGCTATGCTGATTCATTAAGATATTTCCAGCAAGATTGAAAATCATCTTAATATTACTATCCAATTTGTCCATGCCTGCTACGCCATCTTGGGCATTCATCTCCGTACCTCTAAGAATTGCTTCCGTCCAAGTAAAACTTGAAATTTTCCCTTGATAGGGATTATCCACATCTGGATAGGTTGGAAAAACTGGTGTTTTCAAATAACCTGGCCCACCTGCCCATCCACCTGATTTCCCTATATTTCCTGTAAGACAAGCTAACATAATTGCTCCTCTTGTAGCTTGCTCACCTCCTGCCGTTCTTTGTACTCCATACCCTGGAATCAATGCACCTCTTTCACTTTTTCCATAAATCCTAGCCAAATCTATGATAGTATTTGCATCTATTCCTGTGATTTTTTCACCCCATTTAGGCGTTTTTTGAACACCATCTAGAGTACCCATAAGATAATCAAAGTAACTCAAAGTAACATCTGTATTAGGAGGCATATGTTCTCGATCAAATCCTATACAAAACTCATCAATAAAATCTTTATCATATAAATTCTCTGTATAAATTACATATGCCATTGCATCCATTAATGCTGCATCTGTAGATGGTCGAATTGGAATCCATTCTGCATCTAAGGATTGAAAAGTATCATTATAGCGTGGGTCGACTCCAATTATTTTGATTCCTTTCTTTTTTGCTTTTCTTAAATAATAATTCAGACTTTCTCCAAATTTTGTTTCCATTGGATTATGTCCCCATAAAATTATTACATTTGCATCTAAAAGGGTATCATTGCTATTTCCAGTATATTTCGTTCCATATAAAAATGGCGTGGTATAGTTTACGCATGCTGTGCTATAGCTATTGTAGTAATCTAACACACCACCGTCCAAACATAATAATCTTCGTATCAATGTATTTCCACGAAGAATTCCCGTTACACCTGTGGCATAATTTACATAACGAGATCCTACACCATAGGACTCTTTTATATATATCCATTTATCGTAAATCATTTGAATAGCTTCTTCCCAAGAAATTCGCTGAAATTCACCACTCCCACGCGGTCCAACTCGCTTCAGTGGATATTGCAACCTTTGATCATTAATAAACGTATGATGGTAATTCATTCCCCGTATACAAGCTGTTAATGGAATTCCATTCTCTACATCTGATTGACGTTGTGTATCTATTTTTACAATCTTATCGTCTTCAACATGTACTTTAATAATACATTTACTTCCACAATTATTTAGTCCCATTGTTGGAATTATTTTCATTTTTACACTCCTTGATTAAAAACCACACAATAATTACCTTCTGCCGTTCTACATTTTGAACATCTAATACACTTTACATTATCCGTTTCTCGTCGTTTCCATTTCAGAACAAGATCTGGCTCTGTAAGTAAAGGTCTTGCAATTGCAATATACTCAATCTCTGTTTCATTAATGAGTTTCTCTATGTGGTCCACTGACTTAAAACCTCCAACTGTGATAAGTGGTATTTTAACTTCAGCACTTACTATCTCTCCAAATCGACTAAAATAACCTTCTTTTTCAATGATACAGCCATCTACCTCTGTACCTACTTTAGATGCAGCACTTCCATGAATGTTTCCTGATAATTCTATCCCATTTACACCTAGCACTTCTAATCTCCTACAGACTTGGCGAATTTCATCGAATTTTAATCCATTCTCTAGAAAATCACTTGCTGTTAATTTCACCAAAATAGGGTATTCTCTTCCTACCTCCATACGCATTGCCAAATAGATTTCTTCTAGAAATCTTATACGATTTTCGAGAGTTCCTCCATATTGATCCTCTCTTCTATTATAGTATGGACTTAAAAATTGATTAATTAAATAACTATGAGCACCATGAATTTCCACACCATCAAATCCACTTTCTTTCGCTCTTCTTGCCGAGGAAGCAAACGCTTTTACAATATAATTAATATCACTGATTGTCATTTCTTTTCCTACTGTTTGCGTTCCAACTTCTGGAACCACACTTGGTGCGAAAATAATACGCTCTCCAATCTGGTAATTAGTCTTAGTACCACCATAGGCAACTTGCAGTACAATTTTACTTCCATTTTGATGTATCATATCTGTCAATTCTCTATATTCTTGAATAAATGAATCATCATAAATCCCCATCATACCAGGGTTTGGTTTTTCCTCTTCTACAATATTTGCATACCCTGTTATTATCATACCAACTTCATTTTGGGATAGTTGCTTGTATACATCAAGGAGTTTATCCGTCATATGGCCCGTCTCTGTAGCTAAATTCTCCCAAGTTGCACTTCGAATAATTCGATTTTTCATTTCAAAACCTAGTCTATCTGTTTTTTCAAATATTTTTTTCTTTTTATCCATCTATAACACCTCTTTATCTATTTCATATAATACTTTCATACTAACATATTATTTTATCATTGAACACGTTTTCTTTTTGTAATACACTGAGTAAATAAGCATACTAAAAATCATCATTTAATGATTGTAAAAAGAAAACTTAGGAGTTTTATTATGAGATTAGATCACTTTTTAGCTTTAACAAATATTGGAACTAAGAAAAAAGTTAAGGCACTTATCTACCAAGGAGATATTGAAATAAATCAACGACTATGTACTACACCGGCCTTTGAAATTGATGAGACACAGGATATTATTACATGCAAAGGCATTGTACTTCATGTATGCCCTCGCTACTATCTACTAAACAAGCCTCAGAATTGTATCACCGCCCGTGAAGAGGGGAAACACACTGTATTTGATTGTATCGATGACGATAACAAGGACTTATTTGCAGTAGGGCGTTTGGATAAAGATACCGAGGGACTTTTAATTATTACAAATGACGGACAACTAAATCATAAACTTATGAATCCGGACTATCATATCCCTAAGACATACCTGTTTCTCTGTTTAGGTATTATTACACCTACTAAAATTACACTACTTGAATCAGGCCTTGATATTGGAAATAATATCATGACTAAGCCTGCACAATTTCGTCTGATATCATCTGGTTTATACTCCGATTTAAGTGTCGAAATTGGAGTATCTAAAATGAAACGTATCAAAACGCCACCAGTTCATCAAACTGCTTTCCTAGGAGAATTAGTAATCACTGAGGGGAAAAAACATCAAGTAAAGCGTATGATGAGGGCTATAAATTGCCCTATTGTGTACCTAAAGCGAACCGCTATAGGTGGCTTAGCGATTCCTAAAGATCTTTCTATTGGTAGCGCACAATCATTAAGTACATCTGACCTTGACTCTTGTTTCATTTACTCTAAATAACTCTTGCATGTAGTTTTTTTTACTACATATAGTATTTACAAATACCACTTCTTTTTGTTATACTACTTCTATCGTATTATAGACTAAAGGAGAGACTAATTATGAATAAAATTGCGGTAATTGTTGATTCTGGTTGTGATATACCTGCAAAACTTGCAAGCGAAAAGGGAATGTATATCATACCACTGCGAATCAATTATAGCGACGGCGAGTATCGAGATGGTTTCGATATCACTCCAGATGAGGTATATGAATCTTTAAAGAGAGAAATTCCTAAAACTTCCTTGCCAAGCGGTGACGATATTATGGAATTATTTGATACTATACGTAAGGATGGATTTACGGATGTTATTTGCATTACCATTTCAAGTAATCTTTCTGGTACTAATAATATTTTCCGTGTAATCTCTGAGGATATTACAGATTTGAATATTCGAATTGTAGATTCAAAAAACATTGCAATTGCATCTGGTTTCCTAGGATTACTTGCTCAAGATTTGGTAAATCAAGGCTTAACACTCGATGAAATTTATGAGAAAGTAGAATCAGAAGTCAAAAATAGTCATGTCTATTTCTGTGTTGACACATTAGAATATTTGAGAAAAGGTGGCCGTATTGGACTTGTGGCGTCCTTCTTAGCTACAAAGCTCAATCTAAAACCTGTCATTACATGCAACGATGAAGGAATTTATTATACCGCTGCTAAAGTAAAAGGGAAGAAACAAGCGATTCGTAAATTGATTGAATTAGCCAAGGAACAAATTCAAGATGGTAAATCTTTTAACCTGTGTATGAGTAATGGTGGTGCTGGTGCAGAGTTCCAACAGTTTAAAACAATGGTTCTTGAATCCATTCCAAATGCACATACTGTTTATGAAACAGATATTAGTCCTACACTCGGCGTACATACCGGCCCTGGTTTACTAGGGTTAGGAATTCAGATTATCGAGAAATAAAATCTTGTTCAATAAATGGACAAAAGCATAAAAAGTGGGGTGGTGATATAGATGTAATTTTTACTCTATATCACTACCCCACTTTATTTGTTCTTTGCATATTCTATTCTTATTATTATAAGCCAAAAAACTTCATCTTTTTAACTTCAATGGCCTTTACTGGGCACATTTCATGACAACAAAAACATCTAATACAATCTTTTTTTCTTATCTTCGCTTTTTTATTCTTTATATTTATTGCATCTTTCGAACAAATTTCCGCACATTTACCACAGCCAATACATAAATCTTCTTCCACTTTTGGATAAGGAGCTATCATATCTTCTACTTTCTTGGCCATTGGCTTTAACCAATTAGGTGCAAGTGCAGCGAAATCAGTATTCCCATCATGATCTCCCACATAGCTTTCAGGTAATTTCCATTCAAAAAGCGGCTTACATAGGTTTGATTCATCATCGAGGTAGTGTAATTGAAATTCATCATCGCACAATCCCCGTTGATTTGCAGCTCTTAAATATGGCACTCGCTTTGGCGAAAGTCCCATCATATAAGCAATTGCCAAATCCATATTCAGCATATCTTCACTAGCCATTAGAATTCCGACTTCTCTTGGATCTCCGCCACCAGGGCCATTTCCTTCCATCGCCAGTATACCATCTAAGATTGCTAATTGCGGTGGCACGGTTTCTAACAAATCGATTAACATTTGACCAAATCGCTCTTTGTCTGGAAATCTCATATGCCACTCTGATTTCTTTAATCCTGGAATAATTCCAAACATATTCTTACAAGCAGCAGTCATGCCAGTCATAACATGTGATTTCATCTTTGGTAAATTAATAATAAAATCAGCTTCTAATACAGGAGTTAAGATCTCGAATTCTGAAACTACTCTTCCATTTGGAACTGAAATCACCTGAGATTGACATTCCATGTATAAAGAAACGCCCTCTTCCTCACAAACTGTTGTCAATCCACATCCTTGATATAAGGATTTCATCTGCTTTGGGTTATAAATACCGCCTGCAGAATCTGCAACTAAAATATGATCCTTTGACGCACCTTTTTGAATACATGCTCTTATAACACCGCGCAATACTTCTGGATGTGTTGTCACAGCATGCTCTGGTGGATGTTTAGCGAGTAAATTAGGCTTTAATAAAATTTTTGTATGTTCGTTTATTGTCTTCGTAATAGACATCTTATCAAATAGCTCAATGATTTTTTTACAGACAATGTCTGTTTGATACGATTCCGCTTCTACAATTGCAATTTTCTTCTCCATATATTCTCCTATGTTTCTCGTTCAGATAAGCTATTATACTTATATATTATATGTATTCTTGAAACAGGTATTTTACATTAAGAACAGCTATGGAATCTTCTCTTTATCTAGCCTTTTAGAATTTCTAGCGCTTCAGCACGATAGCAATCCATTAAATATGGAATTCCAGTAACTTTTGCACATTCGTCTGTAAGTGACATTATTTCATTTCTTGTAATTGATTCAACATTGAAACAACGAGAACCTGCCATCAGCTGCTGTAAACCTACTTTGATCTTGTCAGAATAACTATAGATACCTACTGCGCCTAATGGGATATTCTTCATCTCATCTGCTCCTACTATTGATTTTACATCTTCATAGTTAACAAAAATCTCTTCCTTCGTATGACCGAATTCAGATACCGTCTTTGGTAACTTGTCGTCTTTCATCCATTGTTCTATATTTTTTCCAACCATACCTGGAATCATAAGTGCACGCCCCATACATACTGCTTTTGTATAAGGTGCTCCTAATGAAAGTGCTTTATAGACACCATCTTCGGAACTAAACCCTCCAGCAAATGCAATATCTGGCACTCTTTCGCCTTGTGATTCAAGAATTCTGCAATACTCATATGCTGCACTGTGTAAGTAGATTGATGGAATACCCCATTCTTCCATCATTCTCCATGGGCTCATTCCAGTTCCTCCTGGCGCGCCATCAATTGTAAGTAAATCTAATTTAGCTTTTGAACTATACTTAATTGCCATCGCTAATTCTTTTAGTGAATAAGCACCCGTTTTCAATGTAATTCTCTTATATCCTAATTTACGAAGTCGCTCTACTTCTTTCATAAATCCTTCTTCAGTGACAAATCCAACTCTACTATGTCTTTCGAATTCATGCAAAGCACCTGTCTCAAATGCAGCTTTTACAGTCGGATCTGATGGATCTGGAGTTACGATATATCCGCGCTTTTGTAATTCTAATGCTCGTTCAATACTCTTAACTTTGATTTCTCCACCAATACACTTTGCCCCTTGGCCCCATTTTAATTCGATAGTTTCAATTTTGTGCTTCTCAATAATATATTCAGCTACACCTAGATTCGTATCTTCTACATTCATCTGAATTAAGATTTCTCCGTATCCTCTATGATATTTTTTGTATGCTTCAATACGTCTGTCCATATCTGGTGCTTTGATTACTTTTCCATCTTTATTTAACTCTAATTCTGGATCTATCCCACAGACATTTTCTCCGCAAACAATCGTTACACCAGAAAGTGCGGCACCCACTGCAAAATGTTCCCAATTTTTTCTAGCAATTTCTGTTGATCCTAATGCGCCTGTAAAGATTGGTACAGCCATTTTCACCTTATGATCCCATCCATACGCTACTTCTGTCGATACATTAGGGAATCTTGCTGTATCTGGACATGGATTTTCTAATCCTCTTGCACCTACAGCATAACCTTGAATATTTAAGTGTGAATAATCTACTGGGTAATTCTTATCTCCACCTGCAGTTATATCTCCAAACGGACCTGGATAAATCAACTCTCTTCCTCTAAAAGTCGACTTGAATACTTCACAATTCCCTTTACAACCATCTATACATCTTGAACATAGACCACTACATGGAACTACGCTTTTTGAACGATTAAATGTCTGAGTTGCATCATTTCTATTTGGTGTACTTAAATTCATATTATAACCCTCCTATAATGTTTTCTAAATTGATAATATCACAAAGATCTTCAATAGGCAATTTTTTTGCAATTATTTTTGTTGTAAATTTCATTTTTTGTATATTTTATATAGTTTTTCTTGATATATTGTCTTTATTTCGCAATTTTTAATTAAAAAATTTCATTTACATCTTAAAACATGCATTTTCTCGCCTCACCTAATTAAAAAAAGAACGTATCTGCTACAAGTAGATACGTTCTTCCTTCCTTTATTTAAGCTTCGACAAAAAATTCTTTTCCCATTCCACAAATTGGGCAAACCCAATCTTCATCAACATCTTCCCATGCCGTTCCTGGTTCTATTCCATTATCTGGATCTCCTACTACTGGATCGTACTCATAAGAACATGGCTCGCATACATATTTCTTCATTTTGTTACCTCCTTCATATAGTTTCGTTTGCATAATGTTATCATAAGATTCTATAGATAACAATGCTTTTTACCTAAAAAATATATAACTTGTATTATCTAGTATAATTATATATAATTATGAAGTAAAAAAAATAGGAGGACTAAATAATGAAATTAAACATTATGAAAAAATTAGCAATTCTTGCACTTATTACAATTAGTGCATTTTCATTTGCAGCATGCTCTACTACAGAAGAATCAACTGAGACTGCAACCACAGAAAATGAGGTAGCAACTTTGGATGAACCTGCAACAGAAGAACCATCGACTGATGAAGCAGTGGCAACTGAGACAACTGACGCTAATCCAATAATTGGCGAAGGCGAAAAATCTTTTACATTTGAAGTTAATTTTGAAGATGAAACAACATCTGTTTACGATGTTAAAACTGATGCTACCACGGTTGGAGAAGCACTTCTTGCTGCGGGTGTAATCGCTGGTGATGATAGCGAATACGGTTTATATGTTAAAACAGTGGACGGCGTTACTATTGACCCTGACACAGAAGGAAAATATTGGGCTTTTTATATTGATGGGGAAATGGCACCTACTGGCGTTGATTCAACTGAAATCGTAGAAGGTTCTGTTTACACATTTACAGTAGAAGCATTTTAAATGAAACATCAATCTACAATATCCAATCGCGAGTTAGCTATTTTTGCTTTACTTGCCTCCATTATGTATTTATCTAAGATATTTATGGAATGGGCTCCCAATATTCACCTATTGGGAATGCTCACCATGGCGTACACTATTGTATATCGAAAGAAAGCACTCATACCTATCTATGTGTACATTTTATTAAATGGAATTATGTCAGGTTTTGCAACTTGGTGGATTCCTTACTTGTACATTTGGGCTGTATTATGGGGTATTACGATGCTTCTTCCCAAAGAACCACGCCCTAGAACTGTTTTTCTATATTCTAGTATCTGTGGTTTGCATGGTTTATTATTTGGTATTTTGTATGCGCCATTCCAAGCTTTGATTTTTGGTCTCAATTTCGAGGGAACCATCGCTTGGATTATCGCCGGCTTTCCATTTGACATTATGCATGGCATTGGTAACTTTGCGGCTGGATTTCTGATTTTACCATTAGTCAATCTACTAAGAAAATTAGAATCCATTACACATAATTAAAAGCTATTGCATAACATGCGGCTATAAGTAAAGAATCATTCTGACCACGATGGTCGAATCAATTGAATGTGAAAAACTCCACTGATATCAGTGGAGTTTTTTTGAATTGAAAGTAATTCATCAAACTATTGGGTCTATACTAACTTCTTAGAAATATCTACCGGTTACACTTTTACTATTAATGGAAATCTCAAAAGGTGTACCTTGGGCTATAATCTCACCGCCTTTATCACCACCAAATGGCCCAAGCTCAATAATATAATCACTTTGGGCTAAAATATCTGTGTTATGCTCTATTACGAAAACTGAATTGTCTTGTCTCACCAATTTTTGTAATAACGCCAAAAGCTTCTCCCCATCCGATGGGTGGAGCCCCGTTGTCGGCTCATCTAAAAGATATAATGTATGCCCATGATTACCCTTCGCAAGCTCTTTTGAGAGTTTAAGCCTCTGACACTCACCACCTGAAAGTGTAGTTGTGGATTGTCCAAGTTTTAGATACGCAAGACCAACTTCATTTATAACACTAAGCTTTTTGTAAATTTCTTTGTTACCTTCAAAAAACTCTAAATTTTCAAGCACAGTCATATTCAGAATATCAGAAATGCTTTTGTTCTTGTATGTTATTGAAAGAATTTTCTTTTTAAATCTATGACCTTTACAAACAGGACAGATAACCTCCACGTCGTCTAAAAACTGCATATCAAGAGCAATTACTCCAAGTCCTTCACATTTTTCACAACGTCCGCCTTTCACATTGAAAGAAAAATCAGAGGGCTTGAGTTTTAATTTTTTTGCTTCAGATTGAGCAGAAAAAAGTTCTCTTACCAATGTGAAAACTTCCGTGTATGTTGCAATATTGCTTCGACTCTGTCTGCCAATAGGATTTTGATCTATTTTAATAATTTCTAAAACATGCTCAAAACCACAAATACCATCGACATGTTTTTTCTGCTCTATCACGTCAAAAACAAGGCTACTTTTTCCACTACCAGATACCCCAGCAAAAGAAACAAGGTGACCAAGTGGAATATTGACCGATACATTTTTAAGGTTATGTACAGTTGCATTTTTAACTTCTATAAATCTGTTCACATTTATCTTTTTATCGTTTGGTTTGGATTTCTCCTCACGCAGATATTTTGCTGTCTTTGAGATTTCATTCTGTGATACCTGTGAAACTGTACCGCATGCGACAATTTCTCCACCAAGAGAACCTGCGCCTATACCAAAATCAATGACATAGTCACACTGCTTTACAAAATCCATGTCATGCTCAATGACAATAACTGTATTGCCTAAATCACGCAGTTTTTTTATTGCTTTTAATAATAGTAATGTATCTCGTGCATGAAGTCCTGTCGTAGGCTCATCTAAGATATATAGTACCCCTGTAAGACCACTCTCTAAAATACTTGCAAGACGAATTCGCTGACTTTCACCACCTGAAAGAGTGCTAACAGAACGGTCAATTGAAAGATACTCCAAGCCAATTTTCACAATGCCATATGCACGCTTTAAAATATCAGCTATGACCACTGTTGCAATTTCTTTTGCTGATGAAGATAGACTACTTTGCATATCTTCAAGAAATTCCACAAGTGATAACATTGTAAATGTGCTGACTTCTATTATCGTTTTACCGTCCAACTTCGCAGTCCTACCCTCAAATCCTAGTCTTGTTCCGCCACATTCATCACAAGGCGTACTTCTAATCGCATCAGCAATGACAGGATTTGCAACTTTTTTTGTAGCTGACTCTACCACTTTTTTATTTACAAATGTGCGCAGTCCCTCGACATAGCCATCCATAACTCGTTTTGGTTTTTTGACGTTTGGAAACTGTTTTTTAAATTCCTCGCTATCAACACCATCAAGAAGCACCAACATCTCGAGTTCATTATAATCCTTTACTGGCTTTGTAACATCAAAGGTAAAACCATAATGCTTTCCACATGCCTCAAATGTTTTTGAGTAATGTTCCCAAAATGTTTCATTTCCCCAAATTTTTATAGCGCCTTCTTTTATAGTAAGATTTTTATCAATAAGTTTTGATAAATCTACATCTTTTACTACACCTATACCATTACACTTGGGGCAAGCCCCCTCCTTTTTGTTAAATGAAAAACTCGCCATACTAAGATGGGGAAGTTTCGTTTTACAATGTGGGCAGATGGTGTCAGTATAATCGATTTCCTCATCATCTTCAAAATTAGGAGTGATTTCACCCATGCAATTGGGGCATACTCTTGTTGCAAGTTTTGCGTATAAAATCCGAAGATAAGTCAATATCTCGGTATATGTACCAACTGTTGAACGTGGGTTTTTGGAAAGTACCCTTTGCCCAACTGAAATGGACGGCGAAAGGCCGACAATGTTGTCTACTTGTGGTTTATTAAGACCATCTGTCACCATTCCCATAGATTCTAGATATTGGCGTTGACATTCTTTTTGTAGAATATCCATTGCGAAGCTACTCTTACCACTTCCAGACACACCAGTTAAAGCGACAAGTTTATATTTTGGTATTTCCACTGAAATATTTTTTAGATTGTTTTCCCTTGCACCTGTAATTCTTATAAATTCGTTTCGCATTAACCCTCCAGCAGATAATCTGCCATAAAATTTAATATTTCTGTAAATACAGTTTTTTTATCCTCTGAAAATTCTTTATCCACAGCCTCCATAAGTGAAGCAGCTTTTGCATCAGTGCTATTTTGAATTATACTTTCAGAAAGCGAAAGATGTGTCACTCTCTTATCTTCGTTAGATCCTGTTTTAATAACTAGTCCTTTATTTGCAAGTTCATTTACTTTTTGCGTTGTTGCAGGACGAGAAAGATTAAGCCTATCAGCAAGTTCGCTAATTGTCATATTCTGCTTATGATTTATAATAAATAGTTGTAGTACATCGGAATATGGCAAAGTGCTACCTATTTCACTATCCCTAATGTTTTTGTAACAGTCAATATCAACTGCACTCATAAATTTAAAAAATGCTTCCTCCATATAATACCTCATTTCAAATAATTTCAATATTGAAATCATATCACAAAAATGTATAAACTTCAATATGATTTCGAATTTGAAATCATCCTCAAATCATCATCTGAAATTGATCCGAACCATAACCCAAAATTAAACACGCAATTTTAGGAAGAAAATTTCACATTTATACTGTATAATATACACGTAGGATAAGTGAGGTGGTAAGATGTATTTTGAATATGGTGAAAAAGAAATTAATTACTTAAAGAAAAAAGATAAACGACTAGGTGAAGCAATAGACAAAATCGGTATGCTTAAACGACCGATTGACTCAGATATATTCATAGCAATTATTAGAGCCATACTTGGACAACAGGTATCAAGGCAAGCAAGAGAAACTGTGTTTTGTCGAATGGAAAATGCACTCTTTGGCATTACAGCAGAAAATATTAACAACTTGAAAATCGAGGAAATACAAGCTTTTGGTACAACATTTAAAAAAGCAGAATACATGAAAGATTTCGCACAGAAAGTGTATAGCGGTGAATTTGCTCTTGATAAACTGAAGCAACTTACCGATGAGGAAGTAATTAAGGAATTATCTGCATTAAAAGGTATTGGTGTATGGACAGCAGAAATGATTCTTGCAAGTGCCCTACAGCGTGACGATGTATTTAGCTTCGGAGATATTGCCATTCATCGTGGGCTACGTATGTTGTATCGTCATAAAGAAATCACAAAGGAGATGTTTGAGCGTTACCGAAAGAGATATTCACCTTTTGGTACTACTGCAAGCGTATATCTATGGGCTATTGCAGCAGGAGCAATTCCAGGGCTTGATGATCCTAAAAACAAAAAAACTATTAAGAAGCAACTCAATTCAACTATTGATTATTTCTAAATGTATCAGTAGAATTAGTGGTGATAATAATGTATGAAAGAGAAAATGAAAATAGGTGTGTTATGAATAATGAACTCAATATGACATTTGATGAAATGTATGATGCAGTAATTTCTAATGATGAAAGTTATGACACCGTATTTTTCTATGCGGTAAAATCAACTGGTATTTATTGCAGGCCTTCCTGCAAATCCAAAGCACCGAAAGTGGAAAATATAGCATTTTACAAATTAGCAGAAGAAGCGCTAGAAGCAGGATTTAGACCTTGCAAAAGATGCCGGAGTGATTTGCTTGACTATAAACCGATGAAAGATATTGCCGAAAAACTTAAAACCCTCATTGATGATATGTTTAGCGAGGTGGCAGTATTAAACAATGAAATTGACAAACTTGGGCTTTCACGAAAGCGAATGGTGGAAGTCTTCAAAGAAGAATACGGAAAAACGCCAAGTACTTATGTGAATGATTTGCGATACGAAGAAGCCATTAGGCTTTTGGAAGAGACAGATACTGATGTCACCCTCATTGCTTATTCAGTAGGATTTAGTAGTTTATCAGCATTTTACAAATTTTTTAAAGATAGAGCAAATATGACGCCAGTAGCTTATAGGAAAGGGAAAAACAATGATTGATTTTGCAATTTATGAAACAAAATTCGGATATTTCAAAATGGAGTACGCCGATGATAATATCACCTTTTTCAAGAAAATATTTGATGAAGTTGTAACCGATTTTGGTACCAAAACCGAGCTTACTAATAAAGCATATCATCAACTTTTAGAGTATTTTGACGGAAAAAGAAAAACTTTTGATGTACCTTATAAATTAAACGGCACAGATTTTCAAAAAAAAGTGTGGTCGGCGCTTTGCGATATTCCATACGGCGAAACGAGAAGTTATAAGGATATAGCTACCATTATTGGAAACGAAAAAGCAAGTCGTGCTATAGGTATGGCGAACAATAAAAATCCAGTAACTGTAATTGTGCCTTGTCATAGAGTAATTGGTACATCAGGAAAACTTGTGGGATATGCAGGCGGAATACCAATGAAAGAATTTCTACTAAAAATGGAGGAAGAAAATAAGTGAGTAAATTTATAGTACTGTTTGAGGTAATACCAACAGATGAAGGAAAAGCAAGATATCTAGAGCTTGCATCAATGTTAAAACCTATGCTATCTAACTTTGATGGGTTTATTTCTGCCGAAAGATTTCAAAGTCTTGTCGATGAGCGAAAAGTTTTATCTATGAATGTATGGGAAAGCGAAGAAGCCATGACAAAATGGCGAACTATGACAGAACATAGAATGAGTCAACTCGAGGGTAAAACTAAATTGTTTGAAAGCTACAAAATTTCTGTAACAAAAGTTGTACGGGAATATACTGAAAAGGATAGAGCCGAAGCACCCGTAGACTCTAATGAATATTTCGGATAATATATCTATGATAAGAGGTAAAAATGATAATAAGCGCAACAAGGAGAACTGATATACCGTCCTACTATGGTGAATGGTTTATAAACAGATTAAAAGCCGGATATGTTCTAATTCAAAATCCATATAATGCGACTCGTTATTCTAAAGCGATTTTAACTCGTGACGCTGTTGATATTATAGTTTTTTGGACAAAAAATCCAATACCTTTTATGAAATATTTACCCATTATTGATGAAATGGGTTATCCCTATTATTTTCAATTTACATTAACACCTTATGATAGGGAAACCGAAAAAGGACTTCCAGATAAAGAAACATTAACTGACACATTTATTGAACTAAGTGAACGAATAGGGAAAAAGCGAGTTGTGTGGCGATATGACCCCATAATAATATCTGACACTTATACAATAGATTATCACAAAGAACGATTTCTATATATGGCAGAAAAGCTTTCAAACCACACTGAAAGATGTGTTATTAGCTTTGTTGATAGTTATAAAAATGTATCTTCACGCATGGGGCAAAACTTTGACGCCAAAATGACTAAAAATAATATCTTTGCTTTGTCTGAGATTTTTTCTAGCATTTCTAAAGAACATAACATCAAGCTTTTTACTTGTGCTGAAAGTTTCGACTTAGATCAATTTGATATTACACATGGCGCTTGTATAGACAAGGATTTAATAGAAGAAATACTAGATCAACGCATCAATTCTAAAAAAGACAAAAATCAGCGAAAAGAATGTACCTGTGTAGACAGCATTGATATTGGCACATATAATTGCTGTGCCAATGGCTGTAGTTATTGCTATGCAATAACAAATGAGAAAGCTTCATTTTCGAATATGAAAAAACACAACCCAAATGCTCCAGTCTTAATTGGAGAAGTAAACCCAAATGCTATAATTACTAATAGGGATAGCGTTAGCATAATAGAAAATCAAATGTCTTTGTTTTAATCATTTGACTATTTAAAAAAAGATATTGCACAAAATGCAATATCTTTTTTTTATGATCTAATTCCCTGAATGATTTCTTGAATAATATCCACTCTTTTAAATGGTGTAATTAAGTAGTATCCATCTATATATGGCTCCATTTTCTTAGCAAATGCAACGGAAATATCTATTCCTAGCCTAGTACCCTCTTCACGTGTTTTGCCTTCATAACTTGCAATAATTTCTTCACTCACTGTAATTCCTGGAATCTCATTATGAATAAAGCACGCATTTCTATAACTTACAATTGGCAGTATTCCCCCTACAATTGGGACTGATAATTCTCGTTTTGCTAGTTTTAGATTCTCTAACCCTTGTTCACTCAATACTGGTTGAGTAAAAAAAGCCATCGTACCATTTGCAATCTTATCCTTTGCAATTCGAAGTTGTACTTGAAAATTCTTAGCATTAATATTCAATGCTGCATATAGATAAAATGGATGTTCAAATATAGATTGATTTAGACCCGTAATGTATTTTGTCATTTTCCTAGAATTAAATTCATAAACTGTCTTCACTTCGTCTCGCTGTTCACTCGGTACCGGATCCCCTGTTACAATAAGCACATCTCTAATATCTTCGCAATTCAATCCTAATAGTAAGGCTTTTGACGCATTAATATTACGATCTCTGCAAGTCATATGTGGCATTACATCAAGGCCTAATTCCCGCTTTACTTTACAAGCCATCAAGCTACTGTCGATTCTTGTGCGAGCCACTGGACAATCCGCAATTGTCATAAGATCAATCCCTAAATCTCTTAAAATTCGAGCGCCCTCAAGAAATTCCCTTACATCTGTATTTACAGGTGTGTCCAATTCAACTGCTATTGGTAATTTATTTGATTTTAACTTCTCGTAAAAGGGGCTCTTTTTAATAACTTGTTCTGGTTTAACTATCATATCCTTCCTTTTCGAAGGGGACTTCACATTAACAAGCTCAAGTTTTGTATTTATAACTCGAATAAATTCTGGAGTCGTTCCACAGCATCCACCTACTATATTAATTCCCAACTCTTGAATTCGCCCTATCTCCTCCGCATAATAATGTGAATTTTTTTCATAACTTACACGGTGTCCCAACACAGTTGGATAGCTAGCATTTGGCATTGCACTCATATACTTATCTTTTACATCAACTTTCTCTAGCAAATGACGCATATGATTCGGTCCACAGATACAGTTAAGTCCAACACTATCAATATCCATACTAGTTTCATTCATTAAGTCTAGATACCAATTTCCACTTCTACTAAATCCCTCTTGATCTACTGCAAATGATGCCATAATGAAGGATTCTGGATTATGGGATTTGATATAGGCAGCTAACCGATTCACTTCTTCGACTTCAGCATGGGTTTCAAACAAAAAATATTCTGCGCCAAGAAGAAGAAATTGATTGATTATTTCATAATATTCTTTTAACCTTTTATCTTCTTCCACTTCAGTAAGCGGACCAATATCTGCAAATACATATGCATCATAAGGTTTTGCTGCCGTTTCAGCCAGTTCATAACCTTGTTTAATCATTTCTTGAACTGTGTATTCATTTCCATATTCTTCATTCTGATGTAAAGCAAATGTATTGGTTTTAATTGCTCTTGCACCTGCTTCCAAATAGCGGTTATGTATTTCTAAAATTGTGTTCGGGCTGGTAATATTGGCATATTCACATGGATACCTTGGATCTTCTGAAACAGAGGAAAAATAGGTCCCCATTGATCCATCAAACAACAATGTCTTTTCTTCTAGATATTTTCTGATTTTCATTTTATTTCAACACTTCCTTCGTAATATCAGCTGATTGTTTGGCGTCCTTCGCATAGAAATCCGCACCAATTTTCTCTGCATATTCAGCCGTAAGCACAGCCCCTCCTACCATGATTTTCACATCAGGTTCAGATGCCTTTAATAGAGAAATTGTCTCTTTCATACTTTCAACTGTTGTAGTCATTAAGGCAGAGAGACCTACTAACTTTGCATTATGTTTTCTCACTGCTTCTAATACAAGTTCTGGATCCACATCCTTCCCTAAATCAATAATTTCATATCCATAATTCTCAAGAACAACCTTCACAATATTCTTTCCTATATCATGGATATCCCCTTTAACAGTGGCAATTACCACGGTTCCTTTTGAAATACTTTTGCCATTATTCTTGACAATTGAATTCTTTATTACTTCAAATCCTTGACAAGATGCACTTGCGCTGCGAATTAATTGAGGTAGAAAAATTTCTCCACTTTCATACTTTGATCCAACTAAGTCAAGGGCTGGAATCAACATTTCATTTACTACTTCCAAAGGCTGCTTTGTTTCTAGTAATTTTATAGTAAGCTGTTTTACGCTTTCACCTAACCCTTGCATTATTGCTTGCTTAATATCGAGTTCTTTTGAGAGTTTTTCCCCAGGATTTACTTTCTCCTTTTGTTTATCCACATATTTAGCAATATACATTTCACTATCCACATCATACCCTGATAATACACGATAAGCTGCAACGGCATCCATCATACTATCTGAATTAGGATTCATAATTGGTAAGTTTAAACCATGAGACATTGCTAGCATTAAGAAACTATGATTAATTAAGTTTCGATTAGGTAGACCAAATGAAATATTTGACACACCAAGTACTAACTCTAGCCCTAATTCATCCTTAATTCTTTTCATCGCATGCAATGTTTCCATACAGTCTTTTTGCTGTGCTGAAACAGTTAGGGTTAGGCAATCGATTAGTACATCTTCTTTGGCTATTCCATAAGAAATCGCCTCATTCATAATTCGTTTTGCTATTTCAAATCTCTTAGTTGCCGTTTCAGGAATTCCATCTTCATCAATCGTTAGTGCAACTACTGCAGCCCCATATTTTTTCGCTAATGGAAGAATAATATCTAATTTATCCTGTTCAGCACTTACAGAATTTAGGATTGGTTTCCCATTATATACACGAAGCCCCGCTTCTAATGTTTCGAACTTGGAGGCATCTATTTGTAGGGGAACAGTAAGTATACTCTGAATTTCTTTTACTACTCGACGCATTAATTTAGGTTCATCTATTTGTGGAATTCCCACATTTACATCCAAGATATCTGCCCCTGCTTCTACCTGTTCTATGGCTTGCGACAAAACATAAGACATGTCTTCATCTTGTAAAGCTTGAGCAAATCGCTTCTTTCCAGTTGGATTAATACGTTCTCCAATTATGCGAACTGTATCAACATTCACTACATCAATAGCTGAACAGAATTTTGTTTTAGGTTCATATGTCCGAGTGCCTATTGGGGTCTGCTTCAACTCTTCTACCATAGATCTAATATATGCTTGTGTTGTTCCACAACATCCACCAAGAATACTTACTCCTGCCTCTCCATATGCTCTCATCACTTGTCCAAATTCAACTGCATCAATGTCATATCCGCCTGTTTCCGGGTCTGGTAACCCAGCATTAGGTTTGGCTATAATCGGCAGATTTGTATAGCTAGCAAGTTGTTTTATAAGTGGTAATATTTCTTTTGGACCCAGTGAACAATTCATTCCAATTGCATCTACGCCTAATCCCTGCAAGGTCATGGCCATATTTTCAATGCCACACCCTGTAAAGGTTCTTCCATTTTCCTCAAATGTCATCGTCACAAAAATTGGCAAAGTCGTATGCTCTTTTGCCGCAAGTACCCCTGCTTTTACTTCATATAAGTCTGTCATGGTTTCAAATACAATAAGGTCTACTCCTGCTTTCTCGCCAGCAACTACAACTTCGCGAAAAATCTCATAAGCTTCTTCAAATTGTAACGTTCCCAATGGTTCTAATAATTCACCAATAGGTCCTACATCTAAGGCTACTTGCCCCCCATAAGCTCTCGCTTCATTTTTAGCAATTTCTACGGCTCTATTAATCACTTCCTCCGTCGTATATTCTAAGCCTTCTAATTTGTGTTTATTAGCTCCAAAAGTATTCGCATAGACAATATTGGATCCCGCTTCTAAGTATGCTCTATGAACACTTCCAATTAATTCTGGTTCTGTAAAATTTAAAAATTCAGGACGCTCCCCTAATTTCAATCCACTTTGTTGAAGCATGGTACCCGTAGCACCATCGAGAATGATGTATTCTTGTTCTAGTAATTTATTCATGACATGTACTCCCACCTACTCTATAATTACAATGATTTCTTAATTCGCAATAGCCACATCCCTTGATTCGCATAGGTTGTGGATTTTTTGAAATACCTATAATTGCAGTAATTGATTTTCTTGGCATTAATAAGCCTGAGGCTGAAACATGGAGCCCCATTCTTTTGGATGTCTCCATAACATAACAAAGTTCCCTCTGTGTTTCCAATGGCAAATCTCCATATCCTGGCGAAAATCGATCTGTAAAATAATACCCTTTATCATACCAAATATTCTTTAACTCTGCCTCCACCTGATTACAAAAATGCTCAGCCATGCTACTTGCCACTGCATCTAATGCAAATCCATAATTTAAATCTACTATTTGAGCTTTTCGAATCATCCGGTCAACTTCCTCTCCCAGTGTAACTGCAATTAGAATGCAAGTATCTGCATCTGCTAATAACTCTTTTATTTGCTCTCCTTGGAATCTGAGATTTGAATCTACAACACAAATTCCTTCTGATTTATCTAACTCAGCTACTCGATAAAGGAACTTATTTGTAGTGATTTTACTTAAAGCTTCTTTTGCCTTCTCTATATCTCCTAAACTAGCTACATCTGGTTTACTTCCGCGAAATCCCATGTACTTATATACTTCTTGGTCGTTACACTCTAATTTATGCATGGGTTCCTCCTCATCTTTTTAATACATTTCACTTTCTTTCTCTATTCTACTACATTCTTTACTGTAATGCATTCTTTAAATCATCTATAATATCATCAATATGTTCTGTTCCAATTGATAATCGAATTGTCGTCTTTCTGATCCCTTGTTCATGTAATGCCTCTTCTGTCAGCTGGGAATGTGTGGTAGACGCAGGGTGTATAACTAAGGATTTTACATCTGCTACATTTGCCACCAAAGAAAATAATTCAAGTTTATCAATGATTTTCTTAGCGTCTTTCTCTATTCCCTTCACCTCAAATGTGAAGATAGACCCTCCACCATTTTTATAATATTTCTGATAAAGTGCTTTCTGTTTTTTATCTTCTGTAACTGATGGATGATGTACTTTTTCTACTTTGTCATGACCTTGTAGAAATTGAACTACCTTCAATGCATTATCTACATGTCGTTCTACACGAAGTGACAATGTCTCTAATCCTTGTAATAGAAGGAATGCATGGAATGGTGATAAAGAGGCGCCTAAGTCTCGTAGCAAAATTGCACGCACTTTAATGATAAATGCTGCATTTCCCGCCGCTTCTGTAAAACTAATTCCGTGATAGCTATTATTGGGTTCCACAATAGATGGGAACTTACCGGACTTTTCCCAGTCAAATTTACCGCTATCTATAATCACACCTCCAAGTGTTGTTCCATGTCCACCAATATACTTTGTTGCTGAATGAACTACAATATCTGCACCATACTCAATTGGGCGTAGCAAATATGGTGTAGCAAATGTATTATCAACAATTAGTGGAATTTGATTTCTATGGGCAATCTTAGCAATCCCTTCTATATCAACAACGAGAGAATGGGGATTACTCAGGCTTTCAATAAAAATTGCCTTTGTTTTATCGGTAATTGCACGTTCCACCTCTTGCTCATTAAACACATCTACAAATGTAGTTGTAATTCCATAGCTTGGTAAAGTATTTGCAAATAAGTTATAGGTTCCTCCATATACACTTCTTGCACAAACTATATGATCTCCTGTAAAGGCTATATTCTGAATAGAATATGCAATCGCAGCTGACCCTGATGCAACTGCAAGCGCCGCCACTCCACCTTCTAATTTCGCAATTCTCTGCTCTAATACATCTTGGGTTGGATTTGTAAGCCTTCCATAAATATTTCCAGGATTGGATAAATTAAATCGAGCTTCTGCATGATCACAGTTATCAAATACATACGATGCTGTTTGATAAATCGGCACAGCCTTTGCACCTGTTACTGAATCTGCCTCTTCTTGTCCTACATGTAATTGTAGTGTTTCAAATTTATATGATTTTTTCATATCTTTATTCCTTTCGCTATTTGACGATTTCTTGTTCTATAAAATGCATTATACGTTTTTTTATCCTCAATGCATAATATCTATTTTCTCGTACTAGTTATATATATTTTCTATAACAATTTCAAAGTTTTCTTTTTTTGTTTTTATTCTTTTGAAAATATTAATATATTAATTAAAATTCGATATAACATTCTGTATATAATAATATTAAATTAGTGAGAAGATTCATTAATCACATCACATAGGAAAGGGGAGAAGCTTTTGAACAACAAAAAACATACTGGCAGATTATATTTTCAGATACTTGCCAATGTAGCAATTGCCGCTATCATTAGTATAGGCGTTTGGTATTTCTTTGCTAATGTAACACTGATATTTCAAACTGCAAAAGATGAAGAATTTCTAGAATTTGAGAAAGATGAATTCGATGAGTTAGCTGATTACTACGAATCAATCATACTTGATCAGAATTTAACAGCAGAGGCTTTTGCGACAGGGAATTTCCTCCACTCCTATATTGAATATGATGTACAGGTTGTTTCTTGTACGGGAACAATTATTGATGCTCGTGAAGGTGAAATTATTTGTGAAGCTAGTTATTTTGATAAGACCTACCTCTATCCTATTATCTTCCAAGATGGCAATGGCTTTATTGCATTTCATCCAAACGAAGTTATAGAATCCACTTTATTTAACGATGTATTTGCAGTAGTATTTGCATTACTAGCATTCATTGCAATTACTATTTTTACAATAAAAAAACCTCTAAATTATATACAAGCGATGGATGCGGAAATTTCTTATCTTGCGCGGGGTGAATTGGATCATAAGCTTACTATTTCTGGAAATAATGAATTAACTAATCTAGCCCTTTCAATCAATGAAATGAGTACATCGTTAAAACAAATGATTGAAAAAGAAAAGATAGAAGATCAAAAACAACGTTCCTTAATCACCAATCTATCCCATGATTTACGAACACCATTAACATCTATTATGGGATATTTAAATGTATTATCAGATAAGAAATACAGTACTGAAGCAGATGCCGATGAATATGTAAAGCGTGCACTCGCTAAAAGTGACTATTTAAATAAATTACTAACTGAATTATTCAATTACACGAAGTTAACCAATGGCGATATTTCATTCGCGATAAGAGAAATTAATCTGAATCATTTTATAACAAATTATTTGAAAACAACATCCCTTGATGTATCTGTCGATTTGTCTAAAGCAACCCTTCTAGTCGATGCTGATCCCGATTGGTTAACTCGCATTTTAGATAAACTTTTTGAAAATATTCAAAAACACGGTAACTTAAATAAAAACGTGCTTCTGTCAACTTATCAACATGAAGATGAAACCATTGTAGGACTTAAAAATTATACCAAAGAAGATCTCACCAATAAGGTATCTTATCTTTTTGATCGAACTTATGTCGGTAATGAAGCGAGAACAAATGCATCCTCTGGGCTTGGATTAACCATTGTCGCAGAATCAATGATTCGAATGGGTGCAAGTGCTAGTGCTAGTTATAAAAATGGGGAGCTTATCATGTTACTGAAATTCCCAAAAAAATAAACAGCAAGGTGTCACCTCAATGATGCCCTGCTGTTTTCTTTCTTATTATTCTTATTAAGAACATTAATTTTGCCTTTTATTTTATCTTTTATTTCGCATTCTTATACACTTCATAAGCTGCTGCCACACCATCTCCAACATTAATTTTTGCTTTATTTTGAATCAATACTGCTTCCAATGATCCAAGTAAAAATAAAATATTTCTCTGTTGACTTGAATAACCCATATTACCAATTCTTAAAATCTTACCATCTAACGGGCCAAACGACGATGCAATTTCCATCCCAAAATCATCGAGCAGTTGTGCTCTCAGTAATTTTCCATCTAATCCTTGTGGAATATTAATCGCTGTTACAACTGGCATCTTGTTATTAATATCTCCAAATATTTCAAGACCCATTGCCTTCAATCCAGCACATAGGGCTCTGTCGTTTAATTTATGTCTTTCTAATCGATTTTCCAACCCTTCTAACAAGATACAACGTAACGCTTCATGCACTGCATACTGCATACTTGTAGCCTCTGTATGGTGATTCAAGTGGCGTGGCCCCCAATAGTCTTGTAGTTGAGCTAAGTCTAAGTAGTTACTTGGTATTCTTGGCAATGAAGCAAGCTTATCTTCATTTGTACGAATTCCTTTTTCTACCTGTTTTCTTGCTAATATAATATCTTCAATTGATTTATTATATGTAATTAATGCTGAGCCCGATGGTGCCGAAATACATTTTTGAGTTCCTGCGATACAAGCGTCGATTTTCCAATCATCAACTCTCATCTCTGCCCCACCTAGCGTAGCCACAGCATCTACAATCAACAGCGCATCATAGCGTTTACAGATTTCACCAAGTTCATCTAACGGTTGCATCATTGATGTTGATGTCTCCCCATGGATAATTGCCACTGCTTTATATTTATCTTTTTTTAACGCATCTTCTACTTCTTCTGGTGTAAATACAGTTCCCCACTCACGTTCAAGTAACGTAATATCTGCTCCACAACGCTCTAGGATTTCTGCTAATAAATATCCAAAACGACCAAATGCAGGAATTAAAACCTTGTCTCCTGGACAAATTGCTCCTGTGAGTACTGTTTCCAATCCTCCTCTTGATGTCGTGTCTGTAAGAAATGTTTGCTCGTTCTTAGTTAAAAATACTTCTCGCTCCATTTCTTGTGTCTCAGCCATAATCGCCAAGAATTCTGGATCAAATTGTCCAAGGATATGTGCACTCATTGCTCGTAATACACGTGGATCTGTTTCTACAGGACCTGGTGTCATTAATGTTCTTGGTGATGGATTAATCTCTTTGTAACTCATATACTTTCCCCTCTTATCTTATAATTATTCTTTTTCACTAAGTTCAGCCTATATAAATACATAAGCATTTGCTTATAAATATACTCATTATTATTCTTATTCATTAACTCTAGAATGAATTAATATCATATCATATTTTTTTCTTGTGAACAATAGTCGAAATTATGCACTTATATATTCTAGCACCAGCTGTCCCATCACTATTTAAAAAACCTTCTTCGAAAGCCTTTTTGCGACTCTCTTTTTTCTTATCTTCTATCCTTCCCTTCGCAACATCGAAGAAATGTGCAACTCCTGCTTCATGAGCGGAGATACACTCTTCCCCTTCTTTTAAAACCGGACAATAAAGAGATCTGAAATCCACACATAATTGACTTTCATCTGCCGCAGTTTCGTAATTAATTAAGTCAAAATAAATAGGCTTTCCTGTACCTATATACTCATTAATAATGGAAGATGTTCCACTAAGCATGAGTCCGTCTGAACACATGTAAGCATATCGAGGATCCTTAAATGTATCTAAGACTATTCTATCTCCTGTAATCGCATGATTATAGATTTTTGTTAGGATATCCATATTCATATTTCTTCCTGCTGCATAGGAAATGGTAAGAGGATGAGGTCTAAAAATTAACCCAATATCCTCGTCATTCCAATAACTTTCCATACAGCTTTGAATTTTATGCAACCATTCTCTATTGAAACAAGCCTCTAATGAAAAAGTATATAGAACGACCTTCCTTCCCTTTAACTTCTCTCTCCATTCATCTGGAATTTGAGGTGGTTGTTCCATCATTTCTATCACTTTGTCAATCTTGGGTGAGCCCAATGCTATTACGCTCTCCCCTTCAAATCCTCTCTTCATATACTCTTCTTTTACACGTTCTGATTGGGCTATAATATAATCTGCATTTATCATGCCTGGCTGTAGCATCAAGCGATTACATGCTTCTTTTGACACATCAAAAAAAGTGTAATAGGGAGTATAAATTAAATGAGTGGTATATGTTCTCAATTTTGTAGAAAAATACTTCTCATCAATTCTTGTCAGATTGTTACATTCATCATAACCATTATGTATAAATATAAACTCTGGCTGTATTTGTTCTAGTTCTGTTAACTTGTAATTTGCTACATTGAATGTTTTAAATTCTTCTACTTCCCAAACCTCTTCTTGAATACTACCATCTAGATTTAATACAGTATATGGTAACGGCATCACAATCGCCTCACACCTTAAATCCTGTTTTGCAGCATCATAAATACTCTCCATAGCATTCCACATAGAATATTTATATGGTAAGAAATACATACGCCATTTTGTTTCTATTTCCTCCATAATCTCATTTTCTATTTGATCGCAGATTTCTTCGATTCTATCTTTTTCTATGAGATAGTCATGAAAATTCAATGTAAAAATGGATTGTAATTCAATCATAGGTTTCTTTATACAATCGTACTTACCTACAAGGCTAGCTACATAATCCGCCGCCAGTTTACAATCACCTATAAATTTATCGTATTTTGATTTATTAGAATCTATCACACTTACCAGCTCTATTAGCGAATGCAATAACTCTACAAGCTGAAGTTTACTATTATAATACATAACGCCCCTCCCTTTTATCTCCTTGTTAGAATTTCCTTGCATTTACTAGAAGCTTCTCTACTGTCTGATAGTTTTTTTATGTCGTCCACTTCTTTTTGTGTTATGCCTATCTCAAGTATATTTGAGCTCATTGACATCTCCGTATATACCAATGGATGTAACTTATATACTTTACTTATTGATTTTTTTCTTTCTAAAGAAAGTAAAAAATCATCTTCAAACAAATCATTATTTTGAGTCATAATCATTGGATTTTTCTTACATTGGTCTAGATAATCTGCTATTGTTACTGTCGGAAGTTCATCAAAATAACTACCTACTTTGTCATCATCGATGAACATTTTTGCCTTCTTCCCTGCATGAGATAATATCATTGAAATACTCTTTCCAGTATAGCGATTTCCAGCTAAACACAACTCATTCTCTATTGTTGCCAGATTCACTATCTCCATAATAACACCATCTATTTGTACAGCAGCCTTATTTTTCTCCCTGTCAAAGAAATCATAATGTCTCTTCAAACTCTCTAAACCAAGTAAATACTTATTATCTTTATGAATCACACACTTCGTAAGATAGTCAATTTTTTCATCTCCAACACTTAACATAGCAAGTGCATAATTCAAACAAAAAGAGTCTCCCTCGACAACTGGTTTTCCCTTTCGTTTATCTTTTAGTTTATCTTTTAGTTCAGCAAATGAACTTGTTTTTAATTCTGCAGCTATTGCATTATGAATCACGGTTTTCATTTTATTTACCATTGATTCTAGAGTCACTGACTTGTGATACACTTGATCTAATGATGCAATGCGATTTTCAATACTGTCTAAACTAGACATACAACACTTTATTTCAGGGTTTATTCTTCGTCTAATAATCATATCATTGATATGTGGACGAATATAATTAAATTCAATTATGCCTTTTTTTGTCAATACCTCTATCCATACTTCTAGATCTGGTCCCTCTACGTTCTCATAATTTTTATTCAGTATTGATATCTTATTCGGATTCCATAAAGAACTAAGTTCATTTAGCTTATTTAGGTTTCCGATTGCTGCAAATCCATGTTTCTTCAAACTAGATGCGTCTACATGAAACATTATGATTCCCTGTTCAGCAAAACTATGGAAGGTGCCTGGATTAAAAATAATATCATTCATTTTACTTCTAAAATCGTCCTCTATCTCACATTTATCTGGAATTATTGCAACCCAATCCTTTTCTTCACGCAGAACCTTGGCCAATGTTACAAATGCCTTTTCATCTTTTGCATAAATTCTGCTCACTCCATCAAAAATTTGTTCCATACCCATTATATATTCTTGCTCAACTTCCTGGCTCTCACTCCATATAATTCCATGGACACGCTTTGGGTAAAGGGATTTATTTAAGGATGTAAATCTTAATTCGTCATTATCTTGATAAAGAAGCATATTTTTTCTTGGTTTGGTCTTTAATTCCCCATCCTTACTTATTTCATGAACAATGACTCTTCCTTCCTTCTTCGCTTTTGGACTGCCAACATCTAATAACTTTTGATACATAAGTGGCGATATATCATCTACCTCTTCATTTGCATCTCGGTCAAATGTGATAAATGCACCACAACACAATTCACACCAGTGAAGCTGATCTTTATAATCATCAAAATCTCGCTTCCACCAATCCTTCTCTACTTTCCATCCTCCTGGCCCATCAAATAGCATATCCATAGCAGCGGCTACTTCACAGAAGAATGCCCCTTTTGGTGTAATACTTGGGGAATTCAACGTTCTATGCCACCAACAATTATTTCTCATTGGTATCCATTCTTCATCCGTAATTCCAAACTCCTTTCTAGACATCAACCATGGTTGATGCCTAGAAGATGCAGTATGGTCATTGATACACTGGAAGATAAATTTGTCTTGTATTAATTCATAATGTTTGTAGTATTTTTCTGTTACAGTAGACCATAATCCAAGCCCTTTAAACTTATTTAGAGGACCTGATTTAATTGCATTTGCATCAATAAGATATTTGCTTAGACTCTTTGTTGGATGTGCTCCACCACCAATTTCATATTGCATTGGGTGCTTCTCGTAGGCATAATTCACATATCGTTCAAATTGAGGATGTAGAGTTGGTTCTCCACCCATAATACCTACAATTCTTGGCCAATTCTCTAATGAATCTATTGCAGTTTTAAATGTTTCCCACTCCATATAAAATGGCTTTTTATGGTGACCACAAAATCGAGTGCAGTTAGAACAACTATGTACACAAGCATTTGTTAGTTCTACTTGTATTGTCTTAAATTCATAGATTGGTTTCATCATTTGCTGTTTCCTCCACATTCTTAAGATATGATTGATTCAACAATGGATTGCGCCGATAAGGAAAACCAGTTTTCCTCCTCAAACATATAATTCTTGCACCAATTGAATCCCTCCGTACTAAGCTCTGTCTCTGATAAGTTATAATATGTTCCCAACTTATTTCTCTCTTGTACTTTTATATCTCCATATTTTCCTCTATTTATTTTCAAAAACAATTCTACTTCTTTTAATTGCTTACAATGCATCTCACTTATGTCAATCCACTCTTTTATTGTCGATGAAAATGCCCATGCTTCTAAATTGTCTAGCACTACCTCAGCCGAATCCTTTATTGCCAATAATTGTAGGTAATGAAAGTGTTGCGGTGTTACTTCCACTAATTCCGAATAACGCTCTTTCGTATATTTATATTTCTTAAGTACTCTCAAAAAAACTTCCGCATATTTTAAATATTCTATATATTGTTGATTTTCACATTTTCTAGATGCTGTTGTTTCTGTAAAGCAGGTATAGTTGACCCCTATATATTTTACGAAAACCACCCTTGGTTGTCTCATCAACATATTTAAATTAGCAATTGCATCTGCAATATGCCGTTCTTTTCCAAAGACTTCTTCTGTAGCACAAATATATGATTTTTTATATAATTTATTCCACCAAAAATTTATAATCCAAATATCTTTAGCCATATGAAAATCATTTTGAAAAAATTCCACATAATCTTCTTTAGAAGTTATCACTCTTTCATTTTTAAGTACAGACGAAAATATTTCATTTTTACCACTTCTTAACACAAATCCAGAAATTGCTATATCTGAATTTGTTTTTGTAATATTTTCATACATTAATTCTAAAAAGAGAGGATTATATGTATCATCAGCATCTAATATGCAAATGTATTCTCCATTGGCATATTTTAATCCCTGATTTAAAGCATTTCCTATATATCCTGGGTTATCACTAAGAGCTAATTTCGAAAGCCTACTATCTTTTTTCACATAATCATCAATAATTCTTCCTGTTCCATCTGTCGAGCCATGGTCAATAACTATATATTCAAAGTTTTCATAAGATTGATTCAGTACACTCTCGATCGTTCTTGCCAGTGTACTTTCGGCATTATACGCTGATGTAAGTACTGATATTTTCATCCTTTTCCTCTTCCTTGCACAATTCCTTCATTTTTTCCAATGTAAGTACACCTTTTTCTTTGTATTGAACCCCTTTTGGAATTTCCTTTGAGTTAATACTAAATTGTCTGTTACATTTCATACATAAATCAAGATAACCTTTTTTGTTATATCCATATTCATATTCAAGAATTGTCATTCTATCTTGTTCATTTAATGCATTAAAATCAAGATAACTATTCGGATCCTCTTCAACAATTCCAGCCCTCTGTGCCATTCTATCTGTCGTACAATAATAAAATCGTCCATTTCGTATATAACGACAAGGTGTTCTGCAATCATCGAAATAGGCTATTTTTTGTTCTTCACTATCAAACTCTGGATTAGCCCTTCCTATGCCATAATCTTTCCACATCGGCATAGCATCTGAAGTATGTCTAATCTCATGTTTTTTCAATACTTCCAAGAAAGCTTCTGCTCTCTTTTTTATATGTGGAGCATTTTGAACGTAATCTGTATAAGATATCTCTATATCATATTTCTTGATTAATGCAATTACCTTCTCATCTGGTAATATCGTCCCATTTGAAACTAACCTGGCCCCTCGCATGCGATTGCTGTACTTCGACATTGTATATTCCAGGATTTCGTACATCTTAGGATGTGTAAACAGTTCTCCACCTACAAAATCTATATAGTATACAAAATCTACATATTTAAAAAACAGATCTACATCTGCTTTAAATTCCTCAAAAGTGAAATGAACTGGATCTTTAAGAAATGCGAGTGAATGATTGCAATGAATACATCTAAGAGTACAGACTTCTGTCATAGATTGTGGTAAAAGACGAATAACTAATTTGTCATGAGCATACATCGCATATATAGGTAAGTAATATTGTACAAATGTGTTGCTATAAAAGAAGTCTTGTCCTTCCTCAAGTTTATAGTCTATGCACCTTGCAGTCATAGCCGCCTCAGCTTGTGACGCTATAATAATAATAAAATCGCGGCTTGTAAAATCTATCTTCTCCAATCCCAAGATAGGTTTTCCGAATAAGCACCCTTTTCTCGTTTCCCAATTTCCGTCGATAAACCCTTCAACACAGTTTAAAAAACTTAAATATGCATAGAGCTCTTCTGCTCGTTGTTTTGTTCCGTAGATATACACTCTTTTCTTACCTTCAAATTTCGCTCCAATACAATCTAATTCATGCCCTCTATTTCTCCACTTCATATTCTATTTCTCCTTTACATTTCTGAAAATTTTGATAGAATCTCCATCTTCTGATATATTCTTTCCTCTTTCCACAAATTAATTTCTTTTACCATCTCCTCATTAGAAACATGATAGTTCCGAAGTCTCTTCTTGGTTGCAACTGTAGTGATTAACTTCTTTGCTAATGCCTTGTTTTCTTCATTACTTGCACTGCACTTTTCGTATAAGTCGAAATACTGTTTGCATACATCCATGATTTCTCTTCGGTACTCTGCTTTATAAGTCCCAAAACTTACACTTCCTATTGTCTGTCTCCACTTTGTTCCAATATAGGAAGAGCAATACATACGGGGCTTCATTAGAAGAATTTCTAGATTAAATCGTGCATCTCCATGAACCAAAGTCTCTTCACTTAGATAAATCCTATTCTGTTTCAAATAACTCATTCTATAAAGCTTGTTCCACCAAACTGTAAAATATCTTGTAGGTACTTCATTTATTAAGTTAGGTAACAATTGATAATCCTCTTTTTTATCAAATATCTGATCTTCCTTAATTGTATCAACCAAAAATTCAATCTCCTTTTCATCAATACGTGAAGATCCACATACCACCAAATCATAGTTATCTTTCTCTATATTATTGTACATTACACTCAAATACTCCGCATGGTAGAGATCATCTGCATCAAGAAATGTAACGTATTTTCCTATAGCTTGCTGTATTCCTATGTTGATCGCTCTTCCTATCCTTCCCTTATTTTCATTCAATGTAATTACTTTGATTCGCCTATCTATCAATTCGTAGCTGTGTAGGATTGCTGCTGTTCCATCATTTGATCCATGATTGATAATAATATATTCAAATGAACTGAATGATTGGTTTAACACACTTCTAATTGTATCTTCTATCGTCTTCTCCGCATTATATGCAGATGTAATAATTGTAATCTCCATAGTTATATTACCTTTGTAATATGTTCTTCTTGTAAGATATGAACTTGGAATTTATCATCTACACATCTTTTTTTCATAACTGCTAGAAATGTAATAAACTCTTCCATCTTCGTTTCCACATGATAGAAACTCGTTTTTGTTTCTATCTTACTATTTTGAATATCGTACAATAATTCAAGCATTGATTTATTTTTCTCTGCTGAATAAGTTTCTCTCATTTCATCCAACCCTTGTTCTAAGATGGCACGAAATTTCATTCTTGTTGACTCATCTTTTTGGCTATAATAAATCTGATTTGTATGGCTAAGTAAAAACAGTAGCACTTCGCTAAACAATCGATTTATGTGTTCATATTTATGTATTTTGAATTCTCCTATGCCTAGGGTTACTCCTCTATAGATGCTGTCCATTATTCCACATTCAACGAGATACAGAATTGTTCTTCTATATTGTCCGTCTTTGCATATAATAACATTTGGCATGGCATCCATTTCCACTACCTCTTCTAGTTTTTTTACTGGCAAATGTTCAAATTCGCTCCCATCATAATCTACGTCACAAAAGCAAAGCACTCTCGCACCTTCATGAATCAAATGATTCTTAACTTTCCTTGCCAACTCATTAATGCCAACTATTACTATTGGTTTATCAGTCCTAAAATCAGAGAATTGATTCCCTTTAATTGGATCCTTAATTATAAGATGTATAACTGATTCAAATCCCTCAGCCGTAACTGTTTCTACTATTTGCTTCACAATTCTTCTACTTCCAACTGCAACACATACGAGACAATCTCTAGGAATAGTCTCTATCATTTTCTCTAATGACAACACAATGTGAGTCCCTACTTTACTTCCTTGCTTACTTTTACTTCCATCCGCAATTGCAGCAATACCTATTCCCCGCTTCTGTAACGCGTAATATGCAGCACTGCCCTCGTCTCCCATACCGTATATTACAATTCGCCCATTATATTTAGATATAAATTCTAAAAGACTCTCATTTCCTAAATGAACTATTTCATTTTCGTATTTATACATAGTTTCCCCAATCACTCAAAATTGAATTACACATTTATAATCTGAATTCATGACCTGACTGCTCATAAGTACGCAAATCTTGCATTTCTTCATCCTTCTTAGACAAGACAATTGTTTCAACCAATTCAACGGGCCAGTCAATATTTAGACATTTGTCATTCCATTTGACGCCCGAATCATATTCGCTATAAAATTTCTCATCACATTTATAGGAAACAATCGAATCCTCTAGCACTAAATATCCATGCCCAAATCCATGAGGAATATATAATTGTGGACCCTCTGGAGTCAGTTCAAACCCCATCCATTCTTTATACGTTGGAGAATCCACCCGCAAGTCGACAATCACATCATAGATTTTTCCGCTCACACATCTCACTAATTTCCCTTGTGGCTTTACAACTTGAAAATGAATGGCTCTCACCACACCTTGTTTCGATGATGTATAAAATACTTCTCGCAAAGGATGACAAATCCCATGACTTAAAAACATCTCTTCATGATAATCCTTTAATACATACCCTCTTTCATCTTCTGCCAACAATGGGTATATCAGCATAGGACCATCAAATGGTTCAATCTTTTCAAAACTAAAATGCCTCATGTTCTCCCCCTATTGTTCTTCCTATTCCCTCTTCAAAGGTAAACTGTACTTCATATCCAGTTTCTTCTACAAAATCCTCTGTAGAAAACCACGTTTCTTCATAATGTGTTCCATCATCCATTCGCTCTCCAATACCCACTTCTAAGGATGGATTAATAAAATCTCGCACCTCTAAGATAAATTCCTTTAACGGTCTTGGTTTTCCTGTACCAATATAATATATATTGTTTTTCAAATTTTGTTTACTAGCCGTTAAGATTCCATTAATGCAATCCTCCACATAAACAAAATCTTGCAGCACTAGTGCAGATGAGTATGTAGGTCTTTCTCCATTTTGAAGTGCACTAATTGTATAACTCATTAAATTTCCCGTCGTATTGCCTGCTCCATAAACATTTCCTAACCGAAGCCAAGTAAAGTCAATCCCATATTTCTTACAAAGAACTGAAGCCATTTTCTGTGCACTTGCTTTTGTAGCTGCGTACATCATATTTTGACTTGTGATTTCTAAACTCCCTAGTTCTAATAACTTCTCTGAAATAGTCCCTGTTGCAATAAATCTTTGACAACCGATCTGCGCTGCGGATTCAATAGCACTTAGAATACCTTGTAAATTACGAAGTTGAATGTGATAATCTGCCCGCTCTGGTCCTGAATTCCCTTCCCAGCTTAAATATATAAATACATCAACCTCTTCTGCTATCAGATCATTTAATGTGTCATAGTGTTCCATCTCACATTCAATAATTTTCAATCCACATACCGACTCATCTAGTGGAAATTTATCCTTGTTACGCAAGACCGCTATCACATAATTTTGATCCTCTAACAACCTACGAACTAAGTGCTTTCCTATAAACCCTGATGCTCCAACGACTACAATCTTGCTCATCCTCATCACCCCGTTTTATTATTTCGCTAGCTATAACTTATCAAAATCTACTAAATCCACTCCGGTTTGCTTTGTTTCAAATACTCTTCCAAATCACTTTTATCCTTCATAGTATCAACACATTGCCAAAATCCTCTGTGAAAATAAGCCCCCAGTTTCTGCTCCTTCGCCAATTGTTCTAAGGGTTCTCTTTCAAGAACAGATGTATCTGTTTCAATATAATCAAATATTTCAGGTTCCATGACCATAAATCCACCATTCACCCAATCCACATCCTCTTTTGCCTTCTCCGCAAATCGCTTTACTTTTGCATCTTTCGATATATCAAGTACTCCAAAACGTCCTTGCGGTTGGATTGCTGTCAACGTTACTGTATTTCCCTCTTCTTGATGAAATGCAAGTAATTTTTTAATATCAACATCGCTTACTCCATCTCCATATGTTAGAAAAAAAGGTTCGTCTCCCACAAATTCTTTTATTCTTTTCACTCTTCCACCTGTCATAGTATCCAGTCCAGTATCAATTACATGTACCTTCCATTTTTCTACTCTACTATTTATGATTGATGTAATTCCCTCTTTAAAATCAAATGTCATATCACTACTTGCTTTTAAATATTCTGCAAAATAATTATTTATCATATAGCCTTTGTACCCTGTGCAGATAATGAATTCATCGTAACCAAATCGGTAGAAATTTCTCATCACATGCCACAACAATGGTTTATTTCCAACATTTATCATCGGTTTTGGTCTACTTTCGGACTCTTCACTTATTCTCGTTCCATATCCCCCCGCTAGTATTACTACCTTCATATCATCACCCCATTTTATAGTTTAATTCATCTAACGTAATCTGAATTGCCTCTTCCATATTTACCTTGGCATTCCATCCTAGTTTCCTTATTTTTTCAGCTGATATTTTCATCTGAAATGGTGGTAGAAATCCCATGGAATCTGTGTTTTTTAACTCTACCCGTACATTTACCTTTGTATATTTAGCTATGATTTTTGCAACTTCTTTGACAGACATTGTCATCGCTTCATTGCACACACTATACGCTTCTCCCGCCTCACCATGTACTAATAGAGTAAGAATTGCGGATACCGCATCATGAATATAGCAATATCCCCGCACTGTTATACCCTCTGTTGCCAGAACAATATCCTTCTGTTGTGTAGCTGTTTTTAAAAAATGGGCAAACATCCGTTGATCATCTTCTTGAATCTTTGGACCAAACACTTGGCATAATCTTGCAATTGTTACTGGTACATTTTTCTGACTCTTGTAACTTGCGCACATGGTTTCACACAACCTCTTAGATTCTGGATAACTACTTCGTGGATTTAGGATATCCACATATCCATAATCTACTTCTGTTACATTAGAACTTTCAAATCCCTTTGTTCCATAAATCTCCATTGAGGATAAAAACACCATTTTCTTTAAATTCGTGTTGGCAGCGTATTCTAAGACATTTTTTGTACTCATTACATTTGCTAAAATCGTATCCACGGGATTGTCAACGAATTGTTTTGATTCGGTTACTGCTGCCCCATGAATGATATAATCTACTTTTTCACGAACATTAATTTCTATTCCAATATCTGATTCTAGGATCATTACATTTTCATGACACCCAAACATTTTCATTGCTTTGTTTTTATTTCTTGTCAATGCAATAATCTTAATTTCTCTACAATTATTAACCAATGCATGTACTATTTCACTACCGAGAAAGCCTGTTGCACCCGTTATTAAGATTACACTATGATCTAGTTTTCTGTAATTATCTGCATTGCTCATTCTTATAATCACACCCTCATTTTTCTCTTTTATTTTGGTCCATATTTCCTGTAATAACACATCGCCGTAAATGTATATACATCTTCGATTGTTGTTATTTTAAAATTTTGTTGACCATTTAGAATTGCTTTAATTGGAATGTCCATCTTTAGATATAACTGATCTGTTGATATACAGTCTTCTTCCCCACATTCACTTGCCCTACTATAAGTATCTATTAAAGTAGCATACTCGTATGCTTGGGGTGCCTGTGCTCTATATATTTTATATGGTGGTTGATGCTTATCAAGTGTCTCACCAGTTTCACTGTAAAACATAGATTCTAAGCAATGCGCACATACAACCGCTGCACCATATTTTATTGCACCATCAATAGATTTCCTCACCGTTTCTTCTGTAAACTCAGGGCGTACTGCATCTTGAACTATAATAATATCGTCCTTTTTAGCAATATCATGCAAAGCAAACACGCCGTTCTTCACAGATAGATGGCCATTTGCTCCGCCTTGAACAATTCGTGTTACTTTGGTTAAATTATATTTTTTAATTAATTCACGTACATGGTCTTCCCATCCCAGCAGACACACAACAACAATTTCATCAATTAATTCACTTTGTTGAAATCGTTCTAATGTATACACAATAATTGGCTTTCCTAAAATTTCAATAAACTGCTTCGGTCTATCGCTAGGTTGCACACGAACACCTGTCCCTCCTGCTTTTATAACTACATAATTCATGATAGCTCCTCGCTTTCATCTGTTGGTATAGCATACAAAACAGTTTCCAATTCACCTAATGAATAATGCCTTAGGTACAACCGATAAAAGGGAGCTGTTTTTCTGATGTATTCTGGAATCTCATCAATATCTTCCGCTTTATGATACACACAAATTGCAAGCTTTGGTCGAAATTTCTCAATAATATTTCTAGCTCCTTTTAACGCTTCTAGTTCGGCGCCCTCAATATCCATTTTTATATATGTAACCTTATTTTCACCTATATAATCATCAAGGGAAAACACCTTTATTTGATTCGATAGTTGTCCATCTGAATATTCTTTCTCTGATTCCTCTATATGAGAACTTCCTGTTGCCATATTGGAAAATGATAATTCTCTTGTAGTAGACCATACCCCTGCATTCACCATCTCAAGGTTCTGACAATCTTGCAGTTGCTTTATACAATGCTCATAATTTTCTTTGTCTGGTTCAAATGCATAAATTTTAAAGTATTTTTGATTCGTAGCATGCTTAAATCTAAGGACATCATCTCCATTAAAACAACCAGCATCTACAAATACTTCATCTTCTGTTAAATGTAACTCTTCTAAGTCGAAATACTGGTTCCCAATGTCTCGGCAATCAAAAATGATTTGCTTTTCTGCTATCCCATATCCTAATAATTGGGTTCGAATTTCGTCTATATAGGTAGGAATTGATGTTCCAATAACAAAGCAATATTCCTCCACATTATTTTGAATTTCATCCACTGAAATATATGGTATTCCATGATAAATACTCTCATATTTCGCGCTATTGGTAGTATAATAATCAATTGGAAACTTTGCTATTTTAAAAATATTACAAATTCTTTGTGCGATGGCACCATTTCCAAATAGAACAATTTTCTTCTCTTTTTGTTCTTCAATTACGTCTTCTAACTGCCTTCCCGTATTTTTTTCATATACAAACAAAACTAGTTTTAGCAGATACGCTTCTTTTTCTCCCCAACCCCATTGTTTTAAGCACTCATAAATATATTGTGACTGAGTATCAGAAAATCTATTATCTCTTTTCATTAATAACCTCCTCAATATATTCATTTATCTGATTTGTCGTAAATAAAATCATATCTTTTTTCTCTAGAAATGCTTGCTCCCAAAGCACAGTCATTTCTACTGCTTTTTTGATACTACAAATTGGTTTCCAGCAAAAGGTTTTCTTAATTAATGATGAATCTAATCTCAAGAAATTAGCTTCGTGAGGCTGATTCACATCTACCTTTATTTCATAACTTGTTCCGCTCCAACTCTCACAAAACAATTCCACAATTTCCTGTGTACTTACACAGTCTTGCGATTCAGGACCTACGTTATAACTGCCTGACACTTCTATATTTTTTGACTGCTGCATACCTATAAGCAAATACGCATATAATGGTTCTAGAACATGTTGGTATGGTCGTACTGAATTTGGATTTCTAATAATAATGCTCTCTTTATTGATTCTCGCTCGAATACTATCTGGGATAATTCTATTTTCACATCTATCGCCACCACCGATCACATTCCCAGCACGAGCAGTAGAAACCGATATCATTTGCTTATCGAAAAATGATTGTTTATAACTACTCGTAACTAGTTCTGAACAAGACTTACTATTTGAATAAGGGTCATATCCATTCAAGGCTTCATTTTCTCTATATCCCCAAATCCACTCTTTATTTTCGTATACTTTATCTGTCGTAACATTAACAAATGATTTTACACTTTCTGTTTTTCTTACACACTCGCAAACATGAACAGTTCCCATCACGTTTGTGCTATATGTGTCAACCGGCTCCATATAAGATGGTAAAACTAATGATTGGGCAGCCAAATGGAACACATATTCCGGCTTTTCTTTCGCAAATACATGTTCCAATAAAGTAAGATTTCTTATATCCCCATAATATGATTTTACATACTTATCAAGCTCCAAAGAGCTAAAAATTACATTGTTTAACTTCGACTCCAAACCATATCCTATTACTTCCGCCCCAAACATAAGTAGCATTTGACATAACCAACTCCCCTTAAATCCAGTATGCCCTGTTACTAAAACTTTCTTCCCTCGATAATGATTCAATTTAAACTCTGTCATCCCATTCACCCCAAATAATAAAAGTTGCATACAGCTAATATTATAACTCTGTGCAACTTTATATAATTGTATTGCTATAATTCAACATTTGTCAATTCATTCACTTGTTGTCAATCAATTCGCCTTAATTTACTTTCTATTCAAATAATATCATGTTTTCGATAATTAAGTCAATGAAAAAACCTTACTTGCGCCTATATATCACAGATTTCATATTCTCCAATACACAATAAAAATCGACTTAGTAATTAAACCAAGTCGATTAGGGGATTTTCACTATTAAAAGAAAAAATCATTCATATCTTCCTTTTCTTCTTTCGTGTCTGACAGTATATTATAATATACAATGCATCCACATACGGTGTAAAATAGCATATACCCAATGGAATATGGTGTTGGATTTATGTACATATATTCTTCATTCATATTAACAAGTAAAAGAATAGGCGAAATGAGTCCTACCATGCTTCCTATAACTCTGCCTGTTGCAAGTAGTCCGCTACCGATCCACAAAAAGCACAATGTAAAAACAAGTTCAATTGGAATCCGAGGTAAATATG
>CAYIYM010000007.1:0-87941 GCA_964367685.1 uncultured Lachnospiraceae bacterium
TTCATTGAATATTCCCTTCACTTTCTTAATATTAAAAGTTCAAAGGCTCAAGTTCATTAATTAAAATTGCCTGTACCTACGATTTCTTGAATTTGGCCATCCAAGTTGCTCATTGATATTGTTTTGGCATTACCACTACTATCCAAATAGTGCATAGTGCTTGATTGATATCCCGTCAACATAATCCATTGGTTATCAGATGTCTTAATTCCTATCTGCTGCCCTGTATTTAATAGGTAACACATTTGTTCGGATGTACATCCTGTATAACTCACAATATCCTCTCTTGCGGCTTCTCGTATAATATCTAAGACACTTTCTCCCTGTTGCAATCTATTTTTCATAGTTGAAACATTCTCGATTGTGTCATTCAAATCTCTACTACTCGTCCTCCAAACATAGGCAAGCTCTTGATTCACGACCGCTCCCTCCGAAGCGCTTGCTAGTTGAATTGCAGCACTAATTTCTTTCGTTTTTAGGAGCATCTCGCCCTTCCCATAGACATAGTAAGTAGTCTCTTTTTCTCGTTCACTCGTTTCATAAGAAACAATCACTGCATCCTTATCTGCCACTAATTCCGCTGTTGTGACACTTACCTTTTCATCCGTTCCATAGGATTTCTTCACTCCACTCATATCCACTTCGACTTCGTTATTTGCTATAGTCTCTGTATCTACCATTACGTAAGTCCCATTATTATTTTGCACCATTGTCATGGAGATAAAATTATCCTCTAGCACAACATTTTCAATGAATAGCCCTTCTTGTTTATAAGTTTTAACAACCTTTCCCGCTACATCTCGAATCTCTACTTCAAACATAGGGTTGATAGTTTGTCCCCGCTCATTAACAAGCTCATTTCCCTCTAGAGTCTGTCCATAAATAAAATCTTCTTCTAAGAAATAAAGGGGAATGATTTGCGCTCCTTCATCTGCACTAACATCATAGCTCTCACCAGTTTTCAAATCTAAAACGGTAACAACGCTTCCTTTTATTTCTGTTCCTGACTGATATGCAACCAATTGTCCATTATCTGAGATAGTGTACTGACCTGCTTCGATTCCATCTGCTATTTTTTCTTGCTTTTCTTCGATCATATCTACTTTATAAATGGCATTCATAGCCAACACATATAGCGTATTTATCCCTTGACTATAATACATGCTTTGACTTAACTCGTCTCTTGACGTTTCATAGGATTCATTCTTGGAGACAAATGCTTTTTCGACCACTGTGCCTTGTTCCGCGTCATAATAGTATGCAGCGGCCCCAACTAGCCCCTCGTTAATACCACTGTCCATATATCCATACTTCAAAAAGGCAGTGCTTCCATTTTCTTCTACACTAAATATTTTTATTCCTGCATTATCGCCAATCTCAAGAATACTTACTAATTTATTTTCCTCACTATCGAAGCTCCAGAGATTATTATTTGTAAGAAAGGAAATTCGTGTCTCGTCTTTATTCTCCGCATAGACAAAGGATTCTGAGGTTATACCTGCTTGAATGCCATCTTCTGAAATAATGACACTTTTTTTATCCACTACCTCCTCAGCCCTTCTTTCATATTGCATTAATTCCATTGAGTTCGACGCTTCTTTATATCTGACTCTATAGAATTCAGACACCTTAAGTGTGGTTTTCACTCCCTCTCCTTCTTCGTCGATGGTTTCTTGGGCAATGACATCTACCTCATATTGAAATAGTAGTGATGTAAAAATAGAGGTACTTTCTGTAATGCTTCTTGACACCTCTCCCACAAGTTCTACTTGATATTCATCCCACATAATTTGTTCTAGACTTGATTCATCTGTTACATATCCGAGTGTTCCACCTTCATTACTTGACAAGATGTGAGTATCCCAAGTTTCTTTCTCTTTATTCAAGATATCTCCATGTAATTGATCCACGGTTTCTATCGTTTCCTTTAGCTTTCCATTTAAATATGGAACTATCCTTGTATAGTATCTTACAACCTGACCATCTTCTAATTCACAAATGATTGTCAGCATAGCTTCTGAACCATCTGACTGTGCCGGATTTATCAATTCAAGTTGGATTTGATTATCTGACCAATCCGTAATCTCCCCTTGCACTAGTTGCTTTTTACTATCCATAGAAAGAACTTCATAGCTAATTGCTACTATTCCTTCTTGCCCTGGATCGATTTGCGCAATGAACTCCCCACTTGTATCCAGTGGTGAAATCACATCTCTCATTGTCGTGATATCCATCTTTTCTTTATATCCAACTAATTGATTTGTTTTCATACCTTCCGTGATGACAGACAATGTTGGTAGAGAAACATTATCATTTTCTACATCTACCTCTACATCAGATGGGATTTCTTGATCTCGATTTTGCTCCACATAAAATAGATAACTTCCACCAAGTACTAATGCCAATACAAATAGCACTATACCACTTATAATTACCACTTTTCGTCGCAATTTTTTATTTCTTCTCTTCTTTTCTCTATCTTGATTTCTTTTATCTCTTTGATTTCTTTTATCTCTTTGATTTTTTCTCTTACTCTGATTTTTTTTATCGTCATGATTTTGCTCATCAATATTAATAGAAGTTTTCACAAGTTCTTTCTTCATTTTTCCTCCTATAACTCTAACAATCGACCGAGTATAGGATCAATATTTAGCAACGTTTTACACGCTTCAATCTGTTCTACGTTCTGCGCTTTTTTCCCTGATTTAATACCTCGTATCAGAATATTTTTCGGTGTATGTTCCATATCTATAAATTCAAGAATCTGACAATCGTATCCTTGCCCTTCCAGATATTCTGCTCGTAGACCATCTGTTATAAGTGATGCCATTCGTTCTTTAATCAAGCCGTACTTAAACAAAGGATTCAGCACTTCTGATTGAATTTGCTTATTTAGTTCATGTTGACAACATGGCACAGATAGTATAATTGTTGCATCCCAATTAACTGCTTTCGCTAACGCAATATCAGTCGCCGTGTCACATGCGTGCAATGTGACAACCATATCCACTTTCGTCACACCTGTGTAATCCCTTATATCTCCAACTAGGAAATTCAACTTATCATATCCGTATTCATCACTTAATTTCTGGCAGTGTTGAATTACTGCTTTTTTCAAATCCAGTCCTATGATTCTTATATCATAGCCTTTTATTTCATGCAGATAATAGTACATAGCAAATGTTAAGTATGACTTACCACAACCAAAATCTAAAATCGTTGCCTCCCTATCTGTAGGAAGTTTCGGCACAATATCTTCAATAAATTCCAGAAATCTATTGATTTGGCGGAACTTATCAAATTTGCTTTTTACAATTTTTCCATCCTGTGTCATAACTCCTAATTCTCTTAAGAATGGAATGTCCATCCCTTCTTCTAAGATATATTGTTTCTTACGATTATGAGAAACTTCCGCTCGCTTCACTTCCCCTTTTTGCTTCTTTTCTTGAATCGTAACCTTCCCTTTTTTGCTCACCAACACACTAGCCACATCGTCTATTGTTTCTATTTGCATTTGCTTAAATTCTGTCATCCATTTCATCATTTCCTCCATTGCTTCTTCTGGCAATAAATTCTTCTGAAATGCTTGTGTTTTTGTAAAACTTTCACACTGGATATGTAATCTCTCTCTCAGCATAATCGGTCTTATTTTTATCTTTACTACCCCGTCTTTTACTTTCGGGTTACTAATTGTCGCTCTTACTAAATCTATGGTTAAATATTTTTGCAATAATTCCTTCAATCGTTCCATGCACTTTCCTTTCATGTTTCACTAGACATATTGATGTATTATAACATCATTTCATGTTTTTTTCTAGTAAGAGGCTAGTGACATGGGGAATTCTTACTCTATAAACCTAATATTACTCGGTTTTCTATATGGTATTTCTGTATACACCTCATTGTCATTATATCCAAAAGCAATGGCACAATACACATTTTCATCTGAATTTAATCCCAAATGTGACCTAAGTGCTTCGCTGTTATTCACAAATCCTTGTAAATATCCTAAATAGCATGACCCAATTCCTTCACTATGCATCATCAATGCTGCTGATGCTACTTTAATCACGCTATCTACCTCTGGAAGAATGGAATCGTTTTTTGCGTAAGCTAACAAAATATGAGGTGCGTCTACCGTAATTGGATTCCTAAGAATTTCAATGCTACGTATCACTTCTGGTGCTATTCCTGCTTCTTTAATAAAGTCCACGCTAATATTAGAAATCTCTTGCACTTTCTCTTTGGATGAAATCACAATATAATGAATTGCCTGCTTATTTTTGGCACTAGCTGTACAATCTAATGTTCGGATGATTTCTTCTATATGTGCTTTTGGAACCATCTCATCCTTGAATCGTCTAATTGATCGATTAGATTCTATCAAGGCTTTTACACTTTCAAAAGATACTTCAGCTTCTTTTGGTATCGCTCTTGACGGTTCTCCTTCTAATAAGATAGCCTCAAATCGACAGACCGCTTGACAATGTCCACAATTCATACATAATCTAGTTGCCTTGTCCTTAATATGAACCTGCCCTTCTTTCATTTCTATTAATCCGCATGGACAGACTGATGTACATTTCCTACAAATTTTACAATTTTCTTTTCTTATTTCAATCATTTAATCATTCTCCTTTATTCTCTTAAATCCATTCCTAATTCTACCGACTAATTCACTTCAACTTCTAATAAAAAACGAAGCATCATCACAATTCCATCTTAATCATAAGATTCGAATATGGTAACGCTTCATTTTTCATATATTATCTATCTGCCATTCTAATGTATTCTTGCTTTGCCGCAAGTGGCTTGTATGCCGGACGAATAATCTTATCTACATTTTTAAGTTCTTCTAATCTATGGGCACTCCATCCTACAATACGAGCTGCCGCAAAGATAGGTGTATATAATTGCCCTGGCAAACCAAGCATATGGTACACCAATCCACTGTAGAAATCAACATTCGCATTAACACCTTTGTAGATGTGACGCTTTTCTCCAATAACTTCTGGTGCCATATACTCCACAGTTTCATATAAATTATATTCCGCTTCGTATCCCTTATCCAACGCAAGTTCTTTTACAAATTCTTTAAATATTTCAGCACGAGGATCTGACACAGAATAAATCGCATGACCCATTCCATAAATCAATCCCTTTTTATCAAATCTTTTCTTGTCTAATAAATCTTCCAAATACTGCTTAATTGCAGCTCGATCTGTCCAATCATCCAACACACTTTTCATATCCTCGAACATTTCAATAACTTTAATATTCGCACCACCATGCTTTGGACCTTTTAGAGATGCCATTGCGGCTGCCATTGTTGAATATGTATCTGTTCCCGAAGAAGTAACAACGTGAGTTGTAAATGTAGAGTTATTTCCACCACCATGATCCATATGTAACACAAGTGCCATATCCAGAATTTTAGCTTCCAGTTTTGTATATTGTCGATTTTCACGTAGCATCATCAAAATATTTTCAGCCGTCGATAGCTCTGGAGATGGTTCATAAATCCAGAAATCTTCGCCTTGTTTGTAATTATAAGCATTGTATCCATATACCATCAGCATAGGGAATTGACTAATCAAGTTAAGTGATTGACGTAGTACATTTGTCAAAGACGTATCATCTGCCTTCTCATCATAAGAGTACAGGGTTAAAATTGATCTTGATAAACTATTCATCATATCAGGACTTGGTCGCTTCATAATGATATCACGCACGAAATTTGTTGGTAATTTACGTCTATTTATTAATAAATCTTTGAATTCATGTAATTCTTCTTTTGTTGGCAATTGGCCAAACAAGAGTAAATATGTAATTTCTTCAAAACCAAAATGATCATCATCTAAGAATCCTTTTACAAGATGTTTTACATTATAACCTCTATAGTATAAGCTTCCCGGACAAGGTACTTCTACTCCATCTATAATTTCACGTGCATTAACATCTGAGATATTCGTCAATCCTGCTAGCACGCCCTTTCCATCCACATCGCGAAGACCACGCTTTACTTCATACTTAGAATACAACTCTTTCTCAATTGTATTGTGCGATTCACTTCTCATAGATAATTCTTCAATATAGGATGTGATTTCTTGCAAATTTTTTGCTCTATCTTCCACTTTTACTAACATAATATAACTCCCCTCTCACAATTTTCAATTTACCAGCTACAGAATAAATGAGCTATCGCTTTCTCCTAGTAAAGCAATAACTCATTATATCAGTTTCTTTATTTTTTTGCAAGTCAATTGTATGTAAATTGCATATATCAATCAATTTTATCATTCTATTGTCAGTATATCTGCCAATCTTGCAAACTCTGCCAACGTAAGAGCTTCGCCACGAATACTTGCACCTCTTCCAAGTTCTTCAATCGCTGCAATGATTTGTTCCTTAGAAAAATGTATTTCTGAAGAATTGTTCAATCCATTTTGCAGTGTTTTTCTTCTCTGATTAAAGGAAGCTCGCACTAATTTGAACATAAGTTTTGGATCTTTCACTTGTACAGGTTTTTCTTTATGGGCAGTCAAACGAATCACTGCAGAACCCACATTTGGTCGTGGCATAAAGCAATTCGGCGGAACATTCGCAACAATATAGGGCTTCGCATAATATTGAACCGCAAGAGATAAAGCTCCATAATCCTTTGTTCCCGGCCCTACTTGCATACGATCAGCAACTTCTTTTTGAACCATAACCGTGATGCTCTCTATTGGTACATTATTCTCGAATAATCCCATGATAATTGGCGTAGTAATGTAGTATGGCAAATTGGCAACCACCTTAATTGGCTTCCCATCGTTTTGTTCTTTTGCTAATTTCTCAATATCAACCTTCAATACATCATCGTTGATTATCTCCACATTATCATATGGCGAAAGAGTATCTGCCAGAATCGGAATCAACGCTTTGTCGATTTCGACTGCGACTACCTTTCTCGCTGCACAAGCCAAATATTGCGTCATCGTTCCTATTCCTGGTCCAATTTCTAAGACAAAATCATCTTTCGTAATTTCCGCAGATGCAATAATTTTATCTAACACATGGGTATCGATTAAGAAATTCTGGCCAAACTTCTTCTGAAAAGAGAAATTATATTTTTGTAATATTTCTATTGTATGTGCTGGATTCCCCAACGTTGGTGCTTTATATTCCATATAGTACCTTTCCATTTATGCTTGTTTGTTGAATAACTTCTTGATATGAGATTTCTTTGATTTTTGCAATTTCTTCTGCTACATATTGCAAATATGTAGATTCATTTCTTTTTCCTCTAAATGGTGTTGGCGCAAGATAAGGTGCATCTGTTTCTAAAACAATAGAAGTAAGAGGAATTGCCTCTACTACCTCCTTCATTACCCGTGCGTTTTTGAAGGTAACCACCCCTCCAATTCCAATATAGAACCCCATCTTCACATATTCTTTTGCGACCTCTGCAGAAGATGAAAAACAATGAATCACACCTTTCAAATCACTCCCATGCTCTCTTATAACGCGAAGCGTATCCTCTGTAGCATCTCTTGAATGAATCACGACAGGTAAGTTCTTTTCTCTAGCCAAATTAAGTTGTTCAATAAACCATTTCTCTTGTACGTCATGACCCTCATTGTCCCAATAATAGTCCAGTCCAATTTCTCCAACAGCCACAACCTTATCTTCATCACAGTATCTTCTTAATCTTTCAAATGTAATCTCATCTAACTCACCCACTTCATCAGGGTGCACACCTACGGTAGCGTAAACATGATTATATTTATGAGCCAATTCAATGGATGCTTGACATCCTCTTAGATTCGCCGCTATATTAACAACGTACTCCACACCTCGCTCAACCATAGATGACAAAATTTCATGGCGATCTTCATCGAACTGATTGTCATCATAGTGTGCATGAGTCTCGAATATTTTTAATTCTGAATTCATTATGCTATCTCTGCTCCCGCTGGCATTGGCTTCTCTGGTGTCATAAGTGCGAAATTCCCCTCTGCATCCTCTGCGCAAAGTAGCATTCCTTCCGATAACACTCCTGCTAATTTCGCCGGCTTTAAGTTCACTAATACCATCACCTTCTTACCAACCATCTCTTCTGCTGTATAATGACCTTTAATTCCAGAAACAATTTGCTTCACTTGGCTTCCAACTTTCACTTGAGAACAAAGTAATTTCTTAGATTTCTTCACTTCCTCACAAGAAATAATCTCACCAACTTGGAATTGCATACTCATAAAGTCTTCATATCCAATTTCTGCTTTTGGTTCAATATCAATCACTGCTTCTTCATCTTTCGATTCATCTTCTACCACTGGGAATAATTCTGCTACTTTAGTCAGTACTTCATCTAAATCTAATCTGGCAAATAGAATCTCCGGCTTATCTGTTACATTTCCATCTTTCATCTGCGCAAATATTTTTTCTGCTGTTTCAGGCATAAATGAAGCCAATAATTCTGCCCCTTTATTAATAGAGTCAATCAAATTCCAAAGAACTGTTTCTAAACGATCCTTTTTATCCTCTTCTTTCGCAAGTGCCCATGGCATTGTTTCATCAATATATTTATTACATCTTTTGAACAAATTGAAAATTTCTGTCATTGCATCCGCTACTCTAAGATCTTCCATCTTAGCATTAACAAGATCAGCTGTCTTATCTGCTAGTGCCTTCAAATCTGCATCAACATCCCCTTGATCTAACACAGTATTCTTATTTGTAACTGTCCCATTGAAATATTTATTCGTCATTGAAACGGTTCTATTTACAAGATTACCTAATGTGTTTGCAAGATCCGAATTAATTCTCTCCACCATTAATTCCCAAGTAATTGTACCATCATTATCAAATGGCATCTCATGTAATACAAAATAACGCACTGCATCTACACCAAAGAAGTCGACAAGTGTGTCTGCATACAACACATTTCCTTTGGACTTACTCATTTTACCATCTCCTTGCATCAACCATGGATGGCCGAAAATTTGCTTTGGAAGTGGCAAGTCAAGTGCCATTAAGAAGATAGGCCAATAAATCGTGTGGAATCGAATAATATCTTTCCCTATTAAGTGTAAATCTGCTGGCCAGTTTTTATGATACAATTCACTATTTTCTCCACCACAGTTATATCCTACTCCTGTAATGTAATTTGTAAGTGCATCTAACCATACGTATACCACGTGTCTTGGATCAAAATCTACTTGTACCCCCCATGTAAATGATGTTCTAGATACACATAAGTCTTGTAATCCTGGAATCAGAAAGTTATTCATCATTTCATTTTTTCTCGAAACCGGTTGTATAAATTCTGGATGTGTATTAATATGTTCAATCAAACGATCGGCATATTTACTCATTTTGAAGAAATAAGCTTCCTCTTGTGCCGATTCCACATCGCGACCACAGTCTGGGCACTTCCCATTATCTAATTGTGATTCTGTAAAGAAAGATTCACACGGTGTGCAGTAGAGACCTTCATAATGTCCTTTGTAAATATCCCCTTGCTCGTATAACTTCTTGAAGATTTTCTGAACCTGTGTCTTATGCTCCACATCAGATGTTCGAATAAATTTATCGTATGAAGTTCCCATCATATCCCAAATATTTTTGATTTCACTTGCTACATCATCCACGAATTCCTGTGGTGTAATTCCAGCTTCTTCCGCTTTCATTTCTATTTTCTGGCCGTGCTCATCTGTTCCTGTCATAAAGAAAACATCGAACCCTTGGCTTCTTTTATATCTTGCTATTGCATCTGCTAATACTGCTTCGTAGGTATTTCCAATATGTGGCTTCCCTGATGTATAGGCAATTGCCGTTGTGATGTAATACTTTGGTTTACTCATCTTTTCTTTTCCTCCTAAATGCGTCAAATGCTAAATGGAGCATTTTCGCTTAATGTTTACTTTTTATAATAACATTTTTATAGCCATAATGGTAGTAGAAATCGTTGATTAGTCAAAAATTGAAATTGAAAAAGAGATTAGAAATAATTCTCTCCAATCCCTTTTATTGCTATACAATATTACAATTTGATTTAATCTCTTTTATTGCTGCATTTACATAAGAAATTGGTAGTCCAACCACATTGTAAAAATCCCCTTCAACTTCCTCTACATATGCCGCAAATTTCCCTTGAATTCCATAAGCTCCTGCTTTATCCATTGGTTCACCTGTCTCGATATAATCTTGAATTTCTTCCTCAGACATCTTCGTTACATATACTTTGGTCCCTATGGCATGGTTGTAGGCATGGAAGGTTGTCTCCAAGTCTCCATCTTCATTTATTTCTTCTAGGCACTCAATCAATGCAACTCCCGTATATACCATATGATCTCGACCTTGCAGCGACTGAATCATTTGAAAGGCATCTTTCTCATCTTTCGGCTTCCCTAGAATCTGATTATCCCGAACAACCACAGTATCTGCGCCAATTACAATGCAGTTCCCTTCTTGAAGTTGAGCTACATCAAATGCTTTTAGTAATGCCAGCTCTTTCACAATTTCTTCCGGTGTTTGGCTTTCATATACTTCTTCTACAGAACTTGTAATCACTTCGAACTCGATTCCTATTTGTTCTAGCAATTCTCTCCTTCTCGGCGATGCCGATGCCAAAATGATTCTCATATTTTCTTCCATTTCCTTTAAAATAAATTTGCTATTTTATCTGCTTCTTTTGCTGCATTTTCACGTTTTTCCAATTCAGATTCAAATTCATCAACGTCAATGCATATTTGATTTTCTTCTGCATATGATTTCAAATATTCTAATGTATGATCTGAATATGTAGAAATCGAAATTGTCGATGTAGATTCATTTTTTTCCGACCGAATATACGTTTTTCCTTCTTCAAGTATCTCTTCATCAAGCTTGACACTTCCACTCAATACATTAATTATTACAGTGTCCTTCTTGGTATATACAGTAGCAATCGCCTCGTCTGCACTAACCTCAAAATCTCCTACTGATACACGTGTCGCATTCCCTGCGTTGTAATCAAGTAGTAATTCCCCTGACTCTAATGTTACATGTGCACTATCTGTATTTGATTCACCAACTTCTACTATGCTATTTTCCATTATATTGATTTGATTTCGCTCCAACTCTAATCCAACATGACTATTTCCCTTTGTTTCTAAAACATCCTCTGCTTGTAACACAAAATCGTTCTCTAAGCCAAACTGAATATCATCTCTATCAACTGTCGCCACACCATGTCGATTTTCACTAGTTATAAACTGCTGCGTTGTTTCTGTTGATACAAATACGGGCTCTTTATCAAATGTAAATTTAATCATAGAAACCAGTAATAGGATTGTTGCCGAGAAATTCAAAATTCTATATACCGTTTTTTGCTTTTTCACGATAATTGTTCCGAACAATAAGAGTAATGCCAATGTTGCCATATATAACCAAAACGGGTTATATGATGGAACACTATTTACCATCACCGATACAAGTTCTTGAATTGCGTTATTTCCTGAAGTAGTAACAAGCTCAGAATATTGTTCCTCAAATCCCATAATTGAAAATGGAGAAAATGATTGACTATAGAATACAAGCTGTCCATCTATAATTTCGCATTTAATAATATCATTTTTCCCATCTGCTCCATAGTGCATTGCGATAATCGTGTTATAAGAGGAAACATCTCCAAGTTGTTCTAGATCTACTGTAATTTCAACAGGCTCATCCGCTTGGTATGCTCCACCTTCCAAAAGATTAGTAAAGTTGATATCCAATGATAATAAGCTTGTGCCTTTATCTCCAAACACTTCTTGTAAGTACGCTTCTTGTGCCTGATCAAGAACAATAGCCTCTGCATTCATTTGTACAAACCAATCAAGATTTGCAGCCTTCATTCCCATCTCTACATTTGTTTGTAGTGTTGTTGCCACCACCTGCTTCATTGCATCTAACTCACTCAGATTTGTCATCTGTGCTAGTTGGCTTGGAGACATGTTTTGTAAGCTTTTCACCAAATTCACAAAATTCTGGGCTTCTGCTTTTGTGGCAGTCCCATCTGTCATTTGATTTACTAATCCATTAAGTGTTTCATTCGTTTCCTCTTCTTGAGACAGTGGCACTTCCTCTGAATCAGCAGGTTCCTCTGGGTCTGCAGTTCCCTCTGTATCTGTAGGCTCCTCTGGATCTGCAGTTCCCTCTGGATCTGTAGGTTCCTCTGGATCTGTAGGTTCCTCTGGATCTGTAGGTTTCTCTGGATCTGTAGGTTTCTCTGGATCTGTAGGTTTCTCTGGGTCTACCTGATCCTCTGTATTCTTTAATTCTTCTAATTCTTCTTGTGCTTGTACAAGTAAGTCATAATTAGTGACATAACTTCTTCCAATTTCATCAAGCTGTGAATAGGCTTCAACTGCTGTTTTAATTACTATTTCTGACTCCAATGTCACTTGTCCAATACTTGCAATATAAGAAATCACATTCTCCGCATCTAGTAATTGATTTTCATGCGCCTTCACTGTTTTATAGAAATCATCTAGAATTGCTATATTACTAATTTCTTTTCGAATTGTTGACTCCAAAGACATAACTTGTTGATTTAACGCTGAAATATCTCTAAAGTTATCTACTGTTACTTTTTCTATTGACTCTATTTCCTGTATGATATTCTGAATAACCTTTAAATCATTTTCATATTTTACAAGTAAATCGTAATTGCTTACCGATTTCTTTGATGTTTCGTCTAAACTATTATATAACTCTCTTAATCCGATTATTCTCTCTTCATTTGACAGCTTTGCAGGTCCCAAGTTATTAATTCCATTTATAATGTTCTCAATACGCTTCGAAATATTTGTAACCGTTACTTCCACTTGCTCTTTATGATCTGTGAACTTTGCCCTTGCTGTAATGGTTACTGTCCCGTCGCCAACTCCAGTGACATTACCATTTTGATCAACTGTTGCTATATTCGGATTAGAAGATGACCATACCAAAGCTTTATTTGTAGCATTGTCTGGTACAACTGTATGAATAATCTCGACAGTCTCTGCGCCTCTTACAGCTAGTGTCTTATAAGGTATGACTATATTCGTTACGTCAATTACATCTCCAACTTTAAAATACATATCAGGGAAGTACCCTATATAATTTTCACCATCACCAAGAATTACACTTAACTTTAACTTTCCTTCAGTTAACATGTAAATATTGGATTCGTTCTTTACAGTAATCGGAGAAACTATATAGCCTGTTCCAAAATAATAGCCTACTCCTCTTTCATAGCTCTCTCCATTTCTCAAATCTAGTTCTTTATATTCAATTTTCCCATTCTTATTGAGATTTATATCCGGGAATGTAACACTCGCTTCTATTTCTCCAGATTCATTTTCCTTTAGATCAATTTGAGGACCAAATTTCATTCGTTCGTCAAAAAGTTCTATTGCCTCTTTTAGCTTAGTGACCGCTTCATTATAATCTGCAAGACTTGCAGTTCCTTTTTCGACAATATATTCTGCCATAGTAATTTCAGTTAAAAATTCCTCATAGAAATCAAGCAAAAACACATTGGATGGTTTCTGTTTTGTTTTCGCCTCTGCAATCAATGATTCTAATGCACTATAATCCATTCCCGCCTCTTGTATCTCTACGTTGGAATTCGATGCTAATACAGGCAGAGGTACCCCATTCATGCAAAAAACGAATATAAACAATAATGTTGCATAGCGAATAAAAGCTTGCTTTCTTCTATATAATTGCTGCTTCATGAGTCCTCCTTCCTGTATTCTATAATTCATATTTTTATTTTTTCGCCCACTTATGGCATGATATTTTACAATGATTTACTGTGTATATATTACACTATAATATATAAATTTTCAATAAAAAAAATAAATTTTATATTTATATAGCAATAGCATTTGTTAACTTTTTTCTTTGATTTTAAGCACAATTTGTAAAAATTCTCTTATTTCTCACATATTTCATTGTTAAATATAAAACCTTCTCACTAAATTATACATTTTCTTCACATTCTACTCCTAAACATTAATTTTTCATGAACTGTCTTTTTCGACTTCTCTCAAAAAAATATACCCTATAAAAGGGTATATTTTGTAATTTAATAGATTTATACTTCGAAAACCGTTTGCCCATCAACTGGTGTCTCTAATGCTTCTAATGCTTTATTCACTAGTTTAGTTCTAATTTTTTTACTTTCCACTTCTCCAAGTGTTGGGTCGCCTAGCGGATATGGGATACCCACTGCTGGAACAATTCGATTTGCACCTATTGTTAACGAAATAGGAACTACTGTGCACATATGCACTACCGGAATTCCTACTCTTTCTATTTCTTTTACCATCGTTGCACCGCAACGTGTACAAGTTCCTCAAGTAGAAGTTAAAATAACTGCGCCAATCCCATCTTCAATTAATTTCTTACTAAAATCCTCACCGAAACCTTTTGAATTTCCAGTAGCCGTTCCTGTTCCTGTTGTAGAAATAAAGTAATTTGCAAGTTCTCCGATTTCACCTGCCTTCTCTTTCTCTCTAAGCACATCAAGGGGAATTACCAAGTTAGGATCATCAGTAACAAATGCACGGTCATATCCTCCATGTACCGTCATAAAGTCTGTCGCACTCATACGTTCCATTCCACCAATATCATAAATCCCATATCGCGTCGCACTAGAAGACTCAATGTGATCCGGATTCCCATGTGGTACAATTCCTCCAGAAGTAACAACCGCAATCTTAACTTTCGATATATCAGCAACTGGTGGATTTGGCTCTACACGATCAAAAACTGGCATTGGATATTCTGTTTCAAATGTTTCACCTGCACATTTTTTCAACAAAATATCAATTGCACGCTCTGAACCGCGTTTTTCATGAAAATAATTCACGCGAATCCCACGCTCTAAATAACCCTCTTCTTTCGGTCCTAGAATTTCTTCTCCCCTTTTTATTTTTTGAATAATTCCCGCCATCCTTGGGATCACTTTTTTCATTCCAGCTGCCGAGATAGGTGTTTCAACCACAATCATATCTTTTCTAAACATATCAACACCTGGATTTTCTGGATACATCCCTGTAATCACTGGTATGTCAAATGTTTCTTCCACTGCCTTAGAAATCGTTCCACACGCAACACCATAACGACCTGCATTAAAAGCTGGTCCAGCTACAAACATATCTGGTTGATGCTTCTCTACCATTTCTATTATTTGCTGTTTTGCACTTTCTAAATTCTCTGCAAAATAATTATCTCCGCAAATAATCGTCGCAACAATTTCAAATTCTGAACCCAACGCTTGTTGAAGAACTTGTCCTGGACCTACCACTCCTATTTTCAACTCAGGAGCATAATCTGCCATTTCTTCTCCACCTATTCCAGCAAAAAATTGATTAATATAATGTACAATCTTCATCCTTACGTCCCCCTTAATATCCTTTTGCCGCTAAATGGTTATATCCATTTGCAATTGTTGACGCAATTATAATCTGTAACTCTGCGTCAAAACTACCATCTTCATTCACACATCCTGCACTACCACCAATTTGGGATTCAATATAGTCAGTCATTCCTATAATTTTATCCATTGCTGGGAAATGAAGCATTGCATTCCCTTGGCCACAAGACACAAGCGCATCTGCCTCGTCTACCACATCTGCTAGGGATTGTGATTTCCCGTCTTTTCCTGGGAATTCATCTGTTATCAAGACGACTTTTGTTCCGCGTCTAGTAATTTTCTTACAATTCATCATCAAGTCTGTATCTGGATTTCCATAACCCTCTTCGGTAATAATTACTCCATCTAATCCCATAAACTCTACAAGTTTTGATGTCATATCCGAGCTTCTCTCTTTGTCTGCAAGGAATACATTTTCATTTGTCAAAATCACGCCTATAAAATTCAGATCCTTTCCATGTCGTTTGTACAGATCTTCAATCACAGGATTATTCAAATGATGGAATGTAGTCACTTTATCACATGGTGCTACACAGTTTCCACTAATAATAGCTCCATCCATAATCTCTGTTGGATACATAAAAGTCGGGATGAATTTCTTGGCATCCACTCCATAATAATAAGTGTCGTGTAACAAACCCTGAGACTGTAACATATGAACATACCCAATCTTAGGTAAGTCCTTATATTGTTCTACTTGCTCTAACAAAGGCTTTGTCTCATACACTACAATGTCATCTGGCTCTACATCTTTTCCGGCGTTTCCAATGTAAGCACCGATTTTCAAACCAGCAAGTCTTGCAGCCTCTTCATATGCATGTGTTGCAATCCCTTCTTTTGGTTCCATAACCATACAGAAATTCATAGTATTCGAGAACGGTGTGTACTTTGCCGCTGGTCCGCTCATATCAATAACACCTTCTTGAAATGCAACAATTTTTCCGCAAGTCACTACATTCATTCCCACAAGTGCATGTGTTCTTCCTTGTCCAACTTCACTCACTTTCCCAATTACACCTGGGAAGATACTTCCACCACCCGATACCTTCACTCGTGGTTCAATTACATCTTTTACTGGTGTAATACGAGTGGATTCTCCCGGCTTAGCAATATCTAATTTTACACTGATAATTCGCTCATCTTCTAAAACCATGCGCTCCACTTCTTTTTTGTTGATTGTAACAATTCCGCCTTCTACCTTAGTTTCATCGCCCATCACTAAGTCTTTCACAAATATTTTCCCTAATTCTAACTTCATACTCCTTCTCCTATCCACTCATACTATGTAGCCAAAAATATTTTATTAGTACAATTTTCACATTTTTCCTCTTGTTTGTCAATATTTTTTGTTAATTTTGTCCATTTGTGGATTTTGATTTTCTCTTCACTAAAAACACAATAATTTTCCTCTTATAAAGTAAGAAAAACACGTAAAACAATAACTATTTTACGTGTTTCTCTGTTCCTTCTATAATCATTAATAATATACATATCCCAATGATATTTCTTGTTTTGTGTTTTTTATTTTTTGTATTTCCTGTTTAAAACTAAGTAGACAATCATTAATGTCAGCAAGCTGATTATAGCTACGATTACTACAGCACTTCCACTCGCTTCCTTCAACATGTTTAGATATCCTGTTTTGGGCAGTGGTTCTCCATCTTCAAGATTGTCATGAGGATTGCCTGAGTCGACACTTGGTGGAACTTCTGTTGTATCCTCTTCCTCTGGATCTGGCTCAGGATCTGTCTCTGGATTCGGATCCTCACCATTTCCATCTCCTTCTGTCGGCACATTCGGAGTCACATGAACTAAATCCATTGCATAAAGAAGTGGGTCTCCTTTTTCATCGAGTGTATTTGCTCTATCTACAATACCTAATTGTGAAACACTTACAATGGTTTTTTCCCACTCACCAGTAACCTTGGCTTGATAATCAAAGGTTAATTTTTCTCCTGAGTTAAGTTCCGGAACTTCAAATCTAATTTCATTCTTCACTTTATCATAAGCGCTTGATATATCGAATTCTCTAGTCGTAGTACCATTTGTAATTGTAGCATTGGTATTTGATAGGTAAGTTGTATTGACCGGTATTTCCTGGACAACCAACAGATTCTCGGCTTCTGCAGCTTTTGCCGTGATTTGTTCATTTGTAACGGTTATCGTATAATTAATCGTGCTGCCAGTTGGTACTTGCGTAGCACTTGCTGGATTCGAAACATTCTCAATACGAAGCTGGTTATTATTTTCTATCTTAACCATTCCTTGTTTCCCCATAGAAAGTGTTTTATTAAATCCATTTTCATCAACAAAATTAGCCGAACTACTTGCAAGCACATCTGCAGTCTGTGTTTTCCCATTGCTGATTTCATCCCACTTTACTTGAGTCTCATCAAGCTTTTCATAGAAGCTCATTCTTGCATTTACAACTTCTCTCTCCTCTATCTTCCATGTGATTGTTTTATCAGTCCCATTATATTGTATAACTCCAATAGGAGTACTACTTCCATTTTCTTCCGTATATTTTAATTCTGCCTCATATAACAGATCACCATCTTCCGTATTTTCGACTTGCTTAAAATCAGTAAAGTCCGTAATTTCTATCGTTTTTTTCTCTGAAATCTCAGAACTCACACCCGTTCCTTCTGTAGTAGCAAAATCAAGCTGAATTGGATGTTCTTCATCGACACGTAGTTCAAACAATGGATCAATATCTGCCTCTAAATACGATGCAGCAGTGATGATTCTTTCAATATTGTCGCGGACATCTATTAATTCCTCAAGTGTAGTACCGTTCGCACGTAGATACTGATCATCTGTAGGAACTGTACCTGCTTCACTATCGATTGTTGCAATAGCTTTTGACCAATTATCATAATCAACTTGTGGTAAGTCAATCCCTGCAAAATATATTATGGAATCTGTTTCTTTGACAAAATCATTTATATAATCATCTCGGAATTCATCGTGTGTCACACCGCTTGGTTCTCCATCTGATACAAATATCACTAGATTTTTTGCCTCACGACCTGGTGTAGTCTCGTCTCTCGTCAAAAGGTCTTCTGCTTTATAAAATCCAGTTACATAGTTTGTTCCAGTATATCCCACTGTATCTGTAAAATGGTATCCCACACTTTCTTCCTTTCCTTCTACTTCAGTCTTTACTGAAACATCTTTAAAATTGTGGCCACTTACCTTTTGGTATCCATAAACATTTTCTGCAAATCGCACAAATCCGATTTTATTATCATCAATGCTACTACCATCGTCGCTATTTCCATTAACTGCTATATTAGACAATTCCTTAAACATAATTTTTGAAACCATCATTCTGTCATATGCTTTATCTTCTTTTATCAGATGACTGATGTATACTTCAGAGTCAAAATCATCATAACTCCCCTCGGTAAATTCACTTTTCGAATCAAATTTTTCCGGTGAAAAATACATATATTTTTCAAGATTATCAGGTTCCGAAACTTTCTTAAAGCTATGTGTATGCTCACCATCAACAATTACCGTTTCATCTGTTGATTCAAAAATACAATTAATCGGATTGAATTTTTTCTCTGTTCCGAGTGAATATACTTCCGCTTCGGACGTAACGGTGCCTACAGAAACAGAACTAATAACCTTTCCATCAAAACTTTGTCCAACCAACTTATCTTCATCATCATTAGTAAGATAATTATCAATATATTTATCACTCGTTGTTGTCACCCAGGTCCCAGTAATTCCCGAGTGTTGCGGACTATGATAATAGCTATAAGCGTATTCAGTACTATCGCCTTCGAATGTAAGTGCAATATTTATCTTATAATAATGCTTAGGATTCATATCTGGGGAATTATACTTTTTATTGTCCGCAATACGCCCATACATATTAAGCGACCCCGATTGATCCATAACAAACATAACATTAAGGGGCTGTCCTATTACTCTACCTGCAAAGTCTACATCTACTTTTAAAGTATGTTCCGATTGATCATTTTTATTCGTGCTATCAAAGTACACCTGCGTACTAGAGGCCCCCGTTGTTTTCGATGGCGCTTTTATTTTTTCATTTAATTTATACATAGAATCTTCAAATGTCTCTACGTCTAGACCTGGTGTGATATCTATATTTATTCCCGCAACATTAATAAACCCTTTATACCTAGCATCTTCATCTGTTAGTCTAAGTTCATAGATTCCATCACTTATTGTTTCAAATGTTGGTGTAGTTTCAGCGTATGCTACTAGATTCGAAAAGAAAATACTAGTTATTAGTGCCAAGCTAGTTGTAGCTGAAAATAATTTATTTTTCATTTATATACTCCTTTTTCATTCTCTTAATGGAAAACAATCAGACTCATTATATATATAAGAAGTCTGATTGTCAATAATTCTAATCTAGGCAGGACGCTAAAATCAATATCCTTGCATTGTATTTTGTATAATCACAGGTGCTAAGAACCAAAAGGTCATTCTCGTTATGAACTACTCCACCTGCGACAGTTGATTGGTCTATAGAATAATTCAACCATGTTACATAATCTTCCTCTGTGTCATATCTAAGAGGAACAGTTGTAACTGATGCATCTATAACATTAACAGCAAAAATTTCATAAGTTTTATTTTTTTCTCCATCAAATACATTAATTAATTTGGAGGATTCTTCAAAATATTCTTGATTGTTATACATATGCAAGTTAGCGAACATTGATCCATCTGCCATATTATGCCCATGTATAAGATTAATTTTATCCCATGCTCCATTAGAGAATTTATCTAAATAAATAGACCCATAATCTTTATCATTCTCCAGGTGATCTTTATATAAATAATATTCATTTGATATACTTGAATACATGATTGGATATGACAGTTCTATATCATCTATCTTCATATATCCAATTGTATCACTATTTAATTGCTCGTATTCCAAGAACAATCTACCTAATTCTGTGTCGAATTCATCTACTTCCGAATTAGTCTGATCATCTATATTTTCTATTTCCAATTTTTTTATTTCTGTAACTATCTCTTGGATCTTTTTCATATTATCTTCATCAGAAATCAAACGGACACCAAGATATAAGACCACTAACAATATACAGAAACCAAATACACTTCTTATTTTCATATATATTTCCCTATCAAAACGACCTACAATAAAGTAGGTCGTTTCATTTATTTTTGTATTTCTTATTTTTTGTATTTCTTATTTAAAATTAAGTAGACAATCATTAATGTCAGCAAGCTCATTATAGCTACGATTACAACAGCACTTCCACTCGCTTCCTTCAACATGTTTAGATACCCTGTTTTCGGCAGTGGCTCTCCATCTTCAAGATTGTCATGAGGATTTCCTTGGTCGACACTTGGTGGAACTTCTGTTGCACCCTCTTCTTCTGGATCCGTCTCTGGATCTGTCTCTGGATTCGGATCTACATTTGGATCTTCTCCATTTCCATCTCCTTCTGTCGGCACATTCGGAGTTACATGAACTAAATCCATTGCATAAAGAAGTGGATCTCCTTGTTCATCGAGTGTATTTGCTCTGTCTACAATACCTAATTGTGAAACACTTACAATGGTTTTTTCCCATTCACTAGTGACCTTGGCTTGATAATCAAAGGTTAATTTTTCTCCTGAGTTAAGTTCCGGAACTTCAAATCTAATTTCATTCTTCACTTTATCATAAGCGCTTGATATATCGAATTCTCTAGTCGTAGTACCATTTGTAATTGTAGCATTGGTATTTGATAGGTAAGTTGTATTGACCGGTATTTCCTGGACAACCAACAGATTCTCGGCTTCTGCAGCTTTTGCCGTGATTTGTTCATTTGTAACGGTTATCGTATAATTAATCGTGCTGCCAGTTGGTACTTGCGTAGCACTTGCTGGATTCGAAACATTCTCAATACGAAGCTGGTTATTATTTTCTATCTTAACCATTCCTTGTTTCCCCATAGAAAGTGTTTTATTAAATCCATTTTCATCAACAAAATTAGCCGAACTACTTGCAAGCACATCTGCAGTCTGTGTTTTCCCATTGCTGATTTCATCCCACTTTACTTGAGTCTCATCAAGCTTTTCATAGAAGCTCATTCTTGCATTTACAACTTCTCTCTCCTCTATCTTCCATGTGATTGTTTTATCAGTCCCATTATATTGTATAACTCCAATAGGAGTACTACTTCCATTTTCTTCCGTATATTTTAATTCTGCCTCATATAACAGATCACCATCTTCCGTATTTTCGACTTGCTTAAAATCAGTAAAGTCCGTAATTTCTATCGTTTTTTTCTCTGAAATCTCAGAACTCACACCCGTTCCTTCTGTAGTAGCAAAATCAAGCTGAATTGGATGTTCTTCATCGACACGTAGTTCAAACAATGGATCAATATCTGCCTCTAAATACGATGCAGCAGTGATGATTCTTTCAATATTGTCGCGGACATCTATTAATTCCTCAAGTGTAGTACCGTTCGCACGTAGATACTGATCATCTGTTGGTCCACTAACACTATCTGCTTCACTATCGATTGTTGCAATAGCTTTTGACCAATTATCATAAGCCACTTCTGGCAAGTCAATACCTGCAAAGTATATTATAGAATCTGTTTCTTCGACAAAACCATCTATTTCCTTCTCTCTAAAAATAAGGTGACTATCCGGTTTACCATAATCTGTACCACTAGGCACACCATCTGATACAAATATAACTAAATTTTTTGCCTTACGTCCTACTGTAGTATCATCTTCAGTTAGAATTTCTTTAGCCTTATCAAATCCTACCTCATACATTGTCTGATAATATCCAGTTGTACTTGTGAATGCATCTCCCACATGATTCACTGTACCAGTTCCAAGTGAGTCATCTTCGAAATTATCTGCTGTTAGCCCTTGATGTCCATACACGACCCTTGCAAATCGTGCATAACCAATTTTATTATCGTCAACACTAGTTCCATCTTCACTATTTCCATTAACAGCTATGTTAGATAATTCTTTAAACAAAATTTTTGAAAGCATCATTCGGTCGTAAGACTTATCTTCATTTAGCAGATTATTGATATACACTTCTGAATCGAAGTCATCGTATTCACCAGCACTATTTGGAAACTTTGTTGCATCAAATGCTTCTGGAGAATAAAAATCTACACCTGTCGGCATACTAGGGGCTGCCACTATTGTAAAGTCATACTCATTTTCTCCATCTATCATTTTCGCTGGCTCTGTACTATCAAAAATACAATGGAGTGGTTCGAATTTTTTAGTTGTGCCTAAACTATAGATCTCATTTCGAGAATTAATTGCTGTTACGGTAACATTTTGAATCTCTTTTCCTTCAAACACCTGCCCAACTAATTGATTATGATATTCTTTAATCGCATTCTGAGTTGTGTTCCATGCATTTGTAATCCCCGAATGCTGCGGACTAAAGTAATAGTCGTATGTACTTGACTCTCCGTCTACAAATGTAAGTCTAATAGTTGTCTTGTAATAATGCTTCGGATTCATATCTGGCGAAGTATATGTAATGTCTGCCGTGCCAATAGCTTTTGTGCTATACATATTAAGGGACCCCGATTGATCCATAACAAACATAACATTAAGAGGATAACCTAATACTCGCCCCGCAAAATCCACATCTACTTTTAAAGTATGCTCCGATTGATCCCTTTTATTCGTTTCATCAAAGTACACCTGTGTACTAGAGGCCCCTGTTGTTTTCGATGGTGCTTCTATTTCTTTATTTAATTTATCCATAGAATCTTCAAATGTCTCTACATCTATACCTGGTGTGATATCTATATTTATTCCCGCAACATTAATAAACCCTTTATACCTAGCATCTTCATCTGTTAGTCTAAGTTCGTAGATTCCATCGTTTATTGTTTCAAATGTTGGTGTAGTTTCAGCATATGCTACTAAATTCGAAAAGAAAATACTAGTTGCTAGCATCAAGCTAGTTGCTGTTAAAAATAATTTATTTTTCATATTATTCCTCTTCTGTGTTTCCTTAAATTACAATAACTTTATAAATTATATATGAATTATGCCGAATTGTCAATTTTTCTTTTCCCAACTTGCATTCTTTCTACTTTAATACGCTCACTGTTTTGCCTAATTAACGCCTACCACCAGTTGTCCCTTGTCCGCGACCGCCTCCCGTATTCGGCTTTTGTGTTACTGGACTAACTTCATTTCCACTTTCATCGACCACGCTCCCTGCCGAAATAGTATATACCCCTGTCACATCAAGCTCGCTATCACCACCTGTGTATCTAGCATCTACATCAATAATTATCTCCCCCCCTTCTATAATCAAATCATTATTGGAATCAATTCCATCTCCTTGTGCTGTTAGCGAAATCGCTCCATCCGTTATTTTTATAAATCCCACTTCACTTCCTGCATTAATAGCATCATCGAGCACATTTATGGTAATGTTGCCACCATTTATTGTAATCATTGAACCTTCTATCCCCTCATAGGCATTTTCAACAATTAAATCTATGTCATTTATTATCAATTCATTCTCTGCATGGAATGCATCATCTCCCGAACGAATTTTATAGACTCCGTCATTAATTATCAAATCATAATCTGCATGAATTGAGTCTTCATAAGAGGAAATAGCAAACTCCCCATCATTTAAAATAAGATTTAAACCTTTTAGACCTTTCATACTTTCCTCAAGTAAATCTGTTGCATGCACAACATTACCAGAACCCTCACCTTGAGTAATTTCATTTAGAACTTCTACGAAACCTCCTCCACTTGTGATATTAAATGTCCCTCCGTTGATCTGCAAAATCTGTTCCGAACTAATTCCATCATTTTGAGCATTAATTATGAAATTGCCACTTGTGATAAGTAAATTCCCCTTGTTAATTTCTTCTGCATTTGATGTTTTCAAACCATCTTTTCCAGCAACAACTGACACCTCACTATCTGAAAACACCAATAAATCTTTGCCAACAATTCCATCTCCCACTGCATTTACTTTAATAGTAACGTCTTCTACAATTAAATCATCTCTGCTATTAATTCCATCATTATATGATGTAGTTACACTTAAGCTTCCCGTGCCTGTAATTACCATATCGGCTTTTGAATATATTGCTGCTGTGGGAAATTCTTCATCCTCCACTGTAATTTCTTCCTGCACAACAGTATTTTCTCCCTCTAATACAATCACCACATTTTTTGCTTCAATAATGTTGATCGGAGTAGCACTCTCACTAGTAATGGTTGTATTCTTTAGGACTAGATAGACAATATCTTCATCCGTATTTTTATCTACATTTACAGTAATTGTGCTATTTGAATACTCACCTGTAAACTCATAAGTACCACTTTGGGTTATAATGATTTCTTCTCCATCGGAAAAGGATTGGCCCTCACCTAAATTTCTCATATAATCCTCTTCAAAATAAACAACTTCCTCTGTATTCATTACCAGTCCAGAAATAATGTCTTCCTCTACCTCTATTTGAGTGCTTTCTTGTTCCGTTTCTAATTCGATAGATTCATTATTAACTTTCTCATTACTTCCGTTAGTATTACAGCCAACTAATGTGAGCATTAATATTCCTATTAGTAACATCATATATTTTTTCATAATAATATCTCCTTTATAATCCGGTAATAAACACTTCTTGTTTGCCAATAATGATTTCGAGATTACCATTTCGCGTTCTAAGTTCATCAATAAAATTTTTCTCTTGCTTTATATCACAAAGTTCAATCTCATAACTAAGTTTAAATAAGCTCCCCATATTTGTTGTTTTTGCAGAAATTAATCTGGTTCTTTTTGTGTAATTGTCAAAAATATCGTCAAACACATTTGTATAGTTCAAATTCTCAGGTATCGTGATTTGTAGCGTACGAACACCATTTTCTTTTTCCTCTCCAAAATTAGATGTATTTAAGATGAGTGCAAAAAGACATGCAATAATGGAAAACACTACTGCAAAAGCAATATATCCCATACCAATCGTAAGCCCTGTGCACATCGCAGTGAAAATAGCAATAATTTCTTTTGCTGTACCTGGCATTGAACGAAAACGTACTAAACTAAATGCACCTGCAACTGCGACACCGGCTCCGATATTTCCATTTACCATGATAATTACCATTGTAACTGCAATTGGTAAAAGCGCTAATGTAACAACAAATCCTTTTGAACTCCGCTCTTTAAAAGAGTATATCTTCGCCATAAAAACCCCTAATACAATTGATGTTATCATGCAGATAAAAAAATCTTCTAAAGAAATAGTTATATTTGATGTGGTGCTGAATATCCCTGTAAATAAGTCATTAAACATTTGCTGCCCTCCTTAAACCACTGATAAACTGTGGCAAAAAATATGTTTGATATGCTGTGCCATATTTTGAAAATGAAATCTTATAAATTTCATTTTCGCTTAAAAAACTTAAAAACCAAGTTGGCAGCCCCATTACTGTTTTAACTTCTAGAAGCACAAACTCATTAGATAATATCTCCTTATCATCCTTACTCTCATAAAGACTTATATCATTATCACGTGCTCTAATATTAAAATCAAAGGTGAGCCTAAAGTTATCATCCTTCGTTGAGAAGAATGCTTCTCTATCATAAGATAGATAAACTTTCGGTTTTATACCTTCATAGTTACTCTTAAAATAATCAATTTCACTTAAAATTTGTGATTTTTTCACTATATCAGATTTATCACACAAATAAGAAAGCACGTTTTTTTGATTATCGTATATTCTTCTTTTGTATACAATGCCATTAAGTTTTTTCTTAAGTTCTATAAATGTCGTTCTTTCATCCGAGGGTTTTCCATAACATCTCACTCTCAATTTTTCTTTGTACTTTGGTTTTTCCAATGAATGCCTGATAATCCTATAATCTTCTGTATCAAAATATATATTACTAATTTTATGTCTTCCATATTCATCCAACTTCATATCTGGTGGTAACGTCTCCATAAGCAAATCATATTGCGCTCTTGTCAATTTATATTTAAGCTCATATCTCTTGAAATTTGTTTGCATTTTTTCTTCTCCTTCTAATATTTCTCTCACCTTATAAAATCACTATATAGAATTAACCTTAACCTTACTTTAAAATTGAAAATAAAAATCATCTTACAATTTTAAACATTGTAAGATGATTTTTGATGTTCTTTTAGTTCAATTTAAAAAATAACTGAGATTACAATTTCTTTTCCAGTTTTACTTTCAGCAGCAATTTTCGCTATATGTTTATCACAAATTGATTTTGCAACAGATAGGCCTATTCCAAATCCACTTGTATCACTATTTCTAGATTCATCAGCTCTATAAAAACGCTCAAACCAATTATCATGTTTTCCTACTTTAATATCATCACAAGAGTTTTCTATAACAAATTTTTTCTTGCTACCATAAGAAGTAAGTGAAACTCGTAAAACTCCTTGACTATATTTAACTGCATTTTCCATGAGTATAGCAAGTAATTTTCGAATAATTTCTTCATCCCCATTATAACTAAGATTTTGATTGATTTCAGAAGTAAACTCTAAGTTTTTATTTTTTATAGCTGAAGCAAATTCACTCAACGTATCCTCGACAGCATCTGAAAGAGAAAACTCCGTTTTTCTTAATTTCACTTTTTCCTCGTCAAGTTTAGCAAGTGAAATTAAATCCTCTACCAATGTGTTCAGCCTTGAAATTTGTGATTTGATACTATCCGTCCACTCACTATCACCATGATCAATTTCTATAACCTCGCAATCAGCTTTTATTATTGCAAGTGGCATTTTAAACTCATGACTAACATCAGTTATAAATCTCTTTTGTTTTTCGTAACTTAAAACAATTGGTGATACAGCTTTTTTAGAAAGCATGCAAGCTGAAATAAAAATCAAAACAACCGCGAAACCTACTATTAACACTGAATATAACATATATTTTTCAAATCCTATCATTTCTTCCTCTATATCCAGAAAAATATATGAATAACCAGTTATGTTTTCAGTTTTTACAAATCTGAAATCATCAATAGTTCCTGAATCTTGCTCAGCATTGCTCACTATTTCTGTATATGTAGTAGCATCAGCAGCTGAAATAGAACTTATATTTTTCGTATCAATATATACTATTTCATTATTTGTATTTAAATGCACTAAAAAAAATCTTGTAGTAAATGCAAATTCTCGCGGTACTCTTGGATGTGGTGATGCCCCCATATTTACATCAAATTTTTCATTAATGAGAATTTCCAAAACCTCATCTGAATATGACATAATCGAATTATAATTTATGATATTAATCGTGACTGCAATTAAAATCATAACAATTACACTGATTAAAGTTGTAAGTATAATAAATTTTCTTTGTAATTTTTTCAACATATTAAACCTCCAAAGAATATCCAGTGTTCCTCGTTGCTTTGATTTTAACTGTACTTTCAAGTAGTGTTAGCTTCTTCCTAAGATAAGAAATATACACCCACACTACATTTATCTCTGTTTCACTATCATATCCCCAAATCTTTTCCAGAAAACGTTCAGTAGGAATGATCTGGGCATTATTTATCATAAGCATTTCCATCATTTGAAATTCTTTACTCGCAAGTTTAAATGACTCTTTATCCGAATAGAGTTCAAATGTTTTGCGATTTAAATTTATATTGCCAACCGTAAGCACTGAAGAAGTGCTATCACTCACCGATCGCGTGATTGCTCTAATTCTCGCTAATAACTCTTTTGTATCAAATGGTTTTGTAAGATAATCATTTGCACCTAAATCTAATCCTGCTACCTTATCATCGATTTGAGATTTTGCCGTAAGCATAATTACAGGTATAAGATTTCCTTTTTCCCTTATGGTTTTTAACACAGTAATCCCATCTATTTTTGGCATCATTATATCTAAAATTACACCATCGTAATTTTCGGTTTCTAAATATTCCAAAGCTTCTCTTCCATCAAAAACTGCATCGACTGAATAGTTATAATGCTTCAATATTTTGACAAGTGCTTTTGAAAGTTGTCGTTCATCTTCACATAATAATAATCTCATAATATCACCTCTAATTTAGATTATACCACAAACCTTAAACATACTTTAAAATTCTAACTTTACATATTGTGTTTCATTAATTTAATGAATTTTATTCCATGGATACGAAAAATTAAAAACCCCATGAATTACCTTATCACGGTTTTTCATGGGGTTAATAATTGTTTCACTATTGATTATTTTTGATTGGCTGGTTCAATGGCAATTGACTTTCCTTTGATTTTTGCATTTTGCATTGCTGCTAAAACTTCTTTTGCATATTCTCTTGGCACTTCAACAAATGTATATTTGTCATACATATCAATTGTTCCAATTAATTTACCTGGCATTCCACTTTCACCAGCAAGGGCACCTAGGATATCTCCTGGCTTTGCTTTGTTTTTCTTCCCTATGTTGATAAATAATCTTACCATTCCAGGCTCTTCTGCTCCAGTATCTCCGAAATTCATTTCTTCGCCATCAGCTTCTTCTTTATTTCCTAGAGCTAATTTAAGAAGTGCTGCCGCCATATCCATTGCAGTATATCCTGATTCGTTGATTTTCTCTTCGATGATTTGAATTAATCTTGTGTTATCATCGCCTTCCATCACGTTATCAATTTGATTTAATAAATTTTCAATCTTTGTGTTTGCAACGTCGTCACTTGATGGAACTTTTTTAGCTAAGATCTTTGTCTTGCAATATCTCATGATATCTTTTAGTTTATAAACTTCTTTTCCTGATACAAACGAGAAAGCTGTTCCAACTCTTCCTGCTCTTCCAGTACGACCAATGCGGTGTACATAATATTCTTCATCTTGTGGAATATCATAGTTAAATACGCACTCCACTTCGTCAACATCAATTCCACGTGCAGCAACATCTGTAGCAACAAGAATTTCCGTCGTTCCTTTTCTAAAGCTTTGCATTACACGATCACGTTGTTGCTGTTTCATGTCTCCATGTAACCCTGCTGCAAAGTAACCTCTTCCAATCAATGCAGTCACAAGTAAATCTACTTGCTTCTTTGTATTACAGAAAATTACAGATAATTTGGGTTGATAAATATCTAATAATCTAGATAATACTTCTTCCTTGTTTTTAGGTCTCACTTCATAATAGAATTGCTCAATATTAGGCACTGTTAACTCTTTCTTAGTTACCTTAATTAATTGTGCGTCCTTTTGATACTTTCTTGTAATATCCATAATAGGCTTTGGCATTGTAGCCGAAAATAATATTGTTTGTCTTTCTTCAGGTACACCTTCAAGTATTGTTTCAATATCTTCACGGAATCCCATGTTCAGCATTTCGTCTGCTTCATCAAGGATTACTGTATGAACATCATCCATTTTAATTGTTTTTCTTCTCATATGGTCCATTACACGACCCGGTGTGCCAATAATAACTTGTGTACCTGATTTTAGAGAACGAATTTGCTTTGCAATTTCTTGCCCACCATAGATAGGTAGTACTTTTACATTATGCATATATTTTCCCAAGCTACGGATTTCGTCTGCAACCTGAATTGCCAACTCTCTAGTAGGACACAAAACAATTGCTTGCAACTTTTTGTTTTTCGGTTCAATTTTTTCTAACATTGGAATTCCAAATGCCGCTGTTTTACCAGTACCTGTTTGAGCCTGACCAATTACGTCAACTCCTTCTTTAATTACAGGAATCGCTTTTGTTTGAATCGGTGATGCCTCTTCAAATCCCATTGCTTTTACTGCTTTATAAGTCTCAGGCGATAACCCAAGTTCTTCAAATCTTACTGTTTCCATTAATACCTCTTTCTATTCTCAACATTGAAAAGTCTATCTCTAAACTTTAGCGACTTGCGCGGTTACACTGTAACATCCTACTTTACGCGCAGATTCTACTCCCTTACGGAGTCCCTTTTACTCTATAGGAAAATATATGTCATAATGTGACTCTTTATTTAACATATCATAGACATTTCCTTACGATATTATTAATCTTGTCTCAAACATATGCTTTCCTATAGAGCAAAAAAATAATCCTAAACCGAAGCCAAGGATCTAAGCACAACTTTCAGAGTATAACAGTCACAATTCTGCTTGTCAAGCAATATTGCTCTATTAAATTTTATTTTTTTTTAATTTTCTCTTTACAAACGCTTCTCAATACAGTAATATCAATATATGCTTAATGTAGTTTTCATTACTACATGTAATCACATTACTATTGCGAGGTGGAATATGTCAATTCAAAATCTTAAAGATCCAGGAAGTGCAATCACTCATTTTATCGGAATGCTGATGGCAATTTTTGCAGCTGTCCCACTTATTATTAAGGCCGCTAGTGAACCATCGCCAATTTACGTAATCTCTATCACAATTTATGCTGCTAGTCTTATATTGCTCTATGCCGCAAGCACCATTTACCATTCTCTTGATTTAGGAAAAAAAGGGAATACCAATTTAAAAAAATTTGATCACATGATGATTTCCGTACTCATTGCAGGTAGTTACACCCCTATCTGTTTATTAGTTCTCGATCGCCCGCTTGGAATTATTCTACTAGCACTTGTCTGGGCTATCGCAATAATTGGAATTATTATCAAAGCTTTCTGGGTTCACTGTCCAAAATGGTTTTCATCTACATTATATATTGCAATGGGGTGGACTTGTGTATTAGCATTTACTCAACTAATTAATAACTTATCACCAGCTGCATTTTCTTGGCTATTATCAGGTGGTATCATTTACACCATTGGTGGAATCATATACGCGTTAAAGCTTCCTATCTTTAGTAAGCTTCATAAGCATTTTGGAAACCATGAAATCTTCCATCTTTTTGTTATGGGCGGAAGCACTTGCCACTTTGTCTTAATGTATGTGTTTATACTATAGCAAGAGCCGAAAATATAAGGACAATGCAATACAAATGATATTTCATCTATTCTGCACTGTCCTTTCTATATTTATTTTTATAGTATTTTATGTTTTAATTTTTCAAAATCGGCTTTTGGCATCACTGCTTCTTCATTAACTAAAGTTGCCTCTATTAATTCTTCTCGTAAGATTTTCACATCTTGGGGTGCTTCTATAGCTATCTTCACACCATCGGCACCTACGTCTACAATAGAAAGCTTAATAGTATCACCTATAAGCAAAGTCTCACCTTTTTTTCGTTGTAACACTAACATATTATGCCCCCTTTCGCTGAATGTCTTTTAACATGTGGCGAAATTGATATTCTTGGGTGTCAAGCATCACTTGTATCGCTTGCATATTTTCCGTGTTAACAACAATTGGGCACTTCAAATTCACAGTACTCTCTCCTATGGTCTCCTTCACTACACAAACTAAATAGTAAGACAAATTCCCTTCATCCTTTACATTCAATCGTTCTTTGTCTTCATTACTTAATATAGGATTATATGAATCCATAAGTGCAAATGGATTCATCAAAACAAATGCAACATCCTCATCTTCAATACTGCATAAATTTAGAACATCGGTATTCTCTTCGTTAATAGGAAATGCAACAAATTCTTTTTTATCTTCAAATCCGAAAATACCTTCATTAAAATGGATAATCTCTTCTTCACATAATAGCGATTGATCTATCATATTTAGCATACGTCTCCCCCTTTATATTTATTAGGCTTTCACATCCACCACTTCTCCATGACCTGGCATAGAACTTGGTGGCACATAGATTGGGTCACCAATATACTCAATCTGAACTTCTGGATGTTGGTTGATTTCTATCTCAATTGTTCCAGGAATAAATTCTATCTTCCCTGCACCTATCTTCCAATCAAAATTAGCCTTATCCCAGTCATACTGAATTCGCATTTCATAGGGATTCCCTTCTGCTGAAATTTCTATTGGTTTGCTTGGAGAAAATCCTAATGCAACATCTGGAACATTATCTAACTGTATTCGGTTCTTAAAAATGCGATCTAGCGCTTCTGCGCCTTGTCCTATTTGAGTAGTCAATAACATCTTCCCCTCTTGTGCGAATTGAGCTATAGCGTTGTATGCAGCTGTCTTTCCTTTTTCTGCATTTTGATACACAGACGTCATAGTAGTTGGTGTTATGGAATTTCTTGCATCAAAGGAATCAATTTGTATCTTAATTGGCCTTCCTCTCAAACGATTGCCTTCTATGTCTGGCACCACTTCCATGATAGCTGAACCACTACCTTTAGCAATTTCTGCTTTGTTGATTTGTAACTCATATTCAATTGGAATGGTGGTTATTTTTAAAAGTTGTTCCATCTGCTTACTCCTTTCTCCCTTTATATAGACACTTTAACCTAACTCATAAAATCTAATAGCGAATTATTTAATATATTAGTCCCCATTTTCAAAGTCAAATTATAAATATATTGCTCATAAGTAAAATTAGTAATCGCTTCTGCCGTTTCTATACTTACTTCAGCATCATAATGCTCTGTCAAATTTAGTTTCTTATCCTCTAATTTCACTTCTGTATTTTCAAGTAATCGACTTTTACTTCCTAGAGCTAGCAAGTCATCTTCCATCAATGCAATCCCCTCACCAAGCAAAGCCCACTGCTTTTCGTATAATTCTCGGTCAAATGGCTCTCCGTCTAGAGTATCTGCCATCTCTCCAACCAATGCAACTACATTCTTAGACATTCCATCTGCCGTTTTTCCATAACCAGTCATTCCGACACCAGGAAGTGCAGCATTGAATGCACTAGATTCTACTACGTTTCCTAATGCATCGAACTTAATTCCAAATCCTAAATCAACATATGCCTTCTCTGCTTCCATCACCGCAAAGGTGGTGTCATTCCCAACATCAGACACATCCAACCCTCTATATGTAACCGTCCCATCTACTTCTAATTTGAATGGAGGTTCTTGTGCGTCATTTCCTCCTAATACAAAAGCATCTCCATACTGAGAATTCAAATTAAATACCATCGTTGTCATAGCATTTCTCAATGATTCCGCATAGGTTCCTCGCACCTCTGTATTTACATCGCTCAGTGCTTCAATAGAATGCTTATTATTGATTTCTTTCAATACATCTAATGTATCTGTCAAAGCATCTTCTTGTGTATCTTGCCACTTAACAGTGTCTGTAACCGCTTTTAAATAGTCCTCATTCTTCGCATATTCATTTTCTATTCGAATCGCACTTGCGGCCGCACCCGGATCCTCAAATGAATACTGGAATTTTCTTCCAGTTTCTGCCTGAATTCTTGCACTGTTCAGCCCTGAGAGCGAAGAATTTAATGAGGTTGCATAATTTTTCATAATCATATTATTTGTTATTCGCATATGTTGCCTCCTCTATCTACCAACGACTCCTGTACTATTTATTAATTTATCCAGCATTTCATCTAATGTAGTCATCATTCGAGATGCAGCATTATAAGATTGTTGGAATCGCATCATGTCCATTACTTCTTCATCTGAATTTACTTCGGAAACAGAGGCTCTTAATCCTTCTGCTTGCGAAAGTACTTCCACTCGACTATCTAAAATAACCATATTTGCCTTTCGGTCAACTGCCTGCATATTCTGAATGTTGTCATAACAATCTTGTATACTCCCGCTAAACACCACAACTTCTCGACCACCTACAGTTTCCTTAAACTCCATATTCGTTTCTGTCAAAGTCTCTATCATATATAAGATATTGCTATAATCAGTAGTGCCAGGAGATACCGTTCCATCTAAGGATTTCTTCAAGGTCACAGAGCCATCTAACCAACCTTCCGATAGTCGAATATTCGTTGCTGTAAAATCTGTAGTTCCATCGTCAGTTTCAAATAATGGCATCTCTGTAACCGTGCCATCTGCCGCTGTGACTGCATTCATTTTATTCAACGTCTTGGCAAATGTATCTACGAATTTGTTGAAAATCCCCTCATAATATCCAATACCTTTGATATCTGTCCCATCAAAGACCTCGCTTTGATTCATCATATCTAAATTCCCTTTAATAACACCATCACCCATAATATCACTAACGTCTGTCACCTTTGTTGGATCCTCTGCATCCGTAAATGTAAGCGTTACTGGTATACCTGTTGTTGGCGTCATAGTAAAGAATCCACCCTTATCTTGAGCAATTATATTATGAGAAGTTCCTGTAGCATCTTTAAATGCTACAAATAGATTATCAACCTCTTCTCCATTTATATGCTCTGTCTTATATGTAACTTCTATTGGTATGTAAGTTGCTAAATCATCAAGTAATAGATTTCTTTGATCTTGTAGTTCTAATGATTCATTACCCATGATCTGATAATTCCTGATGGTTTCATTCAATATAAGTACTTCATCCACAATCGTTTGTACATTAAACAACACGCTTTCTTCGAAATTAGCGACTGTATCTTCTTTTAATTCTGTAAGGTCACTACCATTGTCTCGAATAATCGCTAACAAACTATCCATTGAAGCTCGAACAAGAGCCTCACTACTACTCTCCCCTGCAGTGGACGAGGATGCCATCATCTTCAATTGTGAAATAACTTCGTTGTAAGTAGTTCTAACAGCCGATCCATCTGTTTCATCAAAGATATTTCCTATCTGTTCTAATACTTGATCAGCAGCGTCTGCGGTTCCAACCTTTGATAATTGATTTCTAAATTGGATATCTAGAAATGGATCTCGAATCTGGGTAACGCCATCCATAAACACCCCTTGCCCTACCATCGTTTCACTCACTGCTCCACCCATTGAATTCTGAACCGGTGAAATACTCATTAAGTCCAATCGTTGCCTTGTATACCCTGCTGTATTTACATTTGATAAATTTTGTCCTACTACATCAATTGCTCTTTGACTTGCTAGTAATGCATGTTGAGCCATTGAAAATCCGGAAAATGTTGAACGTAACATCTAGCTTCCCCCAATCTTTATATGGTTTGGTTTGTAATATGATGTTCTGTAAATTGTTTTGTCTCTCTGTAATGTCTACCTTTTGCTCTATCTATCTTCTTGTCTATCTGATGAAGGTTCATTTGTAATAACTGATTTACATTATCCGTCATTTCTTGAAACACTTGTAATTGACTACTAAGTTCATGAAACAAGGGAACTAATTCTTCTTTCTCTTCTTCTGAAATCTCTTCTAGTATTTGTTGAAACTTCTTATCCTGAAATCCTAATAATGCTTGTTGCTTCTCTCTCTCTAATTCTAAACCTCTCAAACGCATTACCATTGGTTGCTCTTTATTCAAGTAATCTTCTAGTACTGCTACTTGATTATGTTTAATCGCTTGTAACTTTAAAGATTGTATTGTAGTCCACTCTCTGAATAAAATAATCATTTTATTTAATACTGCCTCAAATTCATTCATCAATTAGTCCCCCATTAAAAGTTTTTCTGCAATTGCCTCCGAATCAATTCTATACTTCCCGTCAGCAATAGATTGCTTTAATTGCTCCAATTTCTTAGTTGATGTTCCTTCTCTCGCTTGTAGCATAGTCTGCTGAACAGCCTCGCTTCTTACTTGATCTTCTGATATCTGCTTTCCTTTATTCGAGATTACAACCTCATCAAAATTCTTCTTCAGCGAGTCGTTTCTATCTACTTTTTCGTCTTTTTTATTATTAGTCATTGTATTTATATATCTACGTGTGAATTTATCTATCGAAATATTCATGGATATACACTCCTTTCGAATTACTGCACTGCCTTATAAAGATTATCGACTAATGGTCCAAATAATTAACCTTTACTTCGCATTTTTCTTAATTCTTTCACTCTTTTTTCTTCGATTACATCCATTTTCCTAGCATCATAAATCCCTCTTTTTTCATCTGATACAATCATTCCAGATACTAGGGTAATGACTCGCTTTTCCATAACTGTTACCAATTCCCTTGAGTGACTTGCAACAATAAGTGTAATTCCTTGTTTGTTTAGCTCTTGTAGTAAATACATCATATCCCACGCTAGTCCAGCACTCATATTCGCTGTGGGTTCATCAATAATCAAAATTTGCGGATTCAAAATAATAGCTCTCGCTAACAAAACCCTTGCAATTTCTCCTACCGATAATTCTTCTGGATATGCCTCTTCTCGCTGTGCCATTCCTACGATACTCAGTGCTTTCTTTATTTTAGGCTTAATCGTAATTCGCGGCTCCTCTATTGCATGTAACACAAAGTACAAATTCTGATAGATTGTTTTATCCTTCAATAATCCAACTTGTGCATCCATCTTGCCGATTTTCCTTTTGAATAATGGAATTTCCTTTTCTTTTAACTTCGACGTTTCGATATCTCCGATTCGAATCACACCTGATGATGGCCTCACCTCGCCACTTATCAGATTCAACAATGTACTTTTTCCTGCGCCACTTCGCCCTATCACAAATACAAATTCTCCCTGTTGAATGGAAAAATTAGCATCTTCTAGGCCAATGCTCTCTTTATTATAGATTTTTGATACATTCTCAAATGTTATTTTCATTTTCATCTTAACTTTTCCCCATTCCTACCGATATTTTAATTAGAATTATATAAAGGAGGTATCTACAATTATGCATTCTATTTTACGAAAAATTTCAAAGAGTAGTATACCTATTATTTGTTGTATTTGTTTGGTTTCTTCTACAAGTGGAACATTTTATATTTCATCATTTATGACTTCTGCAACTGGAATTAACACATCCACCGATTCGAATCTTGCTACATCCGAAGATGAAAAGAAAGGACCTGAGTATATCATCCCTGTTACACCGTATTTCCAATATGATCCCGAATGGCAATCCCATCTCTATGGTGGTGTTGATTCTATGGCTGGATACGGTTGTGGTCCTACAGCACTTGCAGTTGTAATTGATGCCCTTGTAGATTCCGAGTCTCCTATTGATCCCATTGAACTCGCTATTTGGTCCGCATCAAACGGGCATTTTTCCGCTGGAAATGGCACGGTTCATAGCTTAATTCCCGAAGGAGCAAAAGCTTATGGGTTAAATGTCGAGAAGACAACATTATTGAATGCCGAAGCTTTTCAGATGATTTTATCCGCTGGCAAAATCTTGGTGCTTCTAATGGGTCCTGGTGATTTTACCGATGGTGGACATTTTATCGTTGTTCACGGATATGCTTCTGATGGCTCTCTTTATATTGTTGATCCTGCTAGTCGTGAACATACAGAACAGACTTGGGATCCCAATGTAATTATTGATCAATTAGCGACTCATGCCTATAATGGTGGACCAATATGGGTTATCTCAAATTAAATGACACAAGATGTAGAGCGATAGTTGGCTATCACTCTACATCTTTTTACTTATAATATGATTTTTCTCCAGCTATCTTATTACTGATTTTCCTATCGAGTTCAATAGTATCCTCCAGCATCTTTTCGAACAGCTGCTGATAATGTATAATTTGTTTCCATTCTTCAGATAGATCTTCACTTATGATTTCTTTACTTCCGTGAATTAGAAGCTTTTTCATTCGAACTCCATCCGCCAAATCCATTTTTCGTGCATTTTTATCGATATTCTTTCGATACATTCCCATCTTCGTAAGTTCTTCTGCACGCATTTTCAACATTAACTCTGTAGTAACTTTGTCATTATTTTTCAGACATTGTTCTAATTCCTGGGTCAACTTCTTTGTCTCGTTTAGTGCTAATAACTTCCCTTTAAATTCCTGTACTAGCACTTGCATAACGGTACTCATACTAATTGCTCCGCTTCTGCGTAGGCAGATCTAATTTCTTTTATTAATCTCTGAACTTCTATAAGATTCCTTTCTTTTCGACTTGCCTTCACACGGCTAATTTCATATAGAAAATAATCATATAGCCTACTTAGTTGAAGACTTATTTCATAATTAAAATCCAACGTATCTTTTAGATGACAAATAATTTCCACCGCACGGTCTAATGATTGATCGAAAACCTCATATTCTTTTACTTCCAATGTCAATTCAGCTCTTTTTAATCGCTTTAATAACTCATCATAAAGTAATAATAAAAGTTCTCCACTTGTCATTGTCATAACTGATTGCTCTTTGTATTGTTGATATCCTTTATTACTCATTTTTCTCCCCCTTTATAATCCTCCCATAAAGGAAGTTAGGTAATTACTTTGTGAATTCATTTGTGATATCAGTGTTTCTAATGTTGTAAATTGTTGGATATAACGAGCTTCTTCTGTCTCTAATGTATCTTCCAATTCCTCTATTCTTTCATCGTATTCGTCAATCAACTCTTGAATGTAATTGTCATTGACTGAAATTGGCGAAAACTGTGATCCTGCTCGTTCTACTAAAATACCTTTAGAGCCGCCTGTCATTGCAGCATGTTTATCAATTACACGTTCCATCGATGTCATGAGACCATTCTCTTCGTTGTTAAATGCTTCGTATACAGCATTTGGATCTTTCGCAAGTGCTGCCTCTAGTTTCACCTCATCAATTACTAATTTCCCATTATCGAAATAACTTGATGATGTAGAGATCCCCATTCCGCGAAGTATTTCTACAATATTTGGCGAAATCACTGTACGCAAATCATCTTTTAAATTATTAATATCTGAGTCATTAAATAGGATTCCTTCTTTTGCCTTTTTCTCCCAGTTCTCAATTTCAGATTCTGACATTTCTTCCTTTTGTTCATCTGTCAAAGGAGCATAATCACGATCTGGTTTCGTACCTGCGGTTTCGCTAATAAGTGCTATAATTTCATTATAAGCCTCAACCATTTCTGTTATCCCTTTGACACTTTCTTTTGTATCAATATTATTCTTAAATGTAACTGCTTCTGTAGTCGTATCTCTTATTCCAGCTGTATATCCAAAAGTCTGCTTCAAATCAAATACCAAGCCATCTACTTCTACCTGGTTGCTCCCCCGTGTTACTTCCACAACCTCACCTGATCCACCATACTGAATTGCGAGAATTGCATCTTGTCCTGCTTGAACCATATAATCTGTAGATGCTGTGCCAAATAGCACATCTGCAACTTCTCCTGACAAATCAATCGTTCCGCCGGCACCTTTATTATCTGATGTTACGACAAATTTATCTGTATAGCTCTCATAAGAAATTTCGATTCCCAATTCCTCTGAATCATTAATAGCTCCGACAATATCTGCAACAGCACTATCCCAACTAAGGCCAAGTTCACTTAAATCAATTGTTACACCATTGTTTGTAATTGTCATTGGTTGGGTTTTATCTAAAGATTCTCCCCTCACTAATCCCGACGCTTCAATGCTCTTTCCATAATTTAAACGATTCGTTGTCCCACTTGAAATTCCAAATAACCCTGTTTCACCAATTAATCCACTGGTTGCTGAATTAATTGTCAATCTAGAACTTGTATCTACTACACTTTCTGTCTCTCCGCTTCCTGGTGGAATCGTCGTAACAAAAGATAACGCACCACCATCTAGACCAACTTCTATTCGGTTATCTCCAAATGCTTGGTTTAATTTCTGTTGCATATCTGCCATTAATTCTGCCGGCCCGTCAGTTGTTGCAAAATCACCAAACACGATAGTGGCTGTAGTTCCATTATAGGTAAATGACATCTCAGCACCACTTAACTTCTCTGCTACCGTAATCGGAGTATTCAATACTGCTGTATGTGTTGCAGTCAAAGAACTACCATTGATCGTCAATTTACTTTCCTCTAGCGTAGACAAGCTCTCACCTTCGGCTAGCATACCAATATCATTCAAAAAATCCCCACTATGACTTGTGATTGCAAGTGCATTCCCTGCTGTATCTGTGTTTTTAATGGAAACAGTTCCTCCAGATTGTTCAAATTGAATAACTGAGCTCAACTTCTCTCCACTCTTCATTTCTATCCCATCAAGGGCTTTATTGATAGAAGCTATGGTTGCTTCTGTGCTACTAAAATCGTACCCTTCGCCTTCTGATAAATGTACCATATAACTATCAGCACCATGCTTTACTGTAAATGAATCTCCTACAATCGTGCTTTCATTGATAATATCTGCAAAATTAGAAGTCAGTACACCTGTTTCAATTTTCTGTGATGAAATCGTATTTTTAGAAATCATATTGGCATCTTTTGCCAATTGCTTAATTCCTACAACACTCATATTGCTTAATGAGTTACTGGCTCCCGTCACATCGAATTTGTTGCTATGTGTGCCACTTGCCTCAACAATTCCTCCTGTAAAAAATTTAGAGGATGTCAAATTGGAGCTAGATGTAAAACTCATGTATGTTTCTGAAAATCCATGTAATTTCGAACTAATATCCCTAATGATTTCTTGCTCCCAGCTAACCGATGTTTTTTTCTTTTCTTGAGCCGCAATTTTCATTCTTGTTGCATAAGTCATCTGTTCAATTAGTGAATCTCTATCCAATCCACTTGCTAATCCACCATATCCTCTTAGAGATGATGTTCCTGCTAATGTATTACTACTAACGCCTGATAATGATGCCATATAATAATTCCTCCTCTATGTAAAATAATAATTAATACGAACGAGTCTCCATACTATTATTATCGACATAGCCATCCTATAAATTAAGTCTTTCACTTCACTTTCTTATGCCTCGGAAATTCTTGCACTACCATACAAGATTTTGTAAGCTCTACCGTTATTTGATCTGCCAACTTCATTGCATAGTGATTGATAATCGGAACACTTTTTTCACGTTCTATGACCATGTACTTTGCCGGTAAATTCGTGAGTGCTAGAGCCGTTGTGTCCGCAATACAACGTTCGCATGTACACATTCCAAATTTCTTCATACTATCAATCACTTGGCCTTCCACGATTGCCTGAATTACATTTACAGCCTCGTACCTTTCTTGCTTCCTTTCACTTCTAAGGGGATTTGCTTCTTCTATTTGCTCTGCAAATTCTTTCTCTAGTGTACGTTTAATTAAATCTGTAAGATAATCTTCGGATGAGGCATGACCAATTGACACTTCTTCCGATGTTTCCGTCGAATCTCCCTGCTTACATGCCAATATACTAACTAATCTGCTTGATTTTAAAATATCATCTTGCATTCATCTACTCCTTTTATCTTAGGTTATTAATTACATTTTCTACTTCATCAGCCGTCTGTACCATCTTCAATGCATAAGAATATGCTCTCGACGCTTCTATAACATTTGCCATTTCCTCCGCGGTGTCCACATTTGACATCTCCACAAATCCTTGTAATAATTTGCCCTCCGTACTAATTGTCGGTTGTCCATTTTTTGGCACTGCCTGAAATTCAGTATCGCCAGTACTATAAATTCCATCTGTATTTTCCAAGACAAAAATCCCTGGCTGACTGAATACTGTTTCTCCATTCAAGCGAATTGGCTGTTGATTTGCATCTAACACGAGTTTATTATCTGCTGCCGCTAAATAAAATCCATCGTTTCTTTCGGATGCAAAGAAATGTCCTGCTCTTGTATAGCAAATTTCATTGGTTAATGTGTCTTGCAACATAAACATGCCTTCTCCGTTAATCGCATAGTCTAACCGATTGCCGGTTGGATTCATGCCTCCCGATGCAAAGCTCGTATTGGTGTGACTTATATTCACTCCTGCACCTGCCACTAACTGCGTATCTTCCGCTTCTTCTGCTTTCATATTAATGTATAGTAAATCTTGAAATGCTGATGACTTACTTTTAAATCCAGTGGTATTTATATTCGCCATGTTATTAGCAACAACATTTAATTTCTCTTGCTGCGTCATAGCGCCTCTTGCTGCTGTATAAAAAGACATATCCATATACTTACCTCACTTTACATTTGACCAAGCTTTGTTAACATTTTCCCTGTCATTTCATCGTACATTTTCAATATTTGCGCATTACTTGACAGTGCTCGCTGACTAGACATCATCGCTACCATTTCTTTTACACTATCTACATTGGATGATTCTATTGTATTTTGCATCACCGTTCCTGTTGCTGGAATCGGAGTACCTGTTGCCTTAAACACATTTCCACTATCTTTGCTAAGTTCCGCATCATAGTCAGCAAAATCAGCAATTGCTAACTTTCCCAAATATTGATTCGATCTATTATTAAATATATTGCCTAATGAATCCGTTACAATATCGTCTGTTCCAACAAATATAGGACCCGTTTCACCTAATACTTGTCCTACTCCCTCTAGCATTAAATACCCTGTGTCGTCTATGGAAAAAGATCCATTTCGAGTATACATCGGTCCATCATCTGTTTGGATTGTGAAAAATCCTTGCCCACGCATTGCAAAATCAAGCGTTCTTCCTGTTGGCTCTAATGCACCACTTACATAATCCGTATAGTTGCGATCGGCTGTTACAATCTTACCCATTCTTCCAAGTTCTTCTCCTTTTAATTCATGGGTATTATTTCGTGCGACCATTTCCTCTGCAAATGTGCTTACTATCATATTATCATTTTTGTATCCTGGAGTAGATACATTTACCATGTTATTACTAATTACATTCAAATTTCTTGTTTGAGTTAACATTCCTGATGTTAACGTATAAAATCCTTGAAACATAAGCCCTCCTTATTGCAATTCTTTGGTTAAGTAATCTTTTAATTTTACCAAAGCTTTTGCGTGTATTTGTGAAATCCGAGCTTCACTAATTTCGAGTACGGTTGCAATATCTTTCATATGTAATTCTTCCATATAATACAAGGAAACTACTAACTGTTCCTTCTCGTTCAGGCGCTCAATTCCTTGCACTAATATTTGTTTCATTTCGCCTTCCATAAAATGTATTTCCGGCTGTTCCTCTGTATTTAAAGAGGGGATTTGGGTGTTACTATATTGTTCATTCCCTTCGTGCAACACCATATCCAAGGACAACACTGAATGAAGTGCCATTTTCGATAGTATTTCCTCACATTTTCCCTTCTCTAAATCTAAGGATTCCGCAATTTCATCTATCGTTGGTTCATGCCCTTTTTCTGAATAATATTGATTCGCCATTTCCTCAATATTTTTGCTTATCTTCCTTGTATTTCTAGGCACCCAATCTTGCTTCCTTGCAATATCAATAATCATGCCTCTTATCCGTTTTGTAACAAATGTTTCAAATTTCACATGTTGATTTATTTCGTATCTGTCAATGGCTTGTAATAAAACAAGGACTCCCTCATTTACAATATCCTCTAATTGGCTAAAACCAACATACACATTTCTCATTTGAATTGCTATACTTCGAACAATATAAAGGTACCTCATAACGAGTTCTTGCTTTAGCATAAGCTCTTTCGTTTCATGATACTCTAGAAATAACTCTTCATTTGTATAATCTGTTATTTGCCTTTGTACGTTGTCTTTTACCATTTAAATTCCTCTATTCCATTCTAATGTTTCCAATTGCCTGAATCTGAACATTGTCAGCGATTTCATTAAATGCAAGAACATATATAGTTGGATAGAATTGTTCTAACATTTTGTAAATATAAGGCCGTATGACTTGACTTGTGAGGATGATTGTATCCTGAGACAATTCTTGGAATTTCTTCATCTCTTTTCCTAGTTGTGTAATCACACTCTGCATGATTTCAGGACTAGTTGCAAGATAAATTCCTTGGTCGCTTCTTGCCATACACCCCACTAAATTCTTCTCCAATTCAGCGTCCAATGTCACGACATTTAATCTACCATCCGTACAGAACTTTCTAGTAATGGTACGCTTAAGAGATGCTCGAATATTTTCCACAATTATAGTCATCTCTAGTCCACTTGCAGTTCCATCTGCAACAAGTTCTAATATCGTTTCCATGTCTTTGATTGGAATACCTTCTTTTAATAAACTTACTAGGATTTTTTGGAAATTTCTAGCAGAAATCACGGACGGTATTACTTCGCCCACCAACTCTGGAGAGGTTTTCTTTACATTTTCCAATAACTGCTCTACCTCTTGTCTTGTTAATAATTCATATGTAAATCGTTTAATGGTTTCGGATAAATGAGTAAGCATAACCGAAAGTGGATCAATAACTGTATATCCATATATTTCCGCCATTTCTTTGTTCTCTGGAAGAATCCACTTACTAGGAATTCCATAAGCCGGCTCAATGGTCTCAATGCCATCTATATGCCCACTTGGTTTCAAAGGCTCTAGGGCCAAGAAATGATCGACTAATATTTCTCCTCTTGCAACTTCTTCTCCTTTGACCTTAACCACATATTGATTTGTATTTAAATTAGAGCTATCTCGTAGTCGGATAGAAGGAATTACAAATCCCATTTCTTGAGCATATTGTCTTCGGAAAATCACGATACGATTAATCATTTTTCCTCCACTTGACTCGTCAATTAACGGAATTAAACTATATCCGAATTCCATTTCAATTGGCTCAACACCAATTAATGAGTATATATTATTTACATCTCTAAAATATTCTTCTTCAGATTCTGCAACAAGATTCTCTTCATTGTTTTTTCTATATTCTATATCTGCCAATTCTAATGCATTTTCTCTTATTCTACGTTCTAAAACAATTCCACCAATAATGAATAATGCTGCTAGAAGAAACATTGGTAGCATTGGCATACCTGGGACTAGTGCTAATACAATTAGAACCACTCCTGTCAAGATAATTGCCCTAGGTTGTGCCAAAAATTGTGCTGACACATCTTCATTTAAGCTACCCTCAGATACTGCTCTTGTTACAATTAGCCCCGTTGCTGTGGAGATTAAAAGCGCTGGGATCTGTGATACTAATCCATCCCCTACTGTGGCAATTGAATATAAAGATAATACTTCTGTCACAGAAAGATTGGATTCTATAATTCCTATAATAGATCCACCAATTAAGTTAACGACTGTAATTACAAGGGACATAATCGCATCCCCTTTTACAATCTTTGTTGCTCCATCCATAGCTCCATAAAAATCTGCTTCTCTTTGGATTTTAGAACGTCTCATTTTTGCATCATTTTCTGTAATTAAGCCGGAACTTAAATCTGCATCGATTGCCATCTGCTTTCCTGGCATTGCGTCTAATGTAAATCGTGCTGCAACTTCTGCCACACGTTCTGCACCTTTTGTAATAACTAAAAATTGTACCAACACAATGATAAAAAAGATAATAATACCTACTACAACATTTCCCTGCAGAACAAATTCTCCGAAAGAACGAATAACTGCTCCTGCCTCCCCTTCTCGAGTTAGAATATTCCTTGTGGAAGAAACATTAATCCCTAATCGAAATAATGTGGTCACTAATAAGAGCGAAGGAAATATAGAAAATTCCAACGGTTCTTTTATATTCATACTAATAACCAAAATCATCATTGAGATTGCTATATTTATGATAATCGTTACATCCAACAAAAATGGTGATAGTGGAATAATTATTAGTAATACGATGATTATTACAAAAATAGCTGTCGCATTATTGAGAATTCGCCTCATGTTACACCCCTTTATTTTTAAGCTTATATACATAAACTAGTACTTCTGCAACTAATCCATAATACTCTTCTGGTATTTGACGATTAAGTTCCGTTGTTTTATATAGTCCACGTGCTAGAGGAACATTCTCTACAACCACTACTTTATGTTCTTCTGCAACTGCTATAATACGAAGTGCTAATTCATCTTGTCCCTTTGCAATAACTACTGGCGCACTGTTTTTACTTGTGTCATATTTCAATGCCACTGCAAAATGCGTCGGGTTTCTGATAATTACATCTGCTTCTGGAACCGCTTGAATCATACGGTTTCTCGACATTTGTCTCTGCAGATTCTTTACCCTACCTTTTATCTCCGGGTTACCCTCTGTCTGCTTAAATTCTTCCTTTATTTCTTGTTTTGACATCTTCAATTTCTTTTCATATTCCCACCTCTGATATATATAATCAAAAATGGCCACTGCCACAAATGCAATGGTGACTCTAAGAACAATGGTCATCATCATTTCAAAGACAAACGCTACCGAGTTCTTAATGTCCATGTCATACATCTTTACTATCTCATATAAAAATTCACTTAATAAAAAATACACTACAACAATTAATATAGATATCTTTATTAAGTTCTTTATTAACTCCACTACTTTTTGTAATGAAAATAATTTTCGAATCCCTTTAATTGGATTGATTTTTTCCAATTTAGGTTTTAATACTTTGGTTGCAAATAGGAACTTTGTCTGCACCCCATTCATAATAATTCCAACCGCTGCACAAATTAACACAAAGGGCAACAAGGTTACAAGAAGTACACTTAACAACTCATTTCTTAATCCTGCAAGTACCTCCAGTGTAAGTGTATCTGCTTCAGCTATCCGATCCATACAGCGACCTAAGAAGTACGTTATTCGTTCATACATCAGTGGAAATAGAAACTTTAATGTATAGAATCCAACGAGAATAAATACAACATTTACCACATCTGTACTCTTAAATACATTTCCTTCTTTTCGTTCATCCCGTCGCTTCTTGGGGGTGGCTTTTTCGGTTTTCGAATCATCTGCCATAGTTCATCACATCCTTTAGATTGTAGCTATATTTAATAACCCCTGTATCGTATGCACCATATTCGCAATGACATCATTTAGAAATGTTCCAATATGCGAAGACATTAGTGCATAAATTATAATTCCCATGATGACTCTTAATTGAATACTAAGTACGAATAAACTAATTTGCGGTATTGTTTTTGCCATAATTCCTAATGCGATTTCTGTTAAAAACTCAAATGCAATAAAGGGTAATGCTAACTTCACTGCTAGGACGATACACTCAAGAAAAATAACTAATATTGCATCTGCTGCTCGTGGACTAAAATTCACCTGTGAATAGGGTATCATTTCTTGGGATGTTACTAATATTTTGAAAACTGCCAAATGTCCATCTACGGCAAAAAACAATAACATATAATATATTCTTAAAATATTACTACTTAAGGCTACTTGTGCATTTGTTTGTGCATCAAATACAGTTGCCATGGATAGCCCCATCTGAAAGTCAATTACCGTACCTGCATACATAGTAACCATTTCAAATAAATACATTACAAATCCCACTAAGAAACCAACTGCAAACTCTTTCATCAAGAGAATGCCATACACTAATACTCCACTGACTTCTATCGCCTCTGTTTCTACTGTTGGTAATATCAGAAAAGAGAGTACCATTACAAGGCCCGCTTTATACATTGACGGAATTTCATTTCGTCCAAATATTGGATTCAAAAAAACGAACCCTGACATTCTCATCATAATCAAAGAGAATATCATTACCTCATCCATTAGTAAAAAAGACATAACCCCACCTACTATCCTGCAATATAACTAAATATTTGCCTCGCAAATTCTTGCAAAGTTGTCAACATAGAACTTCCCATTATAACTAAAACAAGTCCTACTACTATTAATTTGGGGACGAAGGTCAAGGTCTGCTCTTGGATTTGAGTAGCCGCTTGTAGAATAGAAATAACGATACCTAGTATCATAGAAATGAGTAAAATTGGTGCTCCCAACCTTACTGTCAATATAAACATTTCGTGAAATATATCTAGTATCTCAGCTGTAGTTAACATACGCTACCCCCCGTCAGTGAATGAAACTTTTTGCAATACTTTCAAATAATAATTCCCATCCATTTACTGTTACAAATAACAATAACTTGAATGGCATGGCAATGGTTGCCGGTGGCAACATAATCATTCCCATTGACATCAGTGTACTAGACACAATGATATCTATTAGTAAAAACGGTAAATAAATCAGTAGTCCTGCTGTAAATCCCCGTTTTAGCTCATTAGCCATAAATGATGGTATAACAACAGTTAGAGGAAGTTCCTCTGGTTCTGTTATTTCTGTAATCCCAGCAAGCTCCACAAACAAATTTAGTGAACTTGGTTCTGTCTGCTCTAACATGAAGCGTTTCATAGAGACACTCGCCCTGTCTAAGGCAACTTCCTGGGTTATTTCCCCTGCTTGATAGGGGTCATAGGCATCTGTTTTCATAGTCCCAATTACTGGACTCATAATAAATAAAGTCAAAAATAGTGCAATTCCTGTTAAGACAATATTTGGTGGTGTCTGTGGTGCTCCCATCGCCGTTCTAGTAAAAGAAAGGATAATGATAATTCTAACAAATGATGTCATCATTACAACAATGGATGGCAGGACCATCATAATTGTCATTAAAATTAATATATCAAGCGTAGGAACTTGGTCACCATTGATGTTAATCAAAGATTCTGTATTCATCCCCCTACTTCCTTTTCCCTAATTTTTCCATGATAGATTGAAAGTTAAGTGGCTCTGCCATTTCTTGACTTTCATTCTTCATACTAGCTAATTCATCGGCGTTTAATTCTTTTAATACCGTAATCTGTGCCGAAGTAATTCCTAGCAACAAGTATGTATCGCCTGTTTGCACAATCGTCAACGAACGATCCTGACCTACTGGCACTTGATCCACTACATTCATATAATTTGATCTTGTTCTAAATCGCCCTATCTTCCCAATATTCTTGGTGCAATAATAAGATAAATAAAGAATTCCTACCACCACAACAAGCATCCCCAACATTGCTAATGCATCCATTTGATAACCTCTATTCCCCCGAAGGAAGTTCATCTGCTAAAATTTCTGTAATTCTAATTCCAAAATTCTCGTCTACAACGACAACATCACCCTGTGCAATGCATTGGCCATTCACAAGTAAATCCACCTGCTCGCCTGCCAATTTATCTAATACTACAAGAGATCCTTTGTTAAACTCTAGTATATCCTTTACTAACTTCTTTGTTCTTCCAATTTCAACTGAAATCTCAAGTGGGACACCCATAATTCTGTCCAAATTGGCCCCTTGGACTTCTCCTGAACCATCACTCGATAAAAAAGCTAGGTTCTGCACTGGAGAAACCGGAATCTTCTTTGGCGATGGTTCTGAGGCAGTTGTAGATGCTACTGTTCCATCTGGTTGCTGATTGATCATACCCATCATCTCTTTCATGCTTTCCATCATTTGTGCCAAAGTTGGTTCTTCTGTTGATTCTGATTGAACACTACTTGATTCTTCTGTTGTATTTCCTTCTTCTGTTACAGAATCGGAATCTCCCGTTGGAAGAGACGCTTCGCTGTCCATATCTACATCCACATCAATGGCAGATGCTACATTTGACACAAGTTCTTTCACACGCTCCACTTTCATCAGATTTACAAATTCGCATTCAATAGAGTCATTCAATGTCATCACAAAACTGATTTTTACAACACGATCTTCTTCTGCAAAATAGCGATCTCTAAATTCTTGTGCATCTTCTATATGAAAAATTGTTGGTGTTGAAATATTTACTGTGCGTCCAATCATTTCTGATAGTGCAGTTGCAGAAGCTCCCATCATCTGATTCATCACTTCACAAATGGCGCTTTCATTAATATTGTCTAATTCAAATTCTTCTTCTGCTATTGTCTTCTTTGTGAGTAATTCAATGATTCTTCTCGCGTCATTCTTCTTTAAGAACATAACGTTGCTGCCGTCTAACCCTTCAACATTTGCAATTTCGACACCAAGCTGTTCACCCAACTCATCGAAGTCAATATCTTTTGTTTCTTGTACTTGAACTTTGGGCGGCGAGATAATCACCTTAGTTTCAAGTAGTACCGAAAGTGCAGTTGCCGACGAACCCAAGCTTATACTTAGAATCTCCCCTATTGCATCGACTTCCATTGATTTCAAATTTTTATCGTCCATAATTATTTACCCTTCTTCTAACTATTCATAAGATTATCGCCCTATTTCAAGTGCCTTTTGCGCCATTTGTTTCATGGTATTAAATGAATTAATATTTGCCTCATATGATCTTGAAGCCGACATAGCATCTGTTGTTTCTTTCACCATATCTATATTTGGATACATCACATATCCTTCTTCATTGGCATCTGGATGTGTCGGATCGTAAACTGCATTTAACTCCGTTTCGTCGTCTACAATTTCTGTAGCTACTACTCCACCGCTATTCCCAGCATTCATCTGATTCATAGAACGATTTAACACTGTACCAAAATCCTGTTTTTCCTCTAAAACCGTCATTTTTCTACGATAAGGTGTCCCATCTTCTGTCCTTGTTGTATCTATATTGGCAATATTATTTGCTACCACATCTAATCGCAATCTCTGTGCTGTCAACCCAGAAGCACTTATATTTAACGAACTTAAAAAAGACATATGCATTCTCCTATTCTTCTGATGCTATAAATTACGAGAAACAGATTCTAATATTCTATTTGGCTTAAACGGCTTCACTACAAAATCTTTGGCACCTAGCTTAATAGATTCTATTACCATAGCTTCTTGCCCCATTGCTGAACACATCACTACTTTTGCATTGGGGTCAAAGGTTCGAATTGAACGTAAAGCTTCAATCCCGTTCTTCTTCGGCATGGTAATATCTAGTAACACAAGATCTGGTCGTTCTTTCTTATATACTTCCACTGCCATAACTCCATCTGCAGCTTCGCACATTTCACTCATGCCACCTTTCACTAAAATATCCTTGAGTACCATTCTCATAAAAGCTGCATCATCTACTATCATAATCTTCGACATGTTATCCCTCCCTCATCTTATATACATCTGTTGGTTCTTCACTCACATTTCGGTCGATTTTGACTGCCATATTCTTATTATGTATTCCCATTTCTCCGATAAACCAAGGTTGATTTTCGACATAAATCAATATTTCAGAATCCTTGCTCTTATTCAAATCAATCACGTCGCCTACTTGAAGGTCATATATATCTTGTAAACTAATTACTGCTTCACCTAATTCTGCTCTTACCTCTAACTTCGTCTTTGTTAATTGCTCCATAATCTGATCACGGCAACTGACTTCCTTCTCTTTAATAATTGCCTTGATTTTTTTCTTATCAATACTCTCGAAGATACTTGTCAAGAAGCTTCCCGTAACACAAAATGTAAATTTCCCTTTTACATCCTGCATCTTAATTGACAACGTAATAAGCGCCACAGATTCATCCATACTAATTTCTTTGAATAATTCTGGATCTTCTTCAAGAATTCTATCGCTTAGCTTCAAATCCACATAATTTGACCAGGTTTCATCTGTAATACCTAACAGTAAATCTGCAATCTCTTTATAAAGCGCTGTTTCAATTTCTGTATAGCTATAAGAAGAATCTACTTCATCATCTACTTCCATTCCCCCAAGTAATCGATCAATCATATTAACCATTAAATTAGGTTCCATGTGAAAAAGAATGGGTTTTGGCTGTGATTTATCTGCCAATCTTACATTCATTTTCATCATAATATCATTTTCTGATAGAAGACCAAAAAACTCCGAGTATCGTCCTTCGTCTAGGGATTCTACCTCTACCTCACAAGAAGTTCTTAATAATCCGTTTAATTGAAAAGAAGCGATTCTTCCATAATTATCATAGACACTTCTTAGAAGGCGAAATTTATCTCTCTTAAATCGTTTCGGGCTGTTAAAATCATAAGCTTTCCACTGCTTGTGATTACTATTTTCTACATCCCCAGATTCTTTATTATTCTTCATAATCGATAACACTAACTCATCTATCTGATTCTGCGTTAATACTTCTGCCATTATCCTCACCTCTGCATCCTAGGTTCTGGTGAATTATCTACTCCCCATATACCTCGTTATAGTAATCTTCCAGACTCTTTTGAACTTCTCCATTTTTTGTAATCAGTATTTCAACTCGTCTATTATTTGCACGCCCTTCTGGCGTATCAAATGTATCAATTGGCCTGAATTGTCCATATGCTTCTTGTACCAATTTTCCAGGATCAATCAAATTCTTTTCTTGAATATACGTAACTACTACCGCCGTCCTCATGGCTGCAAGTGTTCGATCTGTTAATACTTCATTTGGTATATCAGGCTCTGCTTGTGAAGTATGTCCAAATACTCGAAGTTCTTGGATTACATCTGCTGACGGAGCAATCGCTTCTGCGAACTGATCTAGCAATACCTTCCCTTCGTCTTTTAAAACATAACGATCGCCGTCGAAAAATACAGAATTTTTAAATGTAATAAATTGATATCCATCACCCTTTGCCACCTGTACTTCTTCGCCTAATACTTCCTCTAATTCGGTTAATCTTTCATACATTTCTTCAAATTTGGCATCCTCAACTTCTTGATTCGCCTCCTGTTCTCCTGACGTAGGGTCTTTATTCGCATCTGACGGAATATCCGCAAACCCTGGTGCTACTACCTCTACTTCTGGATTTAAGCTCTTAACAAGGTTTGCATACTTTCCTTGATCTATAGATGAGATGGAGTAAAGCAACACAAAAAAACAAAGCAATAGTGTTACTAAATCACCATATGTGTCCATCCAATTGGCTCCACCTTCTGAACTGCCCTTACGTTTTTTCATATTCTTTCACTTCCTTACCCTAAAATTTGTCTTACTCTTTACCTATTCTTTTTTACTTTTTCTTCTTTCCTTTTCCAGAATCCCCATCTCCACCAAGCACTTTCACACGTGCCTTTTCTCTTAACAATGAAGCTAATCTCTCTTTCAAGGCCTTGGGATTTTCACCTGCTTGAATTCCTACAATCCCTTCTATAATCACAGTTTTGTATAAGATCTCTTCGTCATTACGAACACGTAATTTCTTCGCAATTGGTGCGAAAATAAGATTGGAAAATAAACATCCATACAATGTTGTAATCATGGCAATCGCCATACTTGTTCCAAGAGTATCTGATGCCCCAGATGACATATCCATGTTTTGAAGCATGTTAATCAATCCTATCAGAGTACCAATCATACCAAAGGCGGGCGCATATCCTGCCGCCTTATCATAAATCTGGATTTCACCTTCATGACGTGCATCCATACTTGCCACATCGGCTTCCAGCATTGCCAATACTTTTTCTGGTTCTGTTGCATCAACTACCATCATTAATCCACTTTTGATAAATGGATCTGTTTGTTGATTTGCTTGTTCTTCCAATGCAAGTAGGCCACTACTTCTAGCTATTTGAGCAAATTCCACTAGTGTCTCTATAATTGGTTCTACTTTATACTGTTTCCCTGAAAGTAATTTTTTCGTATGTTTGAATACATTTTTTAGTGTACCAAACGGAAAACTAGCAATAACTGCTGCCAGAGTTCCTCCTAAAACAATCATAAAACTGGCAGGATCAAAAAAATCTGCAAGGTCTCCACTTGACATTATCGAAAATATAATAAGTCCTAGTCCGCCCAAAATACCTACAAATGTGGTTACATCCATTTCCTATACCTCCTTAAAGATTAACTCCTTAAAACAAACTTGTTCGAATCGCTCAATCTTTGCAATAATCTCGTCTTTATTTTCCTTCACAATATGATATTTTCCATTTAACATTACTACCTTAGATTCAGGAATGATTTCAATAAATTCAATCTGTCTTGAATTAATTAAGATTGGCTCCCGATTTATTTTCGTTAATTCAATCATAGATATCCCTTCTAACGACTACTATCGTTTCATATTCACCAGTTGCTCTAACATTTCATCTGTAACTGTAATAATTTTCGAATTGGCTTGATACCCTCTTTGGGTTGTAATCATACTTGCCATATCCGTTGCCAAGTCAACATTTGACATCTCTAAGTTATTGTTCAAAATCTGTCCTGTTGTAGTTGCTATTGTTTGAATTGCTTGTACTTGTCCTGCATTATCCCCAATTTCATATGTATATCCTGAGCTTTGAACAAGTCCGTCTACATTTTCCACAGAAGCGATTGCCATTTGTCCAATTAAAATTACATTATTATCTTTATCAATTCCGCTTAACATCCCATCTGTTGAGATTTTGTAATTCTGGATATCATAACGTTCTGGCGGTGTTGACCCTGGCATTATTGGTATCTGTAATGGCTTCACAGTAGTTGTATTCATTACAGGATTTCCATCTGCATCGAATTCTGGTACTGGAGTTCCTGTGGTGTTATCTACAGCTTGTTCAAATCCATATACATAATTGCTGCCATTATCAACCAAGTATCCGTTATCATCAACTGAGAAAATCCCAACACGCGATAACTTTAAATTTCCCGATGGCAAATCATTAAATGGTACCCCTGTTGCTGGGTCTGCTGCCATTCCACCTACCACGAAAAATCCTGTTCCAGTGATCATACAATCAAGCGGGCGACCTGTATATCCCCAACTTCCTGATCCAAAATTCGTACTAATAGATCCTAGATTAACTCCATAACCAATCTGAGAAGGGTTTGTCCCCCCCAAGCCACCTGGTGTTTCGTTTCCACCTGTACTATTTACCAAGTTAAAATACATCGCATCTTCAAAATTCGCACTTCTTGACTTAAATCCCCATGTATTTACATTTGCTATATTATTACTAATTACATCCATTTTGGATTGATGTGTTCTTAGTCCTGAAATTGCTGCATACATTGATCTAACCATTTTAATCTCCTTTTCATTTGAATATCATTGATTCCCGTATATGTTCTTGCCATTCGGGCAAGAAACGAAGCTTCCAAAAATGGTCCAGCCTATAAGATTACGGTACTATCAATATTAGTAAATATGTTTTCTCTCATTTCTCTTGCATTCATGGTAGTAATAACTGTATTATTTGGAACATTTACTACAAATGCACTTTGCGGTCCTATGATTACGACATCTTTGGCACCTTTTTCTCTCGCCCGATCTACTGCATTAGATAAATCTTGAAGTAAATCCTGGGTCAGCACAACGCCTCTTTCTTCTACTCTTTTTGTTGCATGTTTTGAAAATTGCAAATTTGTTTTTGTCCACTCTTTTTGTAATGCATCTTCAAAACTTGTTTTTACATCTGCACTTACATTTGAAGTCTTTGGAGTCGGCTGATTGTATACTTCATGCTGAAGTCTCAATTTTTGAATATCATTTAATTGATCTATTGCCATTGCGTTCTCCTTATATTTCTGGATCTATGGTTTCATCTACATTAGAGTCCGTCACTGGTACATTAGGAATATCTCCCACTGCCATAATTTGTCCCATGGAATATGCCGTTCCATCTACATATATAATCGGATCATTGCCAAGGATTACACCTGTTACCACCCCAGATACATTTACACCTGTTCCTAGTCCATTCATATCTACTTCTGCAACAATTACTTCCTTTCCCATCATCGAAGATGCATAAGTTGTCATGTTCATAGCCGACATCTGTGTAATTGCATCAATCATCTGTGTTTGTACCATCTGCTCCATCATTTGTGCAGTATCCATTGGATTGTCTGCATCTTGATATTTCAGCTGAGCTGCTAACAACTCATAGAAATCATTCATCGTCAAAGTTCCTGGTGCTTCGTTAGTTGATGTTGCCATTGTTGCATTATAAAGATTTGTATTATTTATTCCATTAACATCCGGCATTTTCATTCTCCTTTCTTACTGCACTAATCCAAGCCTTAGATGTTGTAAAAAATTCATACTTTCATGAATTGTGGCTTGTGTTGTGCTTGTTTGACTTTGTTCTTGCTCATCTCGCTGTTGTTGCGAATGACCTTGGTTTTGCTGATTTTCTTGTTGCAAATAATCGCTTCTTGTTGTTTCTACCACTACTTCAGTCTGTGTTCCTGTTCTTGTTTCAATCATGCTAGCAATGTCATCTGCGTTAGAAGACATAAATTGTAGTGCCTTTGGATCATTACATAGAATTGAAATTGTTGTTTGCCCTGCTTCATACACTGCTTTGATAGATATTTCTGTCATAAAAGTTGGCCTTAAATTAATTTCAAATCTTTCTGACTTGGCAAGAATCTGTTTCTCAATAGATTGTTGTACGTCTTCCCATTTTGCTAAATCCATACTTGGATTTACTATACTCTGCTTGCTTTCAACTATGTTGCTTCCAATTCCACCCGTTGTCTGTTTTAGCCATTCGTGACTGTTAACTTCTTCTTTTTTCTGTAACGGTTTTTCTACTTCTTGATGATTTTCCATTGTAGTTGCAATAGCATTTTCCTGGTTAGGTAACAAGTTACTTTTGTCTGTAAGCGGTCCGTCACTTTTAATAATAGACTCTTGCTGTTTCAGTTCAGCACTTACATTCTGAGTACCTTCTCCTAATAGATGCATCTCGTTCTGATATTGCCCTGCTGGCTTTTGAACTTGGAACGCTTCTTCCGTTGCTGTTAATTGCCCGCTTGCTACTTCTTTTGTTATATCCTTGTCACTTTGATCCATTACTACTCCTAGTAATTCTCCATTCTGACTATTGGCATTCATTCCACTTCCTAGGATTACATCTCCCTTAACCACTTCATCTGCCGTTTGTTGATACAACTGCGGGAACACTTGCATTTGAAATTGTTGCATCAATTGTTCATGAAAACTTGCGCTATCTTCTAGCTTTGCTTCCGTTTTTGCCTCTGTCTTTGCTTCTGTCTTCGTTGAATGCTTCATAGAACTGTTGGTTGGAACACTCGGTACCACCATTGTATTCATAGGTTTCCTCCTTTCTTCTTTATCGTAAATTCTGTAATTTCAGAATCTTACTTCTTTTGTACAGCCGACTGATTAGACACGAATTCTTCAATATATAATTCCTCTGCTTTTAACATATCCGCATCAAAGATAAGTCGCTTCCTTTCCCTTAATTTCTCAATTGTTGCAACTTCTGTTGTCGCTTCTACTAATTCTAATCGTTTATGCTCTCTTTGTTTTTCTAACTTTGCCAAAAGTTCTTTTTGTCTATCGATGGACTGCTCCATATTATGTAAAAACTGTTCAAGCAAAATCAGTTTCGACGCATAACAGCCTTTTCTTAACTCCTGTTCCATTTCACCACGATACTCCGCGTAATGTTGTTCTAGATTTTCTAACTTCTGTTCTTCCCGTCTTATATGATTATTGATAATCGCAAATTCGTTCTTAATATTATTCTCGACTTGCTCTTTGAAATCTAATACTTTTTGTAGTGAAAAGTTGAATTTCTTCATTGATCATACAACTCCTTTTCTAAGCCCTAGCGTAGCAAAATAGATTTCATTTCTCTAATTATGTCCTCTTTTGAGAAATCTTCTCCTACTTTTTGTTTTAAAAAATTATTAATTCTTTCTATTTTTGAAATTGCATAGTCTAATTTAGGATTTGACCCAGATTTGTATGCTCCAATAGATATCAAATCTTCATTTTCTTCACATATGCTAATAAACTCTCTTATTTGTCCTGCCGATTCATAAAATTCCTCACTTACAATATCTTTCATAAGTCGTGAAATACTTGCAGTTACTTGGATTGCTGGAAAATGATTTTTATTTGCTAACTTCCTTGTCAATACAATATGTCCATCTAAAATCCCTCTTACTGTATCTGATACTGGCTCATTCGTATCATCGCCTTCTACTAATACCGTATAAACTCCTGTAATGGATCCTTTACTAAAGTTCCCACTTCGTTCAAGAAGTTTGGGGAATTCTGCATAAATAGAAGGTGTATATCCTCTAGCAACAGGCGGCTCTCCAGTTGCTAGTCCTATTTCTCGTTGTGCCATTGCAAATCGAGTAAGGGAATCCATCATAAGAAGTACATCTTTCCCTTGATCTTTAAAATACTCTGCAATCGTTGTCGCAACCAATGGGCACTTCATTCGCAACATTGCTGGTTGATCAGATGTTGCAACCACAAGTACTGTGCGCTCCATTCCTTCCGGACCTAAGTCTCGCTCAATAAATTCTCGGACCTCACGCCCACGCTCTCCGACGAGTGCAATCACATTAATATCTGCTTCTACATTTCGAGCAATCATTCCTAGCAATGTACTTTTTCCTACTCCACTGCCAGAGAAAATTCCAATACGCTGCCCTTTTCCAATCGTATGTAGTCCGTCAATCGCCTTGATTCCAAAATGCAGTGTTTCGCGAATAGGCGGTCTAGACAAGGGATTTATTTTGGGTGTTTCAACAAAGTAGTGTTTTTCGGATTCAAATGACCCCTTCCCATCCAATGGATTCCCCATGGCATCAATCACTCTACCGCGTAGAAAATTCCCCACTGGAATCTTAAGACGCTTTTTTGTATTTCTAACAAAGCTTCCTGCTCCAATTCCCACTAGATTTTCATAGGCCATTAATTGAACTTTATTCCCTTGAAATCCGACAACTTCAGCTGGTATTTGTTTTTTTTGTTCATCATTATAGATAAGAACAATATCACCAATATTTGCTTCGCCCCCGGATGCAGTCATTGCCATACCTGTAACATTTTCAATTTTCCCAATATGACTAATTGTATCTGCCTTCGTAATCATATTCGGTATATGCTTCAACATATCCGATTTCCACCCCTCTTACATCCGAGCATCGTTTACAATATCTCGAATAGCTTCTATTTGTGTTTCTACGCTAATGTCAATCACTTCATCTGGCATTTCAATAATACAAATTCCTAGTGGTTCTTCATCCATCAAGATGACCTTCACACTTTCTGCTAATTTCGACAGACTGCCAATAAACTGCGAATCCCCTTGAACTTGCATGGCTACTCCACCTGTACCGATGTAAACTTTTGCCCATACAACTTTTTTTAGTTTATCTGTAGCAGCTAAAATCATGCGTTGAATTACGCTTTCGCTAGACTTTAAACTTGTCTGTACAATCTTCTCTCCAACTGCAAGTGATATGTTCTTCAAATCATCTAAATAGGATTCTAGGTACAACTCCCTCTGTTCCTCCATATCTTCTATGCAATTTGCAATTTTTTCCTGTAGTCCTTCAAGTGCTTTCTTTTGACTTTCTTTAGCCTCTTGTAATCCAATTGCATACCCAACTTCATAACCTTCTGCATGACCCTTGATTTTACCTTCTTCATAGCCCTTTGCAATGGATTCTTGCCTTAATTGATCCCTCTCTGCCTCGAAGGTCTCTTCTTCATGTTTTTTTCCTTGCTCTTGACTTATATCTATTCCCTCTTGCACCATTGATCCTTCCAATTCCTCAAAAGGATTTAATGCAATTGGACTCGAAGCACTTGGAAAGTCATACAATTCAATTTTGGGGTTTTCATAATTGTCACGTTTTACAATTCTATACAACTACATCATCCTTTCCGCCTTTTCCGATCATAATTTCTCCTTCTTCATCTAGCTTACGGATAAGGTTAACAATTTTTTGTTGTGCTTCTTCCACATCTCGGAGTCGAATATTAAATGTAACTTCAATGTCAGACTGGATTGTCTCCGCCATACGAGCCGACATATTGCTAAAGAATAGTTCTGATAATTCCTTACCAGCATTTTTAAGCGCATATACAAGGTCTTTGGTATCGCAATCTCTGATAAATCTCTGTACCGAACGATCGTCCATACTTAAAATATCGCTGAATACAAACATCTTCTTTCTGATAGAATCTGCAAGTTCTGGGTTTTCCTTTCCCATCTCCTCGAAAATGAACTTCTCATTGCTTCGATCCATGTAATTCATTACATCTGCTACATAATCGATACCACCAATTGTTGTAACTTCTGAATTTAAAATCTTATCAAAACGCTTCAACAGCTGTGCTTCTACTATTTTTACAATTTCTGGAGATGCACTCTCAAGTTTCGCGATACGTTCAACCACTTTTATTCTCTTATCTTCAGACAGTTCTGCTATTAAGCTAGCCGCCTTATCTGGTTCAATATAAGATAATACAAGTGCCGTTGCTTGTAATCGTTCTCTTTGAAGTGCAGCATAGATGTGTTTTGCATCCATGCGATTCAAGAAATCAAAAGAATGTCCCTTTAGAAATTTCGTTGTTTTTGCTAACAACTCCATAGCAACCGCTTCGCCATATGTTCTCTCTAATACAGCTCTTGCGTACTCCATTCCACCGTCTGTTACCACCTTTTGTGTCATACAAGAACGATAAAACTCCTCCAAAACTTCTTCTGTTTGATCTGAGTTTAAATGATTTAATTTTGCAACCTCTAATGTGAGCTGCTCTACTTCTTCTTGGGACAAATAACGATATACTTCTGCTGCTGCGTCGACACCAAGTGCCGCTACAACTGCCGCTGCCTTTTGTTCATAAGCTAAAGGTTTTTGTTTCGCTGTATTATCCGCCATTCTCATCGCCTCCATTCAGCCAGTTCTTAATCATTTGTGCTGATATCTCTGGATTCTCTTCTGCGAAATCTCTAACATTTTCTCTTAATTCACGTGTCTTATCTGTTTGTAGATCCAATACCTCAACATTCTTTGTTGAAGCATTAGGCACTGTGCCCTCTTCAGCCGAAACTAAAATAATTTCATCTTCATCTGGCTCGCCTTTTTTCTTCTTTCCTTTGCGCTTACGCTTTGGCTTCTTCTTACGATTCTTAATCTTCTTACGAATAGAATGTAATACCATTGCCAATATAATAAGTGCTAATAATATAGCCAACGCCATTAAACCCAAGGTTTCTGGTGAATATTTTTCTAGTAAATCACCAACTACATTCAACGGTTGATTTCCAGCTGCAATATCCCTTGTGTAGAATGGTGCACTTACTACTGTAATCTTCTCTTCTCGATCAGCTGTTGCAATTCCAGTTGCATTCCCCACTAAGTCTGTCAAGTCTGCCACATTGATAATGACATCTTCTTCTAGGGCTTCACTATTGATAGATACTGACACTGTTAGATCCTCTAAATATCCTGGATCCAATTCGCCTTGTTCCTTCACTTGATTCACTAAGTAGTCCCTTGTAAATGTATTGCTATAGTTCTCAGTTCCTTCTGGCAAATTATCATACTGTGGCACTTCTGCATTCGGTTCTGTTCCAGCCACTCCAGTTGCGGCTGCATCTGTCCCTGAAACATCTGTTGTTTCAGTTTCTGTATCTAGGATTCCAACTTTGTCATTTTCATCTACCTTCTCAGGTGTTGTATAAGTTGTTGTTTCTCGAATAACTCGTTCCATATTTACTTGTCCACGTACCGATACTCGAATATTCTCTGAACCATAAAATGGGCTAAGTACATTAATTACCTTCTTACTAATTTCCGTTTCAATAAGACTTGCAATATCTTCGCCTGCATCGCCCGAAGTTGAACTTCCACCTTCTTCATTCGTAGAAACTTCAATTCCATTTCCATCAATAACAACCACATTACTAGCTTCCATTCCGCTTACATTACTTGCCACTAATCTTTGTATGGCCACCACTTGCTCTGGTGAAGGGGAGCCTCCGTCAGCCATAGTTACCATTGCTGACCCTGTGGATGTATTTTCTTCATCATCTTGAGATAATACATATTTCTCTTCTTCCGCTAAAGAAATGCTTACAATGGCATTTTGCACACCTGAAAATTCTCGAATTGTTGCACTAATTCTATCTTGTAGTGCAAAAATCTCGAATTGCTGATTCTGGGAGTCTGTAGTCATGCCACTTACGTTATTCAAATAAATATCATAAGCGAATCCACTCTTTGGATACCCCTCCATTGCAAGGGCAGCTCTTGTAGATTGCTCTAATGATCTATCAATTAATATAGTACCACTTCCATCATATTGATAATCAACGTTCATCTCTTGCAATTTCGACACAACTGCAATCGCCTCATCATTTGTCATTCCCGTAAACAATGTTGAATAGCTCACATTATTTAGAGCAAGCGCAACAATAATCGCTATTAGAACGATTCCTCCTGCTCCAATTGCCCCCACCCTTACCTTCTTTTTATCATACTTCTCCATGTAACTCTTAAATTGTTCCCACTTTAATTTTACTTTATCCATATGACAATACGCACCCTCTTCTCAATAAATTCCAATTCTTTTATACGTTTGTTTTTAGTAATTCATTGTACGCATCTACAGCCTTATTTCTTAGTTGCACCAACATATCTACTGCTAATTGAGCTTCGGCTGCAGCAATTGGTATCGTGTGTGCATCATCTATATTCCCAGTCGCAAGTAAGTACTGCTGTTCTTCCAATTCTGCTTGTGTAGTCTTCACATCTCCGAGTGCATTCTCCAAGATACTTGCAAAGATTTGACTTCCATTTTCATCCACTTTATTCTCTGTGTTCATTGATTTTATCGATGGTAATACTTGCATTGGTTGTATAAAATCACTTCTCATATTATTCCTCCTTTAGATCTTACTGACCTTTGATTACCGTACTTAATCGAGTGATATCACTATTGACAGACTGTAGTGCATATTGATATTGAAGAGAAGTACGAGTCATCTCCACCATCTCCGCATCTGCATCCACATTGTTCCCATCTAATCTTCCAGATGTAGCTGATTCAACTACTGTAATCGACGCATTTGCAATGGCTTGATTAATTGCCGTTGTATCATTCTTCGCAATTGCTAAATCCAATTGTCGCTTATAAGTATCTTCAAAATCCAAGCTCTGTGATTTATACCCAGGCGTATCAATATTGGCAATATTATTCGAAATCACAGATTGTTTTTTCCATAAATAATCTAACGATTTGTTAAGCAGGTTTATGCTTGTTCCATTTAAGTTATTCATTTTTTCCTCCTTCTTTATATTTTCTCATATTCATTTTATTAATTTAATCATATTTTCTTTTTATTGAAATTATTTTCTTAATTATACAATTAAATTAATATTGTTTTATAATTTATCAGTCTTTTTACAATATAATATAGATAAGTATATCAATTATCAGTATTTTTTTCAATGTTTTTGTTTTTTGAGTCGATTATATGCATCAACAAAAAAACAGCCCTATTGAGCTGTTTTCAATTTCTACTATTCTTTATTTTTATTATTTGGTGAATATTTCAAAAAATACAAATATATTTCAATGATTGATTGATATAATTCTTCAGGTATTTCGCTTCCTAGTTCTAATTGTGTTAACATCGTTGCCAAGGAATTATCTTCATAAATCGGAACTCCATTTCGTTCTGCTGTTTCGATAATCTTCTCTGCAAGATAGCCCATCCCGGAAGCAACAATCACAGGGGCCTTATCTTCTCCATCATAGCTTAGTGCTACTGCTTTTTTGTTAAGTACATGATCAAATCGTGACATTGATTGAGTTCTTCCTTTCAAATATTTTTGGAAATGCTGTGGATATTGGTATTGACTTCCCACCTACGTCTACATAAATCTCTTCCGTTCTAATCTGATGTTCCATAAAGATGCGTGACATATCTTCTCGGATTTGCTTCAGTTCATCACTTAATTTGTCTGGACAATTCATTTGTACTTTTATCTTTCCCTCTTTGTATAAGAAGAATAAATCAAAAAATCCAAGTTCTTGAATATCGAATTTAATCAACCCTTGTACCGTCTTATCTTTGGGGCTGGCACTCTTCTTGCCACCGGCATCTGGGTCAATCCACATTTCGGCAAACATTAATTGTTCTCCTACTCTCATAGGTAACATCATATGAAGTACCGGCATATACACACTTTCATTTAGAACAATTGATTGCATAAGTGATTTGAACATTTCTTTTTGGTCACTGCCTTCTGCCGAGGAAACACCTACTCGTATCAGATCTGACAACTTGTCAGCCCATCCTTGTTTCTTTGCTGATTTTTCGTATTCTGTATTGGCCAATACCTGAAGGAGCATGGATGACTTTGCACCTTGGAATGTTTCTTGCATCATCTGATATTTCATCAATTGTTCAAACGCTTCAACCACACGAGCTTCTGTCCCGTTTTCACAGCGAGCAACGTAGAAAGAAAGAACAGAAACTAATTCTCGCACTAGTCCCCTATCGTGAGTAGTTGTGATATATTGATTCAAATGTGGTAATATCTTCTCTTTCAATACCGTTGCATTTTCTTCAAACCCATTGCTGCCAGGCTTCGCATTCCAATCTAATTCCTTCATCAAGCCCTGCAACTCTGCTGCCGCACTCTGAAACAATCTTTTTTCAATCCCTTCTAGAAGAAAAGAAATCTTATTCATTATATGTTGATTCTCTGCTAGGTCTACATAGCGTTTTAAAAAATCAAGGATATCGCTTTTCAAGTCTTGAGAAGTAGTGTTTTGCATTACATGACGAAGCAATTCAAAAAAAGCTCCTTTAAATCGCACTGACGTATTCTGCTGATTCTTCACAAATCCAGCCACTTCTTTCTCACTTAATTCTATCATGGCATAAAATTCACCTAGCTTTGTAGCGAACTCATCATCCAAACCTGACTCCACAAGCATTGCAAGATGTTCAAAGAAAAACTTCGAAAATGTCTCTGTCATTCCTGATAATTTTCCCATTTGCTGAATAAAGTTATTATAATTAGATTCACCTTTGAACTTCATCGCCACATTATGCTCTTGGGATCCCGCATCTGTTCGTCCATCTGGTCTCGTAACTTTGTCTATATTCACTTGTCCCTGAATCGATGGGTCTGGTGCTTTTTGTTGCCCTTGTCTTATTGCCGTATTTTGATCGTACCCTCCTGTGGGAGTTGTAACCTTAAGAATATTTGACATTTTTCTTCACCTACCATTAAATTTTACCTTGCAATTTACTTTATTAAGGGTATTATATACTATATAAGCTCTTAATCACAATAGTATTTCTAGGTTTCTATTAGAAGAAATGGATGGTGCCTTTATGAATCAAGTATATAGAGAATTAAAAATTGCATATATCTCAGAAATTGAATACTTATTACAAAAAAGTATAGCTTGCATTGCCCAAATCGAAACCGCCAGAGATTTTTCCTCTGACGCTATCACAGAACTCTTTCGTTCTATGCATACCATCAAGGGTTCCTCTTCCATGATGGATCTGTCACAGATTGTGGAAGTTGCTCACTTAACAGAAGATGTATGCTTCTTCATTCATAAACATGGATTAGATATCTTAGACGACGAACAACGTCACGTACTTTTGCGTGTGCTTAGTCGGAGCATACGTCTATTAAAAGAAGGATTACTTCAATTCTCTACCGATGATGTCATTAAGATTGACACCGCCAATTTCAAAAAGGAGATTTCTGATTTTTTGCAAAATACTCCCTCAGAATCTTCTACATCAAATATATCAAAGCGAAAATCCATTCCTTTGGCCATACTCAATGCATCAAACAGTGTGCAGGTACTATTAACAGAGGACTGTGAGATGAAGCACTTGCGTTGTTTGTTATTTGTAAAATTGTTACAAGACCAAGGACTGCAATTCTCTTACTTTCCCGATCAAATAGAGACCGATAGCCATACCGCTGATTACATTGCTCAATTTGGGTTTTTCCTCTCTTTTTTCACGGTAGAAGATGCAATGAAGGCAATGGATTTACTATCTAATATGAGCAATATCTCCTCTTATCACCTGTTACAAGCAGACCAGAAAAACCTCGCTCTGCAGCAACAACAAATATCGAAACCACTACCTCTTTCTTCCATGTATCCTAAGATGGAAAGTGTTGTTCAGCATATGAACCTTGCCCTGCACAAGCAGGTCACTCTTATTATCGAAGATCAACCAATAAAAATAAAATCCTTTGCCTTTAACAGTATTTCGGATGCAATCATGCATATTATCCGTAATTCTATGGATCACGGAATTGAGTCCACTCAATCAGAGCGAATCGCCTTAGGCAAAGAAGGAACTGGATCAATTACCCTCTCCATTTCCTTTTCAGAATATGGCTTGCGTATCAATATCATCGATGATGGGGCAGGAATCAATACAGAAAAATTATTAGAGCGAGCTGCTACCAAGAACCTACTTACAAAACCGAAAGAAGAATATAGTATAGATGAGTGCTATGACCTTCTTACACTGCCTGGTTTTTCCACAAAAAATGACGCCACTGAATTTTCTGGACGTGGATTAGGTCTCAATATTGCACGCCGAAACATTGATTCTTTGGGTGGAAGCTTTCATGTTGAAAGCATAGAGAATAAAGGAACCACAATTTCCCTTATTCTACCACCTTCTTTAACCCGTTAGACGACTCCCTTATCCATACCAATAATAAGGCCCATAGATGTAATTCATCTATGGGCCTTATTATTATAACTTCGAGATATTCATATACAACATAAAGTTACTCACTCATGTTATTATTGAAGTAATTGTAGAACACCTTGTGGAAGTTGATTTGCTTGTGCTAACATTGCCTGTGCAGATTGAACTAAGATACTATTCTTAGTGTATTCTGTCATTTCAGAAGCCATGTCAACGTCGCGAATACGACTTTCAGCTGCTGTCATGTTCTCTGTCGCAACACTTAAGTTATTGATTGTATGCTCTAGACGGTTTTGAGTAGCTCCCAAACTAGCACGTTGTACAGAAACCTTTTCAATTGATGCATTAATTGTAGTAATCGCTGCTTCAGCACCAGCTGCTGTTGCTACAGTAACAGTGTTAACTCCAACGCCTTCTGCATCCATAGCACTAAGAGCAACTTCTAATTGATTATAGGAATCTGCTGTATCACCTATTTGTAAAGAAATTGTACTAGCATCTGCAAATAATGATGTTCCATTGAACTTAGTTCCATCTCCGATACGATTCATTTCAGCAACAAGTGCTGTCACTTCTGATTGTAATTTCGCTCTGTCAGTATCTCCATATGTTCCGTTCGCAGCCTGTGTTGCTAACTCAACCATACGATTTAACATAGAGTGTACTTCTGTCAAAGCACCTTCTGCTGTTTGTACTAGTGAAATACCATCATTCGCATTCTTTTGCGCTGACTCAAGACCTGTGATTTGTGCTCTCATCTTCTCAGAGATTGCTAATCCAGCTGCATCATCGCCTGCACGATTGATTCTGTAACCTGAAGATAGTCTTTCTAGGTTCTTGTTAATTGCTCTGTTGTTGTTCGAAAAGTTTCTGAATGAGTTTAATGCCGCAATATTGTTTTGAATTCTCATATTTATTCCTCCTTGAATAATTTGTTTTCAGGCATCCTTGCCTTCCTTTTTGAATTAATAACGCGCGCTGAACCTTGATATCATTCTGTATTAATTTCCGTTTCTATCATGTTCAAATAGATTATCGGCTATTCAGAATCAAACTTAAGTGATAATTGAATTTTTTTTCTTCTTTTTTCTATTTCTTTATGTTGTGGTAATATTTGCTCTAATGTAGCAAGGATATCAAGCGCCATACCATACTCTTCCGCTTGAATGCGCTTATCCACTTCTTCAAAAACGAGTTGTGTCTGCTCCTTTAATTGATCTCCTAAATTCCCTGCTGCTTCTGTCTGCTTATCCATCTCGGTTAAGATTTGTTGTTGATAATAAGATACCACTGCTTTTAACTGGGACTCTAGGATTAACGCTTGCTTCAAATAAGATAGTGCCCCAATACCATCTCTATCTTGTTGTTCAATTGCTAAGAATAAGTATAAACCACATCGTTGTATGAGGGGAATAGCTTCTATTGCTTCTTCTAATACCTCTGCTTGATATACATTCTGGCAATAGAGGGAACATAAGATTGCATATCGTTCTACAAGTGCCAAAGACTCCGTAACCTCTTGATTCTCTTTTAGTTGAAATTTCATTCCTTCATAAGTAAGCATTAGATTCCAAGTAAGGGCCTCTAGTGTCTCTGTCCATTCTTGTTGTTCTAAGTATTCTAACACTTTATTCTTTTCCAAATCACCTAGATTTGTATACACCCTTTCAACACATGTCTTGATTTCTGCTAGAGAAATATTAGCAAAAATAGGGGTAATATCTAACCCCCGTTTCAAGAAGATTGAAACAACTTCTTCTGTCAAAATGGTCCACTTCTCAATCTTACTTGTACACACCTTCGCCAATTCAAGTATTTGATTGATCTCATTCTTTGCATCTGCCGCTAAGATTTTGCATAGAAACAAAAACTCTAAGAATTCGCTATCCTTCTGCAATATAAATTCATCGATCCATCTTGCACCCTTCTGCTCTTGAATCCTGGTTATAATCTGTTTCTGAAATTCTCTTATCAATTCCTGTTTTTGGCAACCCTTTAAAAACCTTAAAAATCCTTCTAAGGTATCTTGATTTTCCTTCTCGTCTTCGATTTTTAGACTTATCCCAAGATATGTCTTTGCTGCCTTATATTTTCCCCAATATAAAAAACATGCTCCCAGATAAAATTGTACTTCTCTCTCCCATTCTTTTCGATGAAATAACACCACCACACTTCTATCACGATGCGCTGCTGATGCTTCACCCTCCATTCTGGATTCTTCTTGTAATGCACTTTGATACGCTTCAATTGCCTTGCTATAAGCACCCAACGCCTGCCATGCTCGCCCCTTAATGTAACGCGCAATAGCTCCATGCATTTCTCCCTTATCTACTAGTTCTAATGTTCTTTCTGCCGAAGAAATCGCATCCCAATATTGTGCTCTTTGTAGACCTATCCAGCCACGAAATTCATAGTATACACCAAGAAAAACATGGCTACTATGTTCGGTTAAATAGGGGATTTCTCCTTGAATCAGACACCATGCCTTCTCTAAGTTATCATCTTGTATCCATTCTCGAATCAATTGAATACGAATTGGTAAATTCTCAGGTTGTTCTCTCAGCACTTCTTCTAACGACCTAATATTCCTTATCTGCTTCTGATGTTTCTCGCTAGGACGCTCATAACAATAACCATAATGATTGACTATATCTGCTATGGCATATGTTGGTTGACTATAGGGAATGTATTCATGAATCTTTCCTACATAGGCTATGCCTGGTCGAAACCTGTAGAGCCTAGTAGCTATGTGTTCTTCTACGTAGTCCTCTCCTTCTGGTCCCTTCATCCAATTTAGCATCCGATAACTTGCTGATTGATAGTTCTTATATAAGCCACTTTGAAAAAATGAGATCATTCCTTCTACAGATTCGAAGATCTCATCTGCATCTACTTGCATATACCAAGATCCAGTTGCATGTTGAATTGTCACATTTCGAGCCGCCGCAAAATCATCACACCAAGCAAAAGGATAAACCTTATCCGTATAAGTTTTTGCAATTTCAACCGTTTCGTCTCTGGATCCTGTATCTACAATAATGAGTTCACTTGGAATGGCTTTAAGCAGAGGTGATATTCCCTCTATGCATCGACTCAGATATTTCTCTTCATTTTTCACGATCATTCCGATGGTTAATATTACATCTTCCCTCACGACTCCCATAAGACCTACTCCTTCACCTTACTCTTCCATTTATCTTGATTGAATTGACATCCTAGTCTTCCGTATCTTTTTCATACTTATCGGCTTGTTGATGCATCTCCAAACTGTCACAGAACATGTCATGAAATTCTAGGGCTTCTTTCTTCAATGACACGGGCTGTCCTTTGCTACTTAAAAAGCAATGTTTCGTTTCACCGGTACACATAGTCATTCCCGATTTGTTATCTACTACACGATAACCTATGGTCATTTTGATTCCATTATACTCTTTTACTTCTGTCTTAATAGTCACCACATCTCCGAATTTCACCATACGAATGTATTTCGTTTGAACTTCAAGGACCGGGCTTATAATCCCCTCTCGTTCAAGTACATCATACCCATAACCCATTTGTTCCATAAAGTCCGTTCTCGCTTCTTCAAACCAACGAATATAATTGGAGTGATGTACTACTCCCATTTGATCTGTCTCATAGTATTGTACCTTGTGTCTATATTTATTTGTTGCCATCGAATTCCCTCCATTCAATCAATTGTCAATTTATTTAATTAGTTATCTGTATTCTATCTGATTTTCAAAAAAAAATCAAGAAATCTACCCCTGTAGACCCCTTGATTTTAAGCTTCATTTAATTAATAAGTTCCTCTTTTTGTTTTCTTGAAAGTCGCTTGATTTGATATTCTCGCCGCATGGCTTCTTCCTTGGTGTCAAATGCTTCATAATAGACTAATTCAACTGGTAATCTTGGCTTAGTATACTTAGCACCCTTGCCGTCATTATGACACGCGAGTCGCTTATGTATATCATTCGTCCAACCGGTATAGTAAGTCCCATCTTTGCATTTTAATATATAGGTATAGTTCATGGAATCGTTCTCCTTGTAACATGTTAACTATTCTAATTCTATCCTATTTTCATAATATCCGTCAAATAAATGCATCGCATCTAAGTCGAAATAAAATTCCACTTCGTCTCCGCGCTTCCAATCTGTGTCATTTGGTAGTTTCGCTGCGTATGTATTTCCTTGATATGCAAAATAAGCAACACTCTCTGCTCCATGCATCTCAAATACCTCAATTACTCCATGACACTGCTCCCCTGTACGTTTTCTGATTTTCATGTGTTCTGGGCGAACTCCAATTGTTATTTTACGATCTAAAAATCCTTTATTTGCTAGTGAACCACCTAATGCCCCTGGCAAATATACGCTATCATCTCCCATTTTAAGATGAATTTCATTGTTAAGTGCCACACAAGTTGTTTGGAAAAAATTCATAGATGGAGTCCCTATAAATCCTGCTACAAATAAATTCCTTGGCTGATTATATAAGACTTCTGGTGATGCCACTTGCATAATTTCTCCATCTTTCAAGACAACAATCTTCGTTCCTAATGTCATAGCCTCTACTTGATCGTGAGTTACATAAATAATGGTAGCCTCTAATTCTTTGTGAAGTCGTAGTAATTCTGTACGCATTTGATTGCGTAACTTGGCATCTAGGTTAGAAAGAGGCTCGTCCATTAAAAAGACCTTCGGATTTCGGACCATCGCTCTACCAATTGCCACTCTTTGCTTCTGTCCTCCTGAGAGTTCTTTGGGCTTTCTCTTTAATATTTGCTCTAGCCCCAATACCTTTGCTACTTCTTCCACTTTCATCTTGATTTCTTCTTTCGGCATTTTCTTTAAACGCATACTATAAGAAATATTTTCGTAAACATTCATGTGTGGATAGAGAGCATAGTTCTGAAATACCATTGCAATATCACGATCACATGATGCAACCTGATTCATTCTCACTCCATCTATATATAATTCTCCATCTGATATTTCCTCAATTCCTGCTACCATTCGTAAGGTAGTTGATTTTCCACATCCAGATGGGCCTACAAAAATTACAAATTCTTTATCTTCCACCTCTAAGTTAAAATCTCGAATCGCTTCTACTCCATCTTCATACTTCTTATAGATGTTTTTCATCAATATATCTGCCATTGTTTATCTCTTCTCTATCCATTTTTTTAGTTGTTCTACCGTGTCAATGATATAATCTGCCTGTCCTTTATAATGCTCTTCTTTACTTACACCACTTAATACACCTACCGCTATTCCACCGTTTTCTCTTCCAAATCGAATATCATTATAGGTATCTCCAATCATCATGATTTCATCCGCTTTTAACTGGTATTTCTGTGCAAATTCCAAGAACATATCTGGTGCTGGTTTTGGATTTCTAACACCATCATCTGCCCCAATAAAATCGATCAAATCCATGACCTCTAAGTCTTCTAAGCAACCAATTGCCGATTCTTCTGTATCAGCAGTTGCCAGTCCAATTATATACCCTTGCTCTTTTAGAGATTGAAATAACATACGAGTATCTATAAATTCATGATCCTTCATATTAATTCCTGCAACACTTGTATTAAACACAAGCTTCAAGGTAGACAATAATTCACTTCCTACAATTTCAACTCCTTTTTTAGATAGAGTATCTGCGATATCTTCCGCAATTTCTGCATAGGATTTATAGGCCAAAGCACCATTGGGATCCACGACTCCCTCTACTACGCCTATGGTCTCTAATATCTCTACTACCATCTCCCGCGAAGGAACTAACCCTTGAATCTCCAAAAGCTTAGGAATGGCTTCTTCCGCCGCCTGCAACCAGACTCCATAGAAGTCAATCAAAGTTCCATCTTTATCAAACAATATTCCTTTTACCTTATGCATTTCCTTCAAACCCCTCTTTTGCTTCCCCATATGTCTTAAATCGATGTAAGGTATTTCCACAATATACTGGATTTACAAATCCTAGAAATTGACCAAATTTATCGCGAACTTCCATTCTCACCCAAGTCCAATGCTTCTTATTCATTTCAAATGAAGCTTCTGCTGTAAAGGTATGATTTCCTGTTGCCACTACTTTGACAGGAGTATACACTCCATTTACCACAAGAAATACAAGGGGTGTTTCTTGGGTATCCCTAATAGTAATCTTATATTGCCCTTCTACTACCTTAGAATCCGTTAACACTCTCGATATCTTATCTCCCGGCAAGAATGTATGGCCTTCTGCGGATATTTCTGTTTCCATACTACAAAATCTCGTAATCATCATATGCCCTTGCTTGACAGCTTTTAGCAATTGATTTGGTGTTAAATCTTGGCTAAATACATGGGTGGTTGGATCTCCTATTACAGAAGGTAATTTAGCTCCTTCATATCGTTCATCGATTAGATTATGAGAATCGCTACCTCCTATCCCATAGATTCTTCTGCCATCATTCCAGAGAAAATCAAGGAAACGTATTGCCATATCATTCGATTCTTTTGCGTAAGTATAGGTAGGATCATTTACAATTTCCATGCAGTCAATTTGACTTAATCTAGTTTCTTTAAATAACCATTTCCACTCTGTTAAAAATGGATGATTAATACTAACCAAGCATTGTGCTTTTTTCACTTCATCAATAACTGATTGTAAGTATTTTTCTTGTACTAACTTATTGGCTTCAGACACAGCCGAGAGTAAGTACTTTGGCATTTTCTTGATTCCAAACACATTAAAATGGCCTTGGTGAGTTGTAACTTCAACTCCTGGTAAGATACAAGTTTCCTTGTTTTTCCATCCTGTATGCATTAAGTTATGTTCTGTTGGTACATAAAAGTCTAATTTATATTTCTCCACATTTCTCATTGCATTTTCTACAGTTTCTTTTCCATCAGACAGTGTCGTATGGGTGTGAAAATCTCCACGGTACCAAGATGTACCACCCTTGTATTGACAATCCCAATCATAACATTCAGGGGATACTTCTAATTGCTCATCCTTCGTCCAGATCCAAGAACCAATTGGTTCGGTAATTGGCTCTTGAAACTGATTTAATTCATCTGTCACAGTAATTGACATTACCACCTCATGGTCTTTAGCCACCCTAGCCACATATTCAGGGAAAAGTCCAATAATCAGAGTCCACGTTCCTGGATAAATAGCTCCAGCCACACCTCCAATGGAAGTCTGCTCACCCGTATTTGCAACTCCTAGTATTTGTTCTCCATATCCTAATAACTTCTGTAGGCGCAACTGATTCCTCTCGTCACGCAACATCACAAATGCTATATAATTAGCATATTCTGGATATTGTATCGCAATACGTAGTCCCTCTTTTTTCTCTTTAATTTCAATTGTCTGGTATTGATATTGTGGCGATTCTGGTTGTATGATATATGTAAATTTCTGCTTCATAATACTCCTTTATTATAGGCTGTCTAGTGCTTCTTGCGCTACTTCTTGAGCCTGATCCAAGGCTTCTTGGGCACTGATATTTTCTAATTCCACTTGATCTGCTGCAATAGATAGGGCATCGAATATCTTACCACCTGTCGGATCAATCAATGCTGGTGTTCCATGTGATGCTTGATTAAATGGTACTAATGCATGTGGATTTTCCGCTGTGTAGTTGGCGTACGCTTCTACATCTACTGTTGATTTTCTAACTGGCACATATCCAGTCCCCATTGACCATGTTGCTTGGCTTTCTGCTGAAGTAAAGAATTTCATTAATTCAAATACCCCTTCTTTTTCTTCCTCACTTGCACTGTCTAACATCGTGAATTGTAATGCGTCTGCTGCTGGTGCCGATGGATGATCTCCAAATCCAGGTTGCTCCATTGCACCTACAATATCAAAATCTAAATCTGCCTGATCGCCTGAAGAACCAGTATAACCTCCTGCACGACCTTGTAACACATCATCCATTGTTGTATACCAGTATTCCCAACCTTGCCCACCTGAGTTTACTTTCATGATTTCATCATCATGGATCCATCCACGCATGCTCTCCCATACTTCTACCCATTCTGGTGAATTAATAAGCACTTCTGTTCCATCTTCGCTAATTAATTGTGCTCCATTGCTTAGAGACGCATCTACCAAATTCCACATTCCCCACATTGGCTCCCATCCAACAAAAGAACCATCTGCTGTTGTCATTGTTTCTGCTGCCGCTGCTAAATCTTGCCAAGTAGTGATTGATTCTGGGTCAATTCCAGCAGTTGCAAATGCCTCTAAGTTATAATACATTACTTGTGTAGTTCCATATGCTGGAATTGCATATGTCCCTGCTTCTTCACTTATTCCTTGATCAAAAAACACTTCCAAATAGTCCTCTTGCTCAAATGTTTCATCTGCGTCCATCATTGGTTGCAAATCAGTTAATAACCCTTTTGCTGATAAGTTGCGAGCATCTGGAACTCCTAATAACACCATGTCTGGAGCTTTCTTCCCTGCAATTGCTGCCTGTAGCTTCTCATATGTTTCACTATAATCAGCTTGAGTCGTTGTTTTTACCTCATAAGCATCTTGAGACGCATTAAATTCTTGTACGATTTCTTCTAAAATTCCTGCTGCTGTTTTCCCACCTGCATACCAAAACTCGATTTCAACTTTTCCGTCTGCCGTCTTTGTTGCTGCTGTGGCTTCGCTCCCACCACATCCTGTAAGTGATCCCATTGCCAATGTCATTCCTAGTAATACTGCGATTAATTTTCTTCTCATTGTTTTTCTCCTTCATTCTGACTTTCAATTTTCTTTTTACTTATTCTTTGATTTTATCCTTTAATTCCTGTATCTCCACCTATTCCATTAATAAACCATTTTTGTGTAAATGCAAATAAGATTAATAATGGTAATACGATAAGTGCACTTCCTGCCATAACCAATGGCCATTCTGTTCCATAGGCACCCCCTTCAATAAAGAATCGACGAAGTCCTTGTGAAACCAAACTCTTTTCTACTGAATCTGTAATTAATGATGGCCACATATAGCTGTTGTAAGTAGCAATAAAATTCATGAGACCTAGTGTAATAAACGATGATTTCGTTACTGGATATAGAATCTTCCATAAAATACGCCAATGAGAAGCTCCGTCTATTCTTGCCGCTTCCACAAGCCCAATTGGAACTTGTTTAAATGCTTGGCGTAATAAAAATATTCCAAATATGCTGACCGCATTTGAGATGATAAGTCCAGTAAAGGTATCTAATAACCCCATATTGGCCAAAATAGTATAACTTGGTATATAAGTTGCTGCAGTCGGTAACATATAGGTTGCCATTATAATAGAAAATAATATTTTTCTACCTTTAAAACTCATAAAGACAATTGCATAAGCTACCATAGCTGCCGATACAATCTGCAGTATTAGTGTAAGAGTTGAGACAAATAAACTATTTCCTACATACTGTAATAATGGTGAATGAAACACAACTTCTTCGAAGTTACTCCACTGATATATTTCTGGGAAGAATTGATTTACGTTCATGACTTCTTCTTTTGTTTTTAATGCACTAAATATCATCCATATAAATGGGAAAATTGTAAAAATACTAAAGATGGCTAGCAATACCATTTTCCCAATAAAAATTCCTTTTGATTTAAGTTTCATGTGTTTGTTTGCTCCTTAATAATGTACCCATTTTTTTGAACCTATAAATTGTACTGCTGATAACAATACTGTAATCAGTATGAGTACGATTGCAAGTGCAGTAGCTTGCCCTACATTAAATTCTTCGAATCCTAACTGATAATACATATATAATAATGTTCTTGTACTTCCTGACGGTCCACCTTGTGTTAAAATTTGTATTTGGTCATATGCCTGTAATGAATTAATCATCGTAATAATTACAAGAAAGAATGTAGTTGGGGAAATACATGGTAGTGTTACATCCCGAAATCTTTGCCACGCTTTGGCACCGTCTAACCCACTTGCTTCATAGAGCTCAACTGGCACTTTCTCTAAAGCTGATAAGTAGAAAATCATCCCATATCCTAAGCTTTTCCATATAGTTACTATTATTACCGCCAACATGGCTGTGTCTGAACTTTTAATCCACTCTAATCCTGGTAATCCAAAAGCCTCTAAGATTACATTAGCAATTCCATTCTCCGGGTTATAAATCCAAGTCCATACAATAGATACTGCAACTGTAGGCGTAATCCATGGCGAGAAAATAATAAATTTAATTAATCCATTTCCGCGGAATGCCTTCTGTAAAAGTAGTGCTAACAATAAACCTAGTGCAATCGTCGGTATTAATGTTCCAATACTAAATACGATGGTGTTCCATAATGCATCATAGAACCTCTGATCTTTAAATAATGCAATGAAATTATCAAACATAACAATGTCATATTCAGGTGACATATAATCCCAGTTTGTAAAACTAATAAATAACGAATTTAAGATTGGATAAATCCAAAATACAATAAGTGGTATGGTTGCTGGCAATACAAATAATGCAATGCTTCCCATATCTTTTAACTTCCATTTTCCTAACATTTTTCTTTCCTCTCGTTTTCACTGATAGAACTTATTATATTGTTTTATTATTAAGTAATAAGCGAGCGAGCGTTAAGTCAATGTTAATTATTATTCTTTTTCTTCACCTTATGTTAAATAAAAAAAGAGAAACCCTTTTAAATTAAGGATTTCTCTTTTAACTTATTTAACATAGGCTTTACTCAAGAAATAATGTATATCTAAAATAATTCTATGTTTATCATAATGTTTATTCTGTAATTGTAAATTCATAGTTTTCGAAGTCTGCATCTAATTTTACACACGAACCTTCATATGTCCATGTAATCGTAAGTGTTGCGCCTCCTCCTTCTATATTAATCACTGCCTCTTCATGGAATGCCTCATGACTATTTCTTAGATTTAGTAATTCTACTTGCTTTTTAACTACATCTAGTTTGAATCTTTCTTCTATTTCTTCCATTGATAGATTGGTACGATTGATTTCTTTGTGCCCTGCTGGGCCTGCTAGTTCTACTGCCTTGTGGTCATTTTTTCCAGCGAGTAAATCTAAATACCATACTTGTGGTTTTCCAGGCATAAATAATTGCAAGGCTCTAGCAAATAACATTTTCTTATCATCATCACCTAAAGCACTATAATAAGTTGCATTCACTTGATAATACATATTCTTTTGTCCATGTAAATTCTTCACATATCCACCACGACTCACTACTGTATCAATTAAATTCTGAATTCGCTCATCTGGAATCATCCCCTTTAAATCCAGCAACGGAATACCATCGTGACACCCCAGCATGTTAACAACTTTCAATTCTTTCTCAAGAATCTCTTTTCCCCATTTTCTTAATGTATCTCCGTTTTTTCCTTCAATTGCATCAATAATTAGTCCAGGCAAGAAGAAATCATATGTCATATAACCTTTGTCACATAGCACATCATATGTCTTCTCTCCATAAGTTGAATGGATTTCCGGCAATAATGTTAATCCGTATTTTCTTGCCAAATCATTTACATCACTTAGTACATTCCATGTATCTGGCTCATTCATAAAATTCTTAAGTCCTGGTTCCTTAGGTGCATACGCAAATGCATCTAAACGCACAATGCTTGCTCCATAATTTGCCAATGTTTTTAATGTATTTTTGTAGAATTCCCAAACAAGGGATGATTTAATGTTTAAATCCATTTGTCCAAGATAAGTTCGATTTTCTTCTAAAATAAGTGATACTTGCTCTTTATAGAAAGCCATATCATCATACTCCATATTTTTCGGTAAAACACCTTTTTCTAATTGCTCATTTACCAATTTTGTAAGATCTGCTGCCGTACAATATTGAACTTTTAGCTTCTTCATAATATCTTGAATATCCAAATTCTTATATTGCACTTCTTGATAGAAAGTGTTCCAATATGGCACTTCTTTTCCATCAGGCATTCTAACCATTAATATCGGTAAACCAGGTTTTCTAAAAAACATATCTTTGATTAGTTCTTGTCTCGGCTCTATAAATCCATCTCCGTTCATTTCTCCACAATCTTTCCAGAATTCATTCCAGCGAATAAAGAAATCCAGATATTTTGACTTCTCTCCATTTTGAATAATGTCTTGGAACTCATCTGACAGAACAGATGCATGATTCAAAATAAAATCTAATTTCAAATCAATATTTAATTCCTTCAAAGCTTCTATATCTTCTTGCTTTACCATTCTTTCATTTAAATCATAATTAATAACAGAAAAACCTCGATCTAAGTCTGTATTAAACATACTCGGTAGTATGTAAAATGATTGGAACATTTTCTGAAAATTATGTTTCTCCATTATTTCCACAATCGATGCCATCGTGCCACCCATACTATCTGGATACGCATTCAACATTGGTTTAATATTCATAACATTCGTCCTTTCTCGAATTAAAGGTTTAAATATTCGTCATAACTTAATAAATTTCCTGCCTTTGATACAATAATCTTAGCTTTTTTAGATTGATCCATCAACAATCCCTGCTCAATTCCGAGTACAGTCATAATAAATGGACTATCTACGCCACCATCTCGATTACGGCTTCTTCTATGTGCTAAGGTCTCTTCTGGTGTGCTATTTAATAATACAGGAATATCTACACCTTCTAAATTATCATTGTTCCCATGTGTCCATTCGATTACTAACACCTGAATATCAGAAAACTCTATATCATCATACCACAGTTCTGAATCTGTTCTTCCCATTCTCTTTAACATGATATGCTCTTTTCCAAGCTTAAAATCGGAAATAATTCCATTCAAAATATCAAACTGAATTTCATTCTTCGTTCCTAAATAAGCTTGAAGTGCTTTTCTTCCACCATTTATATATGACTCATACCATTTATACTCTTTGCAATATTCTTCCGATGCATCTATTCCATCCCTTTGGAGTTTTTGAATAATATCATAATATTCTCTTTTATATACTCCATCCGCAATCATTCCTAGAATTCCCGATTCTCTAAATATTTTCAGACGTTCAGCATCATTATATTGAGGAATTCGTTTGGGATAGTTATCACCCGAAAGTGTATAGCTCTTTAATCCAATTTCACCTAAATAGTAGGATAACAATGTTGCTGTTTCTGATTTTCCAACTCCAGATCCCCCACATACAGAAATAACTATTTTCTGATTTGATTTCTCTGCAACTAATTTCATTTCCTTTAGTAACTCTGGAAAAATCAAAGATGCCTTATTAATATGATCTTGTTCTATTTGTATTTTATCTCCCGGCATATCACCAAAAGGTAATTGACCTGAAGGTTCTGGTGCTATCCACGATTTAACACGCTCTATTGCATTTAATATCACTGTATTTTTCATTTCTTTCTCCCTTTATATGTCAATCGCTTGTCATATTGTTTAATTAAAAACTGTAGATGTATGCACCTACAGTCTTGTTTGTTCTTTCGTCGTCCCCCGTTTCACAAGAGAAACAGGAAGTAATGTTCTCGTAGCAACAATTTTATTTTTACTTGCACTAACTAGTAATTCAACTGCTGCTTCAGCCATTTCCTTAATTGGTTGATGAATCGTTGTAATTTCTGGTGTCGTTACCGTTGCAATCAAAACATCATCGAATCCAACAAGTTGAAGGTCATCTGGTATTTTTTTTCCTAATTTTGTACAGACCTGTATAATCTGCGCAGCAATTAAATCACTACTTGCAAATATTCCATCCACATTTGGATGATTTCTTATTACTTGTTCTATCGTTTCAGCATATTCCAAAGTACTGTATTGATACGGTTGTGTCTCTACTTCAACATGCTTGATTTTATATTTTTCGCAGACTTCTCTAAAACCCTTCCACCTCATGTCTGCTGGCATTTCCGCATTATGAACACCACTAAAATTTAGCAATTCCTTACAACCACAATCTATCAGGTGCTGGGCTGCCAATCGTCCACCTTGAAAGTTATCACATTCTACAGATGCTGTTCCGTTGTCCAGATTTCTCTCTATTGTAATTAATGGAATATTAAAGCTTTCAAACTCATTTACACCAACATTTCCACTACAGAGAATAATTCCTGCAACACGGTTACTTGTACACATGTCTAAATATATTTTTTCACGTTCTTCTTTTTCTCTTGAATTAAACAGTAATACCTTCAGATTCTTCCTTGAGGCTATATATTCAATATTGCTAATCAATTCTGCGAAGAAAGGATGCGAAATATGAGGAACGATTACACCGATAGTATTAGTCGTTTTTTTTGACAAAGATCTAGCCAATTCATTAGGTTGATAATTTAATTTTTTTATTGCTTTTTCTACATTACTCCTTGCATCAGCACTAATGTAACCACGATTATTCATAATTCTTGATACGGTACTAACAGTCAATCCTGCTTCTTTTGCTACATCCTTTAGTGTTACCATCCTTCGTCCTCATTTCCCAGATTTCTATTCAAATGGATACGTTATTCCAAATTGTCCTCTTATAATATCTAATACTTCCAGAATTTCTAATGTTTCAGCGTGTGTCATGCTGTCACATTCTAATTGCTGGTTCTCAATTGCCTTGATACACTCCTCAATCTCATATTCATATCCACTGATTTGTGAATTTCGCTCCACAGTTTCAATAACTTGGTGATTTGTATCATATAAAGTGATAGATTCGAAATTATTAATGTTTTCGATTACTGCAAATCCTTTTGTTCCATGAATGATTCCTTTTCGATCACTTAGACAATAAATGCTACTATTTAAAATTGCTCGCTTTCCATCTTTGTATTTAAATATAATAGTCTCTTCTCCGTCTACACCAGATTCCGTAAGTGTACAATTTGAAACAATTTCTTCAATTTCATTGCCAAACATACTCAAAGCAAAGCTAATAGGATAGATTGTGATGTCTAATAAAGCACCTCCTGCTAATTCTGGATCTAAAATACGATCTACATGTGCAATATTGTAACTTAAGTTTGCAGTCAGATTCACTGGTTCTCCAATTAATCCACCAAATACTTTCTCTTTCATTACTTTCATCATCGGCATATATCTTGTCCATACTGCATCTGCAACAAGTACATTTTCAGCCTTTGCTAAGGCAAATATTTCTTCTGCTTGTTTTTTATTTACAGTAAATGATTTTTCACATAGAACAGGCTTCTTATATTGGATACATAGCTTCATATTATTCGCATGCTCTGAGTGTGGCGTTGCAACATATACCAAGTCAACTTCTTTGTCTGCAACCAATTCTTCATAGTTTCCATAAGCAACTGAGCAATCGTAATTTTTTGCAAATTCTTTCGCACGCTCTTTGGATCTAGAAGCCACTGCATAACAAGAAACTCCATCCATTTTATTTATAGTTTGGGCCATATGTGTAGCAATATTTCCAGCTCCCATAATACCTACTTTATAAATCTTCTTCATCCTACACTCCTTCTAGAATTTGATATATCCTTTGATATAATTTCCTTCCTTCTTATCAAACACATCAAATCCTCTATCAATTTCATTTAATCCAAATTCATGTGTGATTAACGATTTCATATCAATACGTTTATTTGCAATCATTTTCAATCCTCGATCGATACTACTCATCATGAAATGATCACGTCTTTCATGCGCATTGATCACACGAATTGCTTTCCAGTTCATTAAACACATATCTAAATTTCTAAGCCCTGAATGATGAAACCCAACTACCGACAGTTTCTTATGTAATCCTGTCATTTCTACAGCTAGATTCAAGGCTGGGGCAACACCACTTGCTTCTACTACTATATCATATCCACCAGCCATATTCACACCATATTCTAATACTTTTTTATCTATTGGAACATTTTGTGAAAAATAACTATCTGTTGCACCTAATTTCATTGCTAAATCCAAGCTTTCTTGTCTTACATCAATAGCTGTTATCTTAGAGCTTCCCGATGCTTTTAATAATTGCATAAACCCTAAACCCATATAGCCCAATCCTATGATTGCTGATTCATCTCCTATTTCTACGCCTGTTTGACGAATTCCACTGACAAGGCACCCCAATGGCTCTCCCATCGCTTCGCAATCTTCTAATACTTCTGGTACTTTTGTAACTAATGTATGATGCGCTTTTGCATACTCTGCAAATCCATCACAGATGTAACCCGTTACACGATCACCGATAGTTACATTTGTCACGTATCTTCCTTTATCTACAACTATTCCTACGATTTCATGTCCCATATAGGTAAATCCTTCTAAAACACCACTTTTCCATTTTGGCAATTCAGAAGCGCAAAGTCCACAGATGCTAACCTTAACCAATACTTCAAATTCATCTATTGTTGGAATGTCAACTTCTATAATATTATGTTTGCTTTCTGCTACTAATTTCGCTGCTTTCATTCTATAACTCCTTATGCTTCAATTCAAATATTTTTGTAGTTATTGTACTTTCCATCTGCTTATCACAAGTGATTGGTGTTGAAACAACCTGTTCCTGATTTCCAACTACAATGTATTTACACTCTGAAGGAATAAAAATCTCAATCACATCTTGATCCATAAATATAATTGCTTCAAATGATGCATCTTTTAATTCAAGGTTATGAACTCCAATTTCCATACTCTTCTTTGTTCCGTCAATTTTTAGTTCTGTTCCTGAAAGGTCTAATGTAAGACTTCCATCTGCAATCTCACTTATAGAAATGGATATCTCTTTCGCACAATTATTGCGGAGGTGTTCTAATTCAAATGTCCCCATTTTATCTGTGCCGATAACACTCTCTTCCATTTCCAATCTATGCTCTTCCATCTTCTTGTATGGCATCAAATATAGTTCATCTTTCTTAGCATTATAATAGATATTGGCCGGAATTGACATTATCCCATTATAATTTCCTTTTAATTCTGGCGTTTGAATCCATGCGAGTTTGCTCAAGTGAGATAAAGAAGTAAAAGAAGTGTAAAAAATTTTGCCGTTCCTATCCGGCACTTGCGCATTGTGTCGGATAGGTCGGGCGGTTATTCGGGCAAGTCCACCTTGCCAACAAAAGAATAATAAATCTCAATGTCCTGTCTGCGGGTCTTGTTCTCGTCATAGCTGCACTCATGCACAACGATTTTCTCTACAAACTCCCGCAGCAGAGTAGGGGTAAGTTCTTCAAAGCTGGTATGCCGCCGGACAACATTCATAAACTTTTCTGCGTTCACGGTGGCTTCCTGTGCTTTGGAAAGCTCCGCTTGGATAGCGGCGGCTCTTTCTTTCAGCTCCCGTTGTTCTGCTTCATAGTCTGCCGACAGCTCTGTGAAACGCTCGTCTGATATGCGCCCGGTCACGCTGTCCTCATACAGCCGCTTGAAGATAGCGGATAACTCGGCTATGCGTTTCTCGGCGGCTTCCAGTTCCTTTTTCTTGGCGGCGTTCCTGCGCTTGCCCCCGTCCTCGTTCTGCTCAATCAAGAGCTTCATAAACCGGGCTTCATGCTTTGCCGCATAGCTTGTCACTTTCCGCAGATTGGAGAGTACACCAGCGGTCAAGAGGTCGGTGCGGATAAAGTGCGCCGTACAGTCATGGGTGCGCTTCTTGTAGTTGCCGCAGATATAACAGTCCTGCTTGCGCTTGTCCGTCTGGTATCGCTGCTGATACATCACGCTGCCGCAGTCCGCACAGAACAGTATGCCGGAGAACAAACCCACTTCATCATAGCGGTTTGGGCGTTTGCGCTGTTTGCGAAGCTCCTGCACCCGTTCCCATGTTTGGGTGTCTATGATAGGCTCGTGGTGGTTCTCGAAAATCACTTGCTTTTCCAGGGGATTTTCTACACTGTGCTTGACTTTGTAAGAAAGTTTTTCTGTCTTGAAATTTACCAGACAGCCTGTGTATTCCCGGTTTTCAAGGATATGCACTACGGTATTAGTCGCCCACTTGCACTCATAGCCGGGGTGGTAGCGGCGGGTGCTGCCCGTCCTGCGGTATTCCAGCGTCCCCGGCGTGGGGATTTGCTGCTCTGTGAGCATACGGGCTATCTTAGTCGGACCATTCCCAGCAAGGCAGAGGTTGTATATCTGCTTGACTACGGGTGCAGCTTCCTCGTCAATAATAAAATTTTCGTCCTCGTCCATGAGGTAGCCATACACAGGCTTGCTTGTGATGGGCTTGCCACTCATACCTTTTGAGCGTTTTACTGCTTTGATTTTCTTGCTCGTATCTCTCACCAGCCATTCGTTAAATATATTCCGCAACGGGGCAAAGTCATTGTCGCCCTGTGCGCTGTCCACTCCGTCATTGATAGCGATGAAGCGGACACCTTTCTGTGGGAAAATCATTTCTGTGTACATTCCCACTTGCAGGTAGTTTCGCCCTAACCTCGACATATCCTTTACGATAACTGTCCCGACTTTTCCGGCTTCAATGTCCGCAAGCATGGCTTGAAAACCGGGTCTTTGAAAGTTCGCACCAGAATAACCGTCGTCCGTGTACCAGCGCAGATTGGAAAAGCCGTTCTGCTTTGCATAGGTTTCAAGGATACGCTTCTGATTGGAAATGGAATTGCTCTCGCCTTGCAGCTCGTCCTCATGGGAAAGTCTTGGGTAAAGGGCGGTAATTGGTTGTTGGTTGGTCTGTCTTAACATAAAATCCTCCGTTTCCGACAGCCAGCCCCACTATTCCGTACCTTGATTGTACCACATGGGGCGGCTGTCTGTATAGCGGCAAAAGCGTCAAATCTGCTTCTTTATGGTCGGTCAAATCGCCGTTTTTTGTGTAGCAGCTTCCGCTTCCAGCACTTTCATCATCTTGTCGGCTGCGGTGTCGGTTGCGCCCTGCTTGAAGAAGCCGGAAACGGTAAGGACGGAGTTGCCCATGCGGATTTCCGTTACACAGTCCGGGCGGCGGTCTGTTTTGGTGGTGCTTGTCTGTTTCGTTTCTGTCATAGGCTCTCCTTTCGCTGCTTCATCAGCTGCTTTAAGCGTTCCAGCTTTTCCTGTGCGGTTTCCTTTCGGAAGTTGCTGCCCGTGAAGCGGACAGGGGCGCACATGGAAGTCAGCCTGTCATAGATACGGGCGTGGGGTGTGTCCTGCGGGTGCTGCAATTCCTCCAGCGTGAGGTTGGTCGTGGCGATCAGCGGCTTGCCGCTTCGGTAACGGCTGTCAATCACGCTGTAAACCTGTTCCAGCCCGTATTCTGTCCCTCGCTCCATACCGAAATCATCAAGTATCAGCAGGGGGTAGCTGCAAAGGCGGGAAATATATTCGTTCCTGCCCTCAAAGCTGGCAGCAAGGTCATTGAGTATCGTTGCAAAGTTTGTCATGCGAACGGCAACCTCTTTTTCCATAAGGGCGTTGGCGATACAGGCGGCAAGGTAGCTTTTTCCTGTCCCCACGCCTCCCCAAAACAGGTAGCCGATATTTTCAGCCTGCATGGTTTCCCAGCTCTCCACATAAAAGCGGGCGGTTTCGGTCTGTGGGTTTCTGCCGTTGTCATGCTCAAATGTCCAGTTCCGCATAGCGGGGTCGGCAAAGCCCCGGCGTTTCAAGTCCTCCACTGTTTCAAGGTGCTTCTGTCGGCTTTCGGCGGCTTGCTGCTTTTCACGGGCTGCCCGCTGGCAGTCGCAGTCTGTTGGGTGTCGGTCATGCCCTAACCATTGGGCGGTTTCTTTTGAAAAGTAGGCTTCTTTGGGCGTATGGCACTTGCCGCAGTATAAAAGCCCGTCCTCGCCTGTGTAGTCCTCCGCTTCGGCGGTAGTGGTTGTAATATCCGTAATCATAGCTTCAATCTCGTTTTTCATAAGCTCTCGCCCTCCTTACATGAATAATCGGGTATGCCCTGTTTCGGGGCAGCCTTGCCTTTGGCAGCGTCCTCCTGCGCCCACTTGTAAATGGTGGCTGCATGGCTCTGGTACTGCTTCCCGGTGGAAGCGATATGGCAGGAAAGCCGGTCAATATAATACTCCCACTTGTCGGGCAGCTCTGTTTTCAGCCCGGAAAGCTCTGTATCGGTCAGTATCACATTGTTGTATCTGCCATAAGCGGCGGGGGCGGGGTGTCCCGTTTCTCCCTCTCTCTCTTTTTCTATCTCTTTCTCTAACTCTATCTCTATCTCTGGTGGACGAATGTCGGACAAATGTCCGCCTTTTGTCCGGGGCGGTAAAAGTGCCTTGTTTTCCAGCCTTGCAGCCCGTTTTCTCTCGGCTTCGGTAGAGGACTGTCCTATCATCAGCTCAATATCGGTCATATAAAAAGCCCCGCTGTCAAGCTGCTCCACAAGCCCCAACTGCCGGAAAATCTCTAAAGCCCTCTCAACCGTCCCTATCTGGTGGCGGGTCAGTGTCGCTATCATCTGCGCTGTGTAGGGGATATGCTCGTCAAGCTGCAACTTCCCGCCGTTTTTCAGAGATTTTAAGTACAGCTTCAAGAGGATATTGGAATATAAAATCCCGTCTTTCATATCTTCCAGCAGCACAATGGAGTCGCTGTCAAAAAAATTCTCTTTCAGCTTGAGGTAGTAATACTTGCGGTTATCTGCCATTGTCCCTGTCCTCCTTTTTCCGGCGTTTGGAGTAGTAGCGGGGGCAAAGTATGATAACCGCCCGGAAGCTCTGCTTACAGCTATGGGTACAGCCCCGGCAGAGGTCGTTGTATGTGATACGGTCGCAGGTGGTATTCCCGACTTTTACTTGCCGCAGGAAAAAAGACCATTCCAGCCGCCGTTTCTTGCTCATTCTTGGCATGGGTGCGCTCCTTTCTGCCGTTTCCGCTGGTGTGGCGGTATCGACGGTAATTCTGTATCATCTCGGTATCATTTTCGGGGTTTTTCTGCCCTGTAAGCCCGTTAAAAAATCCTTTGGTATTGCGGGTAGAGTACGGGGCAGCCCCCTTGTTCTGTATGGGTTCGGGTACATTTTGGGGTGGTTTTTATCGTTCCTGTTCCTGCCTTTTCACAGGCTTGCGCTCCCGGCGTAAAATCTGGTCGATATTGCCCTTGACAGTCTGTAAGCGGCGGTATTCCTCCCGTTTTGCCCGGTAATCGTTGTAGCCGCTGTTTTTCTCTTTGATAAGGGCTTCAATCTCTGCTTGCAGGGCTTTATAGCTCGGCAGCTTGGAAATGCCGTTCTCCTTGAAATAACGGGCGGCTGCGTCTGCTATGATAAAGTCGCTTTCGTGCTTCTGTCGGTAGGCTGCTTTTGCTTTGGCGTTTTTCTGCTGTTTCAGCCCGTCCCGGACAGGGCGGGTCTTGGAATAGGCAAGCACCTGCCGTTGCAGCTCCTTTTTCCCGTTCAGCGTCTTTTCCACCTGCTTCAGCTCTGTAAGGCTTTCCTGCATGGCGGCATAAGCGGCAGAACAGGCTTCGTCCAGTTCCTCCGGGGAAGAAAAGCCGTACTGTTGATAGGCGGTAACAGTAGCTGCCATTTGCTTTAGGTTGTGCTTTGCCGCCCAGCGGTCATAGCCCACGCCCTTGCCCTCGGCTCGCTTGGCTTCCCGGTCAACCATGCGCTGCAAGGTGTTGTCTGCCGGGGTGGTTTTTGCGGCTTTTTCCTCCCGCAAGCGTCCCTTTTGGGTGTGGGGGTATTCGGGTATGGCTTTGGTCTGTTCGGCGGCTCTGTGGGCGTTCTGCGTGAGCAGGGCAAGGACAGCAGCCTTGTCAAAATCGTCCCCCAGCTTCCGGGCTGTGATAGGCTT
>CAYIYM010000008.1:0-72016 GCA_964367685.1 uncultured Lachnospiraceae bacterium
CTTCGGAAGTAATATGAAAAATTAAGAACAAAAAAATCATAAAATATTTGTAGATATTTACAATTATATTTTTGATTCTTGTTTGATATAATTATTGCAACACCTGTAAATTCACGGTGGGCAAAAAGTGGGCAAAAAGTGGGCAAATTCTACGTAAGAAAACGTAAGAAAATGTAAGAAATGTAAAAATCTGTTTTTTATGTAAACAAAAAACCCCGTAAATACGGGGTTTAGGTGCGAAAATGTAAGAAAATGTAAGTTACTTATAATGCAGGTGGTGGGACTTGAACCCACACGAGGTTGCCCTCGCAAGATTTTGAGTCTTGTGCGTCTGCCATTCCGCCACACCTGCTCTTGTTCTACTCGAACTATATTATAATAACATAGAGTTTAGTCTTTTGCAAGACAAAACTCTATAATTTATTAATTTATTTCAATAATTTTTTCCCTATTTCAAAACAATCTAAGGTTGCAAAATAATCAGCTGGTGTTTCTGCTCGTCTAATTAATTGTACACTTCCATCTTCTTTTAAAAGCAATTCAGCTGACTTTAATTTCCCGTTATAATTGTATCCCATAGCCGATCCATGTGCGCCAGTATCATGAATAACCAAAATATCCCCTTTATTAATAGGTGGCATCATGCGATCAACTGCGAATTTATCATTATTTTCGCAAAGAGAACCCACAATATCATATTTATTTGTACATGGATCTTCTTCTTTTCCCGCTACTGTTATATGGTGATATGCGCCATACATTGCAGGACGCATTAAATTAACTGCACAAGAATCAACCCCAATATACTCTTTATAAATATGTTTTTCGTGAATCGCCTTAGTCACAAGACAACCATAAGGCCCCATCATAAAACGCCCAAGTTCAGTATATATTTCGACATCATCCATACCTGCTGGAGTAAGAACTTCTTCATAAGCCTTACGAACACCTTTACCTATTATATGTATATCATTGCCTTCTTGATCTGGTCTATATGGAATTCCAATACCACCTGACAAATTAATAAACTTAATATGTACCCCTGTTTCCCTTTGTAACTTTACAGCCAACTCAAAAAGGATTTTAGCTAACATAGGATAATATTCATTTGTAACTGTATTACTTGCTAAAAAGGCATGAATACCAAATTCTTTTGCACCTTTTTCTTTCAATATACGAAATGCATCAAATAGTTGATCCGTCGTAAGACCATACTTTGAATCCCCTGGATTATCCATTATATCATTACTAATTTGGAACAATCCACCTGGATTAAACCTACAACTAATCGTCTCTGGTATATATCCAATCGTTTTCTCTAGAAAATCAATGTGTGTAATATCATCTAAATTAATGATTGCACCGAGTTTCTCTGCTAGTAAGAACTCTTCTGCTGGTGTTTCATTTGACGAAAACATAATATCACTTCCTACTGCACCAAGGGCTTCTGAAAGCATTAATTCTGTATATGATGAACAATCACAACCGCATCCATATTCGCGCAAAATATTAATCAAATATGGATTAGGATTTGCTTTTACTGCAAAGTATTCTTTGAATCCTTTATTCCACGAAAATGCTTCTTTTAGAGCTTTCACATTTTCGCGAATCCCCTTCTCATCATATAGATGAAAAGGGGTAGGGAATTCTTGTATAATATGGTCTAACTGTGTTTTATTTACAAATGTATTTTTCATGAAATTACATCCCCTCATTGTTCGCTTAAATTAGATTATTCTACAGTAGTAACTTGAATCATGTTACTAACACCTGACTTTTCTTTTAATACATTATGTGAAGGAATTCCTGCTGTTAATACAACAACATCACCGCTTTGAACAATTCCTTTTGCACCAATTAATTCCATAGCTCCTGTACAGATTTCATCAGTTGTATCAAATTCAATTGATTTCATTGGTAGAACTCCCCAATAAATTTGCATTCTACGTAAAGTAGCCTCATTTGGTGTAATACCAATTATTGGTGCCAATGGTCTAAACATAGATACAACTCTTGCTGTAGCACCTGAAACAGTTGGTGTAGCAATACATGTTGCCTCAGTGTATTTTGCTGTTGATACTGAAGCGAATCCAATTGAATTAGCAATATAAGCCTTACCAAATTTTCTATTTTGATTTAGCATTTTATCATAATCTAAGTGTTTTTCTGTTTTTGTAACGATAGAAAGCATCATATTCAAAGCTTCGATTGGATATTTACCTTGTGCTGTTTCTCCTGATAGCATTACCGCATCAGTTCCATCATATACAGCATTGGCAACATCTGTAACCTCAGCTCTTGTTGGACGTGGATTTCTAATCATTGAATCAAGCATTTGAGTCGCTGTAATTACTGGTTTAAATGCTTCATTTGCTTTACCAATTAATACCTTTTGGATATGTGGCACATCTTCTTCTGGAATTTCTACACCAAGATCTCCACGAGCTACCATTATTCCATCAGCGGCTTGCATGATTTCATCGATATTTCTTACCCCTTCTTCATTCTCAATCTTAGCAATGATTGGGATTTGTGGATAATTGTGTGCGCGTAATAATGCTTTGATTTCAAGAATACACTCCGCATTTCTTACAAAAGAAGCTGCAATAAAATCAATTTCTTGGCTTGCCCCAAAAAGAATATCTTCTTTGTCTTTTTCTGTAATGGCTGGTAATCTAACAGGTACATTTGGTACATTTACTCCTTTTTTAGATCCTAATTCACCACCATTAAGAATTACACATGAAATTTCTGTGTCATTGATTTCTTCAACCTCTAGTTCAATTAAACCATCATCAATAAGGATTTTTTTACCTGGTTTGATATCTTGCGCTAAACCATCATAAGTAATGGAAACACGATCTACGTTTCCTTCTACTTCTTTTGTAGTTAGCACAAATTTATTTCCTTGTTGTAACATTACTTTATTATTTCCAGCTAAAACTCCTGTACGAATTTCTGGCCCTTTTGTGTCAAGTAAGATAGCAACTGGATTCCCAACTTCTTCACTGATTTCTTTAACTAAATCCATTCTACCTTTCTGTTCTTCATGATCACCGTGTGAAAAATTAAAACGAGCAACATTCATTCCTCCAACGATTAACGCTTTCATAATTTCTCTGTCATTTGTGTTTGGTCCCATTGTACATACAATTTTAGTTTTTCTCATAGAATATAATTCTCTCTTTCTTATTTTGTTTATTTCTTATGTTCGTGTGTAAATAAATGTTCCTGACAGTATTCATAATTGCCCTTGCATTTAGAGCAATATCTAAACTCAAGGCTACGGTCATCTAATTCAGTTCTTCCACATATAGCACATTTATGCAGAGCTCCGTTCTCATATTGTTGCTTCGCTCTTGTGGATTTCTTAATTTCTGATGTGAATTTCTTCTTTCTCTTCCTCTGCGCTGGGCTGTTAGCCTTAAACTTCCTTGAACTAAAAAAGAATATCATGAAATTAAGAATAGATATGGCTGCACCGAGTGCATTTGCTTGGTAAAGTGGCCCAGCAATAGATTCGGTATAACTTGGAAGAATTCCTTGTAATATTGTAAATGCAAAAAATGCACCATTCAACATCCCTAAATATTTCGCCTTAACAGGTAAAATATAAAACAAACGGAATTCTGTTTCTGGGAAACTAAATGTAAAAGCAAAAAATAATGACAGATACAAGTAACTTGTCCCTAATGGCAAAGAAATGCCAACTATAAAGTACACTAATAACGCTGCAATAACATGAAATAACACGCCACTTAGTAAATATAAGTTAAAGCGGAATGTCCCCCATACAGATTCTAGTGTTGACCCTAGAAAATAATAGAAATATAGTGAAATCATAAAGAACAATATATTTGATTTGGATGAAGGCTCAATCAAAAACGTAAAAATTCTCCATACCTGCCCCTTTAGAATTGCACTAGCATCTAACAATAAATACTCTGTGTAAAAAACTGGTGACATCATAATAATAAGATATCCAACTACTTGAAGAACGATTAAATAACGCATGATACCATGTATTGCCAGATGACCATACTTACGCTCCAATTTGCTAATCCAATTCATAATTCATCTCCTTATACTATATAATCATGGTATTTATTTTACATGACTGCTTTTTTTTTGTCAATGAATCCCTCTTCTATATTCCTATTATGGATGTAGAAAAGCATAGCACATTCTATCAATTTCTTGTAAGAAACGTATAATTTCCCAAAATATAAAGGGAAGAACAGATTTTCTCTCCATTCTCCCCTATTATTTATCTATAAATTACTTCTTCTCGTCCTGGCCCATTAGATACCATGATAATTGGATACCCAATCTGCTCTTCTACAAATTCAATATAGTTTCTGCAATTTTCTGGCAAATCTTCATACTTAGTAATGCCTCGAATATCGCTCTTCCAACCTGGCAATACTTTAAGTACAGGTTTTGCCTTTTCCAACAAATAAGTCGTTGGGAAATCTGTTGTAACTTCTCCATTGATTTCATATCCAATACATACTGGGATTTCATCTAAATACCCTAGCACATCTAGAACTGTAAATGCAACGCCTGTTGTTCCTTGAATTCTACAGCCATATTTTGAAGCGACACAATCAAACCAGCCCATACGTCGTGGTCTTCCAGTTGTGGCACCAAACTCACCACTATCTCCGCCACGTACACGTAAATCTTGTGCTTCATCACCAAAGATTTCACTTACAAATGCACCAGCTCCTACAGCACTTGAATATGCTTTACAAACTGTGATAATTTCTTTGATTTCATAAGGTGGAATACCTGCTCCAATTGCACCATATGCAGCTAAAGTTGAAGAAGATGTTACCATAGGATAAATTCCATGATCTGTATCTTTTAATGATCCTAATTGACCCTCTAATAAAATTTCTTTTCCTTCTTTGATTGCATTATGTAAATATAATGACACATCACAAACATAAGGTGAGACCATTTCTTTGTAACTATTTAACTCTTCCATAATTGCCTCTACTGTAAGTAGCGGTTTATGATATAAATGCTCTAATAATACATTTTTTTGATCACAAATTCTTTGAACTTTTTCACGAAGAGTTACTTCGTCAAATAGCTCACTAACTTGAATTCCTATTTTCGCATATTTATCTGAATAAAACGGAGCAATTCCAGATTTTGTAGAGCCAAATGATGCTTTCCCAAGTCTTTCTTCTTCACACTCATCGAATAATATATGGTACGACATAACAATTTGAGCTCGATCGGAAACAAGAATTTTAGGCATAGGAACATTTTGATCTACAATTCCTTTGATTTCATTAAATAAAATTGGAATATTTAAAGCAACACCATTTCCAATAATACTCGTTGTATGGTCATAGAATACTCCCGAAGGTAATGTGTGAAGTGCAAATCTTCCATAATTATTTATGATAGTATGCCCTGCATTAGCCCCACCTTGAAAACGAACAATAATATCCGCTTTTTCTCCAAGCATGTCTGTAATTTTTCCTTTTCCTTCATCTCCCCAGTTTGCACCTACTACTGCTTTAACCATGTTAATTCCTCCTGTGTGTTTAACTTCACTTATTGGGACTCCTTAGAAACCCAATAAAGATTATACATTATTTTCACAAAAATGTACAATGATTTCGAATATTTTCAAAAATACATTATTACTATTACATCAATGGTGCAATTAATCGTAGCACTCTTCCCATAGCTTTAGAAGTGTAGCTTCTGCTTTTTACATCCTTTAATAATATTTTCTGAGATAGTTTTAGTGTGTTTTGAAAATCCTTTTCAATCTCTTTTACTACTGGATTATTATAGATAAATGCTCCACATTCAAAGTGTAAATACAAGCTTCTATAATCTAAGTTTACAGTTCCAACAGTTGCTGTATCATCATCAGATACAAACATCTTAGCATGAATAAAGCCTGGTGTATATTCATATATATGCACCCCTGCTTCTAATAATTCTAGATAATATGTTTTTGCCAATTCAAAGGCATATCTCTTATCTGGAATATGAGGCATGATAATAATAACCTCTACACCTGATTTTGCAGCATAGGATAAACTACTCACCATTTCATGATCTAAAATTAAATATGGAGTAGTGATGTGTACATACTTTTTCGCATGGTTAATAATATGCAAATAAACTGCTTCTCCTACATTTTCATTATCGTATGGACTATCTCCATATGGTAATACAAATCCTAACTGTGGATTAGCAAGTTCTTTTTTAGGAGTTGTATATTTCAAATAACTTTCTGCTCTTTTTTCTTTAATATTCCACATTTGTAGGAACATCATAGTCAAGCTCTGAACACCCTCTCCTCTTAGCATAATTGCGGTATCTTTCCAATGCCCAAATCGTTCTACTTGATTGATATATTCATCACCTAGGTTAACTCCTCCCGTGAAAGCAATCTTTCCATCAATTACGCATATTTTTCGATGATCTCTATTATTTTGATAAGTTGTCCAAAATGGCTTGATTTGATTGAAAATCTTACACTTTATACCAATGCTTTTTAAATATTTTGGATAGTTAGGTGGCAAATTTCCCATTGAGCATGTACCGTCATACATGACTCGTACCTCAACACCCTCTTTTACCTTTTTTTCAAGTACGTGTAAAATAGACGCCCACATTAACCCTTTTTCAATAATAAAATATTCTAAGAAGATAAATTTCTCAGCTTTATTTAATTGAAACAATAATTCCCGCAACTTATCTTCTCCTAAAGGAAAATATGTCACCTCTGTATTTCTATGTACAGGGAATCCTACCTGTTTTGACATAAAGTGCGCCAAGCGCGCATTTGCTGATTTCAATGATTTCAATTCATTGAGCGCTTTTTCATCCTGTCCCATAAATGGTTTACTAGCCACCCATAAAATAGATAATCGTCTAGCAAGTACTTTAGGGGTTAGCTGTAACATACAGAACATATAATACAAGGCTCCCAATACAGGAAGTAAAAGGATAGGAATAATCCACGCTAACTTAAAAGCAGGATTGCCTTTTTTGTTGATAATCCATAGAACCACTAACCCGTTTACTCCGATTGTTATCATATAAAATATACTCTGATATTCATCTGCTAGGTAAATTATTGTATAACTGAATACTGCAACTTGCACAATTAAAAGAATCAAAAAAATGACTGATCTACTAAAAATAATTGATAAAAAACCTTTTTTTGCTTTTACTTTAGCATCTTCTACTCTCACTCACATCACATCCTTCCTTTAGAATTTGCTTATCCTCCCTTACAGATTACTATAATTTTTCCTCACACACAAGCAATTACGTTTTTTTCTTATATATTTCTTATATATTATATAATTTCAACATAATAGTGCACCAAAACGTTCTTTTTTTTCGTTTTGGTGCACATTTTCACTTACTTAAGTACTAAATAAAATTGGGATCCATATTCGTCCCCACTATTATCCTGCTTGTACTTCACCTCTACAGCCATTCCTTCTTCTAACTCAAATTTAAATGCAGGAAATCTACTTGTAATAAGTTTATCCGTAAGTTCTTCTATTTCTTCTGGATTAGTTATAACCTCTTTTTTCGTTTCATCTACTATCATGGAATCAAGATAAATACGATGCTCTTCTGGGACATTCTCTATAGGTTCAGAATAATAAATGCTGAGTGATTCTACCATACTCGCTTCAATTGTTGTAGAAACTTCTATCCCTTGACTTTCCAGATATTGAAGTGCATTTGTACATTCATCATAGATATAACTAGCTATAAATTCACTTTGACCCCAATCTTCACCTTGCTCTTCCTCAGTGATAATATGTATCTCTCCAATAGGCTTCGCATTTAACAATTCGTCATTAGTCATTGATTTTATATCTTCAATTAATAGTCTTACAAACTCTTCTTTAATTTCTTGACTTTCATCAAACTTCAAATAATTAAATTCATTTAGTAATAGTGATGAGTATTCGTCAAATGAATGAATGCTAACTTCCTTTATTTCATCCTCTTCGAAGGTCCTTAAAGGTTCAATATTTTTTATAAATGCATCATTCTTCCACAATGTTCGAATTTCTGCACTAATATCAAGTGGATTCACCTTGTAAGTACGATATACTTCAGTACCATTTAATAGTTCATACTTAATATCTATCGATATAACATTTAAAAGTGAATCATTCTCATCTACAGTTCTTGCACTATCTATTGCAGCGTTAGCAAAATCATACAGTTCTTTTGAATTCCCCATATCATAAACATCTTGCAAATCTGATTGACCCACATAATTCCCTAGTGGATACCCATCAATAAGTACATTAATATTCTTTATATCCTTCTGTTCTGGACAGTAATTATCGTAATTTGATGCATTTAAAACAAAGAGAACAACAATAATAATTGACACAATATTTAGTGATATAAAATGAAGTTTTTTCTTAAACAGATCTTTAAAGTCCACTCCATAAATCAATTGAATGATAATATAGAAAATCAAGACTCCCAATACTGTCCCTAAGTAGATCCAAGTCATACTCTCTTCATATGTAACTATATAAAATACCAAACCAACTGCTAATGCAATGGGAATTGTTAAAAAAACCTTAACCACTCCACCAATCAAATCACTTGCCATAGAACGTCCTGCTGCTTCAGACTTTCGAATTTTCATAAGGTAAAGGCCGATTACCACCACTACTAGTAGGATTGCAATGATTTCTAATGCGAGTAATGGATTCTTATAATTAAAATCCAACAACAGTGAAAAAGGTGTGAATTCAAGTAAAAATGACGCAGCACCTTTCGTATAATAACTATAGGTACGATAAAAAATAGAACTATACTCTTTAATTATAAGTGACAGAAAAGGGCCATAGCCCAAGAATACAACCACACCGAAAACTGCTACAAATATGCGACCGGTTAATAAAATTGCAATAGTTGAAAGCATATATCCAAGCAAGAAATATCCAATTGAATATAGTAACACAATTCCCATTCGTACAAGAAATTGTTGACTGTATGCATCATACATCAGTGCTATAATAATTGCCACTAAAAAATTCGCTATGATTGGCAAACAGTAACTAAACACTGCTGATTCAATCTTAAGTGCATACAATAATTCACGACGTATTGGTAAGCTATGAATTGCTCCCACCTGGCTTTTATTATGTAAATAGTGGAATGAATGTAAGGCAAAAATAACACCTACAAATAATGCTAAAACAAGTACAATTATCGAAATAGTTGTAAGATTACCATAATCCTGAACAAAATAAACTGCACTTTCATCAATTAACATATCAAAATTTGCTTGTATCATTGCTCCGTCTACCATCATGTATGTCTCTTCTTCTATTCTACCACTTAAGCCGCTGATATAAACGAGGTAAGTAATTGGAACACAAACAAAATAGAGAATTGAATTCAATAGAATAAGCCAATTATTTTCTTTCACAAATTGTAAAAATATCTTAGTATAATCGATTTTTGATTTCATAACCAGCCACCTCCGTTTCACTTATAAACATCTCTTCTAAAGATAGAGGAATCATTTCACAAAATATAGGTTGGCGCGACTCAATTGTTGCTAATATATCTTCTCTATCACCTTTTATTGTTAAAATATATAAAGACCCTTGCTTTTTACATTGTCTAACATCTAATTCTTGAAACATCTCTGGCTGTTCTTCTTCAAATACACATTGTACTTTATGTAGATTTTCTTTGATGTTATCCATTTCGTCAGCAATAAGCACTGTACCATTATGAAGCAAACCAACACTATCACAAATATCTTCTAATTCTCTTAGATTATGTGACGCAATGATTGGTGTAATCTCTCGATTACAAACTTCGCTAACCAACAATGATTTTACTGCTTGTCGCATCACCGGATCCAATCCATCAAATGTTTCATCCATAAGTAAATACTTCGCATTTGAACTCACGCCTAATATAATACTAATTTGTTTTTTCATTCCTTTTGACAAATTGTGAATTTTCACATTGCCTTTTAAATTAAACTGCATTAACAATTTAGTATATTTGCTTTCGTCGAACTTAGGATAAAACAACTTATAATATTCCTTCATTTGATCGCATGTAGAAGACAATGGAAAGTAACTATCGTCAGCTATATAGAAGACTTTCCCCTTCATGTCCGCATTCTCATATATTTTTTCTTCATCTACCGTAACAAACCCTGTATCACCTTGGTAAATTCCGCTTATCATCTTAAGCAATGTTGTTTTTCCTGACCCATTTGTGCCAACAAGACCGAAAATTTCATTTTCTTTGATTTTAAATGATAAATCTTTTAATGCCTCTGTATTCTGAAATCTTTTGGACACTTGTTCTATTCTAATCATTATTTCCCTCCTCATACACTTCTTCAACAACGGAAATCAAGTCTCTTTTTTCGACTCCAATATTTTTCCCTTCAATTACTGTTTTCTTTATAGAAGCATAATATTGTTGTAATTCTAATGCCTTTATTGCAGTATTTGGTGCCACATAACTTCCTCGCCCCTTAACTGAATAAATTATTCCAGCACTTTCTAATTGATTATAAGCTCGTTGAATAGTGTTTGGATTAATTGATAACTCCATTGCGAGTTTGCGAACAGATGGAAGTTGTGAATCTTCTTTCAAAACACCTTTAAAAATCAAATTTTGTATTTTTTCAGTTACTTGTTCATAGATAGCTCGCCTATCTTGATAATCTAATACAATCATTTTTTCTCCTTTCACTATACATATTTAATTACAGCTCTTACTGTATTATTCCAATTAGTACACTTAGTATAGTATAAGAAAAGAAAAAAAGCAAGTAATTTTCATAAATTACTTGCTTTCATAAAATATATTCCTTAATATATTCAAATGTAAATTTTTCACCTCGTTCTGCTAACATCACTAATAATTTTTCTAAAAGCACTTCTACTTCTTTATGTATTACATAATGCCCTTTTCCCTTTTCATAATAATTCCAAGGACTTTTATCCGTATAATTAGATTTCTCATAATTTTTACTTGCAGCAATTCGATCTACAAACATTTCGACTACATACTTATCTGGCATACGCATTCCAACTAATTGAGTTTCTGATTTCAAATCATAATCTATCCAATACTCATAATGATGCTTATTTCTTCCTTTATGATGCAACCAAGCACTAGAATAGCCATGAATTTCACGTTCTGCATTATTAGGGCTTCTATTTCCTTGATAATATTTACATCCCACAGAGAATTCTTGAATACTATATTTTGATAAATCATGGAGCAACCCTTGCTTATATAAACCTAATTTAAAACAACCAATCATTACAAGTATTTTATGATCAGTAATCGTTTTAAAATGTGAAAAAAACTTCATATCAATCTCCTTACACTTACATCATTATTTTTGCTATTAAACTCAATACAATTAAATGTATTGGATAGTAGCAATAGAAAAACTTTTTCATATCACTACCTTTTTTACCATTATATAAAAGTATTGGGATACAAGCAAAAGCAGCAAAACCTTGTATTCCACTATATCCAAATGCGTTAATAATCAAAATTGCTATAAACATATATCCAAGATTTTTCCTCGTAATGTACATTATAATTATGGTCATTACTCCAAGTGAACCATAGTCAATTCCAGACGCAAACCACTCGATTAGTAGAATCATAATAGTAAGAAATATCAACTTAATAGATGTGTATTCAATTTTGCATAACACATAGATAATGAATACCGCAAAAAAAAGTGTAAAGAATACATTTAATCGCTCTGTGTCTAAAAACACTCCTGAAAACGCATAGTTAAACGGAACTTGAGATAGAATTGCAAAGCACCCAAGTCGTAACATATATTGTTCTAAATTCTTTGTATAGTGAATTCCCTCTACAATTAAAAAGCAAAAAATTGGAAAAGCAATACGCCCTATAATCCTCAAGAAAATAAGTTGTGGGAATAAAATTGCTCCTATATGATCAATTGTCATTGCAACGATTGCAATCCATTTCAGTTGAGAACTTGTAATACATTTAATATTGTTCATTTAACTCCTCCTCGTCTATTCACATAATTATTGTACATGATAATTCAAAATAATTCTAGACTTTAACATTTTTTTGTGAAAACATTAACTTTCTTTATAAGTTAAATATAAACTTGCAAAACCGTCCACTCTCTGCTACAGTAATATTATTAATACAAAAAGGAGATATAATATGGCTGATCATAAACATGAAGAAAATTGCGGTTGCGGAAGCGATTGTGATTGTGTTAGCGAAAACACTTGTGGCTGCGGTTGCGGCGAACACGATACGGAGGAAGCTTTAACAGTTACTCTTACATTAGAAGATGACGAAGAGGTTACTTGCAATGTACTTTGCATCTATTCGGTAGGCGAGCAAGAATATGTTGCGCTACTTCCACTTGATGAGAGTGGTGATGAGAATGAAGAAGGACATGTTTTCATCTATCGATATGCTGAAGAAGACAATCAACCAGTAATCGAAAACATTGAAACTGATGAAGAATATGAAGCTGCTGCTGAAGCCTTCGACGAGTGGTTAGATGAACAAGAATTTGATGAAATTCAACATCAATTAGACCAAGAATAATTCATGAACAAAGCGGGAAGGATGCAAATCCTTTCCGTGTTTTTGTTTTGGGTAAATTAAAGTTAATTTTTCCTTTGCACGTGTCATTGCAACATAAAACATTCTACGTTCCTCTTCTATTTCATCTACTAATTTCGCTTTCTTACTTGGAGTAATTCCCTCATTACATTCGATTAAGAATACATATGAAAATTCTAATCCCTTCGATCCATGCATAGTATGAAAAGACACTGCATTTGCATTTCCTTCAGAACGATTCATTTGTTGTTTTAGTTTCAAACTGTAGTCTTGAATATAATCCATCCATTCCTCTAAATTTTTAAATGTCTTTGCATTCTCTTGAATCTCTTCTAAGACCTCTTTCAAATCTTGTATATTCATTTTTCTATATTCCGCATATTCTTTTAAAAAATCGTCATATCCTACTTTCTTGCGTAAATATTCTATCATAGCAAATGGTGTCATGTTTTTCATAATTCTCAAGTCCAATTCAAATTGGTCAATACGATCTTGCATCCACTCTTTGTCTACATAAAATGTGCGTAGTGATTCAAATGTAATTTCGCGATCATTAACAATTGCATCCCTAGCAATATAACGATTAGGTCTATTCATGATACTTAAAAAGGTTTTCCTCAACCTACTCCCTTGGACCAACTCAATATATGATATTATATTTTTGGCAATAAAATGTTCATAGATATTGGGTAACTGTTCTTTCATTCGAAACGGCACCCCACATTCAATCATTTTTCCAGCTATAACTCTTGCATCTAAATTGGTACGAAATAAAACTGCTATTTCTCGATTTGAAACCCCTAATTGATTTAATTTATGAATTTCATTTAAAACATATTCTGCTTCCTCTAGGGGATTTTTCACTTCTTGAACATGAACAACATCCCCATCTTTTTTAATTGGTTTGACACTTTTATTATATCGTGTTTGATTTTGCTTAATTACTTTTTGAGAAGCTTGAATAATGGCAGTGGTAGATCGATAATTCATATCCAAGTTTATCATTTTTGCTGTCGGATATACAACATTAAAGCTAAGCATAATTTCGGGCTTAGCACCTCTAAAACGATAAATGGATTGATCATCGTCTCCTACTGCGAAAATATTGTCATTCGGTTTTCCCAATAATTTAATCGTATCAAATTGCATTTGATTAATATCTTGAAACTCATCTATTAAGATATACTTGAATTTATTCTGCCACTGTTGCAACACTTTTGGGTTTGTTACAAATAATTTATGACATTGTACTATCATATCATCAAAATCAATTTTTCGATGTTTTTTTCGTTGCATTTCATATTCTTCATAAATCATTTTAAATGTAGCATTGGGACATTCTTTCGATTCATAAGAATGAATATCTAATCCCTCATTTTTTACAATAGAGATTTCTTTGCTTATATTAGTAATAAAATCTTCTTCCTCATCCATGTCTACATCTATGAACTCTTCCATATTTGTTGCTGATATAATCTCATCAATTAATTTGTACTTTTCTTCTTCGGATAATATATTTTGACTACCTATGTTATACGCCCATTTTAGAATCCCATAAAAAATTCCATGAAATGTACCAAACGTAACAGGGATTTTACTTTTATAATTTCGAAAAAAACGATCGCGCATTTCATTTGCTGCATATTTAGTAAAAGTAATGACCAGAATTTCTTCTGGTCTTACTCTGTGCTCTTTTATTAAGAATTCAATTCGATTTGTTATTACATGGGTCTTCCCTGATCCTGGGCCAGCTAAAACTAGCATTGGTCCATTATGATGAGAAATTGCTTCTGCTTGTGCTTTATTAAAGGACACTCGAATACTCCTTTTCTTTTACCTATCTTACTTCTGTTGCAAGTAACTCAATTGCATTTTTGATTCTCTGCACAGACTCTTCTTTTCCTAGAATTTCCATAATTTCCGTTGCACCACCTGGTGTACTTTGTTTTCCAGAAACTGCTGTTCTTATTGGCCACATTGCATACCCATTTTTGCATCCTTTTTCAGCAACATATCCTTGTAATACATGATACAAAGCATCATTTGAATACTCCTCATGTGCTTCAAAAAGTGGCAATAGTTCTCTTAACACTTCCAATGATGTTACTTGGTCAGTTTTCATTTTCTTATGACAATAAATTGCAGTGTCATATTCTGGAACCGCTTCAAAGAAATCAATTTGACCTTTAATGTCTGGTAATACTTCAATTCTTGTCTTAATTAATTGTGCAATTTTTTCTTTATCTAAATCTTTCGTAATTACTTCATCTATATACTTCTTTGCTATCTCATAAAATTTCTCTTGTGGCATTGCTTTTAAATATTCACTATTCATCCACTTCAATTTAACTGTATCGAAAACAGCTGGTGATTTAGACATATTTCTGTAGTTGAAAGCCTTGATTAATTCATCTAATGAGAAAATTTCTTGATTGTCAGAAGGACTCCATCCTAACAATGAAACATAATTAATTACTGCTTCTGTTAGATATCCTTGTTCAATCAAATCTTCATATGAAGAGTGACCGCTTCTTTTACTTAGCTTTTGATGTTCTTCATTAGTAATTAATGGACAGTGAACATAAACCGGAACATCCCATCCAAATGCTTCATAGATTTTATTATATTTTGGTGCCGATGATAAATACTCATTTCCACGAACAACATGTGTGATTTCTTGCAAGTGATCATCTACAACATTTGCGAAATTGTAAGTTGGAAATCCATCTGATTTAATTAAAATCAAATCATCTAATTCTGAATTAGCAACTGTAATATCTCCATAAATTTCGTCATTAAATGTTGTTTCACCTTCAGTTGGCATATTAATACGAATTACATATGGAACTCCAGCAGCTAACTTAGCATCAATTTCTTCCTTTGATAGCGATGTACAGTGCTTATCATATACAACAATTTCAATCCCTGAAACAGAAGACTTTAGAGACTCTAGACGCTCTTTATCACAGAAGCAATAGTAAGCTTTTCTAGCTTCAATCAATTGTTTTGCATACTTAAGATAAAGACCTTCCGCATTTCTTTCACTTTGTACATATGGGCCGTACCCTTTATCCTTATCTGGGCCTTCATCATGGATCAACCCTGTTTTTTCAAGCGTACGATAAATAATATCAACCGCACCTTCCACTAATCTTTCTTGATCTGTATCTTCAATGCGTAGTAAAAAATCTCCGCCTTCATGTTTTGCAATTAAAAAAGCATATAATGCAGTTCTAAGGTTTCCTACATGCATACGACCTGTTGGACTTGGTGCAAACCTTGTTCTAACTTTACTCATCTTATTCTCCTATCGTTTATCTATATTCTCTTACGAGTTTACATTACTATATATATTATAACAAACTATTCCTTCTGTAAATAAGTTCGTCTCATAATTACTCTAAAAATTGTTTCAGCTATAAAAATTGCCAAAGAAATGGCTCCTGCATATTTCAAAGTTTCTACAAAATAGTACAATCCCCAATCTAGTTCACCAATAATAATATTATAAGCAACCCGATACACTCCCGATCCAGGAACGGTCGGCAATATACCTGCTATTAAGAAGGCCGAAACAGGTGTTTTTAAAAATTTAGCAAATATATTCGCTGCCACAGTAACTAAAAAAGCTGAAATAAAATATGCACCGGCTTCTGCTATTCCACAATAAACAGATACTAAATAACCTGCTCCACCAATTGCACCAACGAAGGCTGCTAGCCCTAAATATTTTTTTGGTGTTTCAATTAGAATTGCAAACCCTAAAATTGCAATCCATATTCCTAATATTTGTATTATCATTTTCTATCTCCTATGTCAAAACATGAAATGTTGAAATCCCTACTCCAATTCCTATTGCAATTCCAGTTGCAGTTAAAAATGCTTTTAATATTCTAGAATTACCAGAAATATAATCTCCTTCTAACACATCCCGCACCCCATTAGTTATTGCCACTCCAGGAACTAGAGGCATAATTCCACTAATGATTATAATTTCGGTGTTTACGACTTCAGTGTTAATACTTGATGAAAAAAGTGCTACAAGAACCATTGTACTAAAAGATATTCCCGCACCATTAATAATCGTATGAATAAAATCGTTAATTTGAAACCACTTTCCAAATGTTATTAAACTCCCTAAAATTGTTCCAACTGCCAGCGAAATCAAAATTTCAGAAATTCCACCTCCAAAAAACATTGCAAATCCACTAACAGTTAGTACAATTGCAATATTGTATAATAATTTACTATATTCTTTTTTCCCAACTGCTTTTAATTGCTCATAAGCCTTCTCTAAGGAGATTTTATCCTCGCATAGATTACGCGAAATTTCATTAACTTCTATTATCTTCCCAATATGCATTCCTACATTAGATACAGAAGTAACGTAAGTAAACGGCTCAATAGTCTCATCATCTAAAGTAGCCATGATACTTGTCATTATTGCAACGACTTCTATCGTTTTGCAACCACTTTTATTCAAAATCCGTCGCATAGTATCTTCTACTCTCCACGTTTCAGCACCACTACTAAGTAATGTTTTCCCTGCTAACATAGCTGTTTTCATTAATAAAACATGACTTTTATTCATCTATAACTATCCTCTTTATCTTTCTCACCCTAATTCAAAATTGAGCCAAGAAAAATGGTATCTCTCGATACCATTTCTTATTATACATTTATTTCCGCTCTTATGCCTAGTATTTCTTTATTTTTTGCCAATATTGGATTTACCACTTGGTTTAAGAAATTATCTACTTGTTCTTTTGATCTACCTACATATTTAGTCGGATCCATTGTTTTTTTCAGTTCATCAAGTGTTAAATTAAAGGCACTATCTGCTGCTATTAACTCTAAGAGATTATTCTCAAGACCTAACTCTTTTACATTTTTCCCAGCTTCCATTGATAGTTCTCTAATTCGTTCGTGTAACTCTTGACGATCACCGCCTGCTTTCACGGCATCCATCATGATATTTTCTGTTGCCATGAATGGTAATTCCGACATTAATCTCTTCTCAATTACTTTTGGATAAACAACTAATCCATCCACAACATTTAAACATAAATCGAGTACTCCATCAATTGCTAAGAATGCCTCTGGTACACTCAAACGCTTATTTGCGGAATCATCTAATGTTCTCTCGAACCATTGTGTTGAAGATGTAATCGCAGGATTCAATGCATCTACCATTACATATCTTGCCAACGATGCAATTCTTTCACTTCTCATAGGATTACGTTTGTACGCCATTGCCGATGACCCAATTTGTGATTTTTCAAATGGCTCTTCAATTTCTTTTAAATGCTGAAGTAATCGAATGTCATTCGAAAATTTATGTGCACTCGCTGCTATTCCAGCCAAAATATTTACAACCTTTGTGTCCATTTTTCTAGAATATGTTTGCCCTGAAACTGGATAACATTCAGAAAATCCCATTTTTTTAGCAATCATAGGATCTATTTTATCAATTACTTCATGGTTTCCATCGAATAACTCTAAGAAACTCGCCTGAGTTCCTGTTGTTCCCTTTGAACCCAATAATTTTAATGTTCCTATTAAATATTCTAAATCTTCCAAGTCTAATAAGAATTCTTGCATCCATAATGTTGCTCTTTTTCCAACTGTTGTTGGTTGAGCTGGTTGAAAATGTGTAAAACCTAACGCTGGTTGCGCTTTATATTCATTAGCAAATTTAGCTAATTCTGCAATTACATTAATCAACTTCTTATGTACTAAATGTAAGGCCTCTCTCATAACTATCATATCTGTATTATCGCCTACATAACACGATGTTGCTCCTAGATGAATAATCCCTTTCGCATTTGGACATTGTTCACCATATGCAAATACATGTGCCATAACATCATGACGTACAACCTTTTCACGTGCAATCGCCACCTCATAATTAATATGATCAGCATTTGCTTTTAATTCATCAATTTGCTCTTCTGTTATATTCAACCCTAATTCACGTTCTGTTTCAGCTAGTGCAATCCATAATTTTCTCCATGTTTTAAATTTCATATCTGGCGAGAAAATATATTGCATTTCTTTGCTTGCATATCTTTCTGATAAAGGGCTTTGATATTTATTATACATTTTGTGTTCCTCCTGAATTTGTGAATTAATAAAGAGCCTGAAATTACAGACTCTATTATCATACAATATTTTAATAAGAAATGAAATATATTTTTATATTCCGAGTCTTGTAAACACCTCTTTATATGCATCTTCTACATTTCCAAGATCTCTTCTGAAACGATCTTTGTCTAATTTCTCATTTGTATTCACGTCCCAAAGTCTACATGTATCTGGTGATACTTCATCAGCAAGAATGATTTTTCCATCTGCATCTTTTCCAAATTCGATTTTAAAATCAATTAACTTCATTCCCATTTCTAAGAAATATGCTTGCATCACTTCATTTACAGTTCTAGTATATCCCTTGATAATTGCTATCTCTTCTTCTGTTGCAAAACCAAGCGCTAATGCATAATCATCATTAATAAATGGATCTCCAAGAGCATCCTCTTTATAGCTAAATTCTAAAATTGGTCGTAATAAGGCTGTACCTTCTGTCACTCCCATTCTCTTTGAGAAACTACCTGCAGCTACATTTCTAACAATTACTTCAAGAGGAACAATTGTAACTTTTTTCACTAAGGTCTCTCTATCGCTTAACTCTTCTACAAAATGGGTTGGCACACCAGCTTTTTCAAGTAACTTAAACACGTGATTTGTCATACGATTATTTACTACACCTTTTCCTACAATCGTACCTTTCTTCTCACCGTTAAATGCTGTTGCATCATCTTTATAATCTACAATCACTAAATTAGGATCTTCTGTATTATATACTTTTTTTGCTTTTCCCTCATATAGTTGTTCCAATTTTTTCATTATTTGCACCAATCCTTTTCTGAAAATTTAATGTAATCCCTACACCCAAAGTATAATATAGCAAAATATGAAAATCAATATAAATAGCACAATCTACTCGCAATTCATCATTATTAATATTAACCAAATAAATAAGTACAACTTATAAAAACGCATATTTTGTATAAGTTGTACTTTATTATTTTAATTTTTATTTCCAAGTCTATAAACTTTTTTCCATGATTGCAGCAATTCATTTGATGGTTCAATCTGTATGCTTTGCTTCAAATTATCAATTTCTGTTTCCAAAATTTCTTCTAATTCTTCAAAAACTTCACTCTTTGATAAGAAGAGCTTGTAGTCAACTTCTTTCATACTTTTTTTAGCACAATACAAATAGCACTTCACTAACACTGGATCATTGCATATTTGAAACGCCTTATCATACATATTCATCGCTTCATGGTAAAGGAATAATCTGCCATATGCAGCCCCTAAACACGCATAAACTGTACCATAAAACTTATCACTTAAAGCTAAATCACGATCAGCTCTTAGTATTGTCTGATAAACTACAATTGCTTCGTCTACCTCTCCATTTTCTAATAAGTTATCCGCCTTCTTCTTCTGACGTTCCACTTCTCTAAGATCTTTTAATTTATTTAACACGTCGCTAATACGATTAAGTTCTGAAGCCGTATAAATCGATGTACTTCTTAAAACAATTAATATGAACGTAGTTTTTCCACATCTTTCCCATAATGCGTTTCTTAGATTATTTGCTAATCCTAACAATCCCAATTCTTCTTCAATCCATCCACAGAATTGTTCATTCATAATTGTATTATCTACTAGATGAACATTATTGCATAAATAGTAGCAAAGTTCTTCTATTGTCCCTATCTTCTTATGAATTCGTGTTATTTCATATGGATTCTTAGCTTTCTGTGTCTGACATAGAATTATACTTCCCATAATTGCCTCCTAGTCTAAAAATCTCCTCAGCCTCATACCCAGAGGATTCATAAAATTCACCAAATCCTATATCCTTAAATTTAATTTTAAACTCACTTTTATTTAATGGTATGACTTGAACTAATAGTTTTGTAGAATAAGAATCTCTTTCTGGAAGGCCTTCCAAGGAAATTTGCCGCATTTGAACCTTCCCTTTATAAATCGATTCAACATATAATTCAATATCTTCTGTGTCTTCTAATAAGAATTCCCATTCCTTCTTACATTCATACCAATGATTCCCCCATGAAATAAGTGGAAACCAATCAAATTCATTTTTATTTCTTACTTTCAAACATACACGGTCTGGCAATTTATTTTCATCGATATATATTAATTCTTCATTGCGATTATATAATCTACTAAAAGCTGTATAGCATGCACCTTTACTATATAGATTATTTCCCATAAATGCTCGCCTTCCATTACACAAGGTCTTTAAAGATTCTGGGTACCAACTATTTTCAAAGCCCTCACCTGTCAAATATACAGATGAAATCATTTTTTGTTCAAAAACATTTTCAATGAATAATTTAAATCTTGCATCTGCTTCACGTGCTTTTTCTCCATGTATAAGAGGATAAATAATATCCATTTCTCTACGTGTCGCATCTGCTATATCATCTACTGTAACAAAAATATTATCTGTATATTTTATTTCAGTTTCAATTTTTCTAAGCATGGATGCTCGAACTTCATACTTATCGCAATAAAACAAGGCTGCCTCATACTGCCATAGTTCTTTTGGTTGATAAAACATATAATGACAGAAGCTTTCTCTATAATCTTGAATATATATGTTTTTTTCTTGAATTCCGATTTTAATTGCTATTTTAGTTAGTACTCTTGCGATGTCTTTCGAGATGATAGGAACCGTAAAAACAATTGTATTAATGCCATGAAATTTTTCCAACGAACGTTTAATAAATTCACAGAGTAACCATTCGGAATCATATTCATCATGCTCTAGAATCACCTTTTCGTTCTGTATACTTCTCGTTAACAAATCATCTACGAGTTTCCCCTCATGTAAGATTTCGAGTCGCTTTGCTTCAATTCCTATTGCCCAATTATCATTTCTCTTTCCAATAACTAGAGGAATTTGATAGTTTTCAGGTGAGGCTTCAAAGGTTTCTGGCTCTTGCAATTCTTCATTGTAATAGCTGATTTGACATGCAGAATTACTGATGTCATAACCTATAATTTTCCCTTCTAACACGTGTTCCCTCCTTTATTCATACGGAACAAATATGCGCTCCGCAATCGCTTCTTCTAATGCATATTCGACCATTTTTTCATTTCTAGATTCAGAATTTCGAATCATTTCATTTAACTTCCCATACTTTCCTGATCGGCCTGTTTTATTCTCCAACTTGTATGTATATTTACTACTTTTAACTACTTGGTCTCCTAATGTTTCGACGAAATAATATTGTAGCACCTCATCTTGGAATATAAGGAATCGTTTTACATAAATCCCTTCATACATTGGTAATAATATTTCTTTATTATACTCTATAACTTCTCCACTATTTGTTTGTAGTTGATATATAAGTTTCACTTTTCCGCCAATCTGTGAAGTGTAGGAAATAAGTGTTTTGTCCCATAATTGAACTTCGCGCAACCACTCTTTTCCGTATTTCATATAAAATGTGAAGTACATTTGCTTTTCACACAACAATTGTAGACAATACTTAAGCGTAGGAACATACGACTCTTCAAATGGATGGAATGCAAAATATTTCAACATTGCTATTTTTATCACATCTGGAAAAGCTTTACTTGCTTCTAATTCTTTCATAACTATGGCAACAATATTTTCTGAAAGTACACGCTCTTTTACTACATATTCATGACAAACATAAACTAGAAATGCTTCTTTCAATCGGAAGTATGCACCACTTTCATAGTATGCTTCAAAAATCTCATCTTCTGCATACATCGTTTCTGAAAATACCATCTGCGTAATGATACGCTCTGATAAACCTGCAACATCAATTTCAAAATCCTTCGCCGCATACCACAACTCTTTCATATGTTTTGTGGCACCACAATAGTATCTAGCCAAATAGCTCAAGGTAGCCTTATCATACATTTCATTTTGGAATGCAACAAATAAATTATGTAGAAGAAATTCATCTTCCTTTTCTGGCTCTTCTTTTAATTTTGATTTGCAAAGTAAGTAAACGCTGCTCTCATCGAAATTCTCTGGACCAAACTCTTCTAACTTTTCATATGTCAGTATAATCTCTTCCTTTGAATCTTGTACTTCATTTGAACTATTTAAATACTTGTTGCACATATCCATATATTTTATATCATAAAATAAACGTTCTGTTTTATATTTTACAGAACCGATGTAATGAGTACCGTTTTTACCTTCCCATACGATCAACTCATCCTTACTACTGAGTATTATCTGTGCTCCCTCATCTGTATATGGTACACATTGATTAATTTCTCCATTTGGTGAAATTACCATAACCTGTTTAATATCAGGCATTTGAGTAGTAAGAATAAAGGTATGTGTCACATCGAATATTGCTTGAATCTTTGAAATATTCATTTCTTTTTCATCTAACAATGCCTTATAAATGATACGCAAATTATGATTAATTCTACGTAACTCTAACTGCTGATGCATAAATACATGCATTTCCTCTTTGTAATAGAGATATAGATCGGTAGTATTCTTCTCAGATTTTATTACATTGGCATATAATAACGCCGCTTTTTCATATGGTAATGTATTTCCGTGAGCAAAATAAAGTAGCACGGTTCTAGGTAATTCACCTGTAAACTTAGACACATTAATACTTTCCATATAATATTCAAATAATTTAGCAATTTTCAACTCTTCCTGAACTGCTAATTCATACCATTTAAAATATCGATCGTCGGTTAGGTTTCCTTTGATTAAAATAGTACAAATCGCATTTAGAATCATTACATCATCATACAATTCATAGGATTGCTCTAATATCTTAAATACTCTTTTATCAAATTCTTTTTGTTGACTTGCTAAGTTAGCAGTGTAGAGTGCCAATTCGTTCGTAATAAGTTTGTATTTTATAGCAAAGTTAAGTACTTGAATCTCAAAATTTCCCAACTTCTTCAAATTACTACATTTATCTCGAAAACATTTCAACGCTTCGAAATAGAAAATCAGATTCTTTGCACCTAAATTAAATTGATTTTCAAGCGCATGCTTTCTTTCAAAATAGTCGTTATAATATGGATCTAAATCAATGAGCATACATAATATTTTCCAAGATTTTGCATGTTTCAAATAACATTTTTGTAGTTCTTCAACGACTTTTTTTGTATATGAAAATTCGTGTTTATAGATAGACATCAGATATAAATAGTATGCGTCTAACTCTATGTTTCGCCCTATTGCAAACTTGCTGTAATTATAGTTTTCAATAATCCATTTTGCATCTTCTTTCTTCCTTGCAAGAATATAGATATGCGCCTGAATCAATCTATATTCTTCATTTGAAGGTTCTAATTCTTGCAACTCTATAATTTGCTTTAATGACTCGTGCAGCCACTTCTCCGTTTGCACATGCCCGCCTTCATACTTTAAATAATTTTTTAGTAGATGAGCCATAATATAATCTGCATGCCTCTTATCCTCTACTTCGTCTTTCTCTATCTCTACATCAATTACAAAATCAAGTTGCCTATATGGCGTCTTAAAGGATATCACGCCGTAATTAATACCTGCATGTAATTTTTGCGGATTTATAGTGTAACTATATTCTAAATTCTTACCATTGAAATCTCTTGTTGTGAACTCAATTTGCTCTAATTCGATAAAATCACAATCTGTTTCAACTTTTACTTCTAGGAATCCCCAGGTATTCTTTGTGATTATGAGTGTATCTTTTATGACTTCATCTAAATTCTTGTAAGAACGTTCTTTTCTATTTAATGTTAAAAATATCTTTTCTTTCTGCTTAATTCCAACTAAAAACTCTTCCATTCCATGGGAATCAAGATTCCATTTTCGCATATTATCATATAAGTGTTTTATTCTTGGTTCTTCGTATTTTATTAATTCATAAAAATCTCGTGAACGAAAGATTTTAACCGCTTCATCAAATCTATTAAATGCAAGCTTTTTAAATCCTCGAAGATCTTGAATTTTTCCCTCACTCGTTACCACAAATGGCTTTTCGATAATTGCCGAGAATCCTACTTCGTATTCTCCACCATTACAAACAATAGCAAAAGAACCTTTTTCTACATGTCCAGGCTCAAGACCTCTTCCATCATATGTAAATTCAATCCTTACTGGATTGCCTTGAAATCCTTGTTCTTTGCATTGCATGCGAATAGACGATGGATATATCAGTCCTCTGATATCTCCATCGTTTTCATTTTCAATTATAAAATTCCCACTATATAATTCACCTTCACCAATTTTTAGAGATAAGTGTGTTTCTCTAAATATTACCTTCGGTCGTTTCAATTGGAAATCACCTTTCGAAAAATGTTTGATTTTTTCTTTCAAATTTCCCACCCGCTTCTTAATTTTATTACTTTATATCTTATTGCATCAATTTCCAAAATTATATCACATTTTTTGATATATTGAAATACAATGCGATGGCTTTTATGATTTCAAAATTAACGCTGTGAATTTTATATCTAGTTCTCCAGTATTATCTAGTCCATGTCCATCTCCATCCTTACAATACAAAACATCTCCCACTGTTACTTCATATGTTTTATCATTATCATAATATAACCCCTTACCTTGGGTCATTACATATGTCTCGGCATTTCCATGATGTTCATGATAACCTAATGTAGATCCTACTGGAATCGTTACTTCTGAAAACATATTACAGTATTCTCCTTTTTGTTCCACTGTAAGATAATGCTCAATCGTGATATATCCTATCCCTCCTTGCGCATTAATCGATTTCACAATTTCTCTTTCACCTGTACGTGTCATTTCGCACTCCTTTCTGATATAAGAAAAGACCTGAATAATCAGATCTTTTCTGTGTTTATTATTTTAATTATATTATTCTACAGTCGCAATGTCAATTAATGTTAATTGATTAATACTTGTATCTTCCAAACTTGTTACTAGTGCCTCAGCTGTATCCAAAGCTGTAAGAACTGTAACCCCTGTTTCAATTGCATTTCGACGAATTACAAACCCATCATTTGCTCTTTCTGCACCTTGAGTTGGTGTATCAATTACCAAGTCGATTTCATGCCCTAAAATCAAGTCCATAAGGTTTGGTGATTCTTGCTCAATCTTATTTGTTCTAATTGCACTAACACCTGCTTCATTTAAAGCTCTTGCCGTTCCCCTTGTTGCAAAGATACGATAACCTAATGCCTCATATCTTCTTGCTATTTCTACACCCTCTTTATGATCTTCATCACGTAAAGTCATAATCATATTCTTATACTTCGGAAGCTTAATACCTGATCCTAAGAAGGCTTTAAATAATGCTTCGTTAAAAGTTTCTGCAATTCCTAAGCACTCCCCTGTAGATTTCATTTCAGGACCTAAACTAATATCAGCCCCTCTAATCTTCTCGAATGAGAACACAGGCATTTTAACCGCAATATAATCAGCATTTTTTTGTAAACCAGGAGTGTAACCAAGTTCTTTTATTTTTTTACCAATAATAACTTGAGTTGCAAGTGTTACAATTGGAATGCCTGTTACCTTACTAATATATGGCACTGTTCTACTAGATCTTGGGTTTACTTCGATTACATATACTTCGTTGTTACTCACAATAAATTGAATGTTAATCATACCAATTACATGTAATGATTTTGCAAGTCTTTTGGTATATTCTTCGATTTTTAAAATAATTTCATCTGTTAAACTCTGTGCTGGATAGACTGAAATACTATCACCTGAATGAATTCCTGCGCGCTCGATATGCTCCATAATACCTGGTATCAAAATATCTGTTCCGTCGCATACAGCATCTACTTCAATTTCTTTACCTACTAAATATTTATCAACTAGGATTGGGTGATCTTGTGCAATTCTATTGATAATTTCAATGTATTCTTCAATGTCATTATCGTTAATCGCAATCTGCATTCCTTGACCACCTAACACATAAGATGGGCGAACTAGTACCGGGTATCCTAATCGATTGGCAACTTCTTTCGCTTCTTCTGCTGTATATACAGTTCCGCCAACCGGTCTTGGTATTTCACATTCTTCAAGAATCTTATCAAATAGTTCTCGATCTTCTGCTGCATCCACATCTTCTGCTTTTGTACCAAAAATAGGAACGCCCATTTTCATCAATGCTTCTGTTAATTTTATTGCTGTTTGGCCACCAAATTGAACCACTGCACCATCTGGCTTTTCAATATCCACAATACTCTTAACATCTTCTGGTGTAAGTGGCTCGAAGTATAATTTATCGGCAATATCAAAGTCTGTACTTACTGTTTCCGGGTTATTATTTACAATAATTGTTTCAAATCCTTCTTTTGCAAATGCCCATGTACAGTGTACCGAGCAATAATCAAATTCAATTCCTTGTCCTATTCGAATAGGTCCCGAACCTAGAATCAATACTTTCTTCTTATCTTTTGTTTCTATTACTTCGTTTTCACTTCCATACACAGAATAGTAATACGGTGTCTCTGCCGCGAATTCTCCTGCACAAGTATCAACCATTTTGTATACTGCTGTGATACCATTTTTCATTCGCATATCATGGATTTCGATTTCTGGTCTTCCTGTTAATCTTGAAATCACATTATCTGGAAACTCAATTCTCTTTGCTTCTTTTAATAACTCTGGATTCAAAGTTTCTGTTTTTAGTCGCTCTTCCATTTCAACAATAATTGATATTTTATCAATGAACCAATAATCAATTTTTGTAATCTCATGAATTTCTTCATAAGAAATTCCTTTTCGTAATGCAGATGCAATCAACCAAATTCTTCTATCATCTACGATTTTCAATTGATCTATTATTTCATCTCTCGAGAAATCATCAAAACCATAAGCTTCTAAACAATCCACATGTTGTTCTAACGAGCGAATCGCTTTCATTAATCCACCTTCAAAATTATCGCAAATACTCATTACTTCTCCAGTAGCCTTCATCTGAGTTGTTAGAGTTCGTTTCGCATTGATAAATTTATCGAATGGTAATCTTGGTAACTTTACAACACAATAATCTAACATTGGTTCAAAACTCGCATATGTTTTGCCAGTAATTGTATTCAAAATTTCATCTAATGTGTATCCCAATGCAATTTTGGCAGCAACTTTTGCAATAGGATATCCTGTCGCTTTTGATGCAAGTGCCGAAGATCTACTTACACGGGGATTTACTTCAATTACACAATATTCAAAACTTGTTGGGTGCAATGCATATTGTACATTACATCCTCCAGTAATCTTAAGCTCACTAATAATATTTAATGCTGATGTACGAAGCATTTGATACTCTTTATCACCTAGTGTTTGAGAAGGGGCTACTACAATACTATCTCCTGTATGAACTCCTACTGGGTCAATGTTTTCCATGTTACAAACAGTAATACATGTACCATTCCCATCACGCATTACTTCATACTCAATTTCCTTCCAGCCCGCAATACAGCGTTCAACTAATACTTGCCCAACACGTGATAAACGAAGTCCATTTTCAAGAATTTCTCGTAATTGTTCTTCTGTATCTGCAATTCCACCGCCTGATCCGCCAAGTGTATATGCCGGTCTTAACACAATTGGATATCCGATAGTGGCAGCAAAAGCCACTCCATCTTCTATATTTTCAACTACTAGAGAAGGGGCTACTGGCTCCCCTATTTTCTCCATTGTACTTTTGAATTCTAATCTGTCTTCTGCTTTTTTTATTGTCTCAGCAGTGGTTCCAATTAATTTTATACCATTCTTTTTAAAGAAACCTTTCTCTTCTAGTTCCATAGCTAAATTTAACCCAGCTTGTCCCCCTAGTGTCGGTAACACACTATCAGGTCTTTCCTTGAGAATTAACTGCTCAACCACCTCAACAGTAAGTGGTTCAATATATACTTTATCTGCTATATCTTTATCCGTCATAATAGTTGCTGGGTTTGAATTAATTAATACAACTTCAATTCCCTCTTCTTTCAAAGAGCGACAAGCTTGAGTTCCTGCATAATCAAATTCGGCTGCTTGTCCAATAATAATTGGTCCTGATCCTATCACGAGTACTTTCTTGATTTCTAAATTTCTTGGCATTATTTCAATCCTCCCATCATTTCAATAAATCTGTCAAATAAGTATGCAGAATCTTGTGGCCCTGGACTTGCTTCAGGATGGAATTGAACTGTAAAAATATTTTTTCCAACATATTTTAATCCTTCATTTGTATTATCATTTACATTTACAAATGCAGGAACTGCAACACTTGAATCTAAGTTGTCAATATCTACTACATAACCATGATTTTGAGAAGATATTGCTACATGATTGGTTTCTAAATCTTTTACTGGATGATTTCCACCACGATGACCATATTTAAGTTTATGGGTATCAGCTCCATTAGCCAGTGCCATCAATTGATGCCCTAAGCAAATAGCAAAAATTGGAATATTTGTATCATATAGTTCTTTTACTTGTTCAATAATATTTACACAAGTCTTTGGATCCCCCGGTCCATTTGATAACATAATACCGTCTGGCTTCGATGCAATTATTTCTTCTGCTGTTGTATTTGCAGGATAAACAGTCACTTCGCAACCTCTTTCTGTCAGCATTCTTGTAATATTTTTCTTTGCACCAAAATCCATAAGTGCAACTTTGTGTCCACTACCTTCGACTTTATACTTCTCTTTGCAAGTCACCTTGGATACAACATCGCCAATTTCATAATCATTTAATTTTTTGATTACTTCTTCTAAGATGAAATTCTCATTAGTTGTAATCATTCCGTTCATTGTGCCTTTTTCTCTTAGAATCTTAGTTAAAGCCCTTGTATCAACTCCCGCAATTCCAGGTATGTTTTGTTTTATCAGGAAATCTTGAATACTTTCTTGAGATCTAAAATTACTTGGTAATCTAGATAATTCTCTCACTATATATCCGTCTGGCCACACTCGGCTCGATTCCATATCAGCCTTACATATACCATAATTTCCAATCAATGGATACGTCATTACAACAGCTTGTCCTGCATAAGAAGGATCTGTTAACACCTCTAAATACCCCGTCATCGATGTATTAAATACAATTTCACTTACTATCTCTCGCTTTGAACCTATGCTGGTTCCCTCAAAAATAGTTCCGTCTTCCAAAATTAGAAATGCTTTCATTTTTCACCTTGCCCCTTCAAATATATTATCTCAGTCACTAACATTAATTTGAGCAAAAAAAAATAGAGATTACATTTGTGCAAGCACTAACGCATCTCTATCCTCGCTGGCATTCTATGCCTTGAACAAATTGTAGCAAGTTTATCACATATAATTAATTTTTACAAGAAAATATAATATTTTTCTATTTTTTGGTAATTATTTCATTTTTTCCACTCTTTCTTGTACTTTTTTTGTGAAATTTTCCACTCTTCGATTATATGACTCTCCCATCAACTTAGATTGGAGCATAAAATCAGCTGTTGCAAAGTTATTTGCAATTGGAATATCATAGACAACAGCAATACGTAATAGTGCTTTCACATCTGGATCGTGTGGTTGCGCTTCTAGTGGATCCCACATAAAGATCATAAAGTCAATTTGTCCTTCAACAATTTTAGCACCAATTTGCTGGTCGCCTCCTAGTGGACCACTATTATATCCTTTCACTGGTAAACCAGTTTTTTCAGTAATCAATCTAGAAGTAGTTCCCGTTCCACAAAGAAAATGATTTTGCAATATTTCTTTGTTCTGTTGACACCATTCAACCAATTCTTTCTTTTTTCCATCATGAGCTACAAGAGCTATTTTCTTAACCTTTCCAATTTCAAATTGTACATACTTATCTTCCAACATATCCATCCTCCTATTTTACTCTTCTATTTTATCAATAATTTCACCTTGTTTTTTATAAATACTCTTTCCCGGTACTATTCCTCTCACACTTGAAAGCGGGTAAATATTGGCATGTCTTCCAATTATGCAAGCTGGATTTAAGACAGATCCACATCCTACTTCTACATAATCTCCTATCATCGCACCGAATTTTTTCAATCCCGTTTCTATTATCCTATCTGGCATTTTCACTGTAGTCAATTTTTGATCTGACTTCACATTTGAGGTGATTGATCCTGCACCCATATGTGCTTTATATCCTAGAATTGAATCTCCTACATAATTATAGTGTGGTACTTGAACACGATTAAACAATATAACATTTTTCAATTCTGTCGAATTCCCTACGACCGCATAATTCCCTATAATTGCATTTCCTCTTATAAAGGCACAGTGACGTATTTCTGCATATTCTCCAATAATTAAGGGACCATTTAAACATGCACTCGTTGCTACTGTTGCAGATTTTGCAATCCAAACTTGCTCCTTTACTTCCGTATATAATTCTTTATCTAACTTCCTTCCTAATTCCACAATAAATGAGTTGATTTTAGGAAGCACTTCCCATGGATAAGTATGACCCACGAATATGTCTTTTGCAATTGTTTCATCTAAGTTAAACAATTCATCAATTTTTATAGTTTCCATTTCTTTACTCCTTTTTCTTATAATGCTTCGCAGCTTGATCAAAACAATGCTTCAACGCAAATTGATTATTCATACCAAGAACACCTTGTGTACGTGATTGTATAAAAGATTCTAATTTTATCATATATTCATCAGATGTAATATCGCCATCTGCAACATACATAAGGCCTTTTTCCCAGCTTGCTGTCAACTCCGGATTCAATAATGATTTGATTGAATTATTTACTACATCAAATATCATCTCACCCATCAAAGTTGGCGTAACAATCTGTGTTTTTTTGTTTAATTGCATATACTTTATATGAATCAATTTCTTTAATATTTCAGCACGTGTTGCACTTGTGCCGATTCCACTTCCCTTCATTTGAACTCGTAGCTCTTCATCTTCAATCAGTTGCCCTGCATTTTCCATAGCTAGTATTAATGATCCCGAATTATAACGCTTTGGCGGCGTAGTTTCTCCCTCTTTAATATCAAGTAATCGAACAGAAAGCGTCATCCCTTTTTTTATACCTTTTATAATATTAAACAAATTATTATTCTGTTCATCGGCCTCACGTTCTTTCTCTTCGGTATTGGTATTATAACCTAATACTTTTAAATATCCCTCATCTTCAAGAACTTTGAAATTAGAAAAGAATTTTTCATTTTGAATTTTTGTTAAAATATTTACCTTCTGGTAGACCGCAGGCGGATAAAATATTGCTAAAAATCTTTTCACGATTGCATTATAAATATTAAGAGAAAGAGGCGACAATGTATTTATTGCGTTTAACCCTTGCCCTGTTGGTATAATTGCATAGTGATCTGTAATCTGTTTATCATTTACATATCTCGAAGATTCTAACTTTTTATAGCTACCACTTGCAACAATATCTTTTAGATAAGGCTCAGCCAAAGAGTATTTAGATAGACCATTCAAATTTTTATGTATTTCTTTCGCTACGGCACTTGAAAGTACTCGTGCATCTGTTCTAGGATAAGTCACCATTTTTTTCTCATATAATTCTTGTACAATCCTGAGTGTTTCATCTGGACTAATCTTGAATCGCTTGGCACATTCATTTTGTAGCTCTGCTAGATTGTAAAGTAATGGTGGATTCTTCTTTTCTTTCTTTTTCTCAATTGATTCCACTGTAGCAACAATAGGATCATCTACGGAGCAAATAGAAATCAACTCCTTGGCTTTTTCTATTTCCTTAAATCCATTCTCCTTATAAAGTACAGGTGATTCAAAGAATCGCGAGCCTTCTACCGCCTTCCATTCTCCTTCAAAACTATCGTTTTCAATATTAAATGTAGATACTACACGGAAAAATGGAGTTTTCACAAAATCTCTAACTTCGCGTTCTCGGCGAACTACCATTCCAAGCACACACGTCATTACACGTCCTACTGACACTACGGAATATTTCTTATGTAAATAATTAGCAATATTACTCCCGTACCGAAGTGTTAATAATCGAGAAAAATTAATTCCCATTAAATAATCTTCTTTTGCTCGCAAATACGCAGATGCGCTCAAGTTATCATATTCAGACAAATCTTTCGCCTCTCGAATTCCACGTAGAATTTCATCTTCTGTTTGTGAATCAATCCATACTCTTTTACGTGTTTTTCCACTTACTTTCGCTTCTTGCTCCACTAAACGATAGATATATTCCCCTTCACGTCCTGAATCAGTACAGACATAAATTGTATCTACATCGGCTCGAGACAAAATACCTCTTACAACTTCAAATTGTTGTTTAACCGCAGGTATAACCTCATACTTAAATTCTTTAGGTAAGAATGGAAGTGTGTCCAAACTCCACCTTTTTAGCCTTTCATCATACACTTCTGGATAACTCATCGTAACAAGATGTCCTACACACCATGTTATGATTGCCTCTTCAGACTCTAAATATCCATTTCCACGTCTTGTTTTTAATTGCAATGCTTTTGCAAATTCTTGTGCCACACTCGGCTTTTCTGCTATATAAACTGATTTTCCCATTTATAATTAACTTAAAGTAATTTAAATCCTATACTTCTCGTTTCTCCTATTATTTCTAGTATTTTATTATATCATGATTTCATATCAAGTAGAAGTAAAAAAAGAGCGCCTTCGCACTCTTTCTTTCCATAGACTATTTCGATGTAATATATCCTTGTGCTGTTAGTGTTTCCGCACACAACACAGCACCACCTGCTGCACCACGTACAGTATTGTGAGATAACCCAATAAATTTAAAATCATATACACTATCTTCACGTAATCTACCAATCGATACACCCATACCATTCTCATAATCAACATCAGCAACAACTTGTGGTCTGTTTTCATCTTCCAGATATTGAATGAATTGAGTAGGTGCACTTGGAAGATTCAACTCTTGTGGTACGCCTTTATATGCAAGTAATTTTTCAATCAGCTGCTCTTTTGTAGGCTTTTTGTTAAAACGAATAAACACAGCCGCAGTATGTCCATTTAATACAGGAACACGTACACACTGGCATGTGATTTTTGGTAATGCTGCTTTAACTATTTCACCATTTTCCACAGTTCCAAATACACGTAGTGGCTCTAATTCGCTCTTTTCTTCTTCTCCACCGATAAATGGAATGATATTCTCTACCATTTCTGGCCACTCTGCAAAAGTCTTTCCTGCACCTGAGATTGCTTGATACGTAGTTACTATTAATTCTACCGGTTCAAATTCCATCCATGCAGCAATACAAGGAGCATAACTTTGAATTGAGCAATTTGGTTTAACCGCTATAAATCCACGACTAGTTCCTAGTCGTTCTTTTTGTGCCTCTATTACTTCGAAATGCTGTGGATTCACTTCTGGAATAACCATCGGTACATCTTTTGTCCAGCGATGTGCACTATTATTTGAAACAACAGGAGTTTCTGTTTTTGCATAGTCTTCCTCTATTTTTTTTATCTCTTCTTTAGACATATCAACCGCACTGAATACAAAATCAACTCCAGACGCAACTTTTTCAACTTCATTTACATTCATAACAATTAAATTCTTTATAGATTCTGGCATCGGAGTGCTCATTTTCCATCTATCGCCAACAGCCTCTTCATATGATTTCCCCTCAGATCTTGGACTAGCAGCAAGTGTAACGACTTCGAACATCGGATGATTATCTAATAAGGAAATAAATCTTTGTCCTACCATTCCTGTTGCACCTAAAATTCCAACTTTTAACTTTCTTTCCATTCTCTTTACCTCTTTCATATGTATTATATTTTTTCTTTCTGCGCTCTTTCCATATTCAACTTTGAATAAATACATCCACAAAAGTTTTGTCGATATAACTGATGTTCACGAGAAATTTCTGTTGATCTTTTATATCCACCCTTCTTCTTAAAGTCGGATTCTAAATACATTACCCCTTGAATTTCTTTTGCAATACGAACACCAATTTCATTAAGCTTTCCAGCCGCTTTCATTGGGCTTATAGTTAAAGTCGTTGTAAAATAATCACACCCAAGTGTTTTAGCAATCTCTCCACTTGCTTTGATACGTAATTCATAGCATTTTTCACATCTTTTACCGCATTCAGGTTCTAATTCAAGCCCCTTGGCCAACGCAAAAAATTTATTGCTATCATAATCTCCTATAACGAGTGTTACTGGATACTTAGTTTTCATTTCAGTAATCAAACGTCGTTGTTCTGCAGCTCTCAACTCGTATTCTTTAATTGGTGATATATTGGGATTATAGTAAAATACTGTGATTTCAAAATACTGTGAAAGATATTCGATTACATATGTGCTACAAGGAGCACAGCAACTATGTAGCAATAGCCGCGGTGTCTTTTGCTCAATCTCTAAATCATTTATAACAGCTTCCATCTTCTTTTGATAATTCATCCTACTTCTCCTAAAACTACATTCGTTTATTATATCAGAATCTTAAAATATTACAAGTAAATATTTTATCTAATTAACGTAAGAAACTAAAATCAATATCTCCGTTTACCTTTGTACATAAAATCTCTTACACATCTAATTTTAGTTGTGCTTCTTCTTCTGCCTCTGTTTTAAACTCTTCTAACTGCTCTTGATTAAAGCTTGGAAGTTCCTCAATATTATGAATATCAAATCTACGTAAAAATTCTTCTGTAGTCCCAAAGATAATTGGCTTTCCTGGAACATTCAGTCGTCCGATTTCCTCAATCAATCCATATTCTACCAATCGATTTACTGCGTGGTCAGATTTTACACCGCGTATTTTTTCCACCTCTAACTTTGTGACTGGTTGCTTGTAAGCAACTATGGATAAAGTTTCCATCATAATATCAGTTAGAACATGTTTCTTCGGCTGTTTTGCGATTTTAATTAAATAGTCGTGCATTTCAACTTTTGTACATAGCTGATATGCATTGTTCAATTCTATAATTCGTATTCCACGATTTTCTTCTAAATATTTGTTACTTAAATTGCGTATAACTTTTCTAGTAGTATTATCATCGTGCTCAATCGCATTTGCAATTTTATGTAATTCAACTGATTCGCCCATTGCAAAAAGAATTGCTTCTATCGCTGCTTCTAATTTATCAATTTCCAAGTCCATTTACTCGCTTCCTCTTCCTTAAATCGTAGAAGTAATTTGTATATCGTCAAATGTATATTCTTGTAACACTTCTATTTTCCCTATTTTCATTAGTTCTAATATAGCCAAAAATGTAACCACTATATGCATTTTATTTCGCTGTGTCAATAATAATTGTTTGAAACTAAATTTTTTATTTTGTAAAGCATATTCGCTCACAAAATCTAGCTTATCTGCTAGAGTTACTTCTTCTTTTTCTATTTTTCCGAATTTACTACGTATCGGATCTATCTTGTCATTTACCCTTTTAATCACGTCATTAAATACGGCATTTAATCGATCAATTGTAACGCCATCTAACAATTGATCTAGGTCTACTGGTGCTTCGTATTTTGTCACTTCATCTGGCAGATCTTTCAACTTGTACATAACCAAATCTCCCATAGACTCTTTGTCACGAAGTTCATATGACATATACTTATACATTTTATACTGTAGCAATTGAGCGACCAATTCCTCACGCGGATCTTCTTCTAGTCCGTCCTCATTAACTTCTTTCGGTAATAGCATTCTACACTTAATATCTAAAAGTGTAGCTGCCATCAAAAGAAACTCGCTCATAATGTTTAAATCTTTTTTATCCATATCTTTAATATATTCCATATATTGATTTGTAATCATTACAATCGGAATATCATAAATATCTATTTTATTCTTATCTATTAGATGTAACAATAGGTCTAATGGACCTTCGAACACTTCTAGTTTTACTGGAATTCCCATGCCAACCTCACTTTGTACTCATTTCAACCCTAATATTATATAGTGAATACTTGAATTTTTCAATACAGTTTAACGTTTCTCATGCTTATTTTTATCATTTCACATATTTACATTTCTGTATTTATTTTTTATCATTTCTGAAAATTATTTTGGATTTAATGTTATGGAAACAATTTCCGGCTTATTAAAAATTCTTATATTTACAGAATGTTCTCCAATCCCCTTTGAAACCACAAGATCTGAATTGCTCACCCTATAATGCCCACCGCTATACTTTGGAAACAAATGCACCTGTGGTGTTATTATTCCGCCCCAAAAAGGAATTCTGATGATTCCTCCATGTAAATGGCCTGAAAGCACTAAATCGGCTCCCCACTTTAGATATGAATCCACTAGAGTTGGATTGTGCGCTAAAAGAATTTGATAATTTTCACAACTGCAACGCGCTTCACCAATTAAGGACTCAATTTCAGATACATTAGATTTACTGTAGTTATATTTTTTAAAATAAGTAAGTGGAATTTCAATACCAAAAAGATCTAACTTATTTCCCTTCATACAGATTTGTACATTATTATTTTCTAACATAGTAACGCCAACATCTTCTAAGCTCTGCTTGTAATGTCTATACTTATCGTGATATATTTCTACACTTTCCTTGATACGTTGTTCATGATTCCCATTAGCATAATAAATTGGACAAATAGTAGCAAGTTTCGTAATTAACTGTAGGCTAACTTCACAAGTATCATCCATGCGTCCTATAATCATGTCCCCTGCAATCAAAATCATATCTGGCTGTTCTTTTATTATAGCTTGTATGATACTTTCATTTTCTTGATCATATATTTTACTATGTAAATCTGCAAGCAAAATCACTTTTATTGAACTTCCATTCAACTTCTCACTATATATTTCATAAGGAGTAACTACAAATGATTTTATTTCTCGCCTACTCTCTATCCATATCAGAAGCAGTAATGCTCCACCTATGACTAATAATATTTTTATGATATCTATTATCATCTTATTTTCCTCAGTTATATTCTCATTTCATTATGTCAATCTTCCATATCGCTAAAAAATAATATCAAAAAGGAAGTGCATAATACACTTCCTTTTAAACTTGTTTTAGTTATATTTACGTTTTCTTGCAGCCTCTGATTTCTTTTTACGTTTTACGCTTGGCTTTTCGTAATGTTCTCTCTTACGAATTTCTTGTTGAATACCTGCCTTCGCACAGTTTCTTTTGAATCTGCGTAAAGCACTATCTAAAGTTTCGTTTTCTTTTACGATTACATTTGACATAGTCTACACCTAACCTCCCCTCAAAGCCCTATATTGTGCAGTACGACTTTCGGGTATATTTTTGCACTACATAGAATTATATACACTTTTTTTTATTTCGTCAATAGGTATTTTACATTTTATCTAATTTGTTCTGTTAAAACTTCTTGAACTTTTTGTAAAGCACTATCAACACCATCTGGATTCTTTCCACCTGCTTGTGCCATATTTGGTCGACCACCACCGCCGCCGCCAACTAGACCCGCAATAGCTTTAATTAAATTACCTGCGTGAGCACCTGTTTTTTGTGCTTCATCTGTAACTGTTGCCATCAAATTTACTTTGCCATCTGTGATAGATGCAATAACCACTACACCTTCTCCCAGCTTCTCTTTTAGATTATCTCCAAGGTCGCGAAGTCCATTCATATCCACATCATTTACTTTTGTAGCAAGCACTTTGATACCCTTTACTTCAATTACTTGATCCATAACATCGCCGACAGCTTCTTTTGCCGCCTTACTCTTTAAACTCTCATTTTCACTTTGTAATTGTTTGATTTCAGTTAACATAGCGTTTAACTTATCTTCTAGTTTATCAGTAGATGTTTTTACTATCTTTGCAAGATTTGACACTTTTGCTTCTAGTTTTTCATAATATTCTGATAACCCTTTTGATGTAATCGCCTCAATTCTACGTACTCCTGCCGCAACTCCTGTTTCTGATACAATTTTAAAGGCTGTGATTGTTCCTGTATTTTCAACATGTGTGCCTCCACATAATTCTTTTGAGAATTCTCCCATGGAAATCACACGTACAATATCACCGTACTTTTCTCCAAATAGTGCAGCCGCTCCTGTTTTTCTTGCTTCATCGATAGGCATATGATTTGCAACAACATCATGTGCTGCTTGAATTTCAGCGTTAACAATCGCTTCTACTTTCTTCAACTCTTCTTGTGTCATTGCCGAGAAATGTGTAAAGTCAAATCTTAATCTTTCATGATTTACATTTGAACCTGCTTGTTCAACATGGTTTCCAAGAACTGTTCTCAATGCCTTTTGAAGCAAATGAGTTGCACTATGATTCTTGCCAGATAACAATCTCTTTTCTTCATCTATACTTAAAGTAGCCTTCGTATTAACACGAATCATTCCACTTTCTACTTTACCTACATGACCAATTTTACCTCCTAGTAGATTTATTGTATCTTCTACAATAAATTTACCTTCCGAGGTAACAATAATACCTGTATCTGCGCATTGCCCACCACTTGTTGCATAGAATGGTGTTTCCTGTACAAAAATCGTACCTGTTTCCCCTTCTGTCAAACATTCTGTTATTTCTGTATTACTAGTAATAACTGTGATATCTGATGTTGCACTAATTTGATCATAACCCACGAATTTAGATGTGATTGATGGATCAATCAATTCATACACTGTTGCATCAGCACCCATATAGTTCGTTGCACCACGCGCTTCTCTTGCTGTCTTTCTCTGAATCTCCATTGACGCCTTGAATCCATCTTCGTCAATCGTATATCCATTCTCTTCAATAATTTCTTTTGTAAGATCTATAGGGAATCCATAAGTATCATATAATTTAAAAGCATCCTCCCCAGCTAGAACAGTTTCATTTTTATCTTTCATAACTTGAATCATATCTGATAGAATTCCAAGCCCTTGGTCAATGGTTTTATTGAATTGCTCTTCTTCTTTTGCTATGACATTAAAAATAAATTCTTTCTTCTCTTCTAACTCAGGATAACCATCTTTCGAACCTTCAATTACAGTTGAAACAAGTTTTACTAAGAAATCCCCTTGAATATTCAACAATCTTCCGTGTCTACAAGCTCTTCTTAGCAATCTTCTAAGAACATATCCTCTCCCTTCATTTGATGGCATTATTCCATCAGAAATCATGAAACTTACAGAACGCACGTGATCAGTAATTACACGAATCGAAATATCTTTTGCTTCATTTTCTTTATAGATAACATTTGCCAAAGTACATACTTCCTGTCGTAGGGCTCCTACCGTGTCAACATCAAAGATCGAATCTACATCTTGCACTACAACTGCAAGTCGCTCTAACCCCATACCAGTGTCAATATTTTTTTGCTCTAATTCTTCATAATTTCCTTGTCCATCACTGTCAAATTGAGTAAACACATTATTCCAGATTTCCATATATCGATCACAATCGCAACCAACTGTACATCCTTCATTTCCGCAACCGTATTTCTCACCTCTGTCATAATATACTTCTGAACAAGGCCCGCAAGGTCCTGACCCATGCTCCCAGAAATTATCTTCTTTTCCCATGCGGAAAATACGTTCAGGGGCAATTCCAATTTCTTGTTGCCAAATCTCAAATGCCTCATCATCTTCCAAATAAACAGATGGGTATAATCTATCTGGGTCAATACCTACTGTTTCTGTAAGAAATTCCCATGTCCAGCCAATGGATTCTCTTTTGAAATAATCTCCAAATGAGAAGTTACCTAACATTTCAAAAAATGTACCATGTCTTGCTGTCTTCCCAACATTTTCAATATCTCCTGTACGAATACACTTTTGGCAAGTAGCCATTCGGACATTTGGTGGAATCTCTTGTCCTGTAAAATACGGCTTCAAAGGTGCCATTCCTGAATTGATTAATAATAAACTCTTGTCGTTATGTGGCACTAAAGAGAAACTCTTTGCCACTAAATGATTTTTTGATTCAAAAAATTCTAAAAACATTTTACGTAATTCATTTACTCCGTATTGATTCATATTCATCCTCCTAAAACGCATAAAAGTGGGCATAAAAATGCCCACTCTCCATACGATGTTTTATATATTACTTAGCATTATTTTGACTTAAATTCTCCGCATCACTTGCTAATTTGGCATTCTTTCGCGCTCTTAAGTTTTTCCCTGCAATAATTCCACCATAGGCGACTGCCGCAATCAATAATGCTTTTATAATAGTCTCAATAAGATTTACCCAGAATTCCATAATATACCTCCATTAATATCTGTTTGATTTATTTATGATAACACAAGTATCTGTACATTTCAAATTATTTCAACTCAATTTCTTCTAATTCTTTGGAAGGCAATTTAATTGTTGATTTATCAACAAATGATTTCAGTAGTTGTTTCGCTTGAGTAATTGTAATATTGGTTCCTGCTCCAGCTATACAGCCACCTGGACATCCCATTCCCTCAATCAAACAACCATTCATTTTTCCTGCTTTTGCAAGCATCAATGTCTTTTTGCATTCAGCAAGCCCCTCTGCATGAACAATATTCACTGGGACACCCGGATAATATTCCTTAATACACTCTTCTATTGCCTTAGAAACACCACCCGATACTGCATATCCACGTCCTGCTGCTGTAGCATCATGAAAAGAAGATTCTGCTTCAAATTCTGTTAAATCGATGTTTTTAGCATTAAAAATCGCTTGCAATTCTTCAAATGTAATAACAAAATCTACATCACTTCTTATTGTGCGACGCATTGCTTCTAATTTTTTTGCCGCACATGGTCCAATAAATACAACTTTAGCATTGGGATGATTTTTCTTAATAGTTCTTGCCGTTGCTACCATTGGCGTAAGTTCTTGAGAAACTTGATCTATTAAATCCGGAAAATGTTTCTTTGTCATCAAAGACCAAGAAGGACAGCAAGACGTTAACAAAAATGGTAATTCTCCGGTTACAACTTTGTCAACATAATGATGGGCTTCTGCTATTGCCCCGATATCTGCGCCTAAGGCAACTTCATAAACATCGTGAAAGCCCACTTTTTGTAGAGCTGCCTTGATATTTCGTGGTGTAATATTTGCTCCAAATTGCCCTACAAAAGCAGGGGCAATTTCCGCAATTATTTCTCCTCCCTCTTTCAAGGCTCGAATCAGTTGGAAAATCTGTGACTTGTCTGATATTGCTCCAAAAGGGCAACTTACCATACACATTCCACAGGATACACACTTCTTATTGTTAATCAAGGCTCGTTGGAATTTATCGGATTCAATAGCATTTACTCCACACGCCCGTTGACAAGGTCTCTCTTTCTTTTGAATTGCATCATAAGGACAGACTGCTTTGCATTTTCCACATTTTATACATGTGTCCTGATTAATTATAGATTTTCCATATTTATTGAAACGTATAGCATCAACAGGACAGACTTGCATACATGGATGAGCTGTGCACCCTTTACACATGTTACTAACCTCGTATCCCTTCTCTTCGCATGCGGCGCATGCAGAAGGAATCACTTGCATAAGGGGCGGCTCATAATACTTTTCAGCTATATTACTTCCTTCAATTCCTGCTGTTAAATGCACAGGTCTATCTTCCGGCCTAAGACTAAGTCCCATTGCCAAACGTACATGCTCTCTTGCAATTGCACGTTTACGATATACACTTTCTTTATATCTTTCGGTTTCTTCGTTAACTAATTTGTAAGGTATCGCTTCAACATCTTCAATCAAAGTTTTAGCAGTCGAAGTTTCAGCTACCTTCGCTATTTCTTCAAATACTTGTAATCGCATTTTGCTAACAGGTGTTTTCAGACCTCTCATAAATACCTCCTATATTAAATTATCCCTCAAAGTTATCGTATATTTTTTCATATTCAAGCGCCGATCGATTCCATGAGAAATCTTTTTCCATAGCTCGATCTACTATTTTATTCCAATCGCGCTTATTTTTATAATATATTTTAATTGCATAGCGAATAGTGTTTAACATTTCTTCTCCATTGAAATTCGCAAAGCTAAATCCTGTTCCAATTTTTTCATATTCATTATATGGCTCTACAGTATCAATTAGTCCGCCTGTTTCACGGACAATTGGAATTGTACCATATCTCATACTCATTAACTGGCTCAAACCACATGGCTCAAATAAGGATGGCATTAAAAACGCATCACATGAAGCATATATTTTATGAGACATTTCCTCCGAATAATAAATATTCGCCGATACCTTATTGTTGTATTTATTAGCAAAATATTTAAAAGAATTTTCGTAATTTTCATCACCTGTACCTAAGACTACAAGTTGAATGTCTTCTTTACATAATTCATCCATCACATAGTTAATGAGATCCAAGCCTTTCTGACTCGTTAATCTCGATACAATTCCTAGCATCATTACTTTTGAATTCTCTTCCATTCCTAATTCTTTTTGTAATAATTTTTTGTTCTTCACTTTGTTTTTTCTAAATGAAGTAACATCGTAATTCACATCTATATAAGTATCCGTTTGTGGATTGTACTCCTCATAGTCGATTCCATTTACAATGCCAGACAATACATTTTCTCTAGATTGTAACACCCACTCTAATCCCTCACCATAGAAAGCAGTCTTAATCTCTTCTGCATAAGATGTACTAACAGTCGTCACTTTATCTGCATAAACTAATCCACTTTTAAGAAAATTAGCATCTCCTCTCATGCTCATTTTGTCAGAAGTAAAATAAAAATCAGGCAATCCAGTTATATCTTGAATTGTTCTAGCATTCCAAACACCTTGGAACTTCAAATTATGAACAGTAATAATTGTGTTTATATTTTTATAGAAATCATCTGTAAATTGAAAATAATCAAGAAAAATTGGTACTAATCCTGCTTGCCAGTCATGACAGTGGATAATATCTGGTTTGAAATCAATTCCTGGAAGAATACTAATTGCTGCTTTCGAGAAAAAAGCAAATTTCTCAAGATCCATGTGCATTTCGCCGTATGGCTGATTTCCACCAAAATAATATTCATTATCAATGAAGTAAAATGTAACTCCATCTAGTTTCAATTCGTCAACTCCTACGTATTGACTTCTCCAACTTAATTTCATATCAAAGTGTAATTTATGCTGAAGTTTTTCTTCATATTTTGTGCTCATACACGTATATTTAGGCAAGACTACTCTCACATCATACTTCTTCTTATTAAAATACTTTGGTAACGTTCCAACTACATCAGCTAATCCACCAGTTTTGATAAATGGTACTGCCTCTGAAGCTACAAATAAAATTTTTTTCATATTGTCTCCTTATTCCATTTATTTCATAACCTCTATTTTACTGTATTTTCATCTCAAATGCTATCTATATTTATACATTTTCGCTATTTTACACACACTGGTGTTCAATTCCTCTTCTTTTTAGTCATTTTTTCCATATTTCACATCCATAGTTAATACTTATAGGCTCGATACCTGTCTTAGTTCATACATTTTCTTCCTTAATAATCATCATAAAGAGTATAATTTTTCATATTTTATGATACAATACATTTACAAATTAAATTCAAAAGGAGTTTTATGATAAAAAAAATATTCACAAATGACATGTATGGATCTAAAGTCCGACAAAATTTAAGTTCCCTTAGACAAGAATTAAAAAACGTAAAAATAACTTCTGATATACAATACCTGTTTGAAATGGAATCTGATAATCTCATTCAATTGTTAAATCACGAAGATGCTAAGACAAGAAAAAATGTAGCGCTATTGATGGGTGATTTAGGGCTTGAGTGCTTCAAATCCCCTCTCTTTCATTCTTACTTACGTGAAGAACAGCGCTTCATCAAGAGTTCTTATCTATCAGCCTTATCATCTTTTGATTGCACAGAGTATATCGAGCCATTAAATACACAGCTCAAGGTTTTAATGTCTCAAACACAAACTCCTGAAAATAAGAAACATATTCAAGAAGAGATTCGAGCCATTTCAAATATTATCATTCAGGAAACTGGAATTTCAATGCATACCTTTATTGGCTTTGAATACCCATTTGACTGTATTTTACTCACTAATAAACTTCATAAGCAATTGATTGAAGCCGAACTAGAAAATGGAAAAATACTTCCTTTTGCTGCTGGTGTTCGTGTAATCACAGATAATCTATCGGACATTTTAGCATTAAGAACCTATAGTGAACTTTTATTTGTTGTGCCTGGTTTAACCTCTGTTTCTTTAGATCCAATTGAAGCAGCAAATCAAATCGCAAAATCCAATTTACTCGTATTTTTAAGTAATATACATAGCGAAAAAACTCCATTCCATTTTCGTGTGGAGTTAAAAAGTAAATTGCCATTAGACAAAAAGACTACTTTTAGCAAAAAATTTAGTAGTGAGCTGGAAAGCCTTACAAATCGTTCTCTTATTAACAGTACTTCGAATTATGAAATCGAGTTACGATTGATTGAGAACAAGCAAGGTTTCTATAGTGTTTTGCTTAAACTATACACAATAATAGATCATCGTTTTTCATACAGAAAAGAATCGATTGCCGCATCAATTCGCCCTGTAAATGCTGCCCAACTTGTAGCTCTTGCAAAAGATCATATGATTGATAATTCTAGAACATTAGATCCTTTTTGCGGTGTAGGAACCATGTTGATTGAACGCCAGAAAGTTGTCAAAGGAAACACTTCCTATGGAATAGATTTTTACGCTCCTGCAATTGAAAAGGCAAAGATTAATACTTCTGCCGCGAATCAAATCATCCACTTCATTAACCGTAATTATTTTGAATTTACACACGAATATAAATTCGACGAAATATTTACAAACATGCCTTCTGAAACAGGTCATAAATCGCTAGAAGAAATTGAAGTTCTTTATCAAGACTTCTTTGATAAATCTCGTGAAGTTCTTGAAAAAGATGGGACTATGATTTTGTATTCTCATAATCCTGAATTGGTAAATACATTATCATTCACAAAAAATTATGATATTATAGAAGCTTTTGAAGTAGTCAAAAAAGAAAATGCATGGCTATTTGTTTTAAAGTTCAAATATTGATATATCAACAAAAAGTGTCGCCTAGGCGACACTTTTCTTAAATTCTAAAATCTCTTTTCTTATAAACAACTATTCCAATTAATAAAAATAATATCGTTACACCAGCTGCAATCCCTATACTTAGAAGAATGTCTTGATTCAAATCTAGTGCTCTTTCTGGTTTAAACATCTCAAATGGACTTAAATATTTTAGCCATTGAAATTCCTCCCCTACCATTGTGCTCAAAAATCCAAGAATATAGGAAAGGATTACCACTCCACTCCCTACATTAGACCCCGAAATTTTCGTTGTGATTCCAGCGATCATTATTCCAACTGATAAGAATATAAAAGGAGTCACACTAGAAATTTTTAATATTTGTAGAATATCTATCAATACGAACGTCTCTCCTCCATTGACCATGCCACAAATAAGTACTGAAACAGCCGCGGCTAGTACAACAACTAAAACCGCAATAAAGGATGTTACTAGCTTCGATACATAGATTTCTACTCTGCTTATTTCTAAAGAATATAAAAATTCTATAGTTTTATTCTTTTCTTCTTTTGTAATAATATTAGCAGCAAATATTGTTGCAAATATACTAATTGCAATTAGTATCAAATTGTAAATCATTCCAAAATAAACTACGTAATTATTTAACTCTGTAAAATCATTTACACCTACAAATTGCATTAATTCTTGCGGCATCGCTTCCATTTTAATTTGTGCCATATCCTTAACGGATGGAAAAAGAATCATATACAAAAACATGATGCCAAATATTGCTATTCCCCAACCTAATATTTGGTTTTTATTCGTTTTCAAATTGAACCTTGTCAACTTCAAAATATTCATTTACATGTCCTCCCTGTAATATTTTATAAATTCTTCTTCCACTGATTTGGTTCGAATTTCAATATGCTTAATGTCAATTTTCGACAATTCCTTTATTAACTTATTCACGCTACCACGATGTTCAAATTTTGTTTCCTCATCATTCACGTTTGTATACGTCACTACATATACTTTTTCCAATTTACTATCCTTTAAATTAATATCCTCTATAATAATTCCATCTTTAATAATAATAGCTCTATCACAGTATTTTTCAACTTCAGCTAAATTATGACTCGATAAAAACACTGTGGCTCCAGCTTCATTTTTCTTCTTTATCAATTCAAAAAACTTTTCTTGCATCAACGGGTCCAAGCCATTTGTTGGCTCATCAAGTATCAATACATTTGAATTCTTTAACATTGCTTGAATAATAGATACTTTTTTTCGATTACCTAGGCTTAATTCAGAAATTTTCTTTGTCATATCTAATTCAAAATATGTAGACAATTCTTCAGCAGTTTGCCATCCATAGTCCGAAAATTTCAAACATAGTTTAAAGATATCTTTTCCCGTGGTATTTTGATGAAACATCGCATCGGATGGCATATAACTCGCAATCCTCCGGATTTCTTTTCCGTTTTTTATGCTATCGAACCCATCAATTTCGCATACTCCTTCTGTCGGACTAATAAAGTTCATTAAAGCTCGTATTGTTGTGCTTTTTCCTGCTCCATTTTTTCCTACAAATCCAACAATTTCTCCTTGTTTCACTTCAAAATTAATTTTGTTGACTGCCGTATTTTTTCCATATTTTTTTGTAAAATTACTTACTTTAATTTTAGACATACGCTCCTCCAATAAAAAATGATAGAATACACTCTATCTTTTATAGAACATATTCTATCATATTATTCAATACATTTGGATTATTTCTTTAATGCTTCTCCAATTAATTTCTCACCCTGCAAGTCAATGATAATCTTAGAATTCAATTCCAAGTCACCTGTTAAAATCATTCTTGCAACTAGTGTTTCAACATGTTTTTGTAAATATCGCTTGAGAGGCCTTGCACCATAGTGAGGATCATATCCACGTTCAACTATATAGTCTTTTGCTTTATCTGTTAATTCTATTTCCAAATCTCTGTCAGCCAAGCGATTATTAATATCCGAAACTAACAACGTAATAATAGATTGAATATCTGCCTTGGTTAGTGGCTTAAATACAATAGTTTCATCTAAGCGATTTAAAAATTCAGGTCTGAAGTGATTTTTAAGTTCATTTAATACATATGTTTCTAATTCTGCACTAATGACGCCATTCTTATCCATCCCCTCGAGTAAGTAATGTGATCCAATGTTTGATGTCAAGATAATAATGGTATTTTTAAAATCAATTGTACGCCCCTGTGAATCAGTAATTCGACCATCATCTAATACTTGCAATAATACATTAAATACATCCGGGTGTGCCTTCTCTATTTCATCAAATAAAACAACCGAATATGGTTTTCTTCGCACTGCTTCTGTTAATTGTCCACCTTCGTCATACCCTACATAGCCTGGAGGTGCTCCTATTAATCGGGACACTGAATATTTTTCCATGTACTCACTCATATCTAAACGCACAATATTCGATTCATTATCAAATAGATTTTCTGCTAAGGCTTTGGCAAGTTCTGTTTTCCCCACACCTGTTGGTCCTAGGAAAATAAATGTTCCAATTGGTTTACTTGGATCCTTAATTCCAGCTTTTGAACGAATGATAGCTTCTGTTATTTTTTGTACACCCTCTTCTTGACCAATAACGCGTTTATGTAACTCCTTATCGAGCTGTAGTGTCTTTTCGCGCTCGCTTTCATTCAACTTTGCGATTGGAATCCCCGTCCATCTAGATACAATTTTTGCAATGTCATCTTCTGTTACATTTTCATGCACTAATGTCAATTTGCGTTCACTTATTTGCAGTTCTTCTATTGCTAATTGCTCCTCTAATTTAGGTAATAGTCCATATTGTAGTTGTGCTGCTTTTTCCAAATCATAATCGCGCTTTGCAATTTTTATATCATTATTCACATGCTCTATTTCTTCACGTAATTTTTGCACTTGCTCTAATGCACTTCGTTCATTATCCCAAGTAGCTTTTTGTATATTAAATACATCCTTTAATTCACCTAACTCTCGTTGCAAAACTTTTAATCGTTCTTTACTTAATCGATCACTCTCACGCTTCAGTGCTGCTTCTTCAATTTCTAATTGCATTACTCGCCTTTTTAATTCATCTAATTCTGTTGGCATAGAATCTAGTTCTGTTTTAATCAAAGCACAGGATTCATCTATTAAATCAATTGCCTTGTCTGGAAGAAATCGTTCTGTAATATAACGACTTGATAATACTGCTGCCGAAACCAAAGCACTATCAGAGATTTTAACTCCATGAAACACTTCATATCGCTCCTTCAATCCACGAAGGATAGATATTGCATCCTCTATCGAAGGCTCATCTACCATTACAGGTTGAAATCGGCGTTCTAATGCAGCATCTTTTTCTATATATGATCGATATTCATCTAAAGTAGTAGCTCCAATGCAGTGTAATTCTCCTCTAGCAAGCATTGGTTTTAACATGTTCCCCGCATCCATAGCCCCTTCTGTTTTCCCCGCACCCACAATTGTATGTAGTTCATCAATAAATAAAATAATTTCGCCTTCGCTACCTTTGACTTCTTCTAGCACAGCCTTTAAGCGTTCTTCAAATTCACCACGATATTTTGCTCCTGCTACAAGTGCACCCATATCTAACGAAAAAATTTTCTTATCTTTTAACCCTTCAGGAACATCTCCTTGTACAATTCTTTGTGCTAGCCCTTCTACTGCAGCAGTTTTACCAACCCCGGGTTCACCAATTAGCACGGGATTATTTTTTGTTTTTCGAGAAAGAATTCTAATTACATTTCTTATTTCCGCATCCCGCCCAATGACAGGATCTAATTTCTGCTTTCTAGCTCTTTCTACTAAGTCATGGCCATATTTACTCAAAGTATCATATGTAGCTTCCGGATTATCCGAAGTAACATTCTGATTTCCTCTTACAGTCATAAGTACAGATAAAAACCTCTCTCTAGTAATTCCGAATTCTTTAAAAATCGACCTTACTTCTTTGTTCGAATTCTTCAACAATGCAAGAAAAAGATGTTCCACTGAAATATATTCATCTCCCATGTGTTTTGCTTCATCTTCTGCATTTATTAGACATTTATTCAATTCTTTCCCAATAAACAAATTCCCACCTTGTACTTTTACTCTTTTTTCTACACTTTCTAATGCACGTCTTTCGAAGTTAATAGTATCAATGCCCATCTTTTCTATTAATCTTAAAACTAGGCTATCATCTAGTGTAAGTAATGCCACTAGTAGATGCTCTTGTTCAATTTCCTGATTTCCATATTCATTTGCTATTTTTTCACATCCATTTACCGCTTGAATGGAATTTTTTGTAAATTTACTAATATTCATGCTCCATCCTCCTAATTAAATTATCTTTCTTTTACAAATTTAATATATTACTTTTTGTTAGCACTGTCAATCAGTGAGTGCTAATTTATGTTTTAATTAAGAATTATATAAAAAAAGAGACAAAATAGACCCTCATCTACTCTGTCTCACATTAATATCTAACTAAATGTACGTACTCTGAACTTCACTCCTATGGATTCTGCAACTGCTCTACTTTTTTCAATTGCCTCTTCTCCAATAACATCTACTACAGTTAGTACAACTTCTGGAACATATTGTTTTACTGTCTTAGCAAATTTCAACATTTCATCAAAAGATTGTATCCCAAACTTAGGCTTGGTAACTTCGTAATAAGTACGAGAATCATATCCATTTAAACTAATTGATATGACATCAAATTTCGAAAATTTTTCTTCTACATCCTTTTTGTAAATTAAATTTGCCAGTCCATTTGTATCAATTCGTATCTGAATATCACTATAACTTCGAATATAGTCAATAACTTGATTAATATCATCTATCCTTTCACTTGGTTCTCCATAACCACAAAATACAACCTCTGAATAATCACTTAGCGACTTCTTTTTCAACTCATTGCAGATTTCTTCTACTGTGGGCTCTCTTTCTAGCCATAGGTAGTCCCCTTCATTTATTCCATCCTTATGATTGCGAATACAGAACGTACACGCACATGGGCATCGATTTGTTGTATTTACATAAAGTCCATTTCCTACTGTATATAATATTGTCATCTTAATATTACTCCTTTTACATTCTTGTCAATTGCAGTACCGATAATAATAAAACAAATAATGCTTCCAATTGGTTGAATCAATCCTGTTGGCACACTCATAATAGCTACTCTTGGGTCTCCAAATAGAATAATCTCTGCAATCAGATATCCAATCGTCCCTAACAGTCCTGATAATATGGCTGTAAGTATGTTTCTTTTTGTAACTATTTTATCTTGCTTTTTTACAAACATGAAGGCCATTATAGGTTTGATAATCATAGTTGGTATCACCCAAATCATTGCTCCCGTTGAAATATCTGCAAGTGACGCACCAATCAACGCTGCCGCCGCTGCATATTTTGTAGGCAATATACAAGCTGCTAAAAAAATAAATGTATCTCCTAAATGTATGTATCCCACTCCTGTTGGAATATGCATAAGATATGCCGTAGCAAGGAAAATCAATCCTGCAAAAATACTACTATAAGTTAAATATCTTACCTTATTCATATATCATCGCTCCTCTCAATAAATCCATATATTTGTAAAGATGAATGCCATCTAATGTATTTTTCGTTTTTTCAAATGTATAGGACGCACTTAAATAAATATATTCTGATGCTAGTTCTACAGCTCGAATAATTGGTATATTATGCATGAGTAGTGCAATCACGCAACTCGCAAACACATCTCCGGTTCCTGCAAAAGATGCATAATTATAAGGCATGCAAACTACTTGATGAATGCCTTCCTTATAAATAAAATTAGAAACAGTTTGCTTATTCACAATTCCTGTAATAATTACTATCTTCGCCCCAATTTCTACAATTTTACTCGCAATTTCTTTAAGTTCAAATTGAGAAAAACTCTCTTTATAAGGTGTATTTGTCAATATGCATGCTTCTGTAATATTGGGTGTTACTAAATCGGCTTTTGATACTAAAATTCGCATCTTATCACATAATTCTTGCGTATATGTTTCGTACATTTTCCCATTGTCAGCCATTACTGGATCAATAACAACAAATTCGCTGTGAAATTCATCTATCAGGTCATTGATTAAATTTATTTGTTCTACACTAGATAAAAAACCAGAATAAATACAATCAAACTTCGGACATACAAGTCTAAGTTTATTCTTATATTCTATGAAATGCTTGGTAAAATCGTAAAATGAATAATATTCATATCCTGTATGCGCCGAAAGTATTGCCGTCGGAAAACAACACGGGTCTACACCCAAGGCCGACATCAATGCAATATTCACTTTTAAAGATGAATTAGAAAACCCTGACAAATCATTGATACATAATACTTTCTTCATTCTATACCCCTAAACTTCATATATTTTTATAACTTCTCTATTTTAACAGATTATTTAGAATCTGTCTTTATCTGATTTCATAAATTTTCCTCTTGCAAATTCCAATTTTTATCATTTTTGTGCATTTTACTCCCCTTTACAAGACAATGTATGATAAAATATATCCATTATATTAAATACAAGGAGATATGTTATGACATTTAAAGATTTTCACTATGAACGACCAAATTGTGATGAATTATTTGATTTAATTGCAAGCACAAAAGATTCTTTTTTAAATTCATCCACTTTCGAAGAGCAATTATCCCTTTATAAAACTCTAAGAACGGGACTTGCGAAAGTAGAGAGCCTTGCAACTATCGCTTATGTACGAAACACAATTAATACCAAGGATGCTTATTATGAACAGGAAAAAAAATATATGGATTCAATGTATCCTCTAATCAATGAAAAAATGTTGGATATTAATGAGCTAATATATCATTCAGAATTTAAAGAGAATTTCCGCACTGAACTTGGTGATGTATATATAAAGAATTTAGAATTGAAATTAAAATCTTTTAGTCCTGAAATCGTAAAACTTGCTCAAGAAGAAAATGCACTTACTAGCCAATATCAAAAATTATATGCAAGTGCCATGGTTGAATTTGATGGAAAGACAATGCCGCTTCCTATGCTCGGTCCCTACAAGCAAGACCCAGATCGAAACATACGTAAAGCTGCTTTTGAAGTGGAAGGAAAATTCTTTGATAACCATCAAGAGGAATTTGATGAAATATTTGATCAATTAGTTAAAAATCGTACCTTGCAGGCAACAAAATTAGGATTTAAGAATTTTGTTGAATTAGGGTATGCCAGACGTTCTAGAAATTGCTACGAACCAAAAGATGTTGCAAATTATCGCCAACAAATCCTAGCGCATATTGTTCCTCTTGTATCCGAAATAAAAAAACGACAACAACTTCGTACTTCGATAACAGATGCTAAATTCTATGATGACAGCTTTACGTTTCCAGATGGTAATCCAATTCCAAAAGGTACTCCTGAGGAATTATTAGCGCATACTAAAACAATGTACCAAGAACTGAGTGCAGAAACTGGTGAATTCATTAATATGATGTTTGAAAAGGATCTATTTGATGTTATATCTAGAGACGGTAAAGCACCTGGTGGATATTGTACAACAATTGAAGATCATGAATGCCCATTTATTTTTTCGAATTTCAATGGAACTGCGGGCGATGTGGATGTGTTAACTCATGAAGCAGGACATGCATTTGCAGCCTTTGTTACGGCTAGAGAAATTCCATATAGCGAACTAAGAGATCCCTCAATGGAAGGATGTGAGGTTCATTCTATGGCAATGGAGTATTTAACCGCACCTTGGCATCATTTATTCTTCGGTAAAGATACTGAGAAATACACCATTTCACATTCCGAGTCAAGTTTAGCCTTTTTACCATACGGAACAATGGTAGATTATTTTCAAGAATTAGTGTATTCAAATCCTGATATGACAAAAGAAGAAAGAAATACTCTCTGGCTTAATCTAGAGAAGCAGTTCCGACCACATTTAGACTTTGCTGACCTACCATTTTATAGTCGTGGTGCTGGTTGGCAACGACAACTTCACGTTTATTTATATCCATTCTATTACATTGATTACTGTATGGCTTCTACCGTAGCTCTCCAAATGCAAGCGTTAGCTCTTGAAGACAAAGAGAAAGCTTGGGACACCTATATGAAGTTTACAAAAATGGGTGGTACCAAAACTTTTGTAGAGCTAGTACGCACAATCAATTTAATTCCACCAATCGATGATGGTTGTCTAAAAGAAACTTGTAGTACAATTAAAAACTGGTTATTTAATCTATATTAATGAAATGAGGTATAAAGATGAAAGTTCATGAACGCTTTTTAAATTACGTAAAAATACAAACACAAAGTAGCCCTGCTACCACTAGTTGCCCTACTACTACATGTCAATTTGATTTAGCTAATATTTTAGTGGCTGAAATGAAATCCATGGGAATCAGTGATGCATTTGTTGATGAGCATTGCTATGTGTATGGGCATATTCCTGCAAGCCCAGGCTACGAGTCTGCTCCTAAATTAGGTTTTGTTGCTCATATGGATACAGCGCCTGATTATTCTGGGGAAAATGTAAACCCGCAGATTGTCGAAAATTATGATGGCAGAGATGTTATCCTTGGAACTAGTGGAAAGATATTGTCTCCAACAAATTTTCCACATCTTCCTTCTTTAAAGGGTCGTACTTTAATTACAACAGATGGTACCACTCTTCTTGGAGCTGATGATAAAGCTGGTATTGCAGTCATACTTACAATGACTGAGCAATTGCTTCAATCTAATACTCCCCATGGTCAAATTTCAATCGGCTTTACTCCTGATGAAGAAGTTGGTACAGGCGCCGATTTATTTGATACAACTATTTTTGATGCTGATTTAGCCTATACACTTGACGGAAGTACAGAAGGTGAAGTTCAATATGAGAATTTTACTGCTGCTGGTGCTGAATTCGAAGTAAATGGATTTAATGTTCACCCAGGGTCTGCCAAAAACACAATGATTAATGCTTCTCTTGTAGCAATGGAGATTAATTCCTTATTACCTTCTTTAGAAACACCTTCTCATACAGATGGATATGAAGGTTTCTTTCACCTAACAGATATGAGTGGCGATGTGACTTCTGCAAAACTATCTTATATTATCCGTGATTTTGATGATGAATTGTTACGTAGTAGGAAGAACACTATGCTATTTATTGAGAAAATGATGAATGAAAAATATGGAACTGGGACTGTGTCTCTAACATTAAAAGATCAGTACAAAAACATGTCTAGTCACATTGTGGAAATGGGATGTATGCATTTAATTGATACTGCTAAGAAAGCTATTGAAGCAGTTGGCTTAACTCCGATTATTGAACCAATTCGCGGCGGCACTGATGGAGCTCGATTAACTTACATGGGTCTTCCTTGCCCAAATCTTGGCACAGGTGGTTTCGCATTTCATGGTCCCTATGAACATGCTACGATAGAAGGCATGGAATTAAGTGTAGACATTGTAATTGAGATTATCAAATTATACAGTAACAAGTAGTAATACCAAATAACACTTGAATAATAGTAAATTCAAGAATTAATTTACAGAATGGATTTTTATGAATTATTTTAAAGAATTATCTCTTTCATCGGATTTAATGCGATCATTAGAGGAACTTGACTATTTAAATTTAACACCTATACAGTCTGCTACTATTCCATTGCTTCTTTCTGGGAAGAATCTAATAGCAAAAGCAGCAACTGGTAGCGGTAAAACAGCGGCTTATTCCATTCCTATCATTGAATCAGTAAAATGGATAGAAAATAAGCCTCAAGCATTGATTATAGCTCCTAATCGAGAACTAGCCTTGCAAATATCAGAGGACATTACTCAAATTGGTCGGTATAAACGCATTAAAGCACTCCCTATTTATGGGCGTGCTTCGATTAAAGAGCAAGTATTAGCATTAAAGCAAAAAAATCATATTGTCGTAGCTACTCCCGGCAGATTAATGGATTTAATAGAAAAAGATGCTATATCGTTGTCCGAGCTTCGTTACCTTGTTTTGGACGAGGCGGATGAACTCCTACGCGTGGAATTTATGCAGCAACTTAAAACCATGTTTACTAATCTTCCCAAATCCTGTCATATTGCTCTTTTTTCTGCAACTATGACAAATCAAGTTAATGAAATCAAGCAATTTCGAAATCTAGATTTTGAATATGTTGATGCTACCAGCTTAGATACTTTGCAAATCAAGGAATTCAATTATAAAGTCTTAGAACAGAAGAAATTGCAGGCACTTGTTTCTATAATTACCACCCATAGTAATCACGGAGGTATTATCTTTACAAATACGAAAGCAATGGCTGAGAAAGTATGCAAGAAGTTAAAACAAGCAAATATTAGTGCTGTATTCTTGCATGCAGACTTAGAACAAAGAAAAAGAATTCAGAACATGAATGAATTTAAAGTTGGTAATTTTCTATTTTTAGTTGCAACTGATATTAGCTCTCGTGGAATAGATGTGGATGGAATAGATCTTGTAATAAATTTTGATTTACCGACTACTTCTGCTAACTACACTCACCGAATTGGACGTATAGGTAGAAATGGGCGAGAAGGATTGGCTATAAATCTTGTAGCTGATGAACAATTAATTTATTTGAAGCGTATTGAACGTTATGTTAATCGCACTTTCACACTAGATGTAATTGATACGCCATCTGTTAATTCATTCTTATTACTGACATCGGCTGATTCATCAAATACTCCCAACAAAAAAAATATTAAACGCGAGAAGAAAGGTGGTCGAGTAGGTACTGATATCACCAAACTCTATATCAATGGTGGTAAACGTAAAAAATTACGTGCTGCCGATATTGTCGGGACTTTATGCAGCATACCTTCTATCACTCCTGAAGATATAGGTATTATCGAAATAAAAGATAATGAAACTTATGTAGAAATACTAAATGGCAAGTCTGACCTAGCGTTAAAGGAGTTAAAGTCAAAAACTATAAAAAACCGCACCTACAAAGTTCACATCGCACGATAAATTCCACCAACTAAATGATATATAACATTCATAAGGTTTACAATAATTATTTTTATTGTAAACCTTCATATATTTTCTTCATCTTCTCACAATTATTAGGATCGTCTTCATTTCCTAATTCTTCTATATTCTTGTAATACCACATCTTATAATTTGCAGTTTCTAAATGTCGTTCTAATGTCGAAATTTGCTTCTCCAATTCTTCCTTTTGTTTCTCAAAAATAGTATACCGTATAGCAAATGTATCACTACCATCTCTACACATTTGCACATAATCTTTGATATTTATTAAACTCATGCCGGTTTCTTTTAAACATGTAATTACATGTAATAATTCAAGATCATGCTCTTCATACACCCGAACACCCTTTTCATTTCTTTTTATATTCTTCAAAATATCTTCTTTTTCGTAATATCTTAACGTATATGCACTTAATCCCGTTATTTCTGCTACTTCCTTTATTGAATAATTCATCTATCTTACCTTTCTGCTTGACTTAGAGTATACTCTAAAGGTTATCATATTTTTATTAGGTAAGTCAATTCAAATAAAGAGGAGAATGAAGAATGAAAAAATTAGTTGTTATTACAGGAGCAAGCTCAGGATTTGGTAAGGCACTAGCACAGGAATTTAGTTCTGCAGGATATCCATTATTACTTCTAGCTAGAAGATTAGAGAATTTAGAGGCACTTCAATTAGATAATACAATCTGTGAAAAAGTAGATGTTACAGATAAAGATGCATTTGAAGCCGCTGTAAGAAAAGCGGAAGCTGTTTATGGCAAAACAGATTTACTAATTAATAATGCCGGAGTTATGCTTCTTGGTAATATTGAAAACCAAGACGCTGCACAGTGGCAACAAATGTTAAATGTTAACGTTATGGGTGTCATGAATGGTATGCAAATCGTGATGAATGATATGAAGGACCGTCAATGTGGCACAATTATTAATCTTGCTTCTGTAGCTGGAGTAAAACCTTTTGGTAACCATGCTGCTTATTGTGCATCAAAATATGGTGTGGTTGGATTGTCCGAAGTTGCTCGTGGTGAAATGTCAGCACACAATGTACGCGTAATGCGTATTTGTCCAGGAGCTGTTGCAACCGAATTATTAAGCCATACTACTAGCGATGATATCAAGGATGCTTACAACACATGGAAAGAGTCAACTGGTGTTGGATCTATTACAGTTGAAGATGTTGCAAAAACAATTAAATTTGCTTATGAATTACCACAAGGAGTTAACCTAAGAGAAATTCAAATTGCAGATACAAAACAAGATGCTTAAAATAAAAAGTGTGCCTAGGCACACTTTTTTATTTTTTTAATAACTTACTTAAATGTAATAGGAAATTAAAACTGCTACAAAATTATTCAAAAAATGTAAAATAATCGCAGGATAAATACTTTTACTCTTATATGTAACAAATCCTAACACTATACCAAGTGAGAATCCAGTAACAAATTGTAATAAATTCATATGGAATAATCCAAACAAAACACTAGTTACAAGTATAGCAATAACTGGATATTTATTCACCTTAAATGACGTTAATAAGAATCCTCTAAAAAACAATTCTTCACAAATTGCTGGGGCAATACATATTACTGCTATTTCAAGTGGAATACTTCCAAAATCAAGTGCGCCGCTGAAAAGCTCGGCAAATTCTTTTAGCGATGGAATCAGCCAATACAATACATTCTGTCCTAGTAGTGTCACGATAAAACTACATGCTGTAAGTGGAATTCCAATCAATACATATATATAGTTGAATTTATTAAGTAAAAATGTTTTCTTAAAATCACATTTTATATAGTAGCAATATAACAGAGGCATCATTAGAATTAAAATTTGTGTTGATATTGCAATTAACGGTAAACTTGTCAATACTGCCCCTAATAATGAACCCACATAAAAAAGAACAACAATTCCAACAGTAAAGAGTACTGCCCCATCTGTGGTTCCTGGAACACCACCTGTCTCAAGATTACTTCTTCCTTCTACTAATTTGAAGCTTTTCTTATCACCAAATAAAATACTTTCATCATTAAACACTTTACCTAAAATAATGATAGCCAAAACACAATAAACAAGATTAGATAAAACAACCAAAAATATATTTCCAACATTTAGTTCAAAATTAAACATCTCTTTTACTAAAAGTGCAATATTTACTACAGGCACAAAGCTAGTAATATAATCCAATTTCACTGTTGGCATATAGGTAATATATGCTGGAAAAATAGTCATTAGCATTAATGGAGTAATGTAATTCTGTGCTTCTTTGAATGTTTTTGCAAATGAAACTACAACCATCGACAAGGCACTCACAAATAATGTAAATGTAACAAAACAAATTGCTGTAATGAATAATGGTAAAATCATTTGATCCATTTCAATTCCAGAAAAAACATCTCCACCGCCCATGCTTTGAGATAAGCTATATACAAGAAACCACATAGATACGCCTATTGAAAAGAAATTTAGAACTGTACTTACAATTCCACATAAAGCAATTGCGATAAATTTGGACGTCACAATTTCTAATGAAGTGATTGGTAAACTCATTAATGTTTCCAATGTATTTCTTTCTTTTTCTCCTGTTACAATGTCTATCGTTGGATAAATTACACCAATGCTGACTCCTAATAGTAATAGCATTGGAAGTATTTGCCCTATTAACTGACCAATGGACTCAGTTTCTGATGCTGTATCCCTATATACAAGCGATTCACTTTCTAGAACATCTACTTGAATACTATGTTCTTCTAATGCCGTTTTCATCATGTATTTTTCATAATCTTCAAACAATTCTTCTATGTCATTAACTGTATATCCTTGAATTTCAATTGTTGAATCATATGCTATACTCACTACATCATTATTTTGAAAGTCTATAGTATATTCATTTTCATGGTTTTCTATACTTGTTACAAACTCTACATTTTCAAGCTCACTTTCATTAATATCTAAATAAGTTTGGAAACTCTCTGGAATAGTTCCGGTTAATAAAATAGTTGTGGCATCATTCTCTACCTCTTGGTTAATTAGTTGCATTCCAAATGCCATGACAATCATCATGATTGGATATAATAAAATAGGAATCCCAATCATAGCTATTAACGTTTTCTTGTCACGTATTACATCCGTCAACTCCTTTATCATTAATTGTTTTACAATTTTAATTCTCATTGTCTTCCTCCTTAACATCCGCTAACTTGAAAAACAAATCACGTATACTGTTTACTCCATGTGTTTCTTTTAATTCATTCACCTTGCCTTCTGCTAAGATTGACCCTTTATGAATAATAATCACTCTATCACATAAATACTCTGCTTCTTCCATATAATGGGTGGAATACACAACACTTTTTCCTCTTTCTTTTTCACTTTTCATAAATGCAATGATATCTTTGCTACTAATAATATCAAGACCTAGTGTTGGCTCATCTAAAATATATAACTCTGGGGAATGAATCAAACATCTCGCAATATTAATTCTTTGCATCTGACCAGTAGATAATGTTTCAATTCTATTGTCAAGGAATTCCTCTAGATTTAACTGTTTATTAAGTTCTTCTATTTTTGTATTAATTTCCTCATTTGTTAAATCATAGAGCTTTCCAAAACTCAAAAACAATTCTCTGGCAGTAAAACGGCCATAGAGTTTGGTATTATTTGAAATATACGCAATCTTCTTTTTTATTAAATGATTATCTTCTCCTAGTAGTTTCCCACAAATATGTACAGATCCACTTTCTGTTTCCATAATTCCTCCAATCATACGGAGTAAGGTGGTTTTCCCAGCACCATTGGGTCCTAAAATCCCTAAAATTTCACCCTCTTCAACCGAAAAGCTAACATGATCAACTGCATAAAACACCTCATTAATTTTTGAATGTTTCTTTTTCTTTTTCCTTTTCTTTTTATCTTCTATTTTATCAACCGTCCTCGAGAAACTCTTAGACAATTCTACTGCTTCCAAACGTTTCATTTTCCCCTTATACCTCCACTTCAGATAAATAGATAGTTCACAAGCGAACTATCTATTTATAATTTTAAATTTTTCATCTAACAACTGTTCATACCCACTTCTTATAAATCTACGAATTAATGTAACAGTCCTAGTTGTTCCATTCGTCAAATAAATTCTATATCTTACTTTCTCATATTCAATTAGGAATCCACTCTTTATTATTGTTTTTCTTGCCTTTACAATATTCTCATATTCAATATATCTAGATCTATTAAAAAAATAATTATCTCCCATATATTCTGTACGATAAACATTAACAGCAATCAATGCAGCAAATAACCAGATTCCTGAACCTCGTCTCGAATCATAATCATCGAGACTTTTAATCCCTTCTGTGATAACCCTACTTGTTAGTATTGCCCATAACACAATGACCAATACATGTAGTACTCTATCAACTCCTACACTTCTTACAACTGGCTGCATTCTGTCAAATCCACCCATGTAAATGTGTATAATTAGCATCTCACATATGATTGCAAGTACTGCTAAGTAAATGGTAAATGGTAAAATCAAAGAAAAAGACTTTGTATAGTATAGAGACAAGTTCGAAATAATAAGCAAGATTCCCAATATTTGAGCATATGCTTTCATTCTTATTTTCAACATAAGGCTTCCTCCTTCTCATTGTGTTAACCATCTAATACAATTATACATTTTAAACAAAAAATGTCAATTAATATTGTGCAAATAAACTGAACATTTTTTAATATTAACTTATTTTTATTATTTGTTATTTAATAATTTCTTTACACTTTGTTGAATTCACAATCAATTCGCCACTTCTTCAAAAAATATATCGTAAATCATAACACTAGTCTCATCCTCTCTACATTGTCTAGTATCATTCTATATTCACAAAAAGTGTTATATGAAATATTCTATTTCATATAACACTTCTTCCTTACTTATTTTTCGTCGCGATCGCTACGATTATCACAAGATCCTCAACCAAATCTACCATTTTTTGAACTTGCATAAATTACAAACAATGCTAATAATACAATAATTAATACTTCCATTTTATATCCTCCTATTTCTACTTAAATACGTATCTTATATAAATCTTACAATATTGAATTGTATATTACTCTACTATTTTCTTAATATACTGTGAATTAACTGTGTTTGATTGCTTTTTTAGACTTCATTTTAATATTCTTCAATGTGACGATGATTAATTTTTATTAATATTGTATTTACAATTAATTATTTTGATATTAATTATGCATCTCATTCTTTTCACTATTTTTTACAATTATTATAATTAAATTCCCTGCATATTTATCTGTAATAATTTTACATTCTAAAAACAGTAATATTCTATAATTCATGTCAATTTATATTTTTTTTATAAAATATATATCCTTTGTATAAAATATACAAAAATTATATGCACTTTTTATATAATCCTACAATTGTCCAGTATTCATCTGCATACATTGCTATTCCATATATTTCATGCTACAATTTATTAAGTAGGTACGTGTTTACGTTAATTCAAGGAGGTATCTCATTGATTATATCAATTCCATGGATTCCGCTTGGAATCATCATGTTTATCATTTATAATAATTTGGCTTTTAAATTCGCTGCTAAAATTTTAATCAAGAGCAAATATAACCTCTTGCTAAATACATTATTTTCAATTATAAATCTTATGATTCTGGGACTTATTTTCTATTTTGAAATCCCACGATATTATATCTATCTTATATTTGTTCTTATAATGGGAATTGAATTCAAAATAATTTCCAAAGCTCCTTTAAATCAAATTATATTCGGGAGCTCTGCTTTTTTACTTAATATAGCTCCAGTACATCTTCTTACAATTATGATTTTGTCTATAATAAGCACGATTCCAACTACACAATATTTCATTGAATATAACTTAGTTACTCAAGCGCTGTTTTTTACATTTTTATTTCTTACAGTAACATTGATTCTTTTTGAGCAATTCATTCCATTATCTGACGTGCAAAAAATGTCTAAAGCAAAAGTATACTCTGAATTAGTATCTGCAACTGCCTTAATAATGATTATTAATACTTCAGTAGATATTTGGCTATTTGTTACAGATTCCCACAGCACACCAATGACAATGATTATGATTTGTAACGCTGCATTCAGTTATATAATTTTCTATTATGTATTTTTATTTACTACAAGCTTAGTTAAATTACATATATATAAAAGAAAATCAGATGAGGCAGATACTTCATATTCTCAATTATTAGATAAAAAAAGCAAGGTGACTGAAAAGATTAACACGGATGATTTCACAGGCCTTTATAATCGGAAGTACGTAAATGAGAAGTTAACTACTCTTCTCGCTACAGATGAAAGTTCTTTTGGAATTATTTTTATGGATCTAGCGGCTTTAAAGAATGTAAATGATACCTATGGTCATGATGCTGGTGATCGCTACATTTTAAAAATAGCAAATGTTCTTAAAGAGACGATTCGAGATATAGACACGCCAGCACGTATTGGTGGTGATGAATATTTGTTAATTTTAGAAGATATCACAGCTGATGATTTACCAATCATACTAAAAAGATTACGAGATAATGTGCTAAATGCCAACAAATCAGAAAAGTTTTTAATACATGCAAACATAGGCAGTACATTTGTTGGAAATGAAACCAACAAGCCTACACTCACAGAATTACTTGAGAATGTTGATCAAAAAATGCGAGAAGATAAGCGTTCGTTTTATAAAAAAATCGGGAGGATTATATGATAGCGATTACCTTTTTACTATTTATTATATATAATTATGTATATCTAGATTATACAACATATATATTTGCAGTAAAATCAACGACTACAAAATTATTTTTCATTTGTGCCTTGTTTAACAGTTTTTTATTTTTTCTCCCAATTTATGTATTCAAGTTCCAATATGACTACATTATTATGATTCTGTACCTACTTGTTTTTACAGCTGAACTAAAATTATTTTTTAAACAAGATATATTTCGCATCTTTTTCGATGTATTAGCTTTTGCGACTAATTTTTTTGCAATTCGAACAATCATAATCGGGATTATGGCTTTAGTATTAGATATATCAATTTTAGAATTAATTAGTTCACAAGACAATCGTATTTTGATTACCGCAATCAATTTCCTCATACCTATTCCATATATTTCACTGACTAAGATTTTCTTTCCTCCAGAATTATTTGAACTTCTTTTAACAAGTAGAAAAAATCTTTTATTTGCCTCAGTTATTCTATTTACAACTTATGCAAATCAGATTATAAATGTATCTATTCTTTCCTACGCTGCAATTGCTAGCGATTATAGTGGCAATGTTTCTATCTCTCAAATTAGAAATGGTTTGTTTTCTTTACTTATTTTTGGAACAATCATGACATGTGTATTTATGTTTTCAAAACTTAGATTAAAAGCAATTAATTTTCAAACCATTTCCAAAGAACTGGAAATCGAACAAACTATTGTTCAAGAGTTAGAAGCTGCATCGAATTTAGATCCAGCAACAAGTTTTTATATTCGAAGTGTTGTTGAAAAAGAGATCGACCTATATATCGCTAATAAGGTTGAATTTTTCATTGTATTCATAGATATTGATGGTTTAAAGTATGTAAATGATGTTTATGGACATGAAGAAGGAGATTTATACATCACACGTGTTTCAAAAGAAGTTCTTACTACTTTCAGTCAAGACTTAAAATCACGGATTGGTGGCGATGAATTTATGATTGTTGGAAAAACATCTGATTCTAAAACTCTGCAGCAATCACTATTAAAATGTGCACGTAAAATCGAACAATTCAACACCCTATATAACAATGAGTATCCCACGTCTATTAGTTATGGCACTGTTTTTGTCACAAAGGATAATCAAAATACAACTCAAGAGTTAATTCGCCTTGCTGATCAACGTATGTATGACTTTAAAAAACATCATAAAAAGCAGCGTGTAACAATAGATATAAATACACAAAAAGTGTAGAAAAATCCATCATCAACCCGATGCAACTTTCTACACTTTCATTTAATCTTTAGTAGTATATAGTAATGTCCTTAATATATTCACTTTTTCCTAATGATCCATCTTGTAAACTGATATATGGTGAAATTTCTACAGTTTCTCCATTCATCTCAGCCTCAATTACTTGATTTGAATGAAGATCACTTATATTACACTTAATTGTAAACTCTAGAACATCTTCTATTTCTGTAACTAACTCACCTCTTATTAGTTCTCCCTCATCACCTAAACTTTGATGATATATTCTAATTTTATTTACAGGATATCGAGGAATGATCAAATAATGTTCTTCTCCCTCTAATTCTATAGGAGTAAGTGCTGTTTCTTCTGCTTTATCTAGATATTTCTCTAATAACTCGTTATAAAAATCATCACGGGTTTTATCCTCGGTATAATCTATTAACGCAACAGCAAACATATCATCTTCATCCCATTCTATAGTTGAGATTTCTACAACTCCCTCTTCTGGCTCTTTGTCCTCTTCTGGCTCTTTCTCCTCTTCTGACTCTTTTTTATCGTCCTCTACTATGTCTTCGCCTTCTATATTTGTTGAATTATCTTGCTCTGTATCAGTAGTTTGACATCCAACAAATGCTAAGCTACTAATCATTATAGTGACTAACAATCTTTTCTTCATAACTTATCTCCTTCTATGACGTCTATATATTATCTATATTGTACTCCTAATTTGCCAAGAAATAAAGTACTTCTTATGTTTCATTAATATATTAATGAATATATAGATGAATGCCAAAAGACTATCATAACCTTACTAATTAGTTATGATAGTCTTTTTCTTAAATAGTATACCAAATAATTTCATTTGCCTTTAAATGCACCTGGAAGCTACTTCCATCACCAGTGTAAACAATTGTATCCTGTGGTTCATATGTATTATTAACTACACAGTATTTGCTATTTGCTACATATGCATGAACTTCAACATTAAAGTTTTCACTATACCATTTATGTAAATTATCTTCATCATGTGTTGACCAAAGAATTGATCGATAAAACAGTCTGCTATTTTCAAAACTATATGGTAGCCCACTAATATAAACAGCTCTTCCTTTTCCGAATTCATTCACAGACATTTGAACTTCATTATCTTTTTGTACAAGAATTTGTGCACCTTCTAATGCATACATATTCTTTTTTCCTTCTCCAAAATCAATTTCTTTTGTGCAATCTAATGTAATGAAATGATTATGGACAACATCCCAATTATACTTATCATAGTTTAGGGTAAATCCTGTTTCTTTTTCTATACCTAGTACATTTGGTAATTGTATAAAACGCCCTTGATATTGATGCCCTGCTGGCTCTCCAATACCAATGAATCCTCCCCCATTATACACAAATTCTCGAATTGTTGCAGAGATGTCTACATCTTCCCAGATATCTCCTCCAGTATGTGCAGTATCTCCATCACCTACGTTAATAATGACATCAATATCCGCTAATAGCCCTTTCTCATTCTTAATATCATCAAAACTAATAAATTTCACATCAAATGGTGCACCACTCAATGCTTCAATTACACCTGCATAACTATAATTCTGTTTTTGATATAATGCATGATGAACCATATGAGCGCCCCATGCACGCATTTTCCCCCAACTATTTAGAACAGCTACTTTTTTGATGCAATAAGGTGTAGTCCCTTTGATATTTTCATATAGTAATCTGAACTCATCACATACACTTTCAATATAATCAATAAAATCCGGAAAATTACATGCTAGTTTCAGATATCCACCATACCCAATACGATCAATCGGTTTTCTTAAAATGGCACGTCTTGCTGTAACCCAGTTTTCTTTCGCTTCTTTGACAGGATCCCCTCCTTCGTAGAAGGTATCAGGGAAGAAGTATGGCAGAAATCGTCCTTCTGTATATTTTACACCTTCAATGTCACTAATTAGACGTAATGTACTTCCATTCCCTACACTTCCTACTACCGAATCTAGGCCTATGCTTTTAAACTCATCCATAAAAGGCTCTGTTCCAATCCAGTGGTCACCAAGAAACATCATTGCCTCGACACCACATTCATGTGTAATGTCGACCATTTCCTTCGCTAGCTTAGCCACCTCTCTCCTCTGGAATGCTTGGAAATCTGAAAACTCTTTGCTAGGAACGCGATATTGATTATTGTAGTAACCTTGATCAATTATGAATTCTGGTCTAAATGTATAACCCACTTCTTTCTCAAATTTATCCAAGATAAACGGTGAAACAGATGCTGAATACCCATACCAATCTACATACTTTTCTCTTTTCATTTCATCAAACATTAATGTGAATTGATGAAAGAATGTAGTATATCTAATTACATTTACATATGGGTTTTCTTTGATAAATGCGCGCAATCTTTCCATCGAATAAGCTCTTGTCTTTGGTTGTCTTACGTCAAAAGTGATTTGATGATCTACATCTTGCCAGTCATTAATAACTGCATTATACATATGCACCGGGTCCCATATTAAGTAAGCTAAGAAGCTCACAGTATAATTATGGAATTTATCAGCTTCAATAATCACGGTCCCAGTATCGCTATTATACTTCCACTTTTCGCAAGGAACAATCTCACCGGTACTTCTATCAATTACTTCCCACCATCGTTTAATATCATCGACATTATTCACTTTCATAAGTTCATCTGCAATTCCATCCATCAACCTTATGCTAAGAATATCTGATGTAGCAGTTTGAATTCCTGACATAATGTAGCATTGTTGTACTTCATCTGGATTTGCTTTAGCCCATTCATTATCTTTTCGAGTGGTGTAATATGTTTTATATACTTTTGCATCAATATTTTTTAAATCTTCTGGATAATCTGTTCCATCACAATCACGTAGTGCATCTGCACCCAAACGATTCATTACCTCTATTGTTTCTGATACCATATCCAAATCGGTTGGAATAGTAACTCGTCCTCTCAATTTACTCATTTCGTCTCCTAACTTTACTTATAAAAAGAATTATAATATCCTAATAGTCCAATAATTCCAAACGTTCCAATCAGCATTTGAATCAAACCTGACATCCCCGTCTCTTTATGACCTGTAATTACTAAAAACAAACTAACACCAAATACAATGATACAAATTAGCATATTAATTATTTTGTGATCTGACATAAATTCTTTCATTTTGATTCCTCCTTATCCTTTCACTCCGCCGCTTGTCATTCCTTTAATCAAGTGTTTTTGAACTAAAATATAAAGTAATAATGTTGGTAACAAAGCTAGGATTAATCCTGCATATAATCTACCATATTGCGCCGCTGCTCTTTGTGCATTCATTAGATTTAGCAATCCAACAGGCAATGTCTGTTTTAATTCATCTGTCATAATTGTCATAGCTAAAATATACTCATTCCAGAACGCTAAGAACTGGAACAATATTACAGTTATAATACTTGGCTTGGCAATTGGGAACATGATGCTAATCATTGTTTTAAATTGGCTGGCCCCATCTACATAAGCCGCCTCCTCAAAGTCTTTTGGCAATGTCTTAAAGTAGCTTGATAATAAAAATATTGTGAATGGTAAAGCCGTAGACGCATACACCAAGGCCAGTATAAAATGATTATTAAGGAATATATTTTCTATTCCACACCATGCCTCCATCGTCTTATTTCCCTCCACTAACATCAAAAATATTGGAACTGTAATGTAACTTAAATTAATAAATAACCCAGCCATTAAATAGATATTAAGAAGCTTGCTACTTCTAAATTTAAAACGCGATAATACATAAGCTGCTGGCAATGCGATTATCAAAAGTAATATGAGTGCCATTGCAGTAACAAATAATGAATTAATTATATAATCTGCCATATTAGCCTCTACAAAAGCATTTATATAATTATCAAAATATAGCCCTTTCGGAAGCGCCCATGGGCTACCATAAAATTCTGAATTTTCCTTCACTGATGCAATCAAAATCCAAGCTACTGGTACTACGATTGAAATTGCTAATAGGATAAGAACAATATAAGTAATAATTTTTCCTATTTTTTCACTAACTCTTTTTTTCATATCTAAGTCCCCCACATTAGAATTCTATTGTTTCTCTCTTCGTTGCCAAACTTATTAACCCTGATAGTGCAAATGCAAAACAAAATACAACAACTCCAACGGCCATACTATATCCATAGGAACTATTTGAAGCTTGATCGTACATATATCTTAATAAAACATCTGTTGCACCACCTAATTGAATTCCTACTGCTTTTGATAACAAGAAACTTAAATTAATAGAACTAATAACAAAAAATACTAATGTAGTTCTAATATTCGTCCATATAAGTGGAATTGTAATAGTAAAAAATTGGTTAACTTGAGATGCGCCTTCTAAATCTGCAGCCTCATATAAGCTTTCAGGTACTGCTCCCATACTTGACATATACATAACCATGTAATAACCTATCGCCTGCCAAATCAGTACACTAATTAATGTATACATTACAATGTTTGGATCTCCAAAAAATGAAATCCCTTGAAAATCAGGGCCTGCAAAAATTTTAATCAAACCATTTAATAATCCATTTGTTTGATCAAAAACTGCTGAGGAAATTGCTGCTATAATTACAATCGACAAAATATTTGGAATATAGAAAATCACTCGAAACAATCCAACACACTTCATCTTTATTTTTGTTAATATTGCTGCAAAAACCAATGAAAAAACGATTGTAATAAGAGTAACTAATACGATAACTAATATAGTATTTTGAAATGCTCTAAAGAAATTCTCATCTTCAAATAGAATTTTAAAGTTTTGTAATCCAACAAATTCCTTATTTGGAGAATATCCACCCCATTTATACATGGACATTCTAAAAACATCTATGGTTGGTAATGTAATGAAAATTGTAAATAAAATGATAGCTGGTGCTGTACAACAGAAAATAAATAACTTAGATTCTCTTCCCTTTTTCATAGATAGTTCTCTCCCTTCTTAAAAAATGAGTAGTAGTCTTTCGACTATTACTCATTTTATTTTGTAGTCAACTCAAATCGTATCTTTACTCGGCGCCACCTAATTTTGTAACTGCATCTTTCACAGATGCTTTCCAATCTTCTAATGAAGTGGATCCAGAAGCAACTGCATCATATCCAGCAAATACAATATCATTGATATTTACACCCTCTACACTGCTTACTGTCACAAATCCACCAGTTGCTGCACTCTTACCATCAAGGATTGAATAGTTTGTTTTGTCTTCTTCTAATAAAACGTCAGTTACACCGTTAATAGGTTGTGCTGCATGCACTGATGCAAAAATTTCTGCTGCTTTATCACTATACATAAATGCTACAAACTCTTTCGCTAATTCTTTATTCTCTGCTTGAGAAGGAACAAAAATTTGCTCTAAGAATGTATATACATACTGATCTGCTCCTTCTTCTACTACAGGAACTGCTGCTAATCCCCATTCAAATCCTTCAGCTCTTGGAGCTTCAGCCATTTCACCTACAACCCAGTTTCCATTAGGCATAAATAAGGCTTTGTTATCTAAAATTAACTGTTGGTTCTTTAAGTAATTTTGATTATTCGCATTTCCTAAAGTTGTTGGCTCAATATATTCTGTTAGTTTATTCATAATTTCAAAATATGTATTTGCATCCTCCGAATCCCATGCTGCTGCATCATAGCTCATCATAGCTTTTGCAAATTCAGATCCACCAATATTATACATTAATGAATATGTAAATCCATCTAAATATCCTGCAGTTGGGTAAGTAAACAAACTAATTCCATCTGCTTTCGCTTTATCACCAAGTGCCCACATTTCATCCCAAGTAGTAGGTACTTCATAGCCATTTGCTTCAAATAATGCTTTGTTGTACCATAATCCTGTTGGGCTGTAGAACATTGGCGCTAACATTAATTCTGATCCATCTGCATTTCTTAAAGCTGCTGTATCTGTAAATCCATTAATTACTTTATCATTTGGTGTCATATCTTCCCCAGGAATTGTCATCTCAAATGCATCTGTAATTGGCTCTACAACATCTTCTCTTAATAATGTTTCTGTCAACCCTGCTTCACGACCAAGGGATAACATAATTACGTCTGGGAAATCACCTGATTTCATTTGTGGATCAATTTTAGCTTCAATCTCTTTATCGATTGTAAGTTCTACTTCTACTTCTCCGCCTTTTACTTCTTCAAATGCTGAAACAATATCTTCCCAAACTTGAGCACCGTATGCTGACTCTAATGCTGCAACTTTTAGAACTGTTTTCTCCCCACCAGCGCTTTCTTCTGCATTTGTTTCTTCTGTTTTTTCCTCGGCAGGCTGTGAACATCCAGCCAACAACCCAATCGACATGATTGATGCCATCATTAATGCTAATACTCTTCTTTTCACTTTTCATTCCTCCTAATTATATTAAACAAAGATTTTTTTCTTGAATTTATGAATCTCTTCCATAAATTCACTTTATTTGATAGATAAATTGTAACATAATAACAAAATTGCACAATTCTAATATTGCTACATTTTTTAGTAATATTGCTTTTATACCTATAATATGTTATATTTTGACAAGAATAATTAATTATCGGACAATTTAATCAAAAGGAGAAATCTATGGGGAGTAAACGATATAGTTTTGATACATCTTTAATAAATAAAATTGATATGCAATTATTATATATTGCAAATTCTTCATTTTCATCAGATTGGCACAGCATATTACATACACATAATAACTTAGAATTATTTTATATATTAAGTGGAACTGGAAGTTTTAGAATTGAATCTGAATCATTTCCAATTAAAAAAAATGATCTTATTGTAATTAATCCTAAGGTGTTGCATACTGAGGAATCATCTGACGGTGAACCTATTGAATATGTTGTTCTTGGAATTGATGGATTGGTATTTCATCTAGAAAATAATACTGGTCATGAGTGTTCTAAAAACTATACCATATTAAATTTATCCAAACATGCAAAGTCCATGGAAATGTATATTAATTTATTGCTTAATGAAACAAAGACCGAACACCAATCTTATACTTCGATATGTCATAATATTGCCGAAATCATCATCAATCTCATTAATAGATATAGTAAGAATGATTTTGAATTCGAAACACTCGAATCTAATACAGTAAGTAAAGAGTGTCAATCTATTTACAATTATATAAATTTAAATTATAAGGAGACTATCACTTTAGATATGCTTGCAGATATTGTTCACATGAACAAATTCTATATTGCACATACATTCAAAAAATCATTTGGAATTTCTCCCGTAAACTATGTAACAAAAAA
>CAYIYM010000009.1:0-68138 GCA_964367685.1 uncultured Lachnospiraceae bacterium
CACCAGAGGCGACACCGGAAGCAGCACCAGAGGCGACACCGGAAGCAGCACCAGAGGAAACACCAGAGGCGACACCGGAAGCAGCACCAGAGGCGACACCGGAAGCAACACCAGAGGCGACACCGGAAGCAGCACCAGAGGAAACACCAGAGGCGACACCGGAAGCAGCGCCAGAGAAGATAGCTACTCGATTTGGAATGATGTCAAGATCAATTGGAGTAGAAGGTGCAAAGCAATATTTATACAACATAACTTTTACAAATATAGGGAATGATAGTGTAGCGTTTACTGAAATTCCTTTTTACACAGGTGATAGTATTGCGTATCCAGAAAATGGTTACAATTCAGTATCAGCACCATCACTACAAAAAGATGGATATGAATTTAAGGGATGGAGTATTGATGGTACAAATGTAATTGGTAGTAGTTTTTCAGAAGTAGCTAGCCAATTAGGAAATGACTATACAGCAGAAACAATTAAAACAGTAACTCTGACAGCTGTTTACAAAGAAGTAAAAGCGGAAAGCTATACAGTTCAGTTCTTATATGAAAATGAAACTACTGCTTATCCATCGCAAACAGTGAAACTTGAAGCAGGACAAACAGTAAATATTTCTTTACCTACAATTGGAGGAGCTATCCTTTCTGATGATAAGAATGAAGCGTTAACAATTATAGACGGAAAGCAAGTAGCAGTAAGTAAAGATACAATCGTTTACTACAAGGTTGGAAGTGTTGACACAACATATACAATCGAATATTTATTTGAAACAGTAGATGGCAGTGGATTTGAGAAAAATCCAGATTATCCAGATCAAATAGATGTTGCAGGTAAAGTAAATGAAACAATTGCTTATGACCAAGAGGATTTGATTGAAGGATTTTCATATGTGCCAGGAAGTGGAATCGTAACACTAGGTACTGATGCAAGCGAAAATGTTATGCAAGTAAAATTTTCAAGAAATACATATTACATGACATTTAACACTGGAGATGGTGGAACTACAATCAATACTATTTTTGCAAAATATGGAGCAGAAATTGAAACACCAAATGTACCAGAGAGAGATAAATTCGAATTTAATGGATTTACAGGCGGCGATGATGATTTAGTAATTAATGCAACCTTAAGTAACTTCCCATCAACAATGCCAGCAAGAAGTACACACTACGTTGCAGATTGGAAAACAACTGAAAAAGTAAATTATCAAATTGCTTATTGGGTAGAAAGACCAAATGTTAATGGAAGTACAAAATCAACAAAAGACAATACAACTACAGATGATTATTTCTTTATATCAATGGATACTTCAGATAGTACGCATCTAATCGGTACACAATTATCAGAAGACCTTTTAAAAGAGGATAGCAATTTAGATGCTGCAGAGGCTTACTATGCTACATATAGTTGGACTGATGCAAAAAACCATACAGTAAACCCAGATGGATCGACAATTGTAAATGTATACTTTACAAGAAATGTATATACAATGAAATTTAATATTAACTGCTTCGATATTTGGAGTGAAACATTATATATGGATTTTGGTGATGGAAAGGGCTATGTAAATAAAGGAAATGATTATTCTTTTGAAGCAAAATTCGAGCAAGATATCGAAGACATTTGGCCGTCCTATGCAAATGCTTATATAAAGACCTTCATTCATGCAGAAGAAGATAGAGTAAAATCATGGAAGTATGGATCTCCAAGCCAACAATTTAGTAAAGTATTAACTTTGACAGAGAATTTTATTCCTACAAGCGGAAATACGAAAACCCTTGAACTAACTGGAACAACAAGTTCATCGAGAACCCTTGAATACTATTTTCAAAATACAACAGATAATAACTATACTTTAAGCAAGGAATATAGCCAAATTGCTCCAAATATTGAGTACTCAAATAAAGTGATTGCAGGCATGGTTTCTAACGGTACTGCAGTGGTAGGGAATACAACAAAAATATACTACAAACGTAACGAAATTGATATTCGTTTCGATTTACAAGGTGGATCAATGGAAGGCACTATGCCGACTCATGATGATGTACGTTATGAAGCTGCGTTAAAATCTTATGAACCAGGTGTAGAACCGACAAAAGAGGGATATAAGTTTGCCGGCTGGTATTATGAATCAGAATGTCAAAACCCAGTAAAATGGGATGAAGATCTTATGCCTTTACGTGCAAATGGAAGCACACTAACTCTATTTGCAAAGTGGGAAGGCGTAAAAATCAAATTCGATGCTAATGAGGGTGCATTAGCACCAACAGGTGGCGTAGGAGAGAGTGTCACAGAAGTAGAAGTAGAAGAATCAGTAACAAATCCTGTATACAATCCAGTAGGTTATACACCTGAGAGAGAAGGATATGTATTTGATGGCTGGTCATTAAGCCCAGGAACAGATGGTTTAGGTGGTGAACGTTATGGATTTGACAGTGCAACTACAAAAGACATCGTTCTATATGCACGATGGATACCACAAAAAGAAGCAATTACTGTTACAGTAATACATAAAGTCAATGGACAAACAGATATCACACAAGAGTTAAAAGGTTATATGACAGGTAGTGATGTAACTGTATATGCATATGATGTTTCAAGTTTAATTGCAGCTGGTTGGAAGGGAACTTACTACACACCAGATAAGACAAGTCAATCTGAAACAAATGCATCTAGTGACTTAACATTTACCTTTACTTATACAGAAGCTGCTACTGCAAAAAATAATTACACTATAAAATATGTAGATGAAGCTGGAACAGACATAAAAGATCCTACATTATTGAAAGATTCAGAAGATAGTGCATTAACAGTATATGCACCTACTATTAATGGATATGAATTAGTGGATACAACAAACAAATCAGCTTTGTTAACACCTAGCAATAATGAAGTTACATTTACATATAAGCGGAAAGACTATTCAGTGTCTTACACAGTACGTGCTACATCTTCTGATGGAATTGTTAATAATGTGGATGTAAAAATTACAGACCCAGATATCCTTAGATGGGCATCTACAGGCGCACTAAATGCAACAACTTTATGGAAAAATGAAGCAGTTGAAGATGCGTTAGGAACTGTTAAAGGCTATACTAGTGCAAACTATACAGTAGAACCTCTTTCTTTAACAAATTTACCAGTATTTGGATTGAATACAGTGATTGATTTAGAACTAACACGAAAAGATGTGGTAATCTCTTATAACCCAGGAGCACACGGTAGTGGCTCTATGACATCTGATACAATACCATATAATAGTGAGTACACATTTAGAGACAATGAGTTCACACCAGCTGAGGGATATTATTTCACACATTGGAGTGTTGGAACAGCTACATACCTGCCAGGAACTACACATAATGCAGGATCAGGCTTTACAGTATATGCAAATTGGGCACAACTAGGTGAATTAGACATTGATTTTAATGCATCAGGATTGACTAAGACATATAATGGCGAAGCACAAGTAGTTTTAGCTCAACCAACATCAACGAATACAGATGTTGATGTAAAATATGAGTACAAAATTAAAGGTGCAGATGATAGTACATACAGCACAACATTACCGAAACTAACAAATGTTGGTAGTCAAGAATATACAATTAGAGCATCAGCAGAAAAATTTGCAGTTACAACAATGGATGTAACTGGGAAAATACTACCTGCAGATGTAGTAGTAACATTAGGACCAAACACTACAATCAATACATTTGATGAAGTACCAAGTACATCAGCATCTGTTACAGGTTTAGTAGCAAAAGAAACAGAAGAAACATTCTTCGGAGCTATTACAGGAGAAGAATTCTATTATGCAGAAGATGGTACAACAAGCAAAGTAGCAGTAAATAACAAAGTGGCTGGGACATATGATGTAGTGGCAAGTGGAATTGAAGTAAATAAAACATATGGAAACTACAAAGTAACAAGCATCACAAATGGTAGTCTTACAATTAATGAAAGATCTGCAGACGGTTTAGTAATGACTGCTGCAAATCAATCCGTAGTTTACAACGGAGCAAATCAAACATTTGAGAAATTAGCAGTAGTTGGGAATTTACCAGCAGAATATAGTGAAGAAATTACATATGAATATGTAGTTCAAGGCGGTAAAGACGCATCATTCAAAAACGTAGGTGAAATTACAGTAGATGTAACAGCAACAGTACCAGGATATGCAAATAAGGTAACAGGATCTTTCACATTTGCAGTAACACCAAAAACGGTAGAAGTAACATTATATCCAAATGCAATAATCAACACCTACGATGAAGTACCAAGTACATCAGCATCTGTTACAGGTTTAGTAGCAAAAGAAACAGAAGAAACATTCTTCGGAGCTATTACAGGAGAAGAATTCTATTATGCAGAAGATGGTACAACAAGCAAAGTAGCAGTAAATAACAAAGTGGCTGGGACATATGATGTAGTGGCAAGTGGAATTGAAGTAAATAAAACATATGGAAACTACAAAGTAACAAGCATCACAAATGGTAGTCTTACAATTAATGAAAGATCTGCAGACGGTTTAGTAATGACTGCTGCAAATCAATCCGTAGTTTACAACGGAGCAAATCAAACATTTGAGAAATTAGCAGTAGTTGGGAATTTACCAGCAGAATATAGTGAAGAAATTACATATGAATATGTAGTTCAAGGCGGTAAAGACGCATCATTCAAAAACGTAGGTGAAATTACAGTAGATGTAACAGCAACAGTACCAGGATATGCAAATGAAGTAACAGGATCTTTCACATTTGCAGTAACACCAAAAACTGTAGAAGTAACATTATATCCAAATGCAATAATCAACACCTATGATGAAGTACCAAGTACATCAGCATCTGTTACAGGTTTAGTAGCAAAAGAAACAGAAGAAACATTCTTCGGAGCTATTACAGGAGAAGAATTCTATTATGCAGAAGATGGTACAACAAGCAAAGTAGCAGTAAATAACAAAGTGGCTGGGACATATGATGTAGTGGCAAGTGGAATTGAAGTAAATAAAACATATGGAAACTACAAAGTAACAAGCATCACAAATGGTAGTCTTACAATTAATGAAAGATCTGCAGACGGTTTAGTAATGACTGCTGCAAATCAATCCGTAGTTTACAACGGAGCAAATCAAACATTTGAGAAATTAGCAGTAGTTGGGAATTTACCAGCAGAATATAGTGAAGAAATTACATATGAATATGTAGTTCAAGGCGGTAAAGACGCATCATTCAAAAACGTAGGTGAAATTACAGTAGATGTAACAGCAACAGTACCAGGATATGCAAATAAGGTAACAGGATCTTTCACATTTGCAGTAACACCAAAAACTGTAGAATTTGCAGTAGGTGACTTAACTACAGAATACGAAGAATCTGTAACAGAAGAAGCGAAAAAAGTGTTATATACAAATGAGTTATTAGAAAAAGCTGGAGTTTTAGCACAAGATATTACAGGATTTGAGTTTGCAATTGAAATCGCAAATGAAGCAGAGTTAATTAAAGAAGTAAAAACACATGCAGAAGCAATTGATTTGACTTATAAGGCAAATAACAATTATAAGCTTAAAGTAATCAAAGGAGATCTACAGGTAACAGATAATGAAGATCTTGTAGGAACTGTAGCAGATGCAACAGGAGCAGATAGAACAAGAGTATACAATGGAACAGCATTTACACCAGAAGATACAATGTTCAAAGTTATGGCTAATGGAACAGATAGAACAAATGAGGCACAATTCACTTACTATGCTATAGAAGATACAGATTATGAAACACCAATCAATCCAAGTATCACAAATGTTGGAACAACAACATTTAATGTAAAAGTAGAAGTAAAAGGATTTGTAACACAATACATCGCAAATGTAACATTAGAAGTAACACCAAAAACTGTAGAATTTACAGTAGGTGACTTAACTACAGCATACGAAGAATCTGTAACAGAAGAAGCGAAAAAAGTGTTATATACAAATGAGTTGTTAGAAAAAGCTGGAGTTTTAGCACAAGATATTACAGGATTTGAATTTGCAATTGAAATCGCAAATGAAGCAGAGTTAATTAAAGAAGTAAAAACACATGCAGAAGCAATTGATTTGACTTATAAGGCAAATAACAATTATAAGCTTAAAGTAATCAAAGGAGATCTACAGGTAACAGATAATGAAGATCTTGTAGGAACTGTAGCAGATGCAACAGGAGCAGATAGAACAAGAGTATACAATGGAACAGCATTTACACCAGAAGATACAATGTTCAAAGTTATGGCTAATGGAACAGATAGAACAAATGAGGCACAATTCACTTACTATGCTATAGAAGATACAGATTATGAAACACCAATCAATCCAAGTATCACAAATGTTGGAACAACAGCATTTAATGTAAAAGTAGAAGTAAAAGGATTTGTAACACAATACATCGAAAATGTAACATTAGAAGTAACACCAGCAACAGCAATTATTACAGTTGATAATGCAACAAAAGTAGCTGGTGGAATCGATCCAACATACTCTGCAACAGTAAGCGGTTTAATCGGATCAGATCAAATTGATTACACAATAACTAGAGAAGCTGGAGAAGATGTAGGTGAGTATGCAATCACAGCAATTGAAACATCAAATCCAAATTATGTTGTTGTAGTAAATAATGGAACAATGACAATTACGGCAGCACCGATTCCTACAACACCAGAAGTAGTTACTCCAGAAGATGAAACACCAGAGGTAATTACTCCGGAAGTAGAAGCAGAAGAAGTAACTATCGAAGAAGAGGAAGTGCCATTAGCTGAGGAAGTGCCTAATGATGATGAGACACCAGCAGCGGAAGAAGTAACAACAATTGATGATAATGATACACCATTAGCAGGTGCTATGAAAACATGGAGTTTATTCGATTTAATCATGACAGTTGTTTCAGTAGTTTTACTAATTGCATATTTATTAATTGGTAGAAGAAAAGAAGATGAAGAAGATGAGAACCTAGAGGATGAAGAAGAAAAGAAGAAGAAACTTAGACTTATCTCAGGAATTTTATCATTTGTGTTAACAGCAGGAATTATCATCCTATTATTTATGACACAAGACTTTACACAAGTAATGGCTATCTTTGATAAATATAGCATCGTATTCTTTTTAATCGTTGTAGTTCAAGCAATTGTTACTATGATTTCTAAAAGAAAAGATAATGACGAAAAAGAAGAAACAGTAGAGCAAAACTAATAAATACAAGGTGTCATTGAGGAGACTCAGTGACACCTTATTTTTAAAATTTCTATGAATTTAGAATACCTATGAAACCTTTACAGTGGATCTGTATGAGGTCCATAAGGATGATTTGGTGAAGTTGTAAATCAACTACTAATATGCTATAATTCTACAATAAAATATAATTCGAAAAATAATACGAGGTACTTTAATGAGCAGTGCAAGGGATGAGAAATCTTTATATTTTTACATACGTGATATACTGAAACAAATGATTAAGGTTGCTAAGAAGGTGCTCTTGATTGATTATTTCAACAAGAAAAAATTCATTAAAAACCTTGAGAATAGACTTAATGCTAGTACAACTGAAAGTAAAGTCTTTTTTATTTACACTCCTTGCCATGGGAATTTAGGAGATCATGCAATTGTGTATGCACAAGAGAAGTTTATAAATACGCTTGTGCCTAAGAGAGACATTATTGAATTTACAGCTACAGAATTTCGTATGTACAATACCATAATCAAGAATTATGTAATGGAAAAGGATTTGATACTCATAAATGGTGGTGGCAATCTGGGAACAATCTGGGAGGAGGAAGACAATCTTGTTAGTGAGGCAATTGACACATACAGAAATAATAAAATTGTAGTATTTCCACAAACTTGCTATTATTCAGATAATCAAGAAGGTAAGGAACGTTTAAGCCGCAACCATAGTATATATAAGAACGCTAGAGATTTGACTATTTTCTTAAGGGATAAGCGTTCCTATGATTTTTGCTTAGATAAGTTCTCGGATATTAAATTTATGTTTGCGCCAGATATTGTACTGTTTCTGGATGATTTGAATTTTGAGTGTAACAGAGAAGGTTGCTTACTAGTTTTTAGGTCTGATAAGGAATCAGTCCTAAATAATTCAACCAATCAGAATGTTAAAGACTATTTAAATAGTAAGAATATCACATTTTCTTGTACAGATACGGTTATTGAGAAGCATGTAAATATGCATTCTAGAAATGTCAATCTTAGTAAAAAGTGGAATCAATTTGCGTCGTCAAGACTTGTAATTACAGATAGACTTCATGGAATGATTTTTGCGGCAATTACAAATACACCATGTATAGCACTTGATAATAGTAGTAAAAAAGTTTCTGGTGTTTACGAGTGGATGACACATTTGAGTTATATTAAAGTATGTCTAAGTGAGAATGAATTAATTAATAGCATTGATGAATTCTATGAGAAGGAAAATTGTAAATATAGCAATATAGAAATAAGAGAGAATTTTGAAACAATATATAATATACTATAACGGTATGTTATGTATCACTAAATTCAACTAAGGTGGAGTCAGATATGAGCATTGTAAGCATAATAGTCCCAATCTATAAAACAGAGATTTACTTAGATAAATGTATTGGTAGTATAGTAAATCAAACATATAAGAACATAGAAATTATTTTAGTTAATGATGATTCGCCTGACAATAGTAAGTCTTTGTGTGAGAAATGGGCGAAGCTTGATGAGAGAATTGTAATTATCAACAAAGAAAACGGTGGATTATCATCTGCTAGAAATGCAGGCCTTGATATTGCAAAAGGTGATTATATCACCTTTATTGACAGTGATGACTATATTGAACCAGAAATGGTTGAGAAACTACTTGATGCAATTGTAATGCAAGGTACAGATATAGTAGCATGTCGCTATCAAGACGTAGATGAAGATTATAACATCATAGTAAGAGATAAAATGAATGATTTCCGGTTAGAATATAACAAAAATTATACAGGAGAAGAATATTTGAGAAATATTCTAGATGAAATTACGCAGCCAATGGCATGGGCAAAATTATATTCAAAAGCCTTTGTGGATAACAAACGATTTGTATTAGGTAGCCATTGTGAAGATAATTTGTTTATATACCAATATCTTCAACAAGATAATACAATCTGCTTTATTCCAGAGGTGTTATACAATTATTTAATGCGTGAAGGTAGTATCACAGCTGGGTTTAATAAAAAAACCTATACGGATAGAATCTTATCCAGTGACTATATGTTGAAAAGGGCAGAAACAGAGTTTCACTCATTAATAGATAGTGCAAAATCAAATAACTATTTGAATTTGATTAGGTTTATATCTCACATGCCGCTTGAATATATCAAAAATAAAGATGAAACATATATAAGTGTAATCACTAGAATAAAAAAGAACTTAAAAGATATTTTAAATAGTTCTATACATTATCAATATAAGTTCTATCTTTTACTTTTTTTTGTTTTACCCAAACTTGCAAATTCTATTGTTAACTTGATTGATAAAAATTAATTATTATCTATCATAGATGGCAAGAGAGATATTTCAGATAGGTGCGCTGACGAACCATGACTAAGTTCCTTGGTGCTATCTATAATAATGGATAGGAAAAATATGAATAGAAAGTTATTTAACTTGTTTATAAGTTGTGTTGTGATTTTAATGGCTCTATGTGTTGCATCATCTTTTTATAATCAAGAACAGAGTGTATTATTAACCTATGATGAAACAACGGTAACAAAGATAGAGAGGTGGGAAATAGAGAGTGATGAAATAAAGGGAGAAATAAAACTGGCGGGATTTGATCCTGCTGACACTAATTTCGAACCATATAGCATTACAAATACTATTTCTACATTAGAATATAATAAGCCTGTTATAATGGTAGAAAGTATGCATCAAGCATTTACAGTTAGTGTTGGTTCTACGATTGTGTATGAGTTCGGAAATGATAATAGTACTATTTTTTCCAAACCTGTTGGTGGGATATGGCATATTATAGAGTTACCATATATTCAAGAAGATAATACAATAAGATTTGACATTATACCAAGTAATGATAAAACCTCAATTGGTATTACAGAAATATTCATGGCAGAGGAAAGTGAAGCAACATTATTCTTGATTTTTAGAAATGCGGTGAAGTTGCTGGTATCATTAATTATATTAGCAATAGGCGTTATTCTTTTAGTGGCCCATTTTTTTGTATCTAGAGGGCTTAAGAATAATAATTTAATACTGTATCTTGGACTATTATCAATTAATATAGCTATTTGGTTAATCAGTGAAGGAAACCTGCTTCAATTTACTTTTGCAAACGCATTTATAGTAGGGAATCTACCATACTGGTCAATACAACTATTGTTAATACCATTTATTTTTTATGTTGATAGCATGTATACCCCATCACACAAGTCCATATCTAAATATTTTAGTATTGCATTTATTGTTAATTTCGTTGTGTCTGCGGTACTTAATATGACAGGTATAGCCTACTATTATAATACATTGTGGATCGTACATATAATAATGGTAGTTACATTCCTCTACTATATATGCTCATTAATCTATGAGACAGTTGCGAAAAAGAATAGAGATGCGAAAGTCCTATTGCTACAAATATTATGTTTGATAGTAGCAGCATTGGCAGAATTAGCAGTATTTTATTTTGGAAATAATATGAATTCGGTAGGCGTAAGTCTTCAAACAGGAATGTTAGTATATTTGCTAACCTGTATAGTATCAACTTCATTAAAACTGCGAAGTATATGGGTTGAAGGAATGCATACTGAATATTTAAGCAAGATTGCATATACAGATATATTAACATCATTATTTAATAGAAATGCATTTGAACGAGATTTAGAGGGGTTTAAGAATAGTAATGATTCAGATAAAATTATAATCACCTTCGATTTGAATAATTTGAAGTACTTTAATGATAATATAGGTCACCAAACAGGAGATAATTACTTAAGATTTTTTGCTGAAGTGGCGCAGGGGATTTTAGGAGAATATGGTAGTTGTTATCGAATTGGTGGAGATGAATTCTCTGCAATCTTATATAATATTCCTTTTGAATTAGTGGAAAAGAATTCGTATATTATTCAAGAGAAAGTCAAAACTTTTGACGATAGTGGCATAGCAGGTGTTGCGGTTGGATATGCACATTATGATAAAAAAGAATATCCAAATATAATGGATTACTTACATCATCTTGATGAATGCATGTTTGAGAATAAAACGATTATAAAACGTAATATATAATATTAAAAAATAGAGCTGTGAAGCTCTATTTTTTATGTTAACTTTTGTTTTAATTGATGTAGAAGATAGAAAATCAAATAATAAATATTGGTTATGATACCGCATAGAAAACCTTTGAGAATAAAGAGTGGAATTGTAGTTCCAGAAAAATCTGAGAGGAATATTCCGGTAATAGTTATACTTCCTAGGACACCTAAAATTCCTATGAATAGTAGTTTTAAGTCATTAGAATAAGGTTTTTCTAAATATTTATAAAACACGTATGATTCATAAAAGAAAGTGGATAATAGATTAGAAATAGCTGTAGCAAGTAAAATACCATTTAATCCCCAATATATCCCACCAATGAAAGAGAGAATTAAATTAATAATACCTCGCAATATAAAGGAAGAACTTATCTTAGCGAATACACCTGCCGAAGTGCGGTATGCATAACATGTAATGCGTATGCCCCCAAGATATAAATTGATTGATAATAGAACAACAATACTTAAAGGAAGGAGTGCATTTTTGCCCATCCACAGAGTGATAAAATCTTGAACTAAATAATAAAAGGCGGTAACACAAACTCCTGTTATCCACATTTGCAGATAAGTATCCCTCTTATAATGTTGAAAAAGTTCTTCTTTTGTACTGGTAACAATATGGTTTCCAATCTTTCCTATGGTACTATCACAATAAACACTAAGAATAATGACGACACCCATATATACGAAGAAATAGTTGGCATATAGTCCACTAATTGTTGTACTTATTAAGTAGGAAATCAAAATACTATCTGTGTTGTGTACCATGATGGCGCCGATTCGAGTAATGACAAGATGGCGTATATCGTGATAGATACTTTTTAATTCGGAAGAATCTGGATTATAACGTTGTATCCTAAATTCTTTATTTTTTAAACGACAATAAAAGAGAATAACAAGGCTTACTACGACATTTTTCCCTAAGAAAATGAGCATAAATAAATAGTAGTTTTGTGTCATATAAAGAATAGGCACTTGAATAAATAAGAAGAGAATTTCAAAAATACCTAGTATAGAAGAAATTATATAACGTTTTTGTTTTGCATACATTGCATAATTCATAATGCTAAAACGTGAGTATAAAATGGTAGAGAGTAAGCATAAAAAGTAGGTGATAATCAATTCTCTTTGTGGAATATCGGCATTAATTACTGCTAGAACCAAGAAACTTGATAAACCACCAATGAAAAAAACACCAAGAGCTAATTGTGAAAAAATTCTGTTGTAAATCGTATATAAATTGTTAACAGTGTTATAATCATTTTCCTCGATTGGTTTATAAAGGCGATGTAAAAAAGAGGTGCCAAGTCCTAAAAATGCAAAAGTAAAAATATCACAGAAGTTTAGGAAAACACTCTGCAAACCGAGGTAATCAAGGCCTAATGTATTTTTTATGGCATTTTTAGATATTAAATTTATAATAATCATTAATATTTGTACAGAAATACCTGATATAATATTACGCTTTTCGTTCATGTTATAGTTCCTTTTTGATTTTTTTGTTAGTTACCAATCATATTTATTTCATATATTTATTATACGAAAAAGTGTATTGATATTACAAGTTATATTTGTTGTTAATGAGAATTAATTAGAACACTGTTATTTCACAGTTTATGAATTGACCAATCGTTCAATCGGTGTTATTATAACGTCATTAATCGATTGGTCAATACAAAGTTAAGGAGGCAATATGAAAGAGAGCGACTTGAAGAATATAGATACAAATAATGATACTGTTGCGAAAATAATAGAAAGTGCAATTCAATTATTTAACGAGAAAGGATATGCAGGTACATCAATTAATGATATCTCTAAGGGTGCACAGTTGTCGAAAGGTATTTTGTATCATTACTTTCAAAACAAGGACGAATTGTACTTGTACTGTGCGAATTTATGCATCCAGGATTATATATATCATATAGAAAAACATTTACAGCATCCTTTTTCGAAAGAAGATGCTATTGAAGAAAATGTAAGAGCGAGGATTTCGTTTTTTAAAGAAAATCCTAGTTATAGGAATTTTTTTCATCAGATTATATCTAGAAAGCCCTCTCATTTATCTGTTGAATTAATTGAAATTAGAAGTCAGCTAATACAAAATAATAGGAGGCGTTTGCGAGAAATTGTAAAAGATATAGAACTAGGAGAGGGTGTTACAGAGAGGGATATTCTTGTATTTACAACTATGTTACAAAATAATGTATCTTTCTTGCTGCAAGATGCAATGGATGAGGATAAGAAACAAGAACAAATAGATAGTATTATACATCTAACTAAAATTTTTATGAATGGATTGAAAGGAGACTTAAAACTATGATCAACTCAACTGATATTTTATTTACACTAGGCAATACAAGGCGTGAATATTTCAAGGAAATAATGGTGGAAACAGGGCTTAGCTATATACAAATAGAAATTCTTTTGTTCTTAGAGGAAAATCCCCAATTCCATTCGATAAATGAAATTGTAGGAGAAGATAGAAGCAGTGTATCTTTTCTAAGTGTTGCATTTGTTGATTTAATAAATAAGGACTATATTCAAATGAAAAGTAGAAAAAAATTATGGGAAGAAAGTACTGACACGCGATATGTACTTACGAAAAACGCAAAAAAAGTAATACGGGTAGCAAATCAACGAAAGCAAGAATTTCACAAGATTATGTATCATAACATATCGCAAGAAGAAATGGATATGGTGGAAGATACATTTATAAAAATGACAACGAATTTAATGTTGTATAGGAGGGTATAATGGAAACGATTATAATTTGTATTTTGGCAGGTATGGGAGCGGGATTAGGAACCGGATTCGCGGGTATGAGTGCTGCTGTAGTGATTACGCCAATGCTAATTACTTTTCTTGGAATGAATCCTTATGAAGCAATAGGGATAGCACTTGCCTCAGATGTGCTGGCCAGTGCTATTTCTGCATACACTTATGGAAAGAGTAAGAATATTGATATCAAAAATAGCAGAGTCTTATTGGTAAGCGTGTTAATATTCACTTTTATTGGTGCATTTATTGCAAGTTTAGTTCCATCGGAGTCAATGGGAAATATAGCAGTGTATATGTCTCTTATACTGGGGATAAAATTCTTGAGAAAGAAAGAGTCTGACACTCCTAAACAGAAGAAAGCTGTCGAGGGTGCACTAAAAGTAATACTTCCAATTTTATGTGGTGCCGTTATTGGATTCATCTGTGGATTTATAGGCGCAGGTGGTGGAATTATGATGTTGGCATTATTAATGGGAGTACTTGGATATGAACATAAAAAAGCAGTAGGGACAAGTGTATTTATTATGACATTTACTGCTCTTTTTGGGGCAGTGTCCCATTTCTCGATACAACAAATAGTACCTGACTTAACTGTATTGTCACTCTGTGTTGTATCTACATTAACCTTTGCTTTACTTGGAGCAAAATTTGCTAACAATGCACAGCCTAGGGTGCTGAATCGTGCAACGGGAACAGTGCTTACATCATTGGGGATATTTTTAATCGTAGCAGAACGTGTGATTTTCATATAATAAAGAAAAGGATTGAGATAATAGGTTTAACTATTTTCCCATTCCTTTTCTTTATTTTTATTCTTCTGTAGGCCGAAGGCCTGCTAATTCAACAGCTTGAGATATTCCTTTGATAGAAAGAACATATTGATTTGGTGACATTCCAGTTGCTTTTTTGAATTGTTTTGAAAAGTATTGCAGTGAACTATAGGATAAATAATGAGCCAATTCTGTGTGATTCATTTTATCTTCTAGCATCATGCGCTTGGCAACCTTGATTTTTTGTCGATTGTAATAAGTCATGGCACCACATTTATATTCATCGTAAAATAACTTATGTAAAGTGGAGCGGCTAATCTTAAATACATCACAGAGAATAGCTACGTTTAACTGTTCTTGAATATGTTCCACCATGTAGTTTTGTATATTATGAAGTAATTCGCTTTTTGGTGGCAAATCAATCATTGGTTGGGTAAACTCTCCAAGGGTCTTAACATAATTATCTTCTCTGTGATTGCGTGTGATTGTGATTAATAACAATTCTAAATAAGTTCCTATCAACTGAAGTCCCGCAAAGTCAGCGTCGTCGGATAATTGTAGTTGTTCAACAGAGGGAATATTTAACGGTATGGAGAGTGAAGAACTAGCTTCGGCAATTATCTTAGAGATGTATTTTTTTTCGGCAGTATTTAAAGTAAATGTTTTATTATCAAAAAAAGAAATTGCAGGGGAAGGACTCTTGAATGAAACTACTACGAGATTTGGGGATAATCCATCAAGTGCACGTATTGCATGAAATTCATTAGGTTTATGAAATACAATATCACCTGCATGCAAATAGTAAGAGGTATCATCAGCTTTGACAAGTACATGTCCCTTGTCAACATATAGAAATTCCCAAAAATCGTGCGATTCTCCATGGAAAATAAAATTGTTCATATATTCAAAATAGTGAATAGTAATTAATTCGGAGACTTCAATTTCTTTTTTTATTTTAGTGTATATATATGCCATATGTCCTCTCCTTTTAAGCAGTAATAATAACTCTATTTTACCATTTTAATAAGAAAAAATCCAGATAATTGTAATGATTCAAGAATAAAAGAAGAAAAAATGCACAAAAAAACACATAAAAATACGTAATTATTCACGAAAAATCTAAAAATGGATAAATTGACAACATATCTGGAGTATTGTATAAGACAAATAAAAAATTAAGGTTTATAATACAATATATGAATAAATAATTAACAAATGTATTCTTCAAGGAGGAAACGATGAGTAAAGTAATTAAAGTGGCAATTGCAGGTCTTGGAAGCAGAGGGAAGGACACATATGCACAAGCGGTAAAATTATTCCCTGAAAAAATGCAAGTAGTAGCAATCGCAGATGTTGATCCAGCGAAAGTTGCGGATGTGGCAAAAGAATTTGGAATCGAAGAGAAGATGTGCTTTAATAGTGCAGAGGAAATGATAGAACAAGAGTTATTAGCTGATGTTTTAGTGCTTGCAACTCAAGATAGACAACATGTAATGCAAGCAATTCCAGCATTAAGAAAAGGCTATCACATCTTATTAGAGAAGCCAATTTCACCGGACTTAGATGAGTGTAGAGAAATTGTAAAGGTAGCGAAAGAATGTGAGAAGCATGTAATTGTCTGTCATGTATTAAGATATACACCAATCTATTCGAAGTTAAAAGAAGTATTGGATTCGGGAGTAATTGGAGATATTGTAACAGTTATGTCCCTAGAAAATGTAGGATACTGGCATCAAGCACATAGTTTTGTAAGAGGGAATTGGAATAATTCAAATACAACTAGTCCAATGATTCTGCAAAAATGTTGTCATGATATGGATTTACTTTTATGGTTAACAGGTAAAACATGTGAATCTGTTTCATCATTTGGAGACACATACTTGTTTAAAGAAGAAAAAGCACCAGAAGGTGCGGCAAAGAGATGTTTAGATGGATGTAAAGCAAAAGAGAAATGTCCATTCGATGCAGAAAAGATTTATATGCATCATAAAAAAATAGGTATTAAAAATGGCCATAAGGGTTGGCCGCTCGATGTATTAACATTACATCCTACTGAGGAAAGCGTATATGAGGCAATTGAAAAAGGGCCTTATGGAAAATGTGTATATTTCTGTGATAACAATGTAGTTGATCATCAAGTAGTAAATTTAAATATGACAGATGGTTCGACAATTAGTCATACAATGACAGGATTTACAGGAACAGGAACACGTTATGCTAAATTCATGGGTACAGAAGGTGAAGTAATTGTAGATATGACACCAGAAGTAAACTCAATCCGAATCACTAGATTTGGAGAAGAAACAGAAGTAATAGAAATGAATAAAATAGCAACAGATTTTTCTGGTCATGGCGGTGGTGATAATCGTATGGTCGAAGAATTTATTGATATGCTGATTGAAGGAACTGGACCTAGCAATAGAACAACTTCAGTTGAAAAATCAGTGGAGAGTCACTATGCAGCACTAGCCGCGGAGAAATCTCGTGTGCAAAATGGTAAAGTAGTACAGCTAGAAGAAATGAGGTAACTAAGTAAACAACACAGTATGTTATGGAAGATAGCATACAAAAGAGAGGAGAAACAAGAATTATGAAAAAGAAATTACTAAAAGTATTATCATTGGCAATGGTTACAGTTTTAGCTCTTGGTACAATGGTAGGATGTGGAAGTGACAGCGAAAGCGAAGGTGGAAGCGAAGGCGGAAGCGAGGGTGGAAGTGAAGTAACTACATTATCATTAGCTTGTTGGGATGAGCAACAAGGTGAAATCATGAAGACAATTGGAGCAGCTTATACAGAGGCTAATCCAGAAATAGAAATTGATGTTCAAGTAACAACATGGACAGAGTACTGGACAAAACTTGAGGCAGGCGCTTCAAATCAAGAAATGCCTGATATCTTCTGGGTTAACGTATTACATGCAGAAGAATATGCAGAAAATGGTATCATGAAAGATTTAACAGCAGTTGGTGAAGCGCTTGACGTTACAACAAACTTCCCACAAGCTTTAGTTGACGGATATACATATGATGATACACTTTGGGCAATTCCTAAAGACTTTGATACAAACGGAATCTTCTACAACAAGAACATTTTTGATGAAGCTGGTGTAGAGTATCCAACAAGTGGAATGACATTCGAAGAGTACGAAGCAAAATGTAAAGAGCTTGCAGATGCTGGACTACCAGAAGGAACATACCCAACAGCAGTTGCTTATAACTCAGGACAAACAACATACTACTCTTCAATCGCAGCAAATGGCGGATATATCTTAAGCCCAGATAAATTAGAGTCAGGATGGAATATGCCAGAGACACTTGGCGGAGTAGCTCCTTGGTTAGGATTAGTAGAAAAAGGATATTCTCCAACATCACAACAATTAGCAGACACATCATTTGACGCTATGTTCTCAGCTGGTAAAGTTGGTATGGTTATGTCAGGAAACTACATGATCGCTGAATATGCATCAAGTTTAGGTCTTGAGAACTTCGCAGTTTGCGACCGTCCATCATTTAATGGAAAAGACATTGATATCATGAATGGATTAGGATATGCAGTATCTGAATTTACTACAAATGAAGAAGAAGCAATCAAATTCGTAGAATATCTAGGTGGTAAAGAAGCGATGACTATCCAAGCAGAAGGAAAGAAAGTTATTCCAGCAAGAATTGATTCACAAGAATTATATCTTGAAGCTTACCCAGAGTTAGACTTAGCAGTATTCTTAAACAATTTAGATCAAGCAAAATTATTTGATTTCAACGCAATTTGGTCAGAACTTCAAACAATTCAAAACAATGAAATTGCATTAGTTTGGGACGGATCACAAACATTAGAAGAAGCAGGTGCAAAAATTGTAGAACTACAACAGCCACTTTTAGATGAGTTGAAATAATTAGAAAGTAGGTTATAGTTATGAGTGGAACAAGTAAAACTGTGAAGCGGAAAATAACTAAAAGACAGAAGAACGATTGGCTAGCGGCGTACATTTTTATAGCGCCGCTAGTAATCGGATTAGCCATCTTTTATATTTATCCGTTTATACAAAACTTTTGGTTTAGTTTTAATGATGTAAACAAATTTAATATTGCTAAGTTTAATGGAATCGATAACTATATTGAATTATTTAAAGACCCAGAATTGGGTGTCTCGTTATTAAATACACTGAAATATGTTGTGATTACAGTGCCAGTAGGAATTTTGTTGTCACTATTTACAGCAGGATTATTGAATTCGAAAATTAGAGGGAAGTCTTTTTATAGAACAATCTATTTCTTGCCATCAGTAACAATGCCAGTTGCAGTTGCATTGGTATGGAGATTTATCTTTAATGGTGAGTACGGTATTTTGAACAGTATTCTAGATATTTTTGGCATTGAAGGTACGGCATGGTTAGCGAACGAGCATACAGCATTATATGTGGTTATGTTTGTAGGTATATGGTCTAGTTTTGGATATAATTCAATTATTCTATTAGCTGGAATGCAAGGAATTTCAGGATCGTACTATGAGGCAGCAGAAATTGATGGTGCAGGAGCTTTTGCAAAATTTTTCAAGATTACATTGCCACTTGTAACGCCAACGATATTCTTTGTATTAATTACAGGATTAATTGCTGGATTCCAAGTGTTCGATAGTTTATACATGTTGGTAGGTATAGACAACCCGATCTTTAGTAGAGTTCAGACAATGAATGTAATGTTCTATAGAAATGCCTTTATTTATGGTGAAAAAGGATATGCAGCAGCAATTTCAATTTTTGTATTCTTTATTATCATGATCATTACAGTTATTCAAATGATTGCTCAAAAGAAATGGGTAAATTACGATTAGGAAGGAGAAAGCAATGGAATCTTCAAAGAAGAGAAGTAGAATATTAGTACATCTTATACTAATATTGGGAATCGGCATCACTGCTTTCCCTTTTGTATGGATGGTTTTATCATCATTCAAAACAATACCGGAATCAGTTTCAATTCCGCCAACAATATTTCCAGAGAACTTATTGATGGATGCGTATGTTCATATTTTTGAAACATTACCATTTGTTACGATTTATACAAATACAATCATATCTACAGTAATTACTGTATTTGCACAGGTTACAATATGTACATTAGCAGCATATGCATTTGCAAGAATTGAATTCCCATTTAGAAATTTGATTTTTATGATTATATTATCAATTCTTATGGTGCCAGGGCAGATTTTTATCTTGCCACAATTTATGATAGTTAGTGACTGGGGACTCTCGAATACAATTCCAGCCTTATATATAACACACTTATTTAGTGCATTTGGAACATTCCTTTTGAGACAGTTCTTTATGTCATTGCCAAAAGAATTAGAAGAGGCAGCATTCCTTGATGGATGTAATAGATTCCAAATATTTGGAAGAGTTATGTTTCCACTTGTAAAGCCAGGAATTGTATCGCTAGTTATTTTTACTGCTAAATATGCATGGAACGACTTCATGTGGCCACTTATTATTAATACGGACCAGGACAAAATGACATTAGCGCCAGCATTGTCAATGCTTAGAGGGGAATTCACATCGAACTTCCCTGTGCAAATGGCAGGAGCTGTAATGTCAGTAATTCCAATGGTTGTATTATTCTTTATCTTCCAAAAGCAATTTATTGAAGGAGTTGCACATACAGGAGTGAAAGGCTAAATATAATATGAAAAAACCAAATATATTATGGATCACAAGTGATCAACAGCATTATAGTACAATAGGGTGTATGGATTCTAGAATTCATACACCTAATTTAGATAGGTTGTCGAATGAAGGGACAACATTTACAAGGGCTTATTGCCCTAATCCAACTTGCACACCTACAAGGGCATCTCTAATTACAGGGCAATATCCATCACAACATGGAGCATGGACCCTTGGAACAAAGTTACCTGAAAGTGCAAAAACAATTGGAGAATATCTTGGAAATGAATCTTATAAGACGGCACTTATTGGAAAGGCACATTTCCAACCGACTAAATCTACAGAAGAATATAGCTCCCTTGAATCTATGCCATTATTACAAGATTTGGATTTTTGGAGAAGTTTTGAAGATGAATTTTATGGATTTCAAAGGGTAGAACTAGCAAGGAATCATACAAATGAATTTCTAGTAGGACAACATTATGCCTTATGGATGGAAGAAAAAGGATATGATAACTGGCGTGAATACTTCTTGGGACCAACAGGGACTATGGATCCAGAAGAGAGGTATAATTGGAAGATACCAGAAGAAATTCATTATGATGCATGGATTGCTGAAAGAACGAATGCTTTAATTGAAGAGTATAGAGAAGAAGAGAAACCATTTTTTATATGGAGTAGTTTTTTTGATCCACATCCTGATTATTTTGCACCATCTCCATGGGATACCATGTATGATGATGTAGAATTAGAAGTTCCTACCATTGTTCAAGGAGAACACAATAAGAATCCGGAACATTTTCGTATGACTCAGGATAAAGAGGCCGATTTTTCAGATTATAAAGAAACAGGGTTTTATTGTCATGGAATGCATCCGCATACCAAAGTGACAGAGGAAATGGCTAAGAAAAATATGTCTGTTTATTATGGTATGGTATCTCTGATGGATAAGTATATTGGAAAAATTTTAGATAAGTTAGACGAATGTGGACTAGCAGAAAATACAGTTGTGGTATTTACTACAGATCACGGTCATTTTTTCGGACAACATGGACTTCATGCAAAAGGTCCGTTTATGTATGAGGATATGATTAAAATACCTTTTATTGCACGATATCCAAACCATATTCCGGCAGGAGTGAAAAGTACTAGTATGCAATCTTTGGTGGATGTTGCACCAACTTGTATGGAGTACTGTGGACTCTCAGTTCCAAACACTATGTCAGGAAAAAGTCAGAAGGGTGTGTGGAATGGGGAGAAGAGGGAGGTACGCAAGCACATTATTTGCGAACATCATCATGAACCTACAAAAGTACATTTGAAGACCTATGTAGATGAAAGGTATAAAATAACCGTTTATTACAATTCTCAAGATGGAGAAATATTTGATTTAGAGCAGGATCCAAATGAAGTGAATAACTTATGGAACGAAGAGAAGTATAAAGATCTGAAAGAGAGTTTGCTTCTCAAATATATATGGGCGGAATTGGGAAAAGAAATTATGTGGATGCCTAGAATTTCAGGTGCATAAGAAAATAATAGGAGCAAAATAAAATGTGATAGAGCCATTTTATTTTGCTTTTTTGGCTCTTTTTTAAATTTTCTGAACTAAATTAAATATTTATAAAACGCTACCAATTTGCTACCAATTTGCTACTAATAGATACAGAAATGCTATGACTAACTTGTATAATGACTACAGATAAACAAAATTTTTGTTCTGTGATAGATAGTAAAATGACAGGGTAAATGGGATATAGTAGATAGGTAGGTAAAGTAATGAAAAGCAAGTTGAGTAAAAGATTGTTAGGTGCTATATTGCTAACAATATTAGTGTTGTCTATGTTTGACTTAACAACATTAGGTGCCTTAGCAATGGAGACACCAGAAGGGAACCCAGTTATTATCGAAGAAACACAACCCCCATTAGCAGCAGTTAGTGCAACTTGGGCGGTAGTCAACTTGATTTTAACAGTCTTTACAGTATTGATTAGTATTATTTTATTGATTGTATGTGTTGACAAGAAAAAGCGAAATAAAGAAGATGTGAAACATGTTGATGATGAAGACGATACGACAATGCTTAATGGCTTTGTTAAAGTATCAAGCACACTAATTGCAATTCTTGCAATTTTGGTATTTATTTTTACAGAAGATATGAGTCTTCCAGTGGTAATCGTAGACCAATGGACAATCGTAATGATTCTTATTTTATTAGCACAAATGATCGTAGCATTTGTGTTTAAGAAGAGTAATAAGAATAATGAAGAGAAAGACGAAGAATTAGCATAAATTTTGAGCTAACCTAGAGTTGAAAATTGGAGATGTAGCCAAGTTTCCCTCGTACAAATAAGCATTATATATGTCAAAGCCTTATGAAAAGGCATAGACAGTATAGTGCTTATTTTTATGCATATAATGCAATGATTTTATTATAAAGGTATTGACAGCCAACAAACGAGTTGATATATTGTACATATACAACAAGTACAATGATGACAAAGATTAATACAAATGAATAAAAGTGAATGCAGAAGAAGTGAATGCAGAAGAAGTGAATGCAGAGAAAGGGGAAGATGGTAAGTGAATATGAGACAGGAGGAATGTGCGAAGTGGAGATTATAATTAGCAACAATACGAATAAACCAATCTACGAACAGATTACCTCTCAAATAAAGGCTATGATTATGCGAGGGGAGTTAAAAGCAGGAGATAGTATTCCATCTATGCGCAGTCTTGCTAAAACCATTCATGTTAGTGTAATAACAGTGCAAAAGGCGTATGAAGACTTGCAGAGAGATGGATTTATTGAAACTACAGTTGGAAGAGGGAGTCGTGTAGCAGCACAAAACAAGGACTTTATTCAAGAAGAACAGCAAAAGTTGGTAGAAGAGCATCTAATGATAGCAACAGACATTGCTCGTACCAATGGGATATCCATTGAGAAAGTATTAGAACTAACAAAAATGTTTTATGAGGAGGTATAGGGAATGAAAGCATTAGAAATCGTAGAATTGTCAAAAGCTTACAAGAATTCAAATTTTCGTTTAAATAATATTAATCTATCAGTTCCCCAAGGTGCGATTACAGGACTCGTTGGGAAAAATGGTGCAGGAAAAAGCACAATTGTGAATGCTATCTTCGACATTGTACATCGAGATAGTGGAGAAATATATTTTTATGGAACTAAAATGACAGATGAAAACAAATGTTTGAAAAATAACATAGGGGTTGTATTTGACACTTTAAGCTATTCGGGGGAAATTAATATTATTAAGTTAGAAAAGGTTCTAAATGATATATACTCAGATTTTGATAAAAAATTATTTTGTCAATTCGTAGAACGTTTTGAGTTGCCGAGAAATAAAAAGATAAAGACATTCTCGAGGGGAATGTCGATGAAGTTATCGATTGCAGTGGCAATTTCACATGGAACAAAACTACTAATATTGGACGAGGCAACTGCGGGGCTTGACCCAGTCGTTCGAGAAGAAATTCTAGATGTTTTCTTGGAGTTTATTGAAAATGAAGAGAATTCAATCCTAATGTCTTCTCATATTTCTAGTGATTTGGAGAAGGTGGCAGATTATATTATTTTTATTGATAAAGGAGAAATTATTTTACGTGAGAGTAAGGATTCTCTAATTTATAATTACGGTGTTGCTAAGATGAAGGAAAAGGAGTTCGAGCTTCTTTCACCAGATGAATATATAGGTTATAGAAAACGAGGGTTACAGACAGAAGTCTTAGTAACTGATAAGCAGACTTTTACACGGAAATATCCCGATATCATAATAGATGTTGCAAAAATAGATGAAATACTACCGATTATTACCAAGGAGGTGGAATAGAATGAAAGGATTATTAAGAAATAACTATTACACAGTAAAAGACTCTCTAAAAACTGTAGGTATCATGACAATTGGAGTCTATATTATAACACTTATTATACTTTTTTTATTTCCTGAGAAGATTATAGTAATAGATTATGTGACAATAGGGATAATGGGAGGCTTTTCTGGATTATCATTTACTTTGCTTTACAATGGGAATCTATCAAAGTGGAACAGATTTGAACTCACGATGCCGATTGTGCGACAAGATGTAATAAGAATGCGATATCTTACATTTGCTTTATTTGGGCTGATAGGAATTATGTCCATATCGGCTATTCTATATAGTAGCTATGTCCTATTAGGTACTATAGATATAGAACGATCAGGATATTTTCTTACGTTCGGGATTGTTATTTCTATGCTTTTACCGGCTTTTATGCATCCACTTATTTTAGTATTGGGTATGGATAAAGGACAGATTGTTTATCTGTTTTCCATCATATTGTCCATTGTATTTTTTGTCCTCCCATCGATTGTATTTGAAAATGCTTTAGATAAAATCGAAAATCCGAATTTAGTTTATAGAATGATTATGAGTGTCATAAGTATTAGTATATTTATCGGATCCTACTTTCTTTCACGAAAGATATACGATAGAATGGACTTATAATATCCGATAAAGATTCAATTGATTTGTTTGTTACATGATGCGAGTGAAGCGTATATTGCAAGTATCATCAGACCATTAAAACCACACTTGATTGACATCCTATTTTTATTGTGGTATCATCTCAAAGGTGATAAATATAAAAAAGAGGAGTTACAATTATGAGTTGGTATTTAACAGTAGTAAGAGACAATTATGCAAATTTTAGCGGGAGAGCAAGTAGACAAGAATTTTGGATGTTCTATTTATGTAATATTATTATCATGACATTGCTTAATATTTTGGTGGGTGCGGTAGTAGCGGTTACTCAATCAGGAATCATTGCTATTTTACCATTGATTTATGCATTTGCAATCCTTGTTCCATCAATAGCAGTTGCAGTTCGACGTTTACATGATATTGGGAAAAGTGGACTTTGGATCTTTATTTCAGTAGTTCCATTTGTTGGTGCAATTTGGTACCTTATCCTAATGATCAAGGATAGCGATAGAGGAGTAAATGCATACGGGGCATAATAAGTGATATGAAAAGGGGATAATTGAAGTGGGCAACGAAGCCGCTTTCAATTATCCCTTTTTATTTTAGAAATTCAGTTTATAACTCAATGCTCTCGGTGCGAGCGCCAGTTCTAACTGGTGCTAATAAAATCTTACCTGTGCCACGGTATACATTTACTAAGCCTTCACCAGAGGCAGCAGATCCAATCAATGATTTACCAGAACGCTCTACGGTAAAGTCTAAACTGCCACTCCAAGCAATTGCTAAATTCCCGTCTATTTTCAAGACATCATTTTCAAGAGTGATTTCAATTAATTCTTCTTTTGGACAAGGAGATTCAACACATAGAATTCCTTTTCCAGTAATTCCTAGATTGAAGAGTCCCTCGTTTCCAGCAACAGCAGAGGAAAGATTTGAACGCATAACAGCTTTGTGCTTTAAACCGGATTCACAAGCCATGAAGAGTCCGTCGTCTAAGACGATAGAACCATTCCAATGATCTACATCTAATAAGAGAATGTATTTATAAGTAGGTTCAAGAACTAAAGTTCCTGAGCCGGTGTACTCGGGTTTGATTGCAGACTCTCCGGTCATCTTGCCACGAACAGCCTTGCCAAGGAAATCACCAACACCCTTGATTCCTGTTGTTGCCTTTACATCACCGACCATCCATTGCATGGCTCCTGATTGAGTGGTTATATTGGATTCGCCTAGATCACATACTAGCTGACGACGTTTTATGTTCATCATGCTAGAGAAGTAAGCCATTTGGGCACTGGAAGGTGTAATGCTTAAGTCTCGTTGATATTCAACTACTTGAAAAGCACCTAACTGTGCTAGGACTTTTACGTCATCGTTATTTGTATAATTGGATATTTTGTACATAAATAACTCCTTTCTTAAATTGCTTTAATGATTGTATTATAGGGTATGAGTTGCTGTATGATAATATTGTTCCATGATATGAGGAGGCACCATGTTGCCTCCTGTAGCCCAGATAAGGTGAGTGGCTTGAGACATATAATCATTTAGTTCCTCGGCACTTAAATAGGCAGATCCTTGTGGTGATAGTTCAACGACTTCGGGGCCTTTCATTCCAGCTAGAGCACTTGGTTCCAATGAAATATCTTCTGTATCTTTTAATTTTTTTAGATAAGCATACATCTCCTGATCTGTTAAAGTGTAGCAGCCATTTATAAATGGTTCGAGTGTTTTTCCTACAAAACTTGAAGCACGTCCTACCGCAAGACCATCGGCATCTGTTTTATTGTCAATTCCAAAATCTTGTACACAAATTTCATCGTGCAATCCAGTGATTAATCCTATGGTCATACATGGAGAGTGAGTTGGCTCGACGAAAAAACAATGGACGGCATCACCGAAAACAGCTTTTAGTCCAAAGGCTACTCCCCCAGGACCGCCACCTACTCCGCAAGGTAGATAGACAAATAATGGATGAGTTGCATCCACTGCAATTTTCTGTTCTTCAAATTGTTTTTGTAATCGTAATGCAGCTACAGCATAACCAAGAAATAGAGTCTTAGAATTTTCATCGTCAACAAAGTGACACATCGGATTAGAGGCAGCAGCTTTTCGCCCTTCCTCCACAGCTTTGCTGTAATCATCTTCGTATTCAACGACAGTAACTCCTTTGCTTCGAAGCAATTGCTTCTTCCATTCTTTCGCATCGGCAGACATATGCACTGTTGTTTCAAATCCTAGTTTGGAACCGATAATGCCAATGGATAGGCCGAGGTTACCAGTCGAACCAACAGCTACTTGATACTTGGAAAATAATTGATAACATTCCTTACTATGGAGTATTGCATAGTCGCTTTCTAGGGTTAATAATCCGTGCTCCATGGCAATGGTTTCAGCCAAAGTAAGAACTTCATAGATTCCACCACGAGCTTTAATGGACCCGGAAATAGGAAGGTGACTATCTTTTTTTAGATAGAGTGAACCTGCAATTTTCTGGTTCAGGGACTGTTCTAACTTTTCTTTCATAAAAGGTATGGCTATGCATTCAGATTCAATGATTCCACCAGAAGCTTCTGTCTCGGGAAATGCTACCATCAGGTACGAGCGAAAACGCTGAAGTCTCGCTTCTGCATCTCGTATATCCATCATACTTAGAGGTGCTTTTTTGAGTGCGTCATCACATGCGAGACGATAAGGGTTAAACCAATTGACATCCTTTAGATCCTTCATATCCAACAATATAGGATGTGTCTCTAATAACTCATTTAAATTCCAATTCATAAAATCCACCTTTCTCCACTTTGAGATTTATTTTAAATAAGTTTATTTGGAAATAATATTTACTTGCTTATTTATACTTATATCATGTATGATTGCTATTAGAATGTCAATAAAGAACACACAAAATCACATAAATTAATCAAGTAATAGAGGAACAATTATAAGTAAACGATATAGGGCGTGTCGTATATACTTTAGTAGGAATAAACAAAAAAGACTTTTATTTATGTGAAAAAAGCAAATGGACAATAAACAAGTCGAAATGTATCATACAAGCATGAGGAGATAAAAAAAGCTTATATGAAACAGGATAACGAAGTAGGGGTACGAGCGAAGAGAGGTGGAAATCATGCAAAAATATTCAGGAGAAGTGGGATTACAGTATCATATACAAGTTAGACCAGGGGATGTAGGGCGTTATGTAATCCTTCCAGGCGATCCAAAGAGATGTGAGAAGATAGCAAAACATTTTGATGACCCAGTTCTTGTGGCAGACAGCCGTGAATATGTGACGTATACAGGATACTTAGATGGTCAGAAGGTGAGTGTAACCTCAACGGGAATTGGTGGGCCCTCTGCATCTATTGCAATGGAAGAACTTGTAAAATGTGGAGCAGATACATTTATTCGCGTAGGAACATGTGGAGGGATGGAGTTAGACATTAAAGGTGGAGATATTGTAGTTGCAACAGCTGCAATTCGAATGGAAGGGACTAGTAAAGAATATGCGCCAATCGAATTTCCAGCGGTGGCAGACTTAGAAGTAACGAATGCCCTTGTGAAATCGGCTAAGAAATTGGCTTATGATTTCCATACAGGTGTAGTACAATGCAAAGATGCCTTTTACGGGCAACATAACCCGGAAACTATGCCAGTAAGTTATGAGTTATTAGATAAATGGGAAGCATGGAAACGCATGGGGTGTAAGGCGTCGGAAATGGAATCAGCGGCACTATTTATTGTAGCAAGTCACTTGCGTGTTCGTTGTGGGTCTAATTTTCTAGTGGTAGCCAATCAAGAAAGAGACGCATTAGGGTTAGAAAATCCAATTGCACACGACACGGAACGTGCAATAAAAGTTGCGATTGAAGCATTACGTATCTTAATAAAAGAAGACAGAGAACAGCCATAATTAGTGTATAGGATAAAGATATAAGATAAAGTAAAATTAGATAACATGAGGAGACGTAAATGAATAAACAAGAAATATTAAGTAAAGTGGATCATACTTTGTTAAAACAAACAGCTACTTGGGAAGAAATAAAAGAGATATGCGATGGGGGAATTGAATATAAAACAGCATCAGTGTGTATTCCACCAAATCATGTAAAAGATGCAAAAAACTATGTCGAAGAGAAGTTAAAGATTTGTACGGTAATCGGATTTCCGACAGGATATATGACAACGGCGGCCAAAGTATTTGAGGCTAGGGATGCAGTAAAAAATGGTGCAGATGAAATCGATATGGTAATCAATATTGGTGATGTGAAGGCGGGAAAATATCAGGAAGTAGTATCAGAGATAAAGGAGATCAAAGACGCTTGTCAGGGGAAATTGTTAAAAGTGATTATAGAAACTTGTTTGTTGACAGAAGAGGAGAAAATTAAGTTGTGCGATGTGGTAACAGAGTCTGGTGCAGAGTACATCAAGACTTCGACAGGGTTTTCCACTGGTGGGGCAACGATTGAAGACATTGCTTTAATGAAAAAATATGTAGGACCACATGTAAAGATTAAGGCAGCAGGTGGTATTGGTTCATTTGAAGATGCAGAAGCAATGATTGCTGTAGGAGCAGACAGATTGGGAACGAGTAGATTAATTCCTACAAAATAAAGTATTTTACATAAAAAAGCTATTATCAAGGATACAAATAACCATATGAGGGGGCAGTGCATAGATGAAAGAAAGAAGCAATGAACAAGTGAAGTTTTATGCAGAGATTGCAGGAACGCAATTATCAGCAAAAGAATTCTTTTCGGATGCATTGTTAGAATCTATAGATCGAAATTTCGGTATGAGGAATGTACTTGTTCTGTTTTATGACACAAAAGGCGGTTTTCTATCTTGGAGAACAGAGCGTGGAATTGAAGTGAATTATGAAGGACACCCTTATCAGAAAGTAGTTAACGAGAATCGCATTCGTAAGGTGATCTATGCAGAAGCAGTACGAGATAAGCTTACCTACTACAATGTAATTCCAAGACTATATAAGTCGACTGATTTGATTTCTAAAGAAGTATATGAAGAAGATTCTTATGTGAGATTTTTACAAGAAAATTTCAATGCTTATTATAGCGTAACCATGGCATTTGGAATTGATGCCTACATTGAAGTTGTCTTCTTTAAAACAAGAGAAGCAGGTGATTTTACCAATGAGGAAATGCATCAATTAGAAGATATTTATGTATTTCTCGCAAATGGATATACAACTTACAAAAAACATGAGCAGAGTAAAATAGTTTCATATCTGCAAAACAAAGTGATTGAGAAAAAGGAGAGTGCTTATATCATTATTGATGATTTTCTTCATGTAATGAATTATAATGAGCCCGCACTTGAATACTTGAAAGATGTGTTAGGCCCAGATATTGAAGGGCAAATGGAGTATAGTAATACCAGTTATTGGATTCAATTACTTTTGGGGTCGAGTGAACAGTGTGATCCTAAAGTAGCACAAGTTCGAAAAATCAAAGACTATATTTTTACAATTCATACACATGATCAAACATACTCAAATAAAATTATTGATCGATATCATTGGATTACAATATCAGTGGCGGGCGAAGTACGGGAAATAATTACATTTGAGGATGTAAACTTCACAAAGAAGGAGCAGGTAGTAGCGGAATTGATCCTTCAAGGATTGACGTATAACATGATTGCAGACAAATTAATAATTAGTTACCATACTGTAAAAAAACATGTACACAATGTATATACAAAATGCGGGGTGAATAGCAGATTTGAATTTTATAAATGGTATGAGAAAAATACAGATAAAAATTAGAAAGAGCCAGTAGGCTCTTTTTTTGTGCAAGTAGCACATTAATCTGAAAGAAAAATATCTAAAACATGTCAAAATAACATTGAAATTGATTGAAAATGGGGAATGTTCCCCATAAAAAATAAACTGATACGTTACTAGGAGAGACAATATATTTAATATATAATAAATCAAAAGAATGGTTAAAAAAATAACAAAATCATTTATGAAAAATTAGATTTTAGAAATTACAAGATAGGAGTTTGTAATGGAAATAAAAGGTACGGTATTCGACATTCAAAGATTTACAATTCATGATGGACCAGGACTTCGAACAGAGTTTTTTCTAAATGGGTGTCCCTTGAGGTGTAAATGGTGTGGTAATCCAGAGAGTTTTACACGGAAACCTAAAAAAGGTGTATATAAAAGTAAATGTATCAGTATGAAAAAATGTGGTGCATGTGTAGAGGTTTGTCCACAACAGGCATTGCTAGTTTATAGAGGAAAATTGGTTGGTTTTGACTATGAAAAGTGTATCGAATGTCATGCATGTGAAAGAGCATGTCCCGCAGATGCAATTAAACTTTGGGGAAAAGAAATGACAATAGAAGAGAGTATGGAAGTCATACGAAGAGACTTGGGATATTATGAAAGATCTGGAGGTGGGGTTACAGTATCTGGAGGAGAAGCACTTCTTCAAGCCGATTTCGTAGTTGAATTATTTAAAGCATGTAAGAACGAAAATATACATACGTGTTTTGAAACGGCATGCCAAGGAAGTTGGTCAAAACTAGAGAAGTTAATTCCCTATACGGATTTGTTTATTACAGATATTAAACATATGGATAGCGATGTACATGAAGAAAATACAGGAGTTAAAAATGACTTGATTCTTGATAATATTAAAAAGCTAGCTAGTAATGATGTTGAATTAATTCTACGAATTCCTGTCATTCCAAATGTAAATAATAGTATGGAAAATATGGAGGCAACAGCAGATTTTATTATAAACGAATTAAATGGCAAGGTGCGAACGCTGCAATTATTGAGTTTTATGAGATTGGGAGAAGAAAAGTATCAGGCCATAGGGTTACCGTACCAAATGGCCGCAACCAAATTTAATAGAAAAAAATTTACGAAAACAATGGAAGCATATAAAGAATATTTTAATAGTAGGGGAATTCATTGCTTGGTTGGAACAAAAGAGAAGAGTAGTTAATAATTAAATTTTAAATATAAAGGAGAACTAAAATGAACACAAAAAGAACTTCAACAACAGCGATAGGATGCGAAAGTTATGATCACGTTTATGGTCTAGGTTATGAAGTGAATCACGAAGATTGGTCACCGTATCCAAGAGTAAACAGCCTGAGACAAACATTCTTGGATCGACCATATGAAATTGATGTGCAAAGATTAAGGTTAGTAACAGAGGCTTACAGAAAACATGAAAATGCACCACGTAAGCTACAATGTGCATATGCCTTTGAAAATGTACTTGCGCATTGTGATTTAAATGTATATGACGAGGAACTTATTCTTGGAGAATTATGTGCACCGGGAAAAGCCACACCAATCTTTCCTGAATTTTCAGTAGAGTGGATTATTGATGAAATTAACAATTTTCCATTTGAAGAAAGAGAATTTGATCAATTTTATTTTAGATCACCTGAAGATCGCGCTGAGGTACTTGAACTATTGGAGTATTGGAGAGGGAAATCTATTGATGATTTAGTAAATACTAGGTTGGATGAAGATCAGTTAAAAGGAGCTCAAAAAGGTGAAAAAATCTTCCAAACAAATTATTATCATTATGCTGGAGCTGGTCATTTATCAATTGATTATGCAAAATTAATGAAATTAGGATTAGATGGAATTATTGCTGAAATTGAAGAAGCGTATTCTAAATTAAGCAAGAAAGATCTTAATCATGCAAGTAAGAAAGAAGAATTCCAAGCAATGTTAATTATGCAAAAAGCAGCCAAAGCTCATATTGCGCGTTATATTCCTGAAATTGAAGGAAAGATTGCAGTAGAAACAGATGCAACTAGAAAAGCTGAATTAGAAGCTATGGCTGAGAACTTTAAACAAATTGCTGGCGGTCCAGCGAAAACATTCTGGCAAGCCTTGCAATTATTCAACTTGATTACACATTTGATTCAAGTTGAAAGTAATGGACACTCAATTTCTTACGGGCGTATGGATCAATGGTTATTCCCATACTATGAGGCTGGAATTGCAGATGGAACACTTACAAAAGAATTTGCATTAGAGTTAATTGAAGTTGTTTATGTGAAATTAAATAACCCTGTAAAATTAAAAGATAAAAGCACAGTTATTGTACGAAATGGACGTTGTGCTGGAGGTGAAAGTCTAACAATTGGTGGTGTTGATATCGATGGAAAGGATGCTACAAATGACTTGACAATGATGTTCCTTGAAGCGTCAGTTCACACACGCATGATGAACCCATGGTTATGTGTTCGTATGCATGAAAATACACCTTACGAGTTGAAAGTAAAAACTGTAGAATGTATTCGTGCAGGATATGGGCATCCAAAAATCTTCAACGATGAGCCAGCAATTCGCGCATTATTAAGAAAAGGCGTTGAGTTAGAAGAAGCTAGAGTTTATGCAGTAGTAGGTTGTGTAGAGCCAAGTATTCCAGGCAAAGAGTATGGCTGGCATGATGCAGCATATGTAAACACACCAAAAATGATGGAAATGGTTGTAAATGGTGGGAGAATTCTAGATGGTGTTGATGCAGGCAAGCAAATTGGACCAGACACAGGAAGTTTGGAAACATATCAGAATTTTGATGAGGTATTAGCTTCTGTAGATGCTCAATTTGATTATTGGCTAGATCAAATGTGTACATCACTTCATATCATCGATGAAGCGCATGCACTTCGTAAACCTGTACCGTTTGTATCTTCATTCTATGATGATTGCTTAGAATCAGGTAAAGACTTAGCAGAAGGTGGAGCAAAATACAATGGTATTGGACCACAAGCTGCAGGAATTGCTACATGTGGAGATTCATTAACAACAATTAAACAATTAGTATTTGATGAAAAAATCTGTACAGGAGCAGAATTACTGGATGCGGTTAAGAAGAATTGGGAAGGATACGACCGTCTTTATGCACTTGTTAATAGCACAAAAGTTCACCATTATGGAAATGATGATGACTATGCTGATGAGTTATTTAAATTTATGTTTGAGTGCTACTGTAAGAACTTAAGAGGAAGAAGTATTGCGCGTGGAGGAAGATTTAATCCGGGGGTATATACTGTAAATGCCAATGTAGGTATGGGGATGAATACAAATGCTTCTGTGGATGGACGTAAGAAAGGGGAACCTATTTCAGATAATATGGGACCTGTTCATACAGAACGTGGAGCGCATGATTATTGCGGCCCAACGGCTATCGCTAATTCTATTGGCAAAGTCGATCACTCACTTGCTACAAATGGTACTTTGTTAAATCTGAAATTCCCTCAAGAAGCAGTGGCTGGAGTAGAAGGAAGAGATAATTTGGTGAGTTTTATCGAGGAATATTTAGCTAAGCAAGCAATGCATGTACAATTTAATGTTATGAGCTCTAAGACTCTCCGTGCAGCACAGAAGAATCCAGAAAATTATAAAGATATGTTGGTGCGTGTTGCAGGTTATAGTGCATATTTTGTGGAATTAGGGAAACCATTACAAAAAGATTTAATACAAAGAACAGAGTTACATTTCTAAGAAGGGATTAAAAACGGGGGATATTATGGAATTTATTTTTAGTATGCAAGCTTTATTTTTAGCAATTTATCAATTATTTGCTTTCTTCGTACAAGGGTTAACTGGATTTGGATCTACGGTTTTAGCGGCACCCTTTCACACTGGAATTTTAGGACCTGCGAGTGGTACCGCGTTTGCGACATTATTATGTGCGCCAACACTGTATTTTTTGGCAATCAAAGAAATTAAGAATGTTTCATGGAAAGATTTAATTAAAATAGTTCTTGTTTGTACACCAGGTCTATTAGTGGGTCAATGGTTATTGCAAGCAGTTGACCCAGCAATTGCAAAGTTAGCGATTGGAGTGATTGTAACATTTATTGCATTAATGAATATTTACAAAACAATTATTGCACCATTAGTTCTCAAGAAAGAATACAATGAGAATGAACCAGATACATTGAAGAAAAAGATTGTTCGCTACGTTGCATTAGGGGTAGGCGGAATTGTTCACGGTGCATTCACTAGTGGTGGACCATTCATAACAATCTACACATTAGAGGCTGTAAAAGATAAGGCGAAGTTTAGAAATACAATGACCTGGGTGTGGGTAGTATTAAATACAATGAATAGTATTAAGCATTATAGCGCAGGATATTTTAATGATGAAATGTGGAGTGCTTTGATCATGGCATTACCATTTGCATTTACTGGTATGTTTGTCGGTATGAAAATGCTCGATAAAGTAGAGAAGATTACATTTTTGCGTGCAGTATATGTGCTATTATTAATCATTGGACTTTCATCCATTCAATCAAATATTGGGGCGGTAATATCACAATAAAAAAGGCACATTATACTAAGATATAATTAGTATAATGTGCTTATATTACGTTAGAAAAGAACCTGAAAATTAGCCCAAAATTAATTCGTGGAATGATTTAGGTTTTGCAAAATAATATCCTTGAGAGAATTCAATTCCTCTCTCGGCAATAATAGCTTGTATTTGTTCGTTCTCCACGAATTCAGCAACAAGTTTTGCATTAATTAATTTGGCCATATAGCAAATAGAGTCCAAAATAATCATGTTTTCTTCGTTGTTAATGACGTTCTTAACGATATCACCATCTATTTTGATAATGTCTGGCTTTACGGATATGATAGAACTATAAGTTGCAAAACCAACTCCGAAATCATCTATTGCTATTCTACATCCTAGTTCACGAATTGATATAACAAAATCCATTAAAAATTTGTTGGTGTTATAATTCTCAGTTTCTACAAATTCGACAACAATTTTCGTAGGATCAGGATGTCTTTTGAGTCTTTCGATAAACCATTGGCGAAACTCATCAGATTTGATATCGTACATAGAAATATTGATTCCCAAATTATATATGGAATCTTTGAAATCAGTTAAGGCTTTATCAATAAGCATTCTACTAATTGTACCATACAATTTAAATGTTTTTGCTACTTTCAAAAACATACCAGGTGAGTGTATATTGCCATCCTTGTCAAAGATTCTCATAAGCGCTTCGTATTTATCGATTTTTCCTGTCTCATTATTATAAATTCCTTGATAGAAAGGAAGAACTGTGTTTTGTGCTATAGAATAAGAAACTAATTCGAACATTTCTACATTTTTATGCATTTCGTCTTGCATTAATTCGCGTTCGTTAGATACAAGAATGAAGTTATGTTGTTCGTTACGGTGTACATATAGTGCGCTTTTTGCTCGATCCACCATATGTTTTGCACCTAAAACCACTACGAAACGAGAAATTCCAGAAACATCAACAACATCGGTTGTTACTAATTCGAATTGATCGTGAAATCCCTTGATGATAGCAACAAATTGTTCGTCACTAATATCGTCATTGGCTACCATCATAAAGTTCTTATATGTATGTGAGTATATGGAAATTAGTTGATCTAATCCATGAGCCTTTAATGCTAAATTCACATCATCAAGAGCCTCTTTTACTCCAAGAATATATCGTTCTTCGCCAAAGGAGGCAATTGAAATATCGGCATTAATAATTTCTGTCATGCATAGCTTGGTATAATTCTTATTTTTGTGATCAATTAAAAATTTTTTGTAGCTAGAAACATTAAACCGATAATCGATATTATTATTTTTTTCAGTTTGTTCAGTCTTGTTCATGGGGCACTCCTTTGGAAATAGATTAATAACTATAGTATACTCGTTTTTATGATTTTTACAATAGTAATATGATTGTATTAAGCACTATCTAATATTATGATAATAAAAAATAATAAAAGCGGATATTTTGTTTCGCAATAAATAGACAGAAAGAGAATTATGCCTTAAAATACAAGTAGAGTAGTAGTATAATTGTGAAAATTAAGAATTTGAAGTAATAGAGCAAAAGGAGATAGAGCATGGATAAAATAAGTGTGATTGTACCAGTGTATCAAATGGAAAAATATTTGGACAAATGTATAGCATCTATTTGTAACCAAACTTATGATGATCTGGAGATTCTTCTTGTGAATGATGGGTCTAGAGACGATTCCCCAGCTATTTGTGAAGCTTGGGCTGGAAAAGATCAGAGGGTTCGTGTGATCCATCAAGAAAACGCAGGACAAAGTGCAGCTAGAAATCATGGATTAAATCTGTGTACGGGAAATTATGTGACCTTTGTAGATAGTGATGATTATATAGAAGAAACAATGATTGAAAAGTTGTATAAAGACATAAAAGAATTTCAAGTGGACATATCTTGTTGTGACTATAAGGATGTGGATGAAGTAGGGAATGAGGTTATAAGAAATACTGTAAAATATGAAGTGCTTGACAGTGCTCGAATTTATAGCGGAGATGAATATATTCGATTACTATTGGAGAATAAGCATATTTCAGTCGTATGGGGGAAGTTATATAGTCGCGAATTTATTTGGAATCACAGATTTCGAATTGAATACCTATCTGAAGATTTTTGCTTTTTTTGTGATACGATTGAGAAGAAGACAAGAATGAAGTTCTCACATAATAAAGGATACAACTATCTTGTTAGAGAAGGTAGTGTTACGGTAGGATTCAACGAGAAATTTTCAGTGGATCGGGTGAAGACGATTTTTTGTATAGAGGAAAGATTAAGAAATGAATTCCAAGGACTTGATTCATATATAAGTGGGTATCAATTAAGAGCAATTGGTAATTTTCTTGTGCAAATGCCGATTGAGTATATACGAACAAATCAAGAGTCCTACCAATATGTTATGGAACGGTTAGAAGAAACAAAAGGAAAACTATGGAACAGTCAATTAGAGAATAGTGTGAAGTATTTTATTTGCATCTTTCTTATTTCAAAAAAAACGGCCCTTTTTATCGCAAAAAGATTGTTAAGTGTAATGCAAAATAAAAAAAATTAGATAAAAATTAAAAAAAAAGAAATTTTCTTATGCATTGTGTGTTCTGTGGTATACTTGACTGAAATGGGTTCTCGTGATATTCTGATGTAAAAACATAAATTAGAATTTATTAACTTATTTTAGTTAATTTTAATTTGTTTCAGAAATAGTGAGAGATTATATGAAGGCTTAAAGCTAGAAGTTTCTTTAGATAATAAATCAAACAATAAAATTGATTTTACGAGAAAGATGGAGAGGAGTGATAGAGATGAGTATTATTATTACATTAATAGCAGTTATAGTAGGGGTATTTATGATTATCCAAATTGTAGATGTTGGAAAGAAACGTCAGATGAATGAGGTATATGCATTAATGTGGCTACTTGGTGCAGCTGGAATCATTATTCTTGGTATTTTTCCACAGATTTTAATGTGGGTTGCCGATATGTTTGGTATAACTTGGCCACCAGCGGTACTGGTATTCTTTTTACTTGTGCTAGTATTCTTTTTATTGTTCAGTCATTCAAAGGCGGTATCTATCCTAAATAATCAAGTAACAGAGCTTACAATGCAAATTACATTGGCAAAGCATGAAAACCAAGAGTTGGAAAAATTAATTCAAAAAATGAGTAAGGATAAAGACGATGAAGGTACTGATATGTAGTAATAACAATGAATTTGCTTCTGTTCTGACACATAGACTAAAAAACGAAGAGCATGAAGTATATCTTTTGACAGGACAATCCGAAAGCAAAGATACAAATAATTCGAAAGTATTTCAAAAATATGATTTTGAATATACGGATGAGAACGTTGCGAAAATCATGAACAATATTTCTGTTGATACATTAATTGTTGCTGGATACATGGATTTTATGTTCCAGGAATTAAGTATTGGTAAAAAAGCAGTAGAATATATTTCTGGAATGACCAACGTTATTTTGGCTGCAAAAGCGGCAGGTATAAAGCGTGTGGTTTATTGTTCTAGTTTGAAAGTTTTTGAAGAAAATCCAGAGCCTTTTATAGATAGCAATATGAAGCCGGCATTTCGTAGTGTTTACGCAGGTGCACTTGCACAAGTTGAATCGTTTTTCGCTTCATGTAGAGAAAAAGATGAATTTGAGATACAAATTATTCGATATCCAGAAATTTTTGGTAATTATTCAAAAGACAAGTATAGTCTAGATATTTGTGACAAAATGATTGTAGATTATATCAATCGTGGATCAATTTCGTATAATCCAGAAGTGACTCATATGTTGTTGAATGTTAAAGATGCAGTGCAAATTCTTGTAAATGTATTAAATAGAAAAACGACAAAAGACATGTATCTAATCGATGCGGAGGTGTGCTCGGAAGAGGAAATAGCAAATGAAATCACAAGGGTTAGTAAGGCAAAGAAAGAAGGCGTTCTCAAGATAGATAAAACGGGATCAAGACAGTTGTTTTCTACAAAGGTCATAGATTCGGATAACGAGAGCTTAACATTTTCTCCGCGACACAATGTGAAAAATGATATTTTGGAGATTTATAAAAGAATCAAGAAAGTTGAATTGACCAAAGAAAAGAATAAGAACAAATTTTCACTTCAGAAAGTTTTAAGGTCTATCATCGAAACTACAATATTTTTCTTGGTTGCATCGGTAATAGAGTATTTTGTGTTGAAATATCAGTTGACGATAGGAATTGATTTTTACTTGTTATTTGCAGTAATTATTGCAGTCGTATATGGTATTGGGTGTGCGATGTATGGCATTATTTTAACCACAATTGGGAAGTTAGTTCTGGCTGTTACAGTAGCGAGTTCCTTTTCATCATTGGCAGATTATGAGTTGTATACTCAAATTCTGCAAGTTATGATTTGTGGTGTTATCGTTGGATTGATGCAAGATAGTTTCCGTGTAAAAAATAATAACTTAAAAGAAGTAAATAATTATAATCTTCAACAATTAAATGATTTAATGAGAATTAATGAAAATAATGTATATATTAAAGAGATGTATGAAAAGAGAATTGCAGCTTATGGAAATAACTTAGCAAAACTCTACAATACAATTAGTCAGCTGAGCTTTCTTGATGTAAGGAAGGTTATCTTCCAAACTGCAAAAGTAGTAAGTGAGTATATTGAAACGGACCATGTTGCTATTTTTGTATCTGGGAACAAGTCTGTCTTCTATCGTCTGGCAGCATCGACATCTGAAAAAGGAAGAATACTTGGGAAGTCGATTGTTTTTGATGAGAATGCATATTATTATGATGAACTGTCGAATCGAGAAGTATACATGAATCGTACTTTTGATGCAAAGCAACCAACTTACATCAGTGCAGTTTATGGTGATGAAGGTAATGTTGAGGCGATTATTATGATTTGGGCAATGGGGCTAGAGCAAGTAAACTTGTATCAGAGTTCGTTGATTTCAATTCTTAGTAGATTGGTTGAACGTACTATGTCTAACGCACTTCAATATGAAGATGTTTACTTTGAGAATTCATTTATTGAAAATAGAAGAGTAATGAAAATGGATTCTTTTATAGAAAGATTGCAAGTATTTGAAAGTGGTGTGGAGATGGGTGTAATTTCGTATGCTTTGATAAAAGTTGAAATACCTGTTGGAATGACCATTGAAGAGTGCTTTTCGAAAGTAGAGAATCTTCTTAGAGATACAGACCATATTGGAAGCAATATGCGAGAAATTTACGTTATTTTGCCAAATTCAAATGAGGAAGATGTTGTATTTGTAAAAGATAGATTTAGTAAGAATTCACTAGAAACAAATATGGTGACAAAAGAAGATGTTTTGAGAGGCGAAAATGAAGAACTTATGGATATTACTACTTATTAATTTAGTGATAGCATTGATATATTATTGGTATCACTATAGAAAAGGCGATAAGAGAAGAGGCTTTGTATGCAGTCTGTTCATTTTTGCTGTGCCAGGTATAGGCTTTATGTGTCTTGGAATGGCAAAAATCTATAATGTTGTTTTTGCAACATTGGATACAATGGAAGATCATGTGACAAATATCGAGGAAGAGGAAGAAGAATTACAGGAACTTCTAGATATTGACATGGAGAAGGAATCAGATAAAATTCCATTGGAAGAAGCTATGCTTATTTCGGATCGAAAGAATAGACGTAAGGTACTACTTGATATTTTGAAACGAGAAAAAGATGAAACCATGATGCGTATTATTAAGGATGCTACAACTGATAAAGATACGGAAGTTTCTCATTACGCAATTACATTTATTACGGATTCCATCGCAAATTTTCGAAAAAAAGAAGAAGCAGCAGCGAAATATGTTAAGGAATATCCGAGCCCTGAGGCACGATTGCGCTATATTAAGTGCCTTTATGAGATATTACAACCAGATTATTTTACAAGGTATGAACAAGAGAAATATATAGAAACATTAGATGAACAAGTTTTACTTTTACGAAAAGAAGATAAGCAATCTGTAACAGGCATTATTTTAGAAGAAGTTATGGAGTTTTGGTATCGCTCAGAAGATCAAGAGAAGATAGAAGAATACTTGAGTTATGCAGAAGAAATTCAAGCGACTGACTTACAAGCGGCGAAACTCTGCTTAAAATACTATTACAAAACAGGGAATAAAGAGAAATTCAAACAACTACTGTTAGAGATAAAAACTTCTACATTGGAAATTGATAGTGAGGTGTTAAGTTGGATAAGATTTTACAATATTATTTAGGAAATGACCCGTTAATAGCCGCAAAGATAATCGATTCATTGCAAATGTTGTTTGCATATGGATTTGTTTGTGTGCTTTTAGCGTCTTTTTTCTTGAAGAGTTTTGTAAAAGATAAAAGTTTTGCATATCGTATTATTTTTTATCAAGTAGTTTCCAATATTTATATTAATGTAGTTGGATTCATACTTGCATATCTAAATCTCTTTAATATGACTATGATATGGCTGTTTCTGCTAATACTACCACTGTCAATTAAATTAGTATTATATAGGGAATTAATCAAAGCTAAGTTGAAGATTACGTATCAGATTATATATGAGGTATTACTGAAGATCTATAGTGTTAAAATACTAAGAAGAAATATTCGGAGACGAATTGTAGGGGGTGGTGTTAGTTTTTATCAGGAATATATAAAAGGATTTCGCTTCGAAACACTATCCGTACTCTTTGTGTTGACCAGTTGTTTCATGTTTTTCGGGAGACTAAAATTTTCCTTAGAAGGCTTTCAGTATGCGGCGTCTGATGAAGAGGTTCACTTATACTGGATTAGCTCGATGTTACAAGGGAATTCATTCCCAAGTGGCTTATATCCACATGGTTTACATTTTTTGACAGGAGCGCTTGTAGAGTTTTTTGGACTTGACTTAATCGAGGGATATTTGGCATTTGGGCCCGCATTAACTGTGATTATTTTTGCAAATCTATATTTTATATTAAGAGATTTATTTAAGACAAAATACTCAATTGTTTTGGCAATGAGTGTATTTTTGATTGCGGATATTCTACATACAGCAACAGCATATTATCGTTTTCAATTAGCGATTCCAATGGAATTTGGTAGTGTTGCAATTTTTGCGACTTTCTTTGCATTGATTTACTATATTAGGAAACCAGAGAAGAAGTCTTGGTGGCTGTTCGTTTTGTCGATTGTATGGAGTATGTTTGTGCATTTCTATGATACGATCTTTATTGCCTTTTTATGTATTCCATTTGGAATTATATTCTTAAAGCAGATGGTACAAAAGAAAATTCTGAAAAAAATAATTGCAGGTGGACTACTGGCAATACTTCTTTCAATTGTACCCTTTGGTGTCGGATATGCAATTGGGCATCCATTTGAACAATCAATGGCTTGGGCTCTTAGTATTATGACGGCTGATTCTCAGAATGAATCAACACAAGCTGAGGTAGTAGAAGTGGAAACGGAAGAAGAATCATTTGGAGAGAAGTTGAGTCTATCTTTTGAACGATATAGTACAAGTTACATGTTTTCGGATAATCTTGTGACAATCATTATATTTAGTTTATGCACATGTATGTTTGTGGTTGGATTGCTAGGGGCGTTAATTAAGAAATTCAACTCGCAGAGGAGCTTGTTGTACCTGACATTCTCTAGCTTTTGGTTTATGATTTCATTTGTAATGTTCTTTGAGACTTTGGGACTTCCAGTAATTATAGCATCTTCACGATGTGCTACACTACTCGGACTATTAACCGTTCCTGTGTTAATGTTTCCAGTTATGTTAGTAGAGGATTTTATGAATCTTATATGGGCAGACTCGAAAAAGAGAGCACAAATGGCAGTAACCGCTGTGATTGCCTGGACAGGAATAGGTGCAATACTAGGAAGTGGTTACATAAAAACGGTACAGTATTATAGTAGCACGTTGACAGAGACAGATGGTAAAATAGCAGAATACTTGGTTCGAACGCAGGAACCAGATACATGGACGTTAATCACGTCTACCAATTCGATATCCTTAATTTTAGGAAATGGATTTCACTATGAGATTATTGATTTATTAGAACATATCTATGATGATGAAGGGGAGTTATATATTCCGACTCCATCTATTTATGTTACTGTCGAGAAAGACGCAAAAGGATGGGTGTATCCTACATTTGCAGACCTAGTTGATAGAAAATTAGAGTCGGTTCCAGTTAGTGTGGAACACGCACTGAAGGATGATGTTTTTAGTAATAATGACTTATCACAACGAAGCAGAGCCTATGTAGAATATAGGCCGGAAATTATGTCCAAGTTATATTACTGGGCAGAAAAAATAGAAGAAACCTATCCAGATGAAACATCCATCGTCTTTGAAGACGATGAAGCAAGAATCTATAAGATTGAACAGGACCCTTATTTTTTACTAAATCTATCTGTAGATTATATGTCCGAATTGGAGGAATAAGAAGATGAATACAAAGGAGATACTATTAATAATGCCTGCATATAACGAAGAAAATAATATAGCAGGGACATTGCACAAGTTAAAGAGTGCAAATATGATGGATAAGTTAGATATTGTAGTGATTAATGATGGATCAATCGATGGCACAGAAGCAGTTGCAAAAGCAGCGAAAATAAATGTGATTTCACAGGTATATAACCTAGGGTATGGGGCGGCTCTTCAAACGGGATATAAATACGCAGTAGACAAGGGTTATAAGTATATATTACAGATGGATACGGATGGTCAACACGATATTCGTAATTTAGATCGTATCATTGAGAAATTAATCCCAGAAAATCCAGAAAATGTAAGGATACCCGATATGGTAATTGGGTCACGATTTATTGATGGTAGTGAGAGCTTTTATATCTCGAAGCTAAAAGTTGTTGCAATAAAATTATTTAGATATGTGATTCGTAAACTTACAGGTTATCGATTGACAGACCCAACCAGTGGGCTTATGGGGATGAATTTGAAAACATTTTCATACTATGCCAAATATACAAGATTCGATACCAAGTATCCAGATTTAAATATGCTAGTTCAGATGCTTCTGCTAGGGTATCATATTGAAGAAATACCTGCAATTATGCATGCAAGGACAGAAGGTGAATCCATGCATGATGGAATCTGGAATGCAGGAAGATATATGTTTATAATGGCGTTAAGTACGTTTAATACGTATTTGAGATACAGAAAAGGAAGAAGGGGATAGCGTGGCGAAGAAATCCATGATCTTAAAGGTGAGAACAGGTGTCTATATTATTATTACATTTGTTATCTTACTTATTATTTTTCAAGCATTTATGAGAATTCGTTTGATCTTATCTGAATCAGCTATTCGTCAAAATGAATTGATAGATCAAGAGTATATGGAAAAATATGATGAATACTTTACAGAGCTGTTCGACGGGACGGTACATGCGACGAACGACCAAAGGCAAAGTGTAATTATCGGAGCAGAAGATGCTGCGATGACTCAAATTGCCTCGGCGCAGCTCGCCTCTTTGCGTGAAAATTATATTCAAGCAGATAAGTTAGAAGAATTGAGCCCGACACAAGTAAGAAGAATAGATGTATTCATCATTACAGATGATAATATAGATAGTGAAGAAATTATTGCATTAGATGAAGATTCAAAAGATGGTGCGGTAATGATTTTTCTTGCAGATATGAGAAGTTCTGTGTGGAGAAATGAAGATGTTCAAGATATTTTAGGAATTCAGCAATTCTTCGGAGAAACGGAATATGAAGGTTGGCGTGTCTCGCAAGATTTGGAATTTAATGGAATTCAAGAAATCGAAGAGGTGGAATTCATAGCAAATGAGTTGGAAGTACAAGATAATGTAAGACTTTATGCTCAAGCACTATTAGAAGATGAAACGGTGAAAAATGAAGATTTACCACCGCTTATGTGGCGGGTTTCAGATGAAAGAGGAAAAAAATATATTTGTAATGGGGAGGTATTTGCTTCTGCCATGAGTTATGGAGTTATTACAGAAATTTATACGAATTTACAAGATATTTATATCTATCCGATCGTAAATGCTGCAACATTTATGGTGGCAGGCATGCCATATGCATCGAATTTTCAATCAGATGAATTATATAGATTGTATAATAGAGATGCATTGAATGTACAAAACTCTATCTTCTTCCCCCAGTTTGGTTCTTCGGAAGAGCGATACGGGATGAAGCCGACGTGGTATTCACCAGAGTATGAAGCGGTTATCGCATCTACAAATAAAAACATCATGTATTATTTATCAGAAATAGAACTGGATCAAAATGAGATTGCGAAAGAAATGAACGGCGAGTTAATTTCAGATGAAGGGTTTCTTAATAAAACAATACCATGGACTCCAGAATTCAGATTCACGAACCAAGAAGAAAATGTAGTGAATTTGCCTATTGTAATCGAAACAGATACTTATAAAGATTCGGAAATTGGTGTTAGTGCAATGATAAGAAGTACAGGGTTTTATTCATTTTATGTTGATATAGATGTTTTTTTATCTGGAGAAAATGAGGAATGGAATGAATTTTGTCTAGAATATGAGACTATTTTAGCAGAAGTTACAAACAAGTATGCATGGGTTGATAAATTGACGGCAAGTGAGGCGGCAAGACGTGTGACTACTTACATGACAATTAATCCAACTTATACTTATGAAGAGGATAAGATTAAGATTTCTATCGATAATTTTAACGAAGAAGCCTTTTTTATTCTTGAAACAAGATATGAGTTATTAATTGATCAAGATTTAGAAAATGTAGAAGTTACATCCATTGGAATCGACAAATATTTGATTCAAGCAAATGAAGAAGAAGTTGAAATAAATTATGAGGTAAAATAATGAGAGTATGTTTGATCGTAGAAGGAGCGTATCCTTATGTTACAGGTGGGGTGTCAAGTTGGATGCATCAGCTAATACAAAGTTTGCCTGACGTAGAATTCGTACTCCAAGTTATATCAGCCAAACGAGATAATACCAGAAAATTTAAATACGAGATGTTGCCGAATGTGGTGGAAGTGCATGAAGTGTTTCTACTTGATAAAGAACGTATAAATATTTTTACCAAAAAGAGAATGAAGATGAAAAAGAGGGAATATGAAGCGTTTCGTTCTTTGATGTTTGGTCAAGATGTGGATTGGGAAGAAGTATTACGATTCTTCCATAAACATAATCTTTCGGTTAATACTGTATTAGCAGGGTATGATTTTTTTCGAATTGTAGCTGATTTTCATGAGGCAAATTATTCCAGAATTCCATTCACAGAGTTTCTTTGGACTGTGCGTTCTATGTACATGCCACTGCTTACAATTCTAAATTCAAAATTAGTTAAAGCAGACGTGTATCATGCAGTGTCGTCGGGATATGCGGCAATACTTGGAAGTATGCAAAAAGAACTTTATAAAAAACCATTTTTTCTTACAGAACATGGTATTTATACACGCGAGCGAGAAGAAGAAATTATTAGAGCAAACTGGGTAAAAGGTATTTATAAGGATATGTGGATTGCACAATTTAACAAGTTGGGTCGTTGTGGATATGATTATGCAGATGTAGTGTCCTCTTTATTCGAGGCAGCAAGAAAATTCCAAATCGAATTAGGGTGTGATGCTAGTAAAACAAAAGTAATCCCCAATGGTGTAAACATCGAAAGGTATGCAGATGTTCCACAAAAAGATCCAGCAGATCCATATATTAATTTGGGTGCAATTGTTCGTGTTACAGCCATCAAAGATTTGAAAACGATGATTACTGCTTTTAGTTATGCAAAAGAAACAGAAAGTAGATTGAAATTGTGGATAATTGGCCCGCTAGATGAAGAACCAGAATATGCCTTAGAATGTGAAAAGTTAATTAGAAGATTAGGTGTTAAGGATATTGTGTTTACAGGTGTTGTAAATGTTGTAGATTACATTGGGAAGATGGATCTGTTGCTTCTAAGTAGTATTAGTGAGGGACAACCACTTGTAATTTTAGAGGCTTTTGCAGCAAAAGTCCCATGTGTCGCCACTAATGTTGGTAATTGCAAGGGGCTCATCGAAGGAGAATTTGATGAAGAGGGAAAAGCAGGATTTGTAGTTCCGGTTATGGGATCAACGCAGATGGCATATGCCTTGTTAAATGTGGTGCAAGATCCTGAAAAGCAGAAGCAAATGGGATTGATTGGGTATAATCGTGCAGTGAAATTTTACGATAAAAATGATATTTATCACAAATATTTGATGGTTTATGAAGAACTTTATAAGACCGTTAGAAAGGAGAAACATGGCTGGAATTGGTATAGAACTAAAAAAGATATATAGTAAGAATAATATTTCGAATATGATTCTTGGAACTGCATATAGTTCTATGGTAACAGTTGGGCCGACACTGTTGATTGTTTTTGTGTTAATCATGATTTACAGTGTACTGGGCTTCAATTATATTGATGTTGCTAGGAGAGAATTACTTTCAACGACTACGTTATATATCTTCGTATTCAGTGGGATTATTACGGCACCGATTAACGCTGTTTTTTCACGATACATTGGTGATAAGGTATATCAGAAAAAGACACGAGATATCTTGCCATCTTTCTATACGGGAATTAGTGTTGTTTCTATTATGGGCACCATGTTAGCTATACCAGTATTATATCGATTATACACAGTGGCAAATGTTGGAACATCATTTATCATAGGCGCGTACGCTCTGTGGATGTCAGTAGTAATCGTATTCTTTTCGGTTATTTATATTCATGCAACAAAGGATTACAATGTCGTATTCTTATTCTATGTATTAGGAATGACGATAGCATTTGCGACATCTTTCGCATTAAATAATTTCGTGGATATTATTGTTGCCATCATTTGGGGTCTGGCTATTGGGTTTTTCTGTATAGCATTTTTGCAATTTGCATATTTGGCTAAATGGTTTGAAGATTCAACAGAAAATTACATGGAGTGTATTCATTATTTATGGAGGTTTAAATCTTTGCTTTTTGCAAATCTTTGTTATACCTTGGGAATCTATGCACATATCTTTATTTTCTGGTTTGCAGAAGACCGTGTAATAATTGCAAGTACATTTTTGTCCAATCCAATGTATGATATGGCGGCATGTATTGCAATGTTCTCAAATATTACAACAACAATTATTTTCATTGTAATGGCAGAGACGGAGTTTCATGATGCTTATCAACTATATATGCAATCGGTAGTGGGCGGAACCTATCGTTTGATACAGAAGAATAAAAATATTTTGTTCCGAACTCTAGCACAACAAATAGTACGATTGGTAGTAATTCAGAGTTTAATAACATCAATTTTATTTTTAGTGGCTATAACGTTCTTGCCAAGATTATACTTTGATGCGATGATTATAGAAATTTATCCAGTACTATCAGTGGGGTATTTTATTCTATTTCTTATGTATTGTATTATTATCTATCTTTATTATTTTAATGATCAAATTGGATGTACAGTCTTATCTGTGGTTTTCCTACTTGGAACCGTGTTTGGGACTATATATTCGATGGAGCTTGAAATCCAATTTTATGGAATGGGATTGGTAATAGGGTCTGTACTTGGGTTCGCGTGTGGATTTTTTAGGATACGATATATTGAAAGGGTAATTAATAAACATATCTTCTGTGATAAAGTTGTAGTAAAAGAAACGAAAAGAGGTCGCAAAGGCCATGTGGCTTATCAAAGAAGTCATTTGTATAAATAGATAAAGGAATTAAGCATATGCGAAATGTAGATATTAGCTTTGTCATACCTATATACAATGGGAAGAATACTATAGAAAAATGTATTGAATCAATAGAGGTGTGTCATTATTTTAATTACGAAATTATTTTGATTAACGATGGCTCTACAGATGGAACGAATGAGGTTGTTGATAAATTGAGTGAACGAAATGAATGCATACAAGTGATTCACTCTACGAATCAAGGACAGGGAATGGCACGTAATTTGGGGATTTCCAGGGCTCAAGGAAGCTATATTATGTTTGTAGATGCAGATGATACAATTATTGGAAATGTAGTGGATGAAATGTTGAATCTAGCGAAGCTCAATGGTTACGACGTAGTATGTGGAACCTATTATCGTATTGAAGAGATAGAGGAACTTCTAGTTTCAAATGGAATTTCAGAGGGGCGTGTTTCTGCTACAACTGACATAAAGTCGCGCCAACGATTCGAAAAGTTAAAAGATAAAAGCGCTTTTGGCTATATGTGGAATAAATTATATCGACGTGAATTTTTGAGTGTGCACAAAATAGAATTAGATCCAGAACGTAAAGTATTTATGGAGGATTTTATCTTTAACTTAAAAGTATGGGTGAATCAACCGAAATACTATTATTATAATAAGCCTTGTTACCGCTTCGATGTAAGATTTGAATCTACAACAAGAAAAAGAGATGATGAAATCGTAGGAAAATCAATGAAAACAATAGAGTCCTATTTTGATTACTTACAAAAACAATCCCTTTATCAGAAACATCTCAATTTAATTATTCCACTGGCAATGCGTGTCTGTGCATATTCATTGATTAAAAATATTCCATATGAGGGATTATCCTTTAAACAACTACAAGAACGCATCAAAAGTTATCTACAATCACCAGCTTATAGATGCATGGTTCGAACAAAAGGAAGTTTATGTGTATTGCAAAAGACGACAAGTGTAGCTGAAAAAGTACTATATACGATTATATTCCTGTGTATAAAATTTCGATGTTGCACGTTATTGGCGTGTGTATTTTGGATAGGATACCCAGTGTTTAAGCGTTATTTGAAACAGAATGTAAAGTAAGCTTAGGAGGTCTAGAAAGATGAATGAAGTAATAAATGGAATTGTAACAAGAAGAAGTGTGAGAGATTTCTCTGACAAGTTGGTGGCGAAAGCAGACATAGAAGAATTGCTAAATGTGGCCTTATATGCTCCAAGTGGCATGGGTAGACAAACATGGAAGTTCACAGGCGTATTAAATCAAGGATTAATTCGAGAACTTGCAGAAATTATTGGACATGTATGGGATAGAGAAGGATATGAATTTTATAAGGCGCCTGCGCTAATTATTGCATCAAATGAGGCGGATAGTATATGGGGAAAAGAAGATAATGCTTGTGCATTACAAAACATTTTCTTGGCGGCACATAGCAAAGGGATAGGATCTGTGTGGATCAATCAGTTAAATGGAAAATGCGATGTTCCGGAGATAAGGGCAATATTACAAAAATTAAATATTCCAGATAACCATGTAGTATATGGGTTAGCAGCACTGGGGTATTCTATGAGTGAGCCTATGGGTGCTGTGAAGAAGACTGGAATTACTGAAATTATAGAGTAAAGGTTAGTAATACGATATTATAAATAGGTTTCTATTACCCGTAACACACCCTCATCATCATTTGATGCAGTTACAAAATCGGCAATAGCCTGAACATCGGCATGGGCATTGGCCATTGCAACTCCTAAACCTGCATATTGGAGCATTGTGATATCATTACTTCCATCGCCACAGCATATGAGCTCTTCTTTGCTTAGAGATAAATGATGTAGTAGAAGTTCAAGTGCTGCACCCTTATCTACATTTGGAGGTGTGATCTCAATAAAATCTGGATGAGAGGTACAAAAGCCCAATTCTTTGCCATATTTATGTTTTAGAAACTCTAACATTGGATTGATAAGTTCAATAGGCCCAACAACCATCATTTTATGGAGTGGTTTGTTGAAGTGATGAACGAAGTTATCAACTTGCTGAATTGTCATTTTGTTATTTTGGGCAGACCTATGAGTCGCATGGTTGGGTTCAAAAGCGGAAATGATTTTATCTCCCTCATAAGCAATTAAGTTAAGGTTCGAGTCCTTAATCTCGTGGTAAATCAAAGAAATATAGTCAGAATCTAAGGTTTGTTCATATAGGATTTTATTTGTCGCAGCATTGTAAATGCATCCGCCATTATATGATAAAATATAGCTACCAAATCGTGGGAATTCCAATGTCTCTGCAATAGGACGTATTCCATAAGGTGGTCTACCGGTTGCAATGACGACGTGCGTTCCTTCCTCTTGCAATCGGATAAGAGCATGACGAGTGGCAGGTGAAATTTCTTTTTTTGAATTAGTAAGCGTTCCATCAAGATCTAAGGCAATGATATGATATTTCATAAGAGCTTCTCCATTTATTCATTTATATTTATACTACTATTAAATCAAGAAAATATATATTTGTAAATTCTTGTTTTGCAAATTACAGCATTATTTCAAAAAAGTAAGATGAAAATGAGTTGAATAGTAAAAAAGTTAGAAGTAGAATCTTAAAAATGGTATAATATACAACATAGAGTGAAAAAAATTAATTTCTAGAAAATAATGAGAGACACGAGGAGGAGAAAAATGAGTCAAGCAGAACAAATTTATGAAAAATTAGACAAGTATAAATTGGCATATAAGGTAGAGGATCATGAGCCAGCACTTACAGTAGATGATATGGTGAAGTATGGTTTGGCAGATAAAGGGGTCTTATGTAAGAATTTGTTTTTGAGAGATTCCAAAGGAAAACGTCATTTCCTAGTTAGCTTAGAAGGTTCGAAGCAAGTAGACTTGAAAAAATTAGGAAGCATGATTGGCGGGGGAAGTTTAAGTTTTGCATCGCCAGATCGTTTAATGGATATTCTAGGCGTTGTCCAAGGCGCAGTTACTCCATTTGCATTAATCAATGACACAGATAGAAAAGTAGAATTTTTCATCGATCAAGAATTAATAAAATGCGATAATTTGGCAATTCATCCCCTAGTGAATACTGCAACAGTATTCATTTCCTACAAGGATTTGGAGAAATTTTTATGGAATGAAGATATTGATATCATGAAAATAAGACTATAGAGAAAAGTCTCTAAATAGAAAGAAAATCAATAATAATTGTATGGATAAATTCAATTACTGTTTGAGCTATTACTATTTTCAAAGGTTTGTTCTTGAATTTAGAATTAAATTAAAGTATACTTATCTGAGAAAATTTAGGATGAAACCTGAAATAGAATAACAGGAGGGGATTATGAAATCTAAGGATACGAGACAGTTAAATTTTTTCTCGGAAATGTCAGAAAGACAAATTTCTGCACGTGAATTTTTTAGCAACACATTAATAAGATCGTTAGAACGAAATTTTGATTTGAAGAATATGTTGATTTCATATTTTGACACTCACGGAAAGTTTTTGTCGACTGTTAATCGTCATGGTGTGCAAGTAAACAGTGAGAAGCATCCTTATTGTAAATTCTTTGCTAAAGACCTAGTGCGGCAGCTTATTCATGAAGATGCAGTAAGAGATCAATTGACATACTTTAATGTGGTGCCAAGATTGTATAAATCTACAGATGTGATTCCAGTAGAGGATTATGAAGAATCAGAATATGTGAAATTTATTCGTACACATTTTGGGGCTAAGTATAGCGTGACTATGGCATTTGGAATTAATGCCTATATACAAGTTACATTTTTTAAAGAGGAAGAATCAGGAGATTTTACAGATTCGGAAATCGAAGAATTAGAGCGTATCTATGTATATATTGCGAATTCCTATAAGAATTTCAAAAAACACGAACAGGCCAAAATTGTTTCAGGAATTCAAAGCCAAGTAATAGAACAAGGTGCAAAGGCCTATTTAGTGACAGATGATTTTATGCATATTATGAGTTGCAACAAGGAAGCGCAAGGTTACTTGAAGAAAATAATCGGTCCGATTGTAATAGAACAGTTAAAAAGTACACAGCCATGTAATTGGTTGCCGTTTCTACTTGGAAATGTCGAAGGGGCTATGACAGAGAATAGTGTGCAGACAAGAGTTATTCAAGACTATATTTTCAAAATCAATACACATGATCAAAGTTATTCAAATGGGATCATCGATCGTTATTATTGGATTACAATTGCAAAAAAGGAAGACAAGAAGGCATTAGAAGTTTCCATGCCTAATTTACCGCTAACACAAGCGGAACGTAGAGTGGCAGAATTAATGTATAAAGGGCTAACATATAAAGCCATAGCTGATGAGTTGGTAGTTAGCTATCATACAGTGAAGAAACATGTTCAAAATATTTATACGAAATGTGGAGTTAAGAGTCGTTTCCAACTTTATCAATGGATTGAAAATAAAGATAGTACGCAGTAATAAAATTACAGCGTACTATCTTTATTTTTGTATATTGTTTAACAAAAGCTGTAAAAATTACATTTGTTAAAGTTGAATAGTTTCAAGTGAGTTGAATAGTAAAGAAAAACAAATATGTACAAAGAATGAAATGGGAAATAAATAAAAATTGGAAAATAGGGAATGTTCCCTATTGGAAGTGGTAACTTAGGTAATTCACTTTTCAAGGTATTTTTGATACTATTTTAACATAATAATGAAAGTCAAAAATAACTGACTTATTTTTTTAGGAGGAAATCCAAGTGTCACAAATAGGAGTTGTTTTTAACATTCAGCGATTTACAATTCATGATGGTCCAGGATTGCGTACCGAGCTATTTTTAAAGGGGTGTCCCCTTCGTTGTAAATGGTGTAGCAATCCAGAAAGCTGGCTAATGAAAATTCAGCCAGGCATTTACAAGACAAAATGTATTTCGTATAAGAAATGTGCATCTTGTACGGAAGTTTGCCCACAAGAAGGAGCTTTAAATTTCTATCGTGGCAAAATAAAAGAAATTGATAGAAGTAAGTGCACAGATTGTCTTGCGTGTCATAGAGAGTGTCCAGCAGAAGCAATTAAACAGTGGGGCAAAGAGATGTCGGTGAATGAGTGTATGAAAGAAATTCGAAAGGATGTCGGTTATTACGAGCGTTCAGGAGGAGGCGTCACAATATCTGGAGGAGAGCCCTTGTTACAAAGTGATTTTGTATCAGAGTTATTTAAGGCTTGTAAAGAAGAGAATATTCATACATGCTTTGAATCTTCATTCTATGGAAAATGGAGTGATATTCAAAAAGTAGAACCTTATACAGATTTGTTTATCTCAGACATCAAACATATGGATACAGCGATTCATAAAGAGTATACAGGTGTAGGAAATGAAAGTATTTTAGAGAATCTGAAGAAGTTAACAGGTGAAGGCAGAGAAGTGATACTTCGAATTCCAGTTATTCCAAATGTGAATGATGATATGGAGAATATCGAAGCAACCGCTGATTTTATTATAAACGAGTTGAATGGAAAGGTAAGAACCTTACAATTACTGAGTTTTATGCGTTTGGGAGAAGAGAAATATGCTTCTCTTGGAATGGAATATCAAATGGAGAAAGTAAGAATAAATAGAAGATCATTTCAGAAAAAGGTATCTGAAATTTCAAAATATTTTAATAGCCGTGGCATTCATTGCTTAGTAGGCACAAAGGAAAAAGAATAAAAAAATCACATATTTTCAGGAGGAAACATTATGAGCATTAAACACACAACAGCATGTGGAACAGAGGCGTTTGACAAAACCTATAGCCTAGGGTACCAAGTAAATCACGAGGACTGGTCACCATTCCCAAGAGTTAACTTCTTGAGACAGAAATTCTTAGATAGACCTTATGATGTTGATGTTGAGAGACTAAGACTTGTTACAGAATCTTACAAAAAGACAGAGGGGATGCCAAGAAAACTTCAATGTGCATATGCCTTTGAAAACATCTTATTAAACACAGAGTTACATGTTTACGAGCAAGATCTTATCTTAGGAGAAATTGCTGCACCAGCAAAAGCTTCACCAATCTATCCAGAATTTTCGGCGAACTGGATTATTGATGAAATTTTAAACTCACCATTTGAAGAGCGTGCAAATGACCAATTTTATATAAGAAATGATGAAGATAGAAAAGAAATTGTTGAATTATGTAAATACTGGCAAGGAAAATCAATTGAAGATCGCGTAAATGGAAGATTAGAAAAAGAGCAAACAATTGGTTCCCAGTTAGGTGAGAAAATCTTCCAAACAAATGTATATCATTATGCAGGAGTAGGCCATTTAGCAATTGATTATGATAAATTAATGACAGTTGGATACAATGGAATTATTGCAGATGCAAAAGCAGGATTAGAAAAAATTAGTAAGATGGACCCAGAGTACGGCGAGAAGAGAGATTTCTATCAAGCAATGATTATTATGCTTGAAGCTGCTAAGAAGTATATTCTTCGTTATGCTGACTTGGCGGAAGCTAAGGCAAAAGAGGAAAAAGATGAGAAGCGCAAAGCGGAGTTAGAGGCGATGTCAGCAAACTGTCATGCAATTGCAGGTGATGCTCCAACAACATTTTGGCAAGCGATGCAGTTATTTAATATTGCGACATCATTAATCCAAATTGAAGGAAATGGACATTCAATCTCTTACGGACGTATGGATCAATGGTTATTGCCATATTATGAAGCAGATATGAAAAACAACACAATTTCTAAGGAATTTGTGCTTGAGCTTATTGAAGTTCAGTATGTTAAAATGAATAACCCAACTAAATTAAAAGACAAAGGAACTGTAATTGTACGTAACGGACGTGGTTTCGGTGGAGAGTCTCTTACAATTGGTGGGGTTGATAGCGAAGGAAATGATGTAACAAATGATTTAACAATGTTGATGTTAGAAGGTTCTGCACATACACGTATGATGAATCCATGGGTTTGTGTGCGTATGCATGAAAATACACCTTATGAACTGAAAGTGAAAGCAGTTGAGTGTATTCGTGCAGGATATGGTCATCCAAAACTTTTCAACGATGCTCCAACAATTAAGGCTATGATGAGTAAAGGAATGACTTTAGAAGAGGCGAGACAATACTGTGTAGTTGGTTGTGTAGAGCCAAGCTTACCTGGTAAAGAGTTTGGATGGCATGATGCTGCTTATGTAAATACAGCAAAAATGATGGAAATGGTATTAAACGGAGGAAGAGTAATTGGTAAAGGATTACAAGTTCCAGAGAATACACAAATTGGACCAGACACAGGAAGTTTGGAAACATATCAGACTTTTGACGAAGTGCTTGAAAGTGTAGATAAGCAATTTGCATATTGGTGTGATCAAATGTGTAGCAGTTTAAATATTATTGAAGAAGCGCATAGAGTATGCAAGCCTACACCATATGTTTCGGCATTCTTTGGAAACTGTATTGAAACAGGAAAAGACTTGACAGAAGGCGGAGCGAAGTATAATGGTATCGGACCACAAGCTAGTGGTGTTGCTACATGTGCAGATTCCCTTGCAACAATTAAACAACTAGTATTTGATGAGAAGAAATACACAGGAGCGGAATTACTTCAAGCTGTTAAAGATAACTGGGTAGGACACGAGAAATTATATGCTCTAGTAAATAGTACAAAAGTGCATCACTATGGAAATGATGATGACTATGCAGATGATTTATTCAAGTGGATGTTTGAGTGCTACTGCAGACATATTAAAGGTAGACCAACACTAAGAGGAGGCGGATTTAGCCCTGGTGTTTACTCTGTAAATGCGAATGTAGGAATGGGTCTGTTTACAAATGCATCACTTGATGGTCGTACAGCAGGAGAAGCTATTTCGGATAACATGAGTCCTGTTCATACAGACGGTGGATCTCATGACTATATGGGACCAACTGCTATTGCGAATTCAGTAGCTAAAGTTGATCATAGTCTTGCAAGTAACGGAACATTATTAAATGTTAGATTCCCACAAGAAGCGGTAGCTGGAACTGAGGGAAGAGATAACCTAGTTAGTTTTATCGATGAGTATATGTCAAAGAAACCAATGCACGTGCAATTTAACGTTATGAGTTCAGAGACAATGAAAGCTGCTCAAAAGAATCCAGAAAACTATAAAGATATGTTAGTTCGTGTAGCAGGATACAGTGCATATTTTGTAGAACTTGGAAAGCCATTACAAAAAGACTTGATTCAAAGAACAGAATTACGTTTCTAAAAAGAAATTTCATAATCTGAATTATAATAATAAGAACACACTATATGAAGCGATTCCTTGTAAAGGGGGTTATTATGGTGTGTTTTTATTTTTATCAAATGACTAAGAAATAGAGGTATTCAGCAGCAATAAGAAAATATAATATAAAATTTATAGAAATTTTATAGAAAAAACCGTAAGGAATTGCATTCTCAACTGTCTATATAGTATAGAGAAAAGCAACAGTGCGTTGCATGAATGGCGGTGAAAGATGAGAAGAAAAATATTTCTATGTATATTCATTATATTGTGTTTTATATGGAGTTGTGGCCAGGTCAGTGTAGAGGTACGAAGTGTAACTACAATCGTTTCAGGATCGAATATTGAAGATTATTATGTACTGGAGACAAATATGATTTATATTCCGGATCGATTGTTGGCATACTATATTGTAAATGAATATGTAAATAATCAATTGATAGGGGAGATGGCTCCAGAAAAGAAAGAAGATAGGGCGGATAAAATATGCATCAATGTGGAAAAGAAGATTTTGGGATTTGTAATTGTGGAAAAAGAAGACTTAGAAATTCAATGTGAATTGATTGAAGGCGACGATCAAAAATATATATGGACTATCAAATAAAAAGAGGAATTTACAAAATCTTGTAAATTCCTCAAATACTATTATTTTTCGAAAATTGTTCCAACGCAATATGGTTTTGCGCTCTTCATTGTTTTCATTAAGTAGTAGTAAGCAATTCCTGTTGGTAATAAACTTACATACCAAGAAAGGTCTACGAATAATAAAGAACAAGCAGAACCAATTAGAATCGCAAGCATTGCTGCCCAGTTTACACCTTTGTAAATTCCGTTGCGATCATATAATTTATCCACGTCTAATTTCTTCTTACGTAAGATATAGTAATCTACAACCATTACAGAGAAAATTGGTCCTAAGAAAGCAGAGTAAATTTTTGTGAATAAACTTAATCCTTCTGCTGATTCTGGAGTTACTAGTAACCATGGGCAAGCAGCAATTGAAAGGATACCAACGATGATTGTACAGTATTTCCAAGGTAATTTTGTTGCTTCCATTAATACGTATGCTGGAGGTACGATGTTATTAAGTACATTTGTTGTAACCTGTGCAAATGCGATGAATAGTAATGTAACAATTGTTAAGAATTTGCTATCCATTGCTGTTGAGAATACAAGAACAGGGTCACTATTTCCTGTTGCAGCTGTTACTAATAGACCGATAAGTCCCATGAATAATGTTACAGGAAGGATAGCCAATGTGTAGATACTTCCTGTTTTTACTGGACCTACGCTATGTCTTAGGTTACGAGAATAATCAGAAGCATTAATGATCATTGTTGAGTAAATTCCTAAGAATGAAGTTGTTGCTGCCCAGAAAGGTAAGCCCCATGTTCCAGTAATATTAGAAAAACTATCGCCGATTTCTGTAGCGAACTCAGTTTGTACTACATATAGCATATAGATCAAAATACCAATGATGAAAATACTTGAAACATTCTGTAACCATTTAATCTCTTTGAATCCACGAATAGAAAGACCAACTTGAAGAATTGTAAATAGTACAAATACAACTGGTAAGTTATTGAAGCCTGTCAATAATACTAAACATGAATTAATGGCACTTGCCCCAACCCAACTCTGGAAACCAAACCAGATAATAGCAGGTACACCACGAAGTAGTCCTGGAATCTTAACACCAGTAGTACCAAAGCTACTTCTAAGTTGAATACTATATGGAATTCCATATTTATGACCACAGTTACCAATGATTACAAGTGCAATTGCAATTACAAGACATCCGATAGCCATTGCGATAATTGCTTGTGTAATAGTGAGTGTTCCAATTAAAGCAGCACCCATTGAAAATGTTCCGATAGAAACACATCCGCCCAAGAAGCTGGCAGTATATGAAAGTGGATCCATAATACGTTCTTTTGTTGGTTGTAAATCTTTGTCTACTGTTTGTGCAATAGATTCACTTAGTACTTTATTATCAATCATTTTACTCATTTTATTATCCCCAATCTATTTTGTTTTTTTAATTAATTCTCCATAGCCTCTTTCTCCAAGAATTACATCATCTTGAACAACAATCTCACCGCGAATGATTGTACATACTGGCATTCCGGTTCCTTTCATTCCAACAAATGATGAAATCTTATTTTTGTAATGAAGTGATTCACTTGTGATTTCCCATTCTTTTTCTGGATCGATAATTACAATGTCAGCATCAAATCCAATTTTAATATCTCCTTTTTGACCATAGATGCCAAATGCTTTTGCAGGTAGTACAGCCATTGAATTTGCTAATACAGTAGGGGAGATGTTACGTTTTACACATCCCTCGTAGAATGAAACTTGAAAACCACTTTGAATTCCGCTCATACCGCCCCATACTTGGAATACATTTTCGATTTTGCTTCCCAATACTTCATTGAATTTTTCGTCATATGTACAAGGTGAATGATCGCTAGCAATACCGCTAAATGTTCCATCTACTACATATTCCCACATGCGTTCAACTTCTTCTTGTGTACGAAGAGGTGGTGCACATTTGAAAAGTGGTCCATTTTCAATAACGTCTTCTTCTGTCATACTCAAATAGTGAGTACATGTTTCAGCAGTAATGTCGTATCCTGCTTCTTGTGCTTCTTTGATTTTTTGTGCAACATCTGGACTACTAACGTGGCAAATGTGTGTTTTACATCCAGTTGCTTTTGCAATTTCAATAATTGCATCAGTTGCAACCATTTCTGCAACGACAGGTCTAGAATCAAGGAAGGCTCTCCAGTCAAGGCGTCCTTCTTCTTGCATTCTTTTTTCTTGCCACTTAATCATTGAGAAATCTTCACAATGGAATCCAGCACGACCATCAAATTTTTGGATACGCTCCATTGCTTCGTATACTTGTCCGTAGTTTAATGAACTGTAATCAGGTGATACAGGACCGATAAATGATTTGAATGCAACACATCCGCGTTCGTTTAAACCTTCTAAGTCTTCAAAGTTTGATTCTACTAAGCCGCCCCAAAAAGAGAAGTCTACAAAAGATTTAGGACCTACAGAATTTAGCTTCTGATCAAAGATTTCTTTGTTGGTTAAAGCTGGCTCATTTTGTAATGGCATATCAATGATTGTTGTATAACCACCAACGGCTGCTGCCTTGGTTCCACATTCAAAATCTTCTCTCCACTCATAACCTGGATCATTTAAATGTGCATGAGTATCAATTGCGCCAGGGAAAACGAATTTTCCGGCTGCATCAATTGTTTTTACAGCGTCAGATGATGTGTTTACATCAAGAATTGCTTGGATTTTGCCATTTTTTATACCTATGTTACCTTCAAAAACATCATCAGAAGTAACAACTTTTCCATTTTTGATTAGCAAATCGTACATTTTAATTCCTCCTTCAATCAACCACTTTTTAATTTTATATTTATATTGTACTCTATTCGAAAGAAAACAACAATGTACGTAAATTCTAAACTTGTCATGCATTTTTTGTGCAAAAATCATAAAAAAACCTTAAGAAGAGAGAAAGAGACTATAAAAATGTAAAAAAAATTAAAAAATACGTTCAAATGTAAACCAGTTTTCAAAATATTGGAGTAAAATGAGCTGCTGCTCACTGATTAATAATCAATCGGTAAGCAACAGCTCAAAGTGTGTGAGTATTTAAATATTCAGTTGTAATTAATCGTCAGACCCGTCATCATCGTTATCATCATCGTCTTCGTTATCATCAGAGTCATTGTCATCATCATCGTCGCTATCATCAGAAACATCATAATCGTCATCGTTGTCGTCATCATCAGAAACATCATAATCGTCATCGTTGTCGTCATCATCGTTATCTACAACTGGTGCTGGAGTTGGTGCAACTTGTGCTTCATCGTTATCATCATCGTCATTATCATCAGCATCATCATCCATGTCGTCGTTATCGTCATTCATGTCATCAGCGTCATCATCCATGTCAGTGTCATCGTCTAAATCATCATTGTCGTCATCCATGTCAGTGTCATCGTCTAAGTCATCATTTCCTTCTACTTCAGAAGAAAGTATATTACCTGTTGTCGCATCGATGTTGTATTCATACTTAACTCCATCTTTATAGAATTCTACTTCATAAACCATAATTCCATCATCGTAATCGAACTCTACTTCAAAATCAGTGCCGTCTACAACACCAGCATGTGCTAAGGCAGCTTCTTTAGCTACAGCAGACTCAATGTAAGATCCAGTATTTGGTGTACCCATATATTCAATATCATCATCTTCGAAATCATCATCTTTGGCATGTGCTAATAAATTCAACTCATTGATAGTAAGAGGAGCTAATTCTTCAGAAGTTAATGTATTGTCATCATCTAGAATTTCTTCGATTAGTTTAGCTTTTGCTACAGAAATTCCGAACTTCTCAGCTAATTCTTGGGCTTCGATATCATTATCGTCAATATCTTCAAATAAAACAGATGCTGTGATATTTTGTGTAGCAAGGTAAGAATTTACTTGCTCAATAATTCGAGTTTCTAATGTGTTGTCTGTATCATCTCCTTCTAGAGAAAGTAGGATAGAGTTTGATTGTGGATCTAAATATCCATTTGCAATCAATGTATCTACAATTTGAGGAATTGCTACATCGAGTGTAGAACCTTCTAAGTTCAATCCTTCTAATAATGTTTCAGCATCGTTATTCTTTGCGTCGATATCAACAACCTCTTCTTTTTTATTTAGATCTACTGAGATACTTGGATTTACATCAAATCCTAATGTATAAGTTGCTGCTTGTGCTGAGGTATTGTATACGTAAGCACCTCCGATTAATAATGTCATTGCTGCTGCTCCTGCAGTTATTTTTTTCCATGTGTTATTTTTCATTTTCTTATTCTCCTTTTTGTGTTTGATTTATTGTTGTATTTTGCGCTTTGAAACAATTGTTTTTTGCTCTTATACTTTATTAATGCATGGGAAATGATTTTTATTGCATGAAATTAAAAAAAATTTAAAAATTTTGAATTTGTTCTTGATTATGCTTTCAAGTATAATAAATAAGGGTTAAATTCGAGCGTAAAAGAAAGGTAAATATGATGAAGAATAAGAGGTACCATATTGTATTATGGTTATTAATAGTTCTATTATTAGCTGGGTGTCAAGAAACATCAGAGATAGATATAGAAACGCAAGTACAAGAGTCTAATGAAACAACGGTGCAGGAATCCAATGAAACAGCGGTGCAAGAATCAGAAAAGAATCAGGCACCTGAGGAATTACAAGAGTCTCATGTATCAGATATTCCTGACTATTATGGGGAACCATTTATTGTTCTTAATAATAATATCCCATCATTTAATCAAATTTCGACAGAAAGCTATGAAAGCTACAGTCAATTAGATGCTCTTGGAAGAGTTGGAGTGGCAGAAGCTTGCATAGGACAAGACATTATGCCAACAGAAGAAAGAGGTGCAATTGGACAAGTAAAACCAACGGGATGGCATACCGTTAAATATGATCATATAGACGGGATGTATCTGTATAATAGATGCCATTTGATTGGATTTCAATTAACTGGTGAAAATGCAAACGAAGAGAATCTTATGACAGGCACAAGATATCTTAATACTCCAATCATGTTAGAATATGAAAATATGGTAGCTGATTATGTAAGAGAGTCCAAGCATCATGTAATGTATCGAGTGACACCTGTATATGAAGGAGAAAATTTACTGGCAACGGGTGTTATTATGGAAGGATACTCCGTTGAAGATGAGGGAAAGGGTGTACAGTTTCATGTATTTGTATATAATGAACAACCAGGTGTAACTATTGATCATGCTACAGGTGAAAGTTGGTTGAGTGAAGATGGTACACAAAGTGAGGAAGAAGACAGCGTAAAAAGTGAGGAAGACGAGAGTATAGAGGGAACTGTAGAAGTGGAGAAGGTGCAAGCTTATGTACTAAACACAAATACGAAGAAGATACATCACCCAAGTTGTAGCAGCGCTACGGATACTTTGCCGAAGAACCGAAAAGCCGTGGAATCCACATTACAAGAATTAGAAAATCAAGGATATGAACCATGTAAGAGATGTCACTAGACTTGTATGAGATATAAGCATCATGGCAAGTGATGAATGAAAATCAATCATCTTAATAAGAAAGAAAGTAATAATAAAGAAAAAAGCATGAAAAATAAAACACATAAAAACAATATGAAATTGTATGAAAAAAAATGAAGTATAGTGTGAAAACATATCTTTTGTGGTAGAATTGTAGAATAAATATGAGTTGATAAGATGAGGGGAACAAAGAGTTTTATCTTAAGTAACTATTAATGGTGGTTTGTGTAACATGTCGAAGAAGGTAGTATGGGACGAGGTGATGCAGATGAATAAGTACGAGGATTTTAAACGTGTTATTCAGAAAGCAGGACACATAGTTGTATTTACAGAATTCAGAAACGGTATTACAGACGATTGGATTACAAAAACGGAACAACGATTGAAAATCACACTTCCAGATTCTTATAAATGGTGGCTTAAGAATTATGGAGATGGTGAAATTCATGGAGATGTAATCTTTAGTGTGTATGGGCATTATTTTGATATGCTGTTGAAGCGAGATCTTGTTTATATGCATGAAATCAACTTGAAGCATGCATATTATCCAAGTAATTTCATGATTATTTGTGAAACTGGAAAGGAAGTATTTGGTTTCGATGTTAGTGAACTCGATCATAACAACGAGTATCCTGTATATGAAGTGAACAAAAGAGAATTATATGCAGATAATTTCTTGGAGTTTTTAAAAAAGCGTATTAATGTAAAAAATCGAAGCGTAGCACTTAATTAAATGCAAGAGGAAGTATAGGAAATAAATGACGATTCCCTATACTTTCTTTTTTGCTGTAAGGAAGCTACATTTGATATTAGCAAGAGAAATTGCATTTGGTATAAGGGGAACTGCAGTTGATATAATTAAGTAGTGTAATAGAATAAAGGGTGTTATAATAGGAATATTAGAAATGAGAGAGGTTAATACAATGAAAGAACAAAATATATACGATGATGTAACGTTTTTTGATGGGTACTTTCATTTAAGAAAAGAATGCAATAATTATAATGATTTACTTGAGCAGCCAGCAGTATCTAAAATGTTACCAGATGTGTCGGGAAAGGTAGTATTGGATTTAGGATGTGGTTATGGCGGGAACTGCATTGATTTCATAAATAGAGGCGCGTCCAAAGTAGTGGGTGTTGATTTGTCTAGTAAGATGCTAGATATTGCACAGAAGGAAGCAAGTCATCCGCAAATTGAATATAGAAATATGAATATGTCTGAATTGAATAAAATGAATGAGAACAACGAGAAGTATGACTTGGTATATAGTTCGCTGGCATTTCATTATGTGGATAGATTTGATATTTTGATTGAGCAAATTTATCAGTTATTAAATGAAGAAGGAGTCTTGTTGTTTTCTCAAGAACATCCCTTAACGACAGCAACAATTATAGATGAAATGGCTCGCTTTAATATAGGAGGAAGTGGAAAGGAAGAGTCCTATACTTTTTCCAATTATAATCAGCCAGGAATGAGAGAAATAGAATGGTTTACGAAGAAATTGACAAAATATCATCGTCCAATGGGAGAATTAATAACAACTGTTGCAAAAACAGGATTTGTAATACAAGAATTATGCGAACCAGAGCCAAATTCAAAGGCAATTGAATTGTTGCCTGGAATAGAAAGAGAATTTATTAAACCGAGTTTTATGATTATGAAAGCAATCAAAGCAAATAAGTCTAATGATATGTAAGAATACAATGTTTAAGTAGGAGAATAAGTAGTGAATAATATGTTATATAATAATTTTAAGGAAGTAGTTTTGAATGAAATACCACTATTGGATGTACGTGCACCGATTGAACATGTAAAAGGGGCATTTGTGAATAGCGTCAACATGCCAATCCTTACGGATGAAGAGCGGCATGCGATAGGTGTGAAGTATAAAGAAGAAGGAAATGATAAGGCCACAGAGCTTGGGATGCAATTGGTAAGCGGGGCGGTGAAAGAAGAAAGAATCGATTTGTGGAAACGATTTATAAATGAGAATCCGGAAGCAATTCTATATTGTTTTCGCGGGGGATCTAGATCACGTATCGCGCAGGAATGGTTGAATGAAGAATTGGGTAGAGTTATTCCGAGATTTGAAGGTGGATATAAAGCCTTCCGCAATTATTTGATACAAGCGTTGGAACCACAGAACATAAAAATGAATCCTATTATTCTTGGTGGATATACTGGAGCGGGCAAGACAATCTTGTTGAAAAAATTGGAAAATATTATCGATTTAGAAGGATTAGCCAATCATAGAGGATCAGCATTTGGTCGACACGCTACTCCTTTGCCAACACAGATTAATTTTGAAAATAATTTAGCTTATGCCATGATTCAGCAGCAAGAAAAAGGGTTTGCGAATATTGTATTTGAAGACGAAGGACGCCATGTGGGACCAAGTTATTTACCAATTCCGTTTTATGAATATACACAAACAGGAAAATTGGTTATTTTAGAAGCATCCTTAGAAGATAGAGTGGAAAATACATTGGTGGAATATATAACAGAAGCACAGAGCGAACATATAGCATTCGCGGGGAACGAAGAATTAGGCATGGAAAGTTGGTATGAATATATTAGCTCAAGTGTTAAGAGACTAAAAAGATCCTTGGGAGAAGTAAGGATGAAAGAGTTGCTTGGAATGGTGGATGTTGCATATGCAGAGCAAAAAGCTACTGGAAATATTGAAAAGCATAAAATCTGGATTGAGCATTTTCTGAGGGATTACTATGATCCGATGTATCGTTATCAAATCGAGACAAATACCAAAGAAATTATTTTTAGAGGGACTGAAAAGGAAGTTTTAGATTTTCTAAACGAAACGAATAGGAAATAGAATATTATAATGGCTGTATATATAAGATTCTTATGTTGATAGAAGAATATATATATGCTAGTATGTATATAATTAAGTAGAAACAGTAACTGAATAATGAAGAATCGAAAGAGGTGGAGTAACTATGGTGATAGGTAATGTGTGTATAGGTGGATGTACATATGATTTGATGGCAGCAGCAGCACTCTTGATTTCGATCGGAGTACATGTTGCCGTTCGTATGGCTCATAAGCGTAAAATGAGAGAATTGAAGGATAAGTATTATGGAAGAGTATTGCAATAGATGAGAAATCATCTATTGCAATTTTTTTAGATTCTAAATTTATCGAATTAACCATTTTCCATCTGTAAAATCAGGGATTGATACCGGACTTCCACCTTTTTGAATTGATTCTTCTGATAGACAAGAAATAACCATCCAGGCAGCAGCATCGTAAACATCGATTGGCATTTCTGCTTCTTCACGAATTGCTTTAAAAAATTCGTTGAATAAATAGAAATCCATTCCGCCATGTCCAGCCTCTTTTTCCTCTTCTGTCAAGTTTTTCCAATAATCTGTTAAGTATTTGTCTTCATAACGAACCGCATTATTAATTGCCTTTTTGTAATATTCTATGGTTTCAAAGTTTTCCTCATCTCCATCTAAAAACACAGAATTTGTGTTTTCCTCATACATACCAATTGTGCCACGAACTGTAAATTCACGACTGTAAGAGCGTGGTAGCGTAGTATCAAGTTTCAATGAAATTGTTTGACCATTAGCGCAAGTGATGATGGTATTTACGATATCTCCTTGTCTAAATTCAGTGGTAAATAAATCTGGATTTGTGATTTTCTCCTTGTTTGTATTAATGTAATGCTTTAAACCGGCAGACTTTGAGGCAACAGATACTAGAGAAACCATTCTGTTTCCTCGATTGATATCTAAGAGTTTAGCGATTGGTCCTAATTCATGAGTAGGATAATTCTCACAATTTCTTGAAATATAATTTCTGAGACGATAATGCCTCTTTTCTTTTCCGTAAGTGATTTCTTCTCTTAGATCGTGAGCATAAGAACCGTGGCAATGAACAATTTCACCGAAGATACCATCTCGTGCCATAGCAGTTACCATTTCTTCTGTTTTGTTGTAGCAACAATTTTCAAGAAGCATAATTGGTGTTTTCGTTTCTTCATATGTACGAACTAAGTCCCAGCATTCGCTTACGGAATAAGCACCGCCCACCTCTAAACCAACAATTTTATGGGCCTTCATTGAAGCAATTGCAATTTGGATATGTGTTTCCCAACTTGTGAAGATCATTACAGCATCTAGTTCAGGCATTTTTAGAATTTCATTAAAATCATTTGTGCAAAATGGTCTTTTTCCACCAGCATTTTCTACAAAAGAAACAGCTTCTTCCATGAAGTCATCATACTCGTCGCATAGACCAACTACAGTTAAATTAGGAAGTTTTAAAAGCGTTTTTAGGTTACCCTTCCCACGGCCACCAAGTCCTATAATTGCAATATTAATATTTTTCATTTAAATCTCCTATTCGTTTGAATCTTTCTTTTTGGTATCTATAAAATACCATAGAGATTGGGATAGGTAAATGTGGAAACTTATATGAAAACTGTGTTTTTTTGTTTGAATATTGACAAATAAAAAGTATATGCTAATATTTAAGGAGAATATAAGAGGTAGAATATGGAAAAAATTGTTTCTAAATCAAAGGTGTATATGCATTTCACGAAAGAATCAACAAGGGAATTTTATATACAAGAGCTAGGGTATGAAGATTTTCATCATACGGAACCATTGAAAGTAACAAGAATACAAAGTTTTTATACGATGCATTTGGTGCTTGACGGAAGTGGTTTATTATTTCTTGATGGAAAAAAATATCATGTAAAAA
>CAYIYM010000010.1:0-37044 GCA_964367685.1 uncultured Lachnospiraceae bacterium
TATAAGAACTCTGTTAGAAAGAGAGTGTCACATCAGTATGTGACATTTTTTTTTATTTGTGAATTAAATGTGATTTTTATTGACTAACCTAGTTAGCTATGTTAATCTCCTAACTAGGTTAGTAATTAGAAAGGAGATAATATGGCAACAGTAGAAGAGGTAAATAAAGCACTACAGTTATTTCAAGACAATAATCCCAAAAATATATTTGATGAGATGCGCAGGACGGAAGCAGGAATATTAGCAGTATTAAAAATACTTTATATGAGTGAAGGCAATGTTCGTTCAAAAGATATTAGTGACCAAATGGGAGTAAGTTCTGCCAGAATGGCAAAATTGTTGAAGAAGATGGAGCTTAAAAACTTAATAATAAAGAAGATGAACCCTGCGGATTGCAGAGAGACCATTATAGAGTTAACGGAACACGGAGAAGTTGTTATGAATAAAGTTAGTAATCATATGTACATAACAGCAGAAAAAATCATTGATGATATTGGTATGGATGAATTAGAAAAAATGTTTGTCAGTTTAAATAAATTAAAAAAATATATGTTTGACAATACATTAGACTTAATGGAATTGTAGGAGGAGTTTATGATTAAAGTACTTAAGAATTTATCAAAAAAGGAATGTGTATTTGCAATGATAGTAGTTGCATTGACGTGTTTTCAAACATGGTTAGACTTGACATTGCCAGATTATATGTCAGAAATAACTATGCTTGTTCAAACAGATGGAAGTGAATTAAGCGAAATAATAATTGCAGGGCTTAAAATGCTCGCATGTGCATTTGGAAGTTTAGGTGTTTCTATTGTAGTTGCACTTATTGCATCTAGAATTGCTTCCAATTTTTCATTTACTACAAGAAAGAAAATATTTGGGAAAGTAATGTCGTTTTCGATGAAAGAAATTAATCAATTTTCAACTGCTAGTTTAATTACAAGAACTACAAATGATATTACACAAGTTCAAATGTTAATTGTAATGGGAATGCAAATGCTAATCAAAGCGCCAATTACTGCTGTATGGGCTATTTATAAAATATCAGATAAGAATGCATCATGGACAATATTAACTGGTGTAGCAGTGGTTGTCCTGCTCACAATTGTAGGAATTTGTTTGACGCTTGCAGTTCCTAGATTTAAGAAATTACAAGTTCTTACCGACAATATTAATAGAGTTGCAAGAGAAAACCTAGATGGACTCAATGTTATTCGCGCGTTTAACGCTGAGGATTACCAGGAAAAGAAGTTTGAAGAAGCTAATAGTGCATTAACAAAAGTAAATTTATTTACTTCAAGAACCATGTCTTTCTTAATGCCTAGCATTCAAATGATTAGCAATGGTTTAGTACTTGGAGTATATATTGTAGGTGCGGTTATTATTGAAGAAGCAATAGGGGTAGATAAAATGACATTATTCTCTGACATGATTGTATTTTCTTCCTATGCTATGCAAGTAATTATCTCATTTATGATGCTGGTTATTGTTTTCATGCTACTACCTAGAGCAAGTGTGGCAGCAAAAAGAATTAATGAGGTATTAGAAACAAAGCCATCTGTTGTAGAAGGAACTAGAATAGATGGTGATGTGGATAAAATTGGAGAAATAGAATTTAAAAATGTTTGTTTTAAATATCCTGATGCCGAAGAATATATATTAAAGAATATTAATTTTAAGGTAAAAAGAGGAGAGGTTGTTGCCTTTATTGGATCTACTGGATGTGGAAAGAGTACAGTTATTAATTTAGTACCTAGATTTTATGATGTAACAGAAGGAGAAGTTCTTGTTAATGGGTATAATGTAAAAGAATATACCAAGAATGCACTAACTAGTATGGTTGGATACGTATCACAAAGGGCAACGCTTTTTACAGGTAGCGTGAAATCCAATATTGCATTTGGAGAGAACAAGGGAATCTTGGATGAGCATGAAATGTTGGCAACATCTATTGATACAGCGCAAGCAAAGGAATTCGTTGATAAATTAGAGGATAAAGAGGAATCATATGTAGCACAAGGCGGTAAGAATCTGTCAGGTGGACAAAAACAGCGATTATCTATTGCTAGAGCGATTTACAAGGATCCAGAAATATTCATCTTTGATGATTCATTTAGTGCATTAGATTATAAAACGGATCGAAAATTACGTCATGCTTTAAACGAAGAGTGTAAGGATACTACAAGATTAATTGTAGGACAACGAATTGGAACGATACGAGATGCAGATCAAATAGTCGTGCTTGAAGATGGGGAAATTGTTGGAATTGGTAAGCATCAAGAATTATTAGAAAACTGTGAAGTATATAAGCAAATTGCTTTATCTCAATTGTCTGAGGAGGAATTATCATAATGGAAAAAAAAGATTATAAATTTGGTTCCTATAAAAATCAAAGGCGACAAGGTGGTCCAGGTGGAATGGGCAACGATGGGGAAAAAGCGAAAGATTTTAAGGGGATTATTATAAAAATAGTTCAATATTCAGCAAACTATAAAATATTTTTGTTGTTAGCGATTTGTATTGCTATGCTAGGGGCCATATTTACATTGGCTGGACCAAATCAGATTACTAAATTGACCGACGCAATTACAAGTGGTATTTCATCAAGTATGATGGCTTCAGAGTTAGAAGCAAATGGTATAGATATTGAACAACTCGCAAATTCAGGAATTACAAACGAAGAATTTGCACAAATGGCGGGAATGACCAAGGAAGAGCTAGATTCGATGGAGTTTGATATTGAGGCATTGAAAGATCCTGGAATTGATATGAGCCAAATCTGGAGTGTCGGGATTTTGATGGGAATTATTTATGGACTTAGTTATTTATTCTCGATTTCTCAGGGAGTGATGCTTGCTTCAGTGATGCAAAACATTGCCAGAAGATTACGTACAGACATTGCTAATAAAATCAATAATCTTCCTATGAGTTACTTTTCGAAACATACAAAAGGTGATGTGCTTTCAAGGGTTACAAACGATGTAGATACAATAGGGCAGTCACTGACGCAATCTGTAGGAACATTTATTACTTCTGTGACTTTATTTCTGGGTGCTATATTTATGATGTTTATAACAAATGTTGTGCTTGCAATGACAGCAATTTTGTCAACTGTTATTGGATTTGTATTTATGATGAGTGTTATGAAGTTATCTCAAAAATACTTTAAACGTCAGCAGAAACACTTAGGAGAAATTAACGGTCATATTGAAGAAATGTATGCGGGACACACTGTAGTTCGTGCATATAATGGGGAGGAAAATGCCCAAAAATTCTTTGATTCCGTTAATGAAAAACTGAGAGACAGTGCATTTAAGGCACAAGCAATGTCAGGATTAATGATGCCAATGATGACATTTATTGGAAATCTTGGATATGTGTGCGTGTGTATTGTTGGTGCTCTCTTGGCATTAAATGATGTAATAGGATTCGGTATCATTGTTGCCTTTATGATTTACATTCGTTTGTTTACTCAGCCACTTGGACAGATTGCACAGTCAATGCAGAACTTACAATCAGGTGCGGCTGCGGCAGAGCGTGTATTCGAATTTCTTGAGGAAGAAGAGATGAGTGATGAATCAATGAAGACAAAAGAGTTGACGGATGTAAAAGGCCATGTTGAATTTAGAAATGTTCATTTTGGATATGATCCTGATAGAATTATAGTTAATAATTTTAGTGCAATAGCAGAGGCCGGACAAAAAATTGCAATTGTAGGGCCAACAGGAGCAGGTAAGACAACGATTATTAACTTACTTATGAAATTCTATGATATTCAATCTGGAGATATCCTAATTGATGGGATTTCAACAAATGATGTAAAACGAGAAGAGGTACATTCGAAATTCTGTATGGTGCTACAAGATACTTGGCTATTTGAGGGAACCTTACGAGAGAACTTGATTTATGCAACACCAGAGGTTACAGAAGAACAGCTACACAAGGCGTGTAAAGCAGTTGGTTTACATCATTTCATTAAGACTTTACAACATGGTTATGATACTGTATTAAATGACTCAATTAATTTGTCACAAGGACAGAAGCAGCAAATTACAATCGCTAGAGCCATGATTGCAGACAAGCCGATGCTAATATTAGACGAAGCAACTTCATCAGTTGATACAAGAACAGAACTACAAATTCAAACAGCGATGGATCAATTAATGTCTAATAGAACATCTTTTGTAATAGCACATCGATTATCTACAATCAAAAATGCAGATATGATTCTAGTAATGAAGGATGGAGATATAATAGAAAAAGGAAATCACACTGATTTATTATTGCAAAACGGCTTTTATGCTGAGTTATATAATTCTCAATTCGAAAATCAAGATACATTATAAGAGTACATCATAAACTTTCAAAAAAGGACCATTAATTGGTTCTTTTTTTGATGTTATGTGTTAATATATTAGTTATGAAAAGTTAAAGGAAGTTGGAAAATGAACAGAAAATATCAAAAAACAATTTATGCTTGCTTTATTGGATTATCAGTGCAAGCGATATTAATTAATTTTTTACCATTATTATTTATTACATTGCAATCAGAATATAACATCCCATTGTTACAAATTACCTTTTTGATTACAGTGAATTTTATCACTCAATTATTAGTGGACGTGGGAGCAATCTTTTTTGTTGACATTATTGGATATCGAGCCACCGTTATTTTGGCACATGTTTTTTCGGCAGGAGGATTAATATTACTTATAGTTCTTCCTGAATTTTTGAATTCACCTTATACAGGATTGTTCATATCAGTTATTACTTATTCGATTGGGGCAGGATTGTTGGAAGTAGTATTAAGTCCAATTATTGAAGCATGTCCAACAGATAATAAAGAAAAAGCGATGAGTTTGTTGCATTCATTTTATAGTTGGGGACAAGTTGGTGTTGTGTTGTTTTCTACGATATTCTTTGTAGTCTTTGGAATTGAAAATTGGAAAATTCTTGCGCTACTTTGGGCAATAATACCACTTGCCAATATAGTATTATTTGTGAAAGCACCAATTGAATCACTAGAATCTCATGGGCCGTTGAATTTAAAAGCACTGTTTAGTCAAAAGATATTCTGGGTATTTATTATCGTAATGATTGCAGCAGGTGCCTCAGAACAATCTATTAGTCAATGGGCATCCACATTCGCGGAACAAGCACTAGGTATATCGAAGATGTGGGGAGACTTGGCTGGGCCAATGGCATTTGCCATCTGTATGGGGATAGCACGTGTGTATTATGGAAAGCATGGAGAAAAAATCCGTTTGGAGAAATTTATCATTGTAAGTGGATTCTCTTGTGCAAGTTTATATTTATTAGTAGCATTAGTATCAAATCCAATGATTGCATTATTAGCCTGCGCATGTACAGGTTTCTCTGTTGGGATTATGTGGCCTGGAGTCTTTAGTCTAGCATCAAAAGATTTAAAAGGTGGAACAGCGATGTTTGCACTATTAGCATTAGGAGGCGATTTAGGATGCTCTGCAGGTCCCACTGTAGTAGGCGTTGTATCAAATACATTTTCAAATAATTTTCGTTTAGGGATTTTAGTTGCTACAATATTTCCTATAATCCTTGTTATAGGCGTTTATGGAATTAGCAGAAAGTATAAGAAAAAGTAAAATTGAAAGTGAGGATATTACATGAAATATTTAAGTCAAGCAGCTATAATAATTGTTATATGTTTTGTGGGTGAAATACTAAATGCACTAATACCCCTCACAATACCAGCGGGAGTATACGGGATGCTCATTCTCCTATTACTATTAGAATTGAAGATTGTAAAAATTGAGAAAATATCGAAAGTTGCAGAATTTCTAATCAGTATAATGGGGGTAATGTTTATTCCTGCCGGAGTTGGAATTATGAATAATTACAAAACTATGACAGAAATGTTATTAGCGATTATACTTAGTTCTACTGGAATTACGATTATTGTAATGATTGTAAGTGGAAAGGTAACACAACTTCTAATGAAAAGAGGTGAACAATAATGGAATTATTGTCAACTTCGATTTATTTTGGTTCAGCATTAACGATTGCTGTATATTTTTTAGGGTTATTTATCAAGAAAAAAACTAAATTAGAAATATGTAATCCCATTTTAATTGGAATTATTGTAATTATTTTAATATTACATATATGTAATATTGATTATGGCTTATATTACGAAACATCGAAGTATATTACGTATTTTTTAACACCAACTACAGTGTGCTTGGCAATTCCATTATATAAGCAAATAGAGGTGTTGAAAAAAAATAAAATTGCAATTATAGCAGGTAGTTTAGCAGGTGTTTTTGCGAGTTGTATCTCAACACTAGGAGTGGCCTATTTACTTTCCTTATCAAATGAAGAATATTATACCTTATTACCAAAATCAATTACGACAGCAATTGGATTACCGCTAAGTATAGAATTAGGCGGAATTGCAGATATTACAGTTGCCTTAATCATATTGACAGGGATCTTCGGTAACTTATCAGCAGTTTATATATTGAAGTTGTGTCGTATAACAGACCCTGTTGCAAAGGGAGTTGCAATTGGGACGTCAAGTCATGCAATGGGAACGGTACGGGCAATTGAAATTGGTGAAGTAGAGGGAGCTATGAGTAGTCTAGCGATTGCGGTAAGCGGTGTGTTAACTGTAATTGTGGTCCAGCTTTTTCTGTAAATTTCAAAGAGAAAAAGTGATTGGGTTTACCTAAATTCATCATTATAGGACATGAATTGAACATAATTAAATGTTATAATTAATTCTTATTATATAAAAGGCAAGGTGAGGATTATGTTTGGTTATGTAACGGTACATAAACCAGAATTAAAAATGAAAGATTTTACAAAATACAAAGGGTATTACTGTGGATTATGTCGTACGTTAAGAGAAAAATATGGTGTGACAGGTCAGATGACATTGACTTATGATATGACATTTGCAATTATACTTTTAACATCATTATATGAAAGCCAAATAAAGGTTAGCAATAGAAGATGTATGGCTCATCCGATGAAGAAACAGTTAATGCTGCAAAATGAAATAACAGAATATGCGGCAGCCATGAATGTTATTTTAGCCTATTATCATATGAAAGATAATTGGGAAGACGAGAAGAGTCTTAGCGGACTGGCATCTGCGACGCTTTTGCATCCCAAAATACGGGACATTGAGCTACAATATCCACGACAATGCCAAGCGATTCGTAAATCCTTAGATGATTTAGGAAAATTAGAAAAAGATAATTCTGATGATTTAGATGCAGTGGCAGGATGCTTTGGAATGTTAATGAGTGAATTATTTATTTACAGAGAAGATGAATGGCAAGAAAATTTGAGGAAAATCGGATTTTATATGGGTAAATTTATTTATCTGATGGATGCCTTTGATGACGTAGAAAAAGATTTGAAAGAAGATAATTATAATCCTCTTAAAGAGCAATTTCAAAACGAGCAATTTGATGAGAAGGAATTTCAAGAAACCTGTGGTGATTATTTGGTTATGATGATGTCTGAGTGTAGCAATGAGTTTGAAAAGCTACCATGTATTGTAGATGTTGATATCTTAAGAAATATTCTATATGATGGAGTATGGACAAGGTATAATAATAAAATTAATAAAGAAAAAAATATAGATGCAATGAATTTAAAGGAGAAATAAGATGGGAAGAAATCCATATGAAGTACTAGGTTTGAAACAGGGTGCTTCGGCAGATGAGGTTAAAAAGGCATATAGAGAATTGAGTAGAAAATATCATCCAGATACAAATGTCAATAATCCATTGGCTGATTTAGCAGAAGAGAAATTTAAAGAAGTAAGTGAAGCTTATGAGTCTATTATGAATGGAGATGGTAAATCCGCAGCTAATAATACAACAAATGGTTATGGCGGTTATCAAAGTAATGATCCGCAATTAGCAGTTGCCTACAATTATATCAACAGTGGTAGATATCGCGAAGCAATTCAAATATTAGATGGAATGTCAAATAGAACTTCACAGTGGTATTATGCCAGTGCAGTTGCCAATGCATCTATAGGAAATAACATAGTAGCGAAGGAACATGCAGCTCAGGCTGTAAATATGGAACCACAGAATCCACAATACAGAGACTTACTTAATAAGCTAGATTGGAATAGAAATCGATATCAAAATAGCAGCTATGGAACTGGATATGGATATCAAGGAAGAAATAATAGCTCTTGTGGAACAGGGAATTTATGTTGTGATTTATGGATTGTTGATTCCCTATGTGAATGTATGGGAGGAGATATCTGCGCATGCATGTAAAAACAAAAAAAATAGTAGTTACGGGAATGATAATTGCAATCTCTATTATTAGTATGATATTGGGAACAGTTATTGAAATGAACACGCTATTCTTTTTGGCATTTGCTGCTTTTTTAATTGGAATTGTAATACGAGAATATGGCTGTAGAATGGGTGCTTCAGCATTCGTAGCAGCAGTAATGTTAGGGGGAATATTAGTTCCCAACAAACTCTATGTGTTTACATATGCGGCTTTTGCAATGTATATACTTGTTGTAGAGATTGGATATCGAAAATTAGCAAATGTAAAGTCAGAACGAAAAGCAACTATTTTCTTTTGGCTATTAAAGTATATGATATTTAATCTAATTTTTATTCCGGTACTATTACTATTTCCAGAGTTGTTAATTGGTAGGACACTTGAATTTCCCTATCATTTATTCCTAATAGCAGGTGGACAAATAATTCTTCCGATTTTCGATAAATCATATGAATATTTTATAAAGAAGTTTAAATGGACTAAGTATATATAGCAATAGCCTATTGTGAATTAAAGTGTATTTCAAAGGAGGTTTCAATGATAAAAGTAATTGTTACAGCTGCAAGAGGGGCGCAAGATAGACTTATTATCCAGGAAATATTGAGTAATACAAAATATAACAGGAAAATGAAACTTGTAGGAGCAACAGCACCAAAGGGAAGTACCTATGTAGGAGAGGATGTTGCACTTGTAGCAGGCTATCATACGCCGTGTGGAGCATTTGTCCATTCTAATATTGAAGAAATCATTGAGTTATGCGATATTGTAATTGATTTTTCTACGAGGGAACATTCAATGGAAGTGTTAGATGTTTGTATCAAATATCAGAAGCCATTGATTATTGGAACTACCTCATTTGATGATAATGAAGTGAGTCAAATTATTGCAGGAGCAAAAAAAATACCACTATTGAAAGCGGCAAATACTTCTCGTATGGTAAATGTAATGATGAGTACATTAGAACAATTAGCATTAGATTTGAAGGATTCATGTAAGATTGAAATTATAGATATGCATGATGAGAACAAAAAAGATGCTCCAAGTGGTACAGCGAAAGAAATGGCGAAGGCAGTATGTGAATCCTCTGGCAAACAAAAAGAAGAAGTGAACCATCATTCTGTGCGATTAGGTGATATCTCAAGTACGCATAAAGTTATTTTTGGCGGATTTGGTGAACGAATTGAGATATCCCATGAGGCTTACAGTTTTCGATGTTTTGCGGCAGGTGCATGTGATGCAATCCTATTTTTAATTGATAAACAACCAAGGTTATATGAAATAGGAGAAGTGTTCAAATAATGTTATTAATATAAACTATTTTAGTATATAGTGATAAAAGAAATTCCCTATACATACAAGGTTGATTTAGTGGAAAAAGGATTATAAAATTCCCTATATTCATACTTTTCTATTTACTTGTACTTATCTATGTGATTATAATCAGCAGAGTAAATGAATAGGAAAGTTGGTAGTAAATGGAAATAACAATTGTAATAATAGCAACAGTGATTTCGTGTTTTATAAAAGGAGCATGTGGATTTGCAAACACATTAGTATTTAATGCTATTGCTGGATTTGCAATAAATAATGTGATTATTTCACCTGTAGACGTAATAATGAATTTTCCATCAAATAGTGTTCTAGCTTTTGGAAACAGGAAGAAAATTCAATGGAAAACGGCTATATTTTTGTCAATACTTGTGGTTATAGGTGCAATACCAGGAGCTTTCTTTTTGAAAAATCTTGATGCAAGTTTGTTGAAAATTATATTTGGAGTCATAGTAATTCTAATTGGATTTGAAATGTGGATTAGTGCTAGTAAATCGAATCAAAAGAATCCCAACATTATAATAGGATTTATTTGGGGATTAGCATCAGGTGTTATGTGCGGTATGTTCGGTGTAGGGGCATTATTAGGAGCTTACGTAAGCAAAACAACATCTAATATAGAAGAATTCAAGGGGACTTTGAGTATTGTATTCTTAGTAGATGGAATATTTAGAATCGTACTATATTCAGTTACAGGAATTTTAAATTTAGAAGTTCTGAAATTATATTTTACACTGTTACCTTTTGCGTTGACATTCTTGTTTATAGGTATAAAATGTGCAAAAAAAGTTGATGAGAGTATCTTGAAGAAGATAGTTATTATCCTACTTATAATGTCAGGAGCCTCTATGATTGTTACTAATTTGTAAGAATAAATAGAAAAGAAGGAATAGTAAAATATATAACAAGAATATTTAAAGAGTTACATCGTAGCATATGGCAGTAACAAATTAGAACGGTTGATGATTAGGGTGAGTTAGGTGAGAAAAGGTAGGAGTTATAAGGGTTTGCAAGGATATTCTCTGCTGTGTGGTAAACATGGTGGGGAATATTTTTTGTAGTCTAGTAAGTCAATATTGATATTGTGTCGCTGTGGAGACATAATGAAATAAAGTGAGATGCAAACTATGAAAATGATCTTATATCATAGCAAGGAAGAAAATGCAGATTAGAAACATTCAAAAAATGAATAATTCAAAAGGAAAACTTGCACAAACAAACCTTATTTATGGAGTTTTAGATGTGTATTATGATAAAAATTGCAATTAACAAATATTAATATTGCAATTTGATGATTTGTAATATATAATTTATCTCAGTTGAGTAAAATGATTGTAGATGATAATCACATTAATTATAGGGATTTTATTTGCTGAATTTCAGAGGAGAGGTTGATTAAGATGAATGAAAAGAATTTCCAAAAAGTATTGGTAGCTAATAGAGGAGAAATCGCAATTCGTGTATTCCGTGCATGTTATGATTTGGGATTAAGTACAGTGGCAATGTATTCAGACGAGGATACACTATCTGCATTTCGAACCAAAGCAGATGAAGCATATTTAATTGGTAAGAATAAATCGCCATTAGGAGCATATTTAGATATAGAGGGTATTATAGATTTGGCAAAGAGGAAAAATGTAGATGCTATTCATCCAGGATATGGTTTCTTGTCTGAGAATGCAGATTTCGCCAAGGCTTGTGAAGAAGCAGGAATTCAATTTGTTGGTCCACCCTCAGAAGTTCTTTCTCAAATGGGAGACAAACTAGCAGCTAAAGCAACTGCTATAGCATGCGATGTACCGACGATACCAGGGTCTAAAGAACCATTAAGGGATGCCGATAATGCAGTTGAACTAGCAGAATCATTCGGATATCCAATTATACTAAAGGCAGCTGCTGGCGGTGGTGGTCGTGGAATGAGACGTTGTGACTCTGAAGAAGAAGTGCGTGTAAACTTTTCGTTAGTTAAGAATGAAGCAAAAAAGGCATTTGGAAATGAAGATATTTTTATTGAAAAGTTCTTAGTTGAACCAAAGCATATTGAAGTTCAAATTTTAGCTGATGCCTATGGGAATGTTTATCACCTTGGAGAGCGTGATTGTTCATTGCAGCGTCGCTATCAAAAGGTTGTAGAATTTGCTCCAGCATGGAGTGTGCCAAAAGATACAATTGAACGTCTTCGTGAGGATGCAGTTAAGATAGCAAAACATGTTGGATATGTAAATGCGGGTACTGTGGAATTTCTTGTTGATAATAGCGGTGCACATTATTTTATTGAAACAAATCCGCGTATTCAAGTAGAGCATACAGTTACAGAAGTTGTAACTGGAATCGATTTAGTTCGTGCACAAATCCTTATAGCTGAGGGGAAAGCACTTTCTCATCCAACAATCGGTCTTACAAGCCAAGACGATTTTAAAATGAATGGATTTGCTATTCAATGTCGTGTAACTACTGAAGATCCGGCAAATGGATTTGCGCCAGATACGGGGAAAATCACTGCATATAGATCAGGTGGTGGACATGGAGTTCGCTTAGATGGGGGAAATGCATATACTGGAGCGATTATTTCACCATATTATGATTCTTTATTAGTTAAAGTTACAGCATTTGATAATACATTTGAAGGTGCTTGCCGACGTGCAATTCGTGCAATTCGTGAAGAACATGTTCGTGGTGTTAAAACAAATATTCCGTTTATAACAAATATATTAACCCATCCAAGCTTTCACAAAGGGTTATGTCATACAAAATTTATTGATGATACAACGGAACTATTTGACTTGTCAGAAGGAAAAGATCGAGCTACAAAAGTATTAAAGTATATAGCTGAAATACAGGTGAAGAATCCTTCAAGTGAGAGGTTACAATTAGATGCACCAAGAATACCGGTATTTGCGAATACGCCACCTAACATAACGGGGTTAAAGCAAGTTCTTGATGCCCAAGGTCCAGAAGCGGTCAAAAAATGGGTGCTTGAACAAAAGAAATTGCTTATTACAGATACAACAATGAGGGATGCACATCAATCGCTACTTTCAACACGTATGCGTACTTGCGATATGCTAAAAGCCTCAGAAGGTACAGCAGAGATTTTAAATGATGCTTTTTCATTGGAAATGTGGGGAGGAGCAACATTTGATGTAGCTTATAGATTTTTGCATGAGTCACCATGGGAGAGATTAGACTTACTGCGTAAAAAAATTCCTAATATTCCATTTCAGATGTTACTTCGTGGAGCAAACGCAGTCGGATATACAAATTATCCAGATAATTTAATTCGTGCATTTATAGGAGAAGCGGCAAATAGTGGAATAGATGTATTCCGTATATTTGATTCATTAAACTGGATTCCAGGCATGGAAGTGGCTATGGACGAAGTACTAAAACAAAATAAATTATGTGAAGCAACTATTTGTTATACTGGTGATATTTCAGATCCAAAAAATGACAAGTATACATTAAATTATTATGTAAACATGGCAAAGGAACTTGAGCGACGTGGGGCACATTTACTGGCAATTAAAGATATGGCAGGATTGCTTAAGCCTTATGCAGCGAAGAAGCTAGTGACAACACTAAAACAGGAGATCGCATTGCCGATACACTTACATTCACATGACACTTCTGGAAATCAAGTTGCTGCATATTTAATGGCGGCAGAAGCGGGAGTAGATATTGTTGATGTGGCAATTGACTCTATGTCATCAATGACAAGTCAACCATCTATGAATGCAGTTGTATGTGCACTTCAAGGTCAAGATAGAGATACAGGCCTTGTTCCTGAAAAACTTCAAACATTATCAAATTATTGGGGAGATGTGCGTCAGCGTTATGCGTCCTTTGAAGGAGATATCAAGAATCCATCAACTGACATTTATCGTTATGAAATGCCAGGTGGTCAATATACAAATATTAAATCGCAAGTTGAAAGTTTGGGATTAGGGCATCAATTTGAAGCCGTGAAAGAAATGTATAAGACAGTTAATACAATGTTAGGAGATCTTGTGAAAGTAACTCCTTCATCTAAAATGGTTGGCGATATGGCTATCTTTATGGTACAAAATAATTTAACTCCTGAGAATATTATTGAAAAAGGTGCCGATTTAACATATCCAGATTCAGTTGTGTCTTATTTTAAAGGAATGATGGGACAACCAGCATGGGGATTCCCAGAAGATATTCAGAAAATCGTATTGAAGGGTGAACAACCAATTACATGTAGACCAGGTGAATTGTTAGAACCTATAGATTTCGACAAAGCAAAAGCAGAAGTAGAGAAATTCTATAAGAATCCTTCATATAGAACAGTGATTTCTTATTGTCTATATCCGAAAGTTGTTGAAGATTTTTATAAGCATTCACAAGAATATGGTTATTTATCTCGTATGAGTAGTCAGGTATTCTTTAATGGAATGGCATTAGGAGAGACGAGTAAAATTAATATAGCTGAAGGTAAGAGACTCGTAATTAAGTATATTGGGCTAGGAGATGTACATGAAGATGGAACACGCTCGGTTCAATTCGAATTAAATGGAATGAGACGAGAAATTGCAGTTCCTGATCCATACGCAGAAGTAGATGTGAAAAAAGTCGTAATGGCTGACCCAGAAGATAAGAGTCAAATCGGTGCGTCTATTCCTGGAATGGTTTCTAAGATAAGTGTTAAGATTGGTGATGTTGTTGAGAAGAATCAAGTAATTGCTATAATTGAAGCTATGAAAATGGAAACATCAGTTGTAGCTCGTATGGCTGGGACGATAGATCAAATATTAGTAACCGAGGGAAGTACTGCAAAAGCAGGAGAGTTATTGATTACAGTAAAATAATGATATGTAAAATTAATAAAGCAGGAGTTCTGATTGCATTTAAGGAGAAAGAATGGGAGACTTATTTTCAATAAGCCTCCCATTTTTGAATAAATTACCTTATTTTATATTTTTTCTAATTGCTTTTTTATATGACGAGAAATATACACGGCTGGTGTATCAAACAAACTAGTCACAAAGAAAATCATATAAGAAGTTAGAGTAATACTTAATACAGTACTTAGTTCGTATACTCCATAAAATGCTCCGAAACTAAATAGGAGAGTGTTAATAAATTGTGAGATAAGCGTAGAGCCGTTATTTCTTATCCATAAACCCTTTTTGCTATCACCAAAGTGTGATTTTGTTTTCTCCCATATAAAATGGTAAATGCGAACATCAATAAATTGTGAAGTTGCATAGACGATTAAACCGACGAACATTAACCTTGGTGTATTCGTAAAAATAGATTCAATTGCTGGAGTAACGAAGTCCCCATCTGCTGGAGAATAAAGGAGCCATGATTGAGAAATAAGTACAAATGTAATATTGGTCATAATTCCGATTTTAACAGCTAAATTTGCACTTTTACGATCTTCATTTTCAGATAAGATATCTGTAACAAGAAAGCTAGATGCGAATAATATATTTCCTAGTGTTTGTTCCATTCCAAAAGCATCTACTAGAAGTAGAACTTCTATATTAGCTGCGATTGTAACAATTGCAGTCCAGACAAAGAGTCCAACTTTACCAAACATTCTATAAAATACTAAAACCAACGAATAGGTTATGATGAGTGAGCAAATAAGTAATATTTCATTAGTCATTTTCTGTCACACCTCCAACTCCGAAATCAGTATTGGACAGTAAAATATCTACACGTTCGTTGTCCTTATAGAGTGGATAAACTTCTTTAATAAAGAGTTTAATCACTCGTGGGTCAGGTTTTATAGGTTTTCCATTTTCTTGCATAATATTTACACAAACACGTTGAAAATACTTAAGCCCCGTTTCTATATCTAAAATCATAGAGTCTGTTGTTTGAAATGGAATCCCCTGAAGCAAACAGCACTCGTCAAAGTAATTGGCGATATCTTCTGGTTGATCTGTATCTATTCCTTTATCTAAATAAGATTCTCTAAAAAGATAGTCAAAGGTTTCGACTCCTATTTTGACAGTTACTTTAACACCAATTTTAGCAAAGTGATCTCGTATTGGTTGAATCTTTTCACGTTGCATGTAATGACTTTCGAAATGTAATTCGCGAATCTCTTTTTCTAGACAAATTGTTTCGATAAGTGAGATTGTTTCTGGAGGTAGTTCGGTAAAACTACCAGAATTGATTACTTCTAATTTTTGGTAAATTCCAGTAACCTTAGCAAGTTCAATTGCATTAAGAAGAATGTTTTCATTTTGGTTTTTGGAAAAATCCAAGTGATAATCACAGAACCGGCAACGTCGCCAAAAACATCCAGTTCCTCGTAATAATACAATTTCACGCTTGTTTTTTTCATGTATCACGGAATAGCGATCCATGGTATTTGTTTCTTTTGTTTCTTTCATTTTCGTCCTCTTTTCCTAGTTTTGTTTAGAGACAGGATGGTTTCGAACTGTCTATGTACATCTGTTAGATAAGATGTACAATCATGTATTATACTTCAGATAAAGTGTATAAGCAAGTACTATATTGGGAGACAGAAAAGAAACAGGTGCATAACGTAACCTGTTTCTTTTTGTATTACTTATTTTATTTTCCGTAATATGCACTTAAATACATTTCTTTAAGTTCACTCATTAATGGATAACGAGGGTTAGCGCCAGTACACTGATCATCAAATGCTTGTTCAACCATTTCATCAAGTGTAGCTAAGAATGTTTTTTCGTCAATGCCATACTCTTTAATTGATTTCTTGATTCCGACAGATGCTTTTAATTCTTCTACTTTATCAATGAATTTCTTAACTGCTTCTTCATCATTTTTAGCTGTGATGCCAATAAATCTAGCACACTCTGCATAACGAGCTTGTGTTTTAGGGTATTCGTACTGAGAGAATGCACCCATTTTTGTTGGATTCTCACATGCATTGAATTCAATTACCTTAGAAATCATAAGTGCGTTAGCAACTCCGTGTGGCAAGTGATGGAATGAACCTAACTTGTGTGCCATAGAGTGGCATACACCTAAGAATGCATTGGCAAAGGCCATACCAGCTAGGCAAGAAGCATCAGCCATTTTTTGTCTTGCCTCTAGGTTATCACCATTTTCGTAAGCAGTAGGTAAGAAATCAAATACATTTTTCATAGCTCTAAGTGCCATGCCATCTGTATAGTCTGTAGCAAGTACAGAAACATAAGCCTCGATTGCGTGTGTAAATACATCGATACCAGAAGCACTAGTTAATCCTTTTGGTTGGCTCATCATGTTGTCTGTGTCTACGATAGCCATGTTAGGAAGAAGTTCATAATCTGCAAGAGGGTATTTTGCTCCAGTTTCTTGATCTGTTATAACGGCAAACGGTGTTACTTCAGAACCAGTTCCTGAAGAGGTTGGTATAGCAACAAAGTATGCTTTTTCACCCATTTTAGGGAATGTATATACACGTTTTCTAATATCCATAAAACGAACAGCCATATCGTGGAAGTTTGTTTCTGGATGCTCATATAATACCCACATGATTTTTGCGGCATCCATTGCAGAACCACCACCTAATGCGATGATACAATCTGGTTGATAAGCAGTCATAGCTGCGGCACCACTTTGAGCATTAGCCAATGTAGGATCTGGTTGTACATCAGAGAAGATTTGGTATGAGATTCCCATACAATCTAATTTATCTGTAATTGCCTTTGTATATCCATTATTAAATAAGAAACTGTCTGTTACAATAAAAGCTCTCTTCTTATTCATGATTGTTCCTAACTCATCAAGAGCGATTGGCATACAACCCTTTTTATAATAAACCTTTTCAGGTGTTCTAAACCATTGCATATTTTGTCTCCTCTCAGCCACTGTCTTGATATTTAATAAATGTTTTACTCCAACGTTATCAGAAACAGAGTTTCCACCCCAAGATCCACAGCCAAGTGTTAATGATGGTGCTAAGCCGAAGTTATACAAATCACCGATACCGCCGTGCGCAGCAGGAGTATTAATAACAATACGGCATGCTTTCATAGCAGCAGTAAATTGATTCATTTTTTCGCTTTCATTAACATCAATATATAAAGATGCAGTATGTCCTAATCCACCATCTTCTACAAGGTGAGCAGCTTTTTCAATTGCCTCATCAAATGTTTTAGCCTTATACATTGCTAATACAGGAGATAGTTTCTCGTGAGCAAACTCTTCAGAAATATCAACAGATTCTACTTCTCCGATAAGTATTTTTGTGGCTTCAGGAACTTTGACACCGGCTAATTTAGCAATTGTAAATGCGGACTGGCCTACAATTTTTGCATTAAGTGCTCCGTTAATAATGATAGTCTTTCTAACCTTTTCAATTTCATTCTCTTTTAAGAAGTAGCATCCGCGCTTTGTAAATTCTTCTTTTACAGCTTTGTAAAGTGGCTCTAACACAGTCACAGATTGCTCAGATGCACAAATCATTCCATTATCGAATGTTTTAGAAAGAATGATAGAGTTTACAGCCATTTGAATATCAGCTGTTGTATCTATGATTACAGGTGTGTTTCCTGCACCAACTCCAAGTGCTGGCTTGCCAGAAGAGTGAGCCGCTTTAACAAGACCAGGACCACCTGTTGCTAATATGATATCGGATTCTCTCATTACCTCGTTAGTTAAATCAAGAGATGGAACATCTACCCAACCGATTATTCCCTCTGGAGCACCTGCTTTTACAGCTGCATCTAAAACAATCTTAGCAGCAGCAATTGTACATTCTTTTGCACGTGGATGAGGTGAAATAATGATTGCATTTCTGGTTTTCAAAGCTAACAAAGTCTTAAAGATAGCAGTAGAAGTAGGATTTGTTGTAGGAATAACTGCAGCGATAAGTCCAATTGGTTCTGCAATTTTTGTGATTCCAAATGCTTTATCTTCGGAAACAACACCTACAGTTTGAGTGTTTTTATATGCATTATAAATATATTCAGAAGCGTAGTTATTTTTGATTACTTTATCTTCAACAATACCCATACCTGTTTCTGCAACTGCTTGCTTTGCGAGAGGAATACGCATTTTATTAGCTGCCAAAGCTGCTTCATAGAAGATTTTATCTACTTGTTCTTGTGTGAATGTTGCAAATACTTTTTGGACCTCTTTCATTTCCTTGATTTTGATTTGCAATTTTTCTACACTATCAATCATTGTGTTTTTTTCTTTACTTGCCATTGATATTCTCCTTATCCTTTTTTATTTTTTGTGTTAATTATTTAACGATTTATGAGTTTATTATAGTATGTTTTTAATGATAAATAAACATGTATAATATACAAAGTGTTAAAAAAATAACGACGATATTAAGTGAAAATTACCAAAAATAAAGAATTTTCAAGTGTTTTGATGATTTTTGAAACTGATTTTGAAGTATTAAGAAAAATAATTGAGAAAAAAATAACAATATTTAATGTTCTTTAACAAAAATTTGGATGAATAATTTACGTATATTTTCTTAAATAACAACAAAATAATGTACATATGAATTTGAATGTATTATTATATAGATAATATTAAGATAAATATGTATAGGAGGCTTCATGCAAAAGAAAAAGAGGAATCTTATTTTTTTAATATCACTTATGTTCGTTATTGTGGCAATAATTATTGGTGTATCCGGTTTTAATGATAATGTTAGTAGTGCATTATTTGAATCTGCGAAAGAAAATTTAACAGATTCAACAGTCCAACAGCAGAAATCTATCAATAGTGATTTAACTAAAAAAAGTGAAAATATATTAGCTATATCCCAGGTACTCCAAACAATAGGAGATGATAAAGAGCGAATGCTCATGTATTTAGAAACAATACAGAAGTTTAATTATTATGATAATATCATGGTATTTGATACAGAGGGAAGAGGCATAATGCTAGGAGGGGAACCCCTTGATTTGAATCCAATAGCATATTTTAAGGAGGCAATTCCAGATGTAGTTACAGTAACAGAGCCTTATATGTCTCCATATACTAATAGTTATGTTGTTGCAGCGTCTACCCCTATTATGAATCAAGACGAAATGGTGGGTATGGTTTTAATTACGTATGATGTTGAATATTTGATTGAAGTACTGTCTATTTACACAAATGAATTAGGATATTCAATTATAAGCGATGAAAATGGCTCTATATTTATGACGACTGGCATAGATGATGTGAGTATACGCGATTTAGAAGAAGCAATTTTTGATAAAGATAGTCAACATGATGTGTGGGTTGAGGATTTCAAAGAAGGTCAATCAGGTCAATTGAGTTATACTTTACATGGGAAGAAGATGATAGCGGAGTATCGACCACTATCTATTAATGATTGGATGATAATTTATTCTGTTTCGGAAGAAGCAATTCTTACTAATGTGCAGAATATTTCCCATAGTATGGTAGTTCTTAGTGGTGTGATTATTGCAGGAGCATTGCTATTTATTATTTACATTTATATAAGTAAGAAGAAGAGTCTGCTCGATATTGAGAAGGTAGCGTTTTATGACGAATTGACAGGTTTACCAAATCTTGTGAAGTTGAAGTTGGATATTCAAGATGTACTTTCTAAAGATGATGGATTAGATTATGTAATTGTTAAGTTTGATGTAGATAATTTTAAAGTTATTAATGAGATGTTTAACTTTGAAGTAGGAAACTCTGTTCTTCGAGCTATTGCTGAAACCGGTAGCACAGTTACTGATCCTACGTTTCGCATAGGGCGTATAGGGGGAGATCAATTTATTTTATTCTCGAGTACAGAATTATTAGGCAATCTGGAAGAAATACGTTTCCATTATGAGTCGATTTTTAAGAATCGAATTCCAGAATTGAGAAACCACAGATTTTCATTTAGTTATGGTAGATATTTTATACATAAAGGCGAGACAGATGTGAATGATATTATTAATAAGGTCACATTGGCTCATAATTTTTCTAAAAAGAGTCCGAATCATATTATATGGGATTATGATGATAGATTTAAGGAACAGGTTTTGGCCATAGCTTCTATTACTAATAAAATGGAGGATGCACTAAAACAAAAAGAATTTAAAGTATTCTTACAACCAAAATTTGATTTAAGAGCAAATGGTGTTGCAGGTGCAGAAGCGTTGGTACGTTGGATTGATTCGGATGGGGAAATGATTTTTCCAGATGTATTTATTCCCTTGTTTGAAAGTAATGGATTTATTGTAGAATTGGATAAATATATGTTGGCATCTGTATGCTCCATGATCAAAGGATGGCTAGACGCTGGCTATAAGGTTATCCCAATTTCTGTGAATTTCTCGCGAGTTCATCTTTCTAACCCTAATTTTGTAGACGAACTTAAAGCAATTGTAGATAGTTATAATATAGCGACACAGTACATAGAAATAGAGCTTACAGAAACAACGATAACAGACAACGAAGAGCTATTGGAAGAATTACTAAGAAATCTTCACAAAGGAGGATTCAAGGTGTCGATAGATGATTTTGGCGCTGGTTATTCATCTTTAGGGATGTTGAAGAATTTCAAAGTTGACACACTAAAATTAGACCGTAGCTTCTTCGTGAACAATGAGGAAACGGAGCGAGGTGGGCTTGTAATTGAGGGGATTGTTCGTCTAGCGAGAAATTTACATATGACAATTGTAGCAGAAGGTGTGGAAGAGGCTGAGCAAGTGGAATTTTTAAGAAAGATCCAATGTGAATATGCACAAGGATATTTCTATGAACGACCAATTAATCACACATTATTCGAAGAGAAATACTTAAAGTAATCAAAAAATGTAATGACGGTTTTGTCATTACATTTTTTTTGTGTCTAAAACATCTGTAAGAATTTTTATTAGGATATGACGATTCTCGTCTGTGAGATATTCAAAACGAGAATTCATAATATGGTTGAAAATGTTTTCGCGTAAAGTGAAAAGAGCCAATAGCTCTTGATTTAATACAATATGATACACTCTTCGATCGTCTTCAGATTGAACTTTGGTAACGTATCCTTTTTTAATATACTGCTTGATAATTTGTGTGGCGGCAGGCTTCGTTAACTTGATTGCACTCGCAAAATCAGAAAAAGTAGGATAGCGTAACTTGTATATTGTCTCGAGATGTTGTTCTTCACCGATTGATAGCGGTAAGTCAATTTTATTTTTTTTCATTTCGGATTCATATTCGACAGCAGATTCTTCATATATTTTGTCCATCAACTTTTTTATGTTATGCATAAATGATCCCCCTTTTTTAACTTTATTTTAAATATATTACCAAATTCACAGATGAATTTCAATTAAACGGATGAAAAATCTAACAATTTCAATTAAATTGTTATTTATTAAAAATGTACTTGCAATTAAATGTGAGATGAACTATACTTAGTGTATTAAATATATTAGTACACTAATGCAATTTATATATTTAATACACTATGGAGTGAGAAGTAAAGGTCTATGGATAGTTTAATATTGAAAGGAGCAGTATATGGAGTTGTTAAGAATTGAAGATGTATCGAAGACAATTAAGAAAAAGATAATTGTCGACAAGTTAAATATGACAGTTAATAGTGGTGAAATAGTTGGATTTCTCGGACCAAATGGAGCAGGTAAAACAACAACAATTAAAATGATTATGGGGTTGTTCTCTATTACATCGGGAACGATATCTGTTTGCGGCTATGATGTAAAGACAAATTTTGAAGAAGCTATGATGAATGTAGGTGCGATCGTAGAGAATCCTGATTTGTACAAAAATTTATCTGGGTATGATAATTTGAAATATTTTGCTGGATTTTATGGGAAGGAGTCAATTAATAATATTGATTCTGTGGTCGAAATGGTGAAGATGAGAGATAGAATTCATGATAAGGTTAAAACTTATTCACTAGGAATGCGTCAGCGTGTTGGATTGGCGCAATCTATTCTTCATATGCCGAAATTACTCGTCTTAGATGAACCTACCAATGGACTAGATCCTTTAGGGATTAAAGAAATGAGGGATTTACTAAAGCATTTAGCAGAAGAATCTGGCGCAGGAATACTTGTTTCTAGTCATTTGCTTTCTGAGATGGAATTATTATGTGATCGTATTTATATTATTGATAATGGCGTGATCATTGGAGAGAAAGAAATTGGTGCTAAAGCGGATTCAAGAGAAGAGGTATTCAAATACACATTTATTACTGGAAACAATGAATTTGTATTTGACACATTTAAAGAACTACAGTTGGAATGTGAAATCAACGAAGAGGGAGTCGTGTTATTTGCAACTTATAAACAGATTTCTAAATTCGTTAAACATTTTGTGGAAAAGAATATAGCAATTTATGCAGTGAACAAGCAAACTCGTACATTGGAACAAGACTTCATTTCTATGACAGTAGGTTCTAAACAGCAAATATCATAGGAGGTGAAAGGATGAATTATTTACAGCAAGTAAAGACGGAATTTCAGAAACTAATTAAATTAAAATTTGTACTAATATTAAGTGTTATTGTAATGATAATAGCTTTTTCGGGGCCTATCCTATCTAAGGTGTTGGATAATTACGCAGATAGACATTATGCTGAAAGATATGGTATTGACACAGAAGCAGACTATGAAGTTAATGGAGTAACTATTAAAAAAGGTAATCCATTCTATCATTCCATTTATTATTATTATGAGGAAATACTAACTTTTGGGCTTGAATCATTTTCTGATGATGAAAAAAAATTAATAAACGAATTACTCCAAAGCTACACGGATTATTTCATGAAATATGCTGAAATTATTACAGATGAAGATGATTACCGTGTATCGTTAATCTACAAAAATGAAGGGGCAGTCGTAGAACAGTTTCTATTAGAGCGTAGTGCTACAGAAAATAAAATGGCTTTAACAAATGCAGTGAATTTTGTTGCCTATATAGAGAGAATGGATGAATACTTTGAGTTGACAGATGAGGAGAGAGAGTTACAGCTTCAAAAGATAGAGAATTCAGAAGAAATAATCTATAATGCAGTGCAACAAGATGATTTTGAGACATACATTGATTCTCTGATTGTTTTGGAAGAAAAAGATATAGAATCGTATAAAAGAGAAATCGATATACAAGAAAAAGCAGCAGCAGAAAATCCGGACTTGGAGGAATCGGCAAATAACGAAATCATGAGACTATTAACGGAGATTGAAACAAAGGAGAATAATATCATTCCTAATCTCTTATATCGAAAAGAAAATATGATTTACCCAAATGCCGATGTTTGGCAAAATAGTGCATTAGAGAGTATTGAAATAAATAGATATACTATTGAAGAACTAAACTTGATTACAAGTGAGGAAGAATTTTTTAACCATGACTATCTTCATTATGAATACCCAACTTATGAGGAGTTTCTAAAGGCAAGTAAGGTGACAGCTGCAGATGCGAATAAAAAAATTATGATAGCTCAAAATTCTTTGGAAAGCGGAAAACCTGATATGTCATTTGAAAGAAATGGAGCGAGAAATAGTGTGAATAATAATCTTATGTTTGCAACAATTGTTTCTTTCTTAGGCATTTTAATTGGGGGATATATTATCGCGAACGAATTCCAAACAGGTACAGTACGTTTACTTATGGTTCGACCAAAATCTAGATTTAAAATATTTACTTCAAAATACCTTGCGGGATTGATTCTCTTGTATATAGTGTATTTTATTGGTATGATACTAAATATAGTAATAAATGGTGTTTTGCATGGATTTAGTGATTACTTGAATCCAAATTATACAGCTAATGGGGAAATTAATTTTTGGGTATTAATAATGAGCAGAATCTTGATTTGTTCGGTTAATATTATATTTGCATATTCCGTTGCTTTTGGAATGTCGACATTAGCAAGAAATGCCGCGATAGCAATCGCACTTCCAAGTGCATTGATTTTAGGGGGAATCATTGCTGCAGGTATTATGTCTGTGATGAAGATTGCATTTATATTACCATACACACCACTCCCTTATTTAAACTTTAGTAATTTATATCGTGAATATGGATTAGCAGATAGTTTAATGCGATCAGGAGTTCAACTAAATATAGCATTGGGAATAGTAATATTACTTATCATAGCTTTTGTGTTTATAGGAATTGGACTCATTAATTTCCAAAAAAGAGATATTACGAATTAGAAGGAGATAGAATAGTGATCTATTCTAAAGTGGATTATGGGAAATGATTTTTTAAATAATTATGGAAAAGATTTAGAGAAAGATTCAGAAATAAAATCAGCAAAAAATGTAACGCATAAACCTAGAAAAAAAAGAGAGCCTAAAAATGTTTCTAAGAAGAATGTTTCTAAGAAACAGGTTCCACTTATACCTATCGTAAGTGGTGTGGTCGGCATTTTGGTGATTGTAATTATTATGTTTTTTGTGTTTGCACAAAATATTGTTTTACCAGATATGGTGAATTGGACTCTGACAGATGCTAACAATTGGGTTACTGAGAATAAAATATTGGTTCGAGTGACGGAAGAATTTAATGACGATATTGAGGCAAATACAGTGATTTCCCAAAATCCAGAGGCTGGAGAAGAATTAGAAAAAGAAGGATACTTAGAGTTGGTTATTTCGAAAGGACCAGATCTAAGTATCATGGTTACGATTCCAGACTTTATGACAATGACTAAGCAAGAAATTGAAGCTTGGGGAGAAGAAAATCATATGTCGAAGCTGCGTATTACTACAGAAAATAGCCAAACAGTAGAAGAAGGAAAAGTACTTACTTTTACAGTAAATGATAGCACGGTGTTAGGAAAGGAAGTACGCAGGGATTCGCCTATTTATGTAATTATATCAAATGGAAGTGGAGAAAATGGAAGTGTCACACTTCCAGACTTTACAACGATGACTTTAGATATGGCCAATACATTCGCTCTAGATAATAAAATTATATTAGAAATTACAGAGGTGTTTGATGAAAGTATTCCTAAAGGTCAGGTGATTTCTCAAGATATTAAGTTAGACGAAGTGATTAAAAGTGGAGAAACTGTGAAATTGAAGGTTTCAAAAGGTCGTGAAATTATTATACCTAATTTTTCATCTTATCCAATAGAGGCGGCTTCTGCGTTAGCGTCACAACAAGGAATCAACGTTGTGACAAAGGAAGTTTACTCTCATTCGTCAAAGGGGAAATTGATTTCTCAATCGCTAAAAGCAGGTTCTCTATATAATGAATTAGATGTCTTGACTTTAACCTATTCATTAGGTAATCGAATAGTAATTCCTTCATTTGTAGATGAAGGAGTGGATGCACTTCATGCTTGGGTCGCAGATTATAATGAACAAGGTACAAAATATAAGGTTCAAGTAACTTACACATCTTCAGACAAAAGTCCAGGTCTTATTTTGACACAGGATAAAGCGAATACATCTTATGGAATAGAAGAGACAATCAAAGTTCTTGTGTCTGAGGGAAAAGTCGTGTATGTTCCAGATTTTGTCGGAGAAGTGGGCGCGAATTATAGTGATATTATTACTCGAGAAGATGCAATTCAGATGTGTAATGATGCAGGATTAGTAGCGATATTTGTAGAAGAGAATAAAACGAATCGATTGCCAGGTGAAGTATGGAGCCAGAGTATTGCTGCTGGTAAGGAAGTACAGCAAGGAACAACTATTACACTGAAGTATACTTCAGTTAACAATGCTGTGGTTGTGCCGAATTTTGTAGGAATGACACAAGAACAGATTTTACAATCTGGATATGGACAAGTATTTACACTTGTATTTGCGGGAACAGATCCTACAGAGGTTGTATCAGTTCAATCAATTGCAGCAGGGACAACAGTAGCTCCAAGTACAGTGATACAACTTGGTGCTGATATAAATTTAGATGATGAAAATGCAGAAGAAGACCCTATTTAGGGTCTTCTTCTAATGGGCGATATTCTTGGGTATAAAGTATGATATCATCAGAAGTAATATATTCTACAATTAGGTATGCACTGCTATGAACTTCTCTATTTAATTCATCTAATATAGATAGATATAGTTCTTTTGACTCCTCTGCTGCGGATTGAAGGCTAGCTGTTGCCATTTCTAAGTCAAAAGTTGCATTCATATCATGCAAGATATATTGAAAAACAAGTGCTTCGCTACGGGGAACTAATTTTAGAGAAACATTGTCAAGTTGGAGGGTCTTTAACTCTATATTCCCTTCTTCTATATATGATTTCATAAGATCTGGATTGAATTCAGCTGGCGAACAGCATGTAAGCGAAAAAATGGTTGGTAGAATACAAAATAATAAGTATAATTTTTTCATAGTCGAAACTCCTTTTAATTTTATGACATATATATATATATTACTGTAGCAAAAAAATGGTAAAAGGAAAAGTGAATTTGAAAAGTTAGTGAAATTTAGCATCAAAATAGTAGGCATTGATTGACAAGAATGTTAAGTTAGTGCTAACATAATCATATCAAAAAATGTCAATACGAGGAGAATATAATTATGGAACAAAATACAGCAGTGAAAGCCAAAATATTCAAGGCATTGGCAGATGAAAAGCGACTGGCGATTTTGGAATTTCTCAAAAGTGGTGAAAAATGTGCTTGTAATATCATGGATCATATGGAAATAGGGCAATCAGCGGTGTCATATCATATGAAGATATTATGTGACTCTAACATAGTAGAAAGTTGGCAGGTTGGTAAATGGACTCATTATCAAATTAGTAAAGCTGGGAGTAGAGATACCATAGAGATGCTTGCCGAACTTACAAATGTAAATGAAGATATCGATATGTCATGTGCGTGTAATAAATAAATTTGATTTACTAGAAATACAATTTATGATAGAATAAATCAGATGTATAACTTTAAGGAGTAAATATGAAAAGAATATTATTAAAATTAAGCGGAGAAGCCTTAGCAGGTGATAAAAAAACAGGATTTGATGAAGCAACATGTATTGGTGTGGCAAAACAAGTTAAAGTGCTTGTAGATCAAGGATATGAAGTATCTATTGTAACAGGTGGTGGTAACTTCTGGAGAGGAAGAACAAGTGAAACAATTGATAGAACGAAGGCTGACCAAATTGGTATGTTAGCAACAATTATGAATTGTATTTATGTATCTGATATTTTTAGACATGTGGGAATGAAAACAGAGGTGTTTACACCTTTTATATGTGGATCTTTTACATCATTGTTTTCAAAAGATGCAGCAATAGAAGCAATGGCACAGGGGAAAGTAATTTTCTTTGCAGGTGGTACAGGACATCCATACTTCTCAACAGATACAGGTGCTGTACTTCGTGCAATTGAAATAGAAGTAGACGCAATGCTTTTAGCAAAAGCTATTGATGGTATTTACGATAGTGATCCGAAAGTAAATTCAGAAGCACAGAAGTATGATGAGATTTCTATCCAAGAAATTATTGATAAGAAATTGGGAGCCATCGATTTAACAGCGTCTATATTATGTCTTGAGAATAAGCTACCAATGCTTGTATTTGGTTTGAATGAAGAAAATAGTATTGTAGAGACAATGAGTGGAAACTTTTCTGGAACGAAAGTGACTGTATAATATTATAAATATAAGGAGAATGAGAGAATGAACGAGAAGTTAGTGAAATTTAATGACAAAATGGAAAAATCAATGCAAAACTTAATGGGAGAGTTTGGTACAATTCGTGTAGGTAGAGCAAATCCTAAAGTATTGGATCGTATCATGGTAGATTATTATGGTTCACCTACTCCAATTCAACAAGTTGCTAATATTGCAGTACCAGAAGCAAGAATGATCCAAATTCAGCCTTGGGAAGCAAGTATGTTAAGAGAAATCGAAAAAGCGATTATGACATCTGATTTAGGAATCAACCCTACAAATGATGGTAAGTTAATTCGTTTAGTATTCCCAGAGTTGACAGAAGAGCGCAGAAAAGAAATTGTAAAAGATGTTAAGAAAAAAGGTGAAGCATGTAAAGTTGCTGTTAGAAATATTAGACGTGACGGAAATGATGCTCTTAAGAAATTAAAAGGAACAGAAATTTCAGAAGATGAAATTAAAGACTTAGAAACTGAATTACAAAAAATTACAGATAAATTTATCAAAGATATAGATAAAGCTGTTGAAGATAAGTCGAAAGAAGTTCTAACAGTATAAATTAAGCGAATAAATAGTGGGGATGAGTATCGGAGTTGATTTGTAAGTCCATGCTTATCTCTCTATTTATTTTTGAAGTATATTCGTTAGCTGTGAAAGGAAGAAGATGATGAAAGTACCACAACATATAGCGATTATTTTGGATGGAAACGGTCGTTGGGCAAAAGCCAAAGGAATGCCTAGAAACTATGGACACAAGCAAGGTAGTAAAAATGTAGAAGTGATTTGCGAAGAAGCCTATAAGATGGGAGTTCAATATCTGACTGTATATGCATTTTCAACAGAGAACTGGAATCGAGCAAAAACAGAAGTCGATGCTTTGATGAAATTATTAGAAGGATATATGAAGATATGTATTAAGACTGCTGATAAGAATAACATGAGGGTTCGAGTGATTGGAGATATTACTAAGCTAGAGATAGGATTACAAAATCGAATTTTAGAATTACAAGAGGCCTCCAAAAATAATACAGGGTTACAATTTCAAATAGCACTTAATTATGGATCGAGGGATGAGATTAAACGGGCAGTCAAAAGAATGGTAGAAGATTGTGAAAAAGGAGTTTTATCCTCGACTGATGTTACAGAAGATATGATTGAAAGTTATTTGGATACGGCAGGAATACCGGACCCAGATTTGTTGATACGAACAAGTGGCGAGCAACGTTTATCTAATTATTTACTATGGCAACTTGCATACACTGAATTTTATTTTACAGATCTTAATTGGCCTGACTTTACGAAAGAGGAATTAGAAAATGCTATTTTAAAATTCAACAAGAGAGAACGTCGATTTGGAAATGCAAAGGAGAATACAGATGTTTAAAGAACGTTTAATCAGTGGAGTGATTTTGCTCCTAGTGACAATATTTTTTGTGATATCAGGTGGATATTTACTTGGTGGACTTTTAATAATTGTAAGTATTATCGGAATGAGAGAATTATACCAAATTGGTAATATCCAAAATAAATTATTGGGTATCATAGGGTATGCTGGAGCGATTGTTTATTACATTGTAATCATAATGAAACAGTCAGAGCTTATTATTCCGCTTATACTTGGAATATTAATATTAACTATGACTGGATATGTATTCACATTTCCAAAATTCCAAGCGAATCATGTAATGTTAACTTTTTTTGGTTTGTTTTATGTTGCAGTAATGTTATCTTATGTCTATCAAGTACGAGAATTATCAAATGGAATCTTTACGGTGTGGCTAGTATTTCTTAGCTCTTGGGGAAGCGATACCTGTGCGTATTGCGTGGGCGTGTTATTCGGCAAACGTAAGATGGCGCCAATTTTAAGCCCTAAAAAATCTGTAGAAGGTGCAATTGGTGGTTTGTTAGGCGCAGCATTATTAGCAAGTATTTACGCATTGTGCATCAATAAATTTGGTGGTGCGGAAGTGGAAATTGGTATATATGCGTTAATAGCTTTTATAAGTGCAGGAATTTCTATGGTAGGAGATTTAGCGGCATCAGGTATCAAAAGAGATCATGGAGTCAAAGATTATGGAAAGTTAATACCAGGCCATGGAGGGATTTTGGATCGCTTTGATAGTGTTATTTTTACAGCGCCAATTATTTATTATTTAGCATTTTATTTGATGAATTAAAACGTATGAGGTGGAAAATGAAGAAAATATCGATTCTAGGTTCTACAGGTTCTATAGGAACACAAACATTAGAAGTTGTAAAAGAGCAAGGGGATATAGAAGTGTTAGGTCTTGCAGCAGGTGGGAATATTGATTTGATTGAACAGCAAACAAGAGAGTTTCATCCCAAAATAGTTGCTTTATGGGACAAGGATAAGGCCGATGAATTGGAAAAAAGATTATATGATATGGATGTTCTTGTAGTTCATGGCATGGACGGAATGATTCAAGTTGCTACATTAGAAAATGTAGAAATTGTAGTTACTGCCGTAGTTGGAATGATTGGAATTAAACCAACTATAGCGGCAATTGAACATGGAAAGCATATTGCATTGGCTAATAAGGAAACCTTAGTAGCTGCTGGGCATTTGATTATGCCACTGGCAAAAAAATATGGAGTGAATATTTTGCCTGTTGACAGTGAGCACAGTGCGATATTTCAATGCTTACAAGGAAATGAGTGTAAAAAGGTCTCCAAATTAATTTTGACTGCATCAGGTGGACCCTTTAGAGGCAAGAAAAAAGCAGAGCTGGAGCAAGTTCAATTAGAAGATGCACTGAAACATCCTAATTGGGAAATGGGAAAAAAGATAACGATTGATTCGTCAACTATGTTTAATAAAGGCTTAGAGGTAATTGAGGCAAAGTGGCTATTTGATATGAAGTTCGAGGATATCGAAGTGGTTGTTCAACCTCAAAGCATTATACATTCTATGGTTGAATATGTAGATGGCGGAGTGATTGCTCAACTAGGTACTCCAGACATGAAACTACCAATACAATATGCATTATATTATCCAGAACGAAGAAGGTTATCAGGGGAGCGATTAGATTTTTGGAAGATGAATGCTATTACATTTGAAAAGCCAGACATGGAAGCGTTTCGTGGATTGAAATTAGCGTATATTGCAGGGGGAATAGGTGGGAGTATGCCGACTGTTTTTAATGCTGCTAATGAAAAGGCTGTTGAGAAATTTATTAATAAAGAAATAAAGTATTTGCAAATTGTAGAAATTGTAGAGACATTGATGAATGAACATGAAAGCATCGAGAATCCATCATTGGAGACAATTTTAGAAATTGAGCAAAACGTATACAAAGATATAGAAAGTAGGTGGTAAGTTGGGGATTGTATTTGCAATTTTAATTTTCAGTTTTATTATTATTATACATGAGCTAGGTCATCTTTTATTTGCAAAGAAAAATGGAATTCAGGTATTTGAATTTTCACTTGGAATGGGGCCGAAGTTGTTGAGTAAGAAGTTTGGAGAGACAGAATATTGTTTGAAGCTACTTCCGCTTGGCGGTTCGTGTATGATGGGGGAAGATTCGAGTGAAGGGGATGCTCCAGAAATCAAGGGGAATTTCAATGATAAGTCTGTTTGGGCAAGAGTCCAGGTAATTGCAGGTGGCCCATTGTTTAACTTCTTATTAGCAGGGATTTGTGCATCTATTATGGTTGCGTGGATTGGTTTTGATACAACGATTATTTCTTCTGTAGAAGAGGGATATCCAGCAGAAATAGCAGGTATAGAGGCTGGAGATAAGATTTTGAAACTAGATAATCGAAGAATTTATTTGTGGAAGGAAATCACAGCATTTAATCAATTTAATCAAGGGAAAGAAATGACAGTTACATATGAAAGAGATGGTGAAGAATTTACAACATCAATTACACCAGTATTCAATGAGGAATATGGAATCTATCAAATAGGAATTTCTTCTTCGGATTATGTGAAGCCGAATATACTACAAGTGGCTCAGTATGGTGTGTATAATGTTCGTTATACAATTCTATCGGTTATTGATTCTCTGGCAATGATGATTCAAGGAGAAGCAAAAGCGGAGCAAATTTCAGGACCAGTGGGAATTGTAAATATCATTGGAGATACTTATACAGCGAGTGCGGAAATAGGAATCTCAGTAATTCTTCTCAATTTCTTGAATTTAGTAGTGCTACTATCAGCAAATTTAGGAGTTGTCAATTTGTTACCATTACCAGCCTTGGATGGTGGTCGCCTAGTGTTTTTGGCAATTGAAGCGATAAGGGGAAAAAGGTTGCCAGAAGAGAAAGAAGCAATGGTTCACTTTGTGGGGTTCGCATTACTAATGGTACTGAGTGTATTTGTATTGTTTAATGATGTACGAAATTTATTTTAGATTATTAGAAGAGAGGTTTGCATTTATTTGCGACCTCTTTTTTTAAAACGAACAAAAAGAGGTGTTAGTGTGATAAACCCGTTGATTCTGGGTTACAATCATGATAGTATAGTCTTATCAAAGAGAGTTCTTCTCTTAGAAACATCAGGTGATTCCACCAATTTTTCCATTAAAAAAATTCTATATGAGAGGAGGGTGGAGTGTGTGTTAATGTAAATGAAAAAGAAATAAAAAGAAAATGCACAGAAGTAGTTGACAAGTATACGAGATTATAATAATATAACTAAAGACGAACATTAGTTCGAATTCTTGTTATGGAATAAGAGAGGAAAATATTATGGCGAATGAAGATAAAAAGAAAGCCCTAGAAGCGGCTATTTTAAAATTAGAAAAAGACTTTGGAAAAGGTACAGTGATGAAGTTGGGAGATCCAGCTGCACAAGTAGTTGTAGAAACAATTCCTACAGGATCACTTAGTTTAGATATTGCATTGGGATTAGGTGGAATACCAAGAGGTCGTGTTATTGAAATTTATGGTCCGGAATCAAGTGGTAAGACGACGATTGCATTACACGTGATTGCAGAGGTGCAGAAGATGGGTGGCATTGCTGGATTTGTAGATGCAGAGCATGCGCTAGATCCTTCCTATGCGAAGAAGATCGGTGTGGACATTGATGAATTATATATTTCACAACCAGATAGTGGAGATCAAGCATTAGAGATTACTGAAACCATGGTTCGTTCAGGTGCAATGGACATTGTTGTTGTTGACTCGGTTGCAGCCTTGGTTCCACGTCAAGAAATAGAAGGTGACATGGGAGATTCACATGTAGGATTGCAGGCTCGTCTAATGTCTCAGGCATTAAGAAAGTTAACACCAGTAATTAGTAAGTCAAATTGTGTTGTTATTTTTATCAATCAGTTACGTGAAAAGGTTGGAGTTATGTTTGGAAGTCCAGAGACTACAACAGGTGGACGTGCACTTAAATTCTACGCATCTGTTCGTATGGATGTTAGAAGAATAGAAACATTGAAGCAAAATGGTGAAATGGTTGGAAATAGAACTAGAATTAAGGTTGTTAAAAATAAAATTGCACCACCATTTAAAGAAGCTGAATTTGATATCATGTTTGGTAAAGGTGTTTCTCGAGAAGGAGATGTATTGGATCTTGCTACTGGGTTAGACTTGGTAAGTAAAAGTGGGGCATGGTATGCATATAATGGAGATAAAATTGGACAAGGTCGTGAGAATGCGAAGCAATACCTAGCGGAGCGTCCAGAGTTAGTGGATGAACTAGCTACAAAGATCAGAGAACATTATGGATTAGTTAAAGCTGATAAAGAAGAGGAAAAGTAAATGACGATAACCACCGTGCAGGAGGTGGCAAAGAATCGTTACAAAATTTATTTAGATGAACAGTTCGCTTTTGTATTGTACAAAGGCGAACTTTCTAAGTTTCATATAAAGGAAGAACGAGAGTTGTCACAAGAATCTTACGATAGAATTATAAATGAAGTAATAATACCACGAGCAAAAAAACGAGCCGTATTTATTTTACAAAAAGCAATACGGACAGAACACCAATTGAGAATGAAATTACAGGAATCTTTGTATACGGAAACGATAGTTGAAATAGCGATTGATTATGTGACGAAGTTTGGTTATGTGAATGATAGTTATTATGCAAAACAATTTGTGAGTGAAAAATGGAAGAAGAAAAGTAAAAAGGAAATTTATTTTGCTTTGATTCAAAAGGGGATAGACAAAGAACTTGCGAATGAGATCCTTTTGGAGCTTTACGAAGAGGCGAGTGAAGAAGAGGCTATTCGTACAATTATTCGTAAGAAGAATTTCAATATCGCGGATAGTAATTCAAGTGAAAAACAGAAAATATATGCGCAATTGATGAGAAAAGGATTTAGTTATGAAAAAATTAGCAAAGTATTACAAGTATGTCAGTGGAATGCTTGACATTGTTGTGAAAACAGTATAGAATTTAAGTGTTGCTGTTAAGTGACAAAATTAAATAAGGAGGTGCTCCTGTGCTAGATGTCGTTATTGCAATTATTGCAGTAATTGTAACTCTTGTTGTGTCAGTTCCGGTGACTAGATCACTGACAATTTCAGCGTTAAAAAAGGATGCAGACTCAAAAATTGGGAATGCAGATATACAAGCTAGAAAATTGATCGATGATGCATTAAAGACTGCTGAGGCAAAGAAGAAGGAAGCTCTCTTGGAAGTAAAAGAAGAGTCAATTAAGACTAAGAACGAGCTCGAAAAAGAAACAAAAGAACGTAGAGCGGATTTACAACGCTATGAAAAAAGAGTGTTATCCAAGGAAGAGTCTCTTGAAAAGAAAGCAGATGCAATTGAGCAAAAAGAAATTAGTTGTGCTACAAAAGAAGAGCGCCTAAAAAAGCGTGAAGAAGAAATTGAGCAACTAAACAAAGAACGAGTACAGGAACTAGAAAGAATTTCAGGATTAACCTCTGAACAAGCAAAAGATTTTCTGTTAAAAACTGTTGAAGAAGATGTAAAACATGATACTGCAAAGTTAGTAAAAGAATTGACTAACAATGCAAAAGAAGAAGCTGGAAAGAAAGCAAAAGAGTACGTTGTTACTGCCATCCAAAAATGTGCAGCTGACCACGTTGCGGAAACAACAATTTCCGTTGTTCACCTTCCAAGTGATGAAATGAAAGGTAGAATTATTGGGCGTGAAGGACGTAACATACGTACTTTAGAAACATTAACTGGTGTTGAATTAATTATTGATGACACTCCAGAAGCAGTAGTTTTATCTGGATTTGATCCAATTAGAAGAGAAGTGGCACGAATTGCTTTAGAAAGATTAATTGTTGATGGTCGTATTCACCCTGCTAGAATTGAAGAAATGGTTGAAAAGGCTCAAAAAGATGTAGAAACTTTAATTCGTGAAGAAGGTGAGGCGGCAGCTCTTGAAGTTGGTGTACACGGAATTCATCCAGAACTTATTCGTTTGTTAGGACGTATGAGATTTAGAACGAGTTATGGACAAAATGCATTAAAACATTCAATTGAAGTTGCACATTTATCAGGTTTGATTGCTGGTGAAGTTGGCTTAGATGTTAGAATGTCAAAACGTGCAGGTCTTTTACATGATATAGGTAAATCAATTGATCACGATATGGAAGGATCTCATATCGAAATCGGAGTTGATTTATGTAGAAAATATAAAGAATCAGCAATTGTTATTAACGCAGTTGAATCGCATCATGGTGATGTAGAACCTACATCATTGATTTCATGCGTAGTACAAGCAGCAGACACTATCTCCGCAGCACGTCCAGGTGCACGTCGAGAGACATTAGAAACATACACAAACAGACTAAAACAGTTAGAAGATATCACAAACCAATTTAAAGGTGTTGATAAATCATTTGCTATTCAAGCAGGTCGAGAAGTTCGTATTATGGTAGTTCCAGAACAAATATCAGACGATGATATGATACTCATGGCTAGAGAAATTTCGAAACAAATTGAATTTGAATTAGAATATCCAGGTCAGATCAAAGTTAATGTTATTCGCGAAAGCAGAGTAACAGATTATGCGAAATAAATAAGTTGGAAAACTCTTGTTCATACAAGAGTTTTCTTTTGTATAACGAGATAATATAAAGAATATAAATAAACGAGGTATATATTATGAAAGTAGTAAAAAGAGAGTTGAAATATCGAGGAATTACAATCCCCCTTTATGCAGATACAATAGAGTTACCGGATGGAAGCCAAACCACATGGGATTATATTGACCATGTAGGTGCTGCTGCAGTCGTTCCTGTACTTGATGACGGCCGTATCTTAATGGTAAAACAATATAGAAATACTGTGGATCGAATGACACTAGAAATTCCTGCAGGAAAGAAAGAGACAAAAGAAGAGTTGGGAGTTTCGTGTGCATCTCGTGAATTAGAGGAAGAAACTGGGTATAAAAGTGAAACATTACAATGGATTTTAAATATACGCTCACTAATAGCATTCACCAATGAATTAGTAGAAGTTTTTGTTGCCCTTGATTTAAAAAGTGGTGTACAAAACCTAGATGAGGAAGAATTTATTCATGTTGAAGCATATGAATTTTCGACTCTTAGAGAAATGATTCTTGATGGTCGTATTGAGGATGGCAAAACAATAGCAGCACTGCTGGCATATGAATCGAAATATCTTAACTCTTAATATAAGTGATAATGTCTAAATAGTTATTGAATAATTGTAAGATAAGGAGTGTAGTCAAATGAAGAGAACGAGTCGTGAGTATTTGGATTATTTGAAAGAAAAAAAGAATATTTCCAAGAATACAGAATTATCTTATCGCGGTGATTTGGATAAAATGATTGAATATTTTTATATACATCGAATCTTTGATTATGAGCTGATCAATGAAACTAATTTAAACTCTTATGTGTTATATCTTGAGCTCAAAGGATGTTCTAGTTCAACAATTGCAAGAAATATAGCGGTAATGAAGGGGTATTTTGATTT
>CAYIYM010000010.1:37144-67190 GCA_964367685.1 uncultured Lachnospiraceae bacterium
GTTCTAGTTCAACAATTGCAAGAAATATAGCGGTAATGAAGGGGTATTTTGATTTTTTGTTTAAAAAACATTATTTAAAAGAATGTATTACAGATAGTATTCAAAAGCCAGTGATTGAGAAACGTCAAAAATCATATCTTAAAAAAGAGATGATAGATAAATTATTGGAAGCAGCAAAAGGTGAAACACCAAAGGCTCAACGAGATGTTTGTATTATGCAGCTTATGTGTCAAGAGGGTATACAAGTAAGTGAGATTATTGGAATAACATTACAAGATGTAGACTATGAAGTAGGGTTTATTCGAACATATGCCAGAAATAAAAATAAAATATATAGAATAAAGGATTCCACAATTCACTCTATAAAATCATATGTAGAGGAAGGAAGAAAACTTCTCGTTCTTAAGGAAGAAAGCTCTATATTATTTACAAATATGAAAGGTGAACAGCTGAGTAGACAAGGAATTTGGAAAATGGTGAAAACTTATGCCAAGGCTGTAGGAATAGAAGATATTAGTCCAGCAAAATTATCTGGATCGAATGAATGTAAATAGTCTTGACATAATTGAAGTTGAGTGCTATATTTATTTAATCCTAGTAAAGTGATAGGAATTGAAACAGTAGGAATTAAAATAAATGATTGAGAAGGTGAAAATATGAAAATGTCTACAAAGGGTAGATATGGATTGCGAGCCTTAGTTGATTTGGCACAACATAGTGAAATTGAACCAGTTTCAATTACAAGTATTGCATCAAGACAAGGAATTTCTGAAAGATATTTGGAACAATTAATGTCAAAATTAAAAAAAGCAGAAATTATAACAAGTATACGTGGTGCAAATGGTGGATATGTTTTGGCTCAACCAGTAGATGAAATATCTGTAGGGCAAGCATTAAGAGCATTAGAAGGGAATATCGAACCAGTTGACTGTTCGGGTTTACATACAGAAAGTGGTTGTCAATCTGCAAATTGCTGTGTATCAAAGATGGTATGGCAAAAAATAAATGATAGTGTAAATCATGCTGTAGATGCAATTATGTTAGAAGAGTTAGTAAATGAAAGTAAAAAAATCACAGGAAATAATACAGAACAAATAAAATGTGAATAGAGGAGGAAAATATGGATAAATTAATTTATTTGGATAATGCAGCAACTACAAAAACAGCACCAGAAGTTGTAGAAGCAATGATTCCTTTTTTTAGTGAGGCTTACGGAAATCCATCTAGCGTATATGGATTTGCATCTAAAAGTAAAGAAGCGGTGATGAAGCAACGTGAGATTATAGGAGAATCACTAGGCGCAAAAACAAATGAAATCTACTTCACTGCTGGAGGAACAGAGGCAGATAACTGGGCTCTTATAGCAACAGCAGAAGCTTATAAGGGGAAGGGAAATCATATTATCACAACGAAGATAGAACACCATGCGATTTTACACTCAGGAGAATACTTAGAGAAACAAGGATATGAAGTTACTTATGTGGATGTAGATGAATATGGCAGAGTAAGTGTGGAAGATATAAAAGCCGCTATTAAGCCGACTACAATTTTAATTTCTGTGATGTTTGCGAATAATGAAATTGGAACAATTCAGCCAATCAAGGAAATCGGGGAACTTGCATCAAAAGAGAAAATTTTATTTCACACAGATGCTGTTCAAGCATATGGGCATGTGCCTATTAATGTAGATGAATATAAAATTGACATGTTAAGTGCAAGTGGTCATAAATTAAATGGACCGAAGGGAATTGGCTTCCTATATATTAGAACTGGTGTGAAAACACGATCATTTATACATGGTGGTGCACAGGAACGTAAACGCCGTGCAGGAACGGAAAATGTACCTGGCATCGTGGGATTTGGAACGGCTGTAAAGAGAGCATTTGATACATTAGAGGAACGCAAAGCTCGTGAGACAATGCTTAGAGATCATTTTATTCAAAAAGTATTAGAAGAGGTACCACATGCCAAGTTGAATGGTCATGCAACAGATAGATTACCAAACAATGCGAATATTGGCTTTGAATTTATTGAAGGGGAATCATTATTGATTAGCCTTGATTTTGTGGGTATATGTGCATCTAGTGGATCGGCTTGTACATCAGGATCGTTAGATCCATCCCATGTATTATTAGCTATCGGATTGCCACATGAGAAAGCACATGGTTCACTTCGTGTTTCTATTGGAGAAGAAACCACAAAGGAAGATTTGGATTATACAGCAGAGCAAATTAAGAAGATAGTAGAAAATCTTAGAAAAATGTCTCCTTTATACGAGGATTTTATCAAAAAACAAAATAAGAATAAATAATTTGGAGGAAAAAGTAACATGTATACAGAGAAAGTAATGGATCATTTTCAAAATCCACGAAATGTAGGAGAACTTGAAAATGCTAGTGGTGTAGGAACTGTTGGAAATGCAAAATGCGGAGATATTATGCGTATTTATCTGGATATTGATGAAAATCAAGTGATTCGTGATTGCAAATTCAAAACATTTGGATGTGGAGCTGCTGTTGCTACTAGCAGTATGGCAACAGAACTTGTTATTGGAAAAACCATTAAAGAAGCCATGGAAGTAACAAATAAAACAGTTATGGAAGCACTTGATGGCTTACCACCTGTAAAAGTACATTGTTCATTGTTGGCAGAAGAAGCTATCCAAGCAGCACTTTGGGATTATACAGAGAAGAATGGCATTGTTATAGAAGGTTTAGTTAAACCAAAGAATGATATTCACGAAGAGGAAGAAGAAACAGAAGAATATTAGATATAAATGCATGATAAGAGGAAGTGTACTATGAGTAAAGGTAAAGTTGTAGTTGGAATGTCTGGAGGAGTAGATTCTTCGGTGGCAGCATATTTGTTACAGCAAGAAGGTTATGAGGTAATAGGTGTAACCATGCAGATATGGCAAGATGAGGGGCAAGAAGTACAAGAAGAACAAGGGGGTTGCTGTGGGTTAAGTGCAGTCGATGATGCAAGAAGAGTAGCAAATGATCTTGGAATTCCTTACTATGTTATGAATTTTAAAAATGAGTTCAAGGAAAGTGTAATTGATTATTTTGTTGAAGAGTACAAGGAAGGGCGTACACCAAATCCTTGCATCGCCTGTAATCGTTATGTGAAATGGGAGTCCTTGTTGACAAGAAGCTTAGGGATTGGAGCTGATTATATCGCCACAGGTCACTATGCACAGATTGATCAGTTGCCAAATGGAAGATATGCAATTAAACATTCGGCTACTCCGGAAAAAGACCAAACATATGCCTTATATAATCTGACTCAGGAACAATTAAAGAAGACGATGATGCCGGTGGGACAGTTTACAAAGGATGAAATAAGAAAAATAGCGGAAGATATTTCATTACAAGTAGCTCACAAACCGGATAGTCAAGATATTTGCTTTGTTCCAGATGGAGATTATGCGACATTTATCGATGAACAGCTTGAAGAGCCGATACAACCAGGAGATTTTGTTACAGTAAATGGTGATGTGGTAGGAAAACACAAGGGAATCACCCATTATACAGTGGGACAAAGGCGAGGTTTAGGGCTTTCTTTAGGATATCCAACATTTGTAATAGAAATTAAACCGGATGAGAATCAAGTGGTGATTGGGACAAAAGAACAATCTATGAGCACAATAGTAAGAGCAAATCGCTTGAATTTTATGACGATCGAAGATATTGTGGAGCCGATTCGCATCTGGGCAAAGATAAGATATAATCATAAGGGTGATTGGTGTACAGTGGAAAAAGTAGGTGCAGATGAAATTCTGTGTACATTTGAACAACCACAAAGTGCGGTGACCCCAGGACAAGCAATTGTATTCTATGATGATGAATATGTTCTAGGTGGAGGAACAATTATAATATAGAAAGAACTTAGTTGAAAACATCAACAGTATACGAGGAGGTATTAGTGTGAAATCTGATTTTCATTTACATACAGGATATTCAGGAGATACTGACGTAGAACCAGAGCGAATGGTGCAAGGTGCAATTGAAAAAGGCCTAAAAGTAGTCTGTTTTACAGATCATCATGATGCTGACTATACAGAAGATGCGGAATTATTTGAATTAAACACACCCCTATACATGGCGGGGATGCAAAAACTAAAGAAAAAATATGAAGATAAGATAGATATGCGTATTGGTGTGGAAATTGGATTACAATCGCATTTAAATGAATACTACAAGGAGTATACAACTCAGTATCCCTTTGATTTTGTTATAGGTTCCTCTCATTTGGTTTGGGGAAGGGATCCCTATTATGGTCTTTGCTTAGAAGGAAAAGAAGATGTAGAGACTTATCGAAAAGGCTTTGAAGATTTACTTTTTTATGCAAAACACATAGAAGCTTTCGATGTAATGGGGCATATGGATTATATTGTGCGCTATGGAAGGGAACGTGAGAAGCATTATAGTTACGAAGCCAATGCTGATATTATAGATGAAGTGTTACGAACGTTGATTTATAAAGGAAAAGGAATAGAACTTAATACATCTGGTTTTAAATATAAACTAGGATTTCCACACCCTCACCCAACAATTGTCAAGCGATATAAAGAACTTGGAGGAGAAATTATTACGGTAGGGTCGGATGGACACTGTCCAGAGCATATAGCATATGATTTTGATAAGGTAACTGACATTTTGAAAAGCTGTGGTTTTAAATATTACACAGAATTTAAGGAAAGAAAAGCGAATTTTTGTTTACTTCGTTAAAAATTCAACTAACAAAGGCGAAATTAAAAAAACAGCTTGTATAATTGCATTTTCTTTAGTACAATAAAACTTGATTGAGGGAACTTAAATAAAGTTAACGAGACAAAATAATCTTAGAGAATTTTAGGAGGAATTAACATGGCAGTTAAAGTAGCAATTAATGGTTTTGGACGTATCGGACGTTTAGCATTCAGACAAATGTTTGGAGCAGAAGGGTACGAAGTAGTAGCAATTAACGATTTAACAAACCCAAAAATGTTAGCACATTTATTAAAATATGATTCAGCACAAGGAAGATATGCACTTTGTGATAAAGTAGAAGCGAAAGAGTCTTCAATCGTAGTTGATGGAAAAGAAATCCAAATCTACGCTCAAAGAAATCCAGCTGATCTTCCATGGGGAGAATTAAATGTAGACGTAGTTCTTGAGTGTACAGGATTCTTCACATCAAAAGAAAAATCTGCAGCACATATCGCAGCAGGTGCTAAGAAAGTTGTTATCTCTGCTCCAGCAGGAAACGACCTTCCAACGGTAGTATTTAATACAAACCACGATATCTTAACAGCTGATGATACAATTATTTCAGCAGCTTCTTGCACAACTAACTGTTTAGCACCAATGGCAAAAGCTTTAACAGAGTTAGCTCCAATTGAGAGTGGAATCATGGCAACAATCCATGCTTACACAGGAGATCAAATGACTCTTGATGGTCCTCACCCAGGTGGAGATTTAAGAAGAGCTAGAGCAGCAGCAGTTTCTATCGTGCCTAACTCAACAGGTGCTGCTAAAGCAATTGGACTTGTTATTCCAGAACTTAACGGAAAATTAGTAGGGGCAGCTCAACGTGTTCCAACTCCAACTGGATCAACAACAATCTTAACAGCAGTAGTTGATGGCGAAGTTACAGTTGAATCTGTAAATGCAGCAATGAAAGCAGCTTCTAACGAATCTTTTGGTTACACAGAAGAGCAATTAGTTTCTTGCGATATCATCGGAATCACATATGGTTCATTATTCGATGCAACACAAACATTAGTAACTCCATTAGCTAATGGAAAATCACATGTACAAGTTGTATCTTGGTATGATAATGAGAACTCTTATACTAGCCAAATGGTTAGAACAATTAAGTTCTTCTCAGAGTTAGCTTAATTTTATAATTAGATCCATTGAGGGGTCCGGTCAACCTGGCCGGATCCTTTTTATGTAAAATCTATAATATTTATTTGAATTTAAAGATGGAATATTAAGAATATATTATCATAATATAGAAAAGAGGTATAACAAGATGTTAAATAAGAAGTCAGTAGAAGATATGAATGTAGCAGGTAAAAAAGTACTTGTAAGATGTGACTTTAATGTGCCATTAATTGAAGGGAAAATCACAGATGAGAATCGTTTGGTAGCAGCACTTCCTACAATTAAAAAATTAGTTGCAGATGGTGGGCGAGTAATTCTTTGTTCACACTTAGGTAAGCCAAAGGGTGAAGCTGTACCAACTCTTTCTTTAGCACCAGTAGCCACTAGATTATCAGAATTATTAGGGCAAGAAGTGAAATTTGCAGCAGATCCTGAAGTAGTAGGAGTAAATGCGAAAGCAGCTGTGGCTGAGATGAAAGATGGAGATGTAATCTTATTAGAGAATACTCGTTATAGAGCAGAAGAAACTAAAAATGTAGAAGTATTTAGTAAAGAATTAGCTTCACTAGCTGATGTTTTCGTTAACGATGCATTTGGAACAGCTCATAGAGCACACTGTTCAAATGTAGGTGTTACAACCTTTGTTGAAGAAGCTGGTGTTGGATACTTAATGCAAAAAGAAATTGATTACTTAGGAAATGCTGTAAATAAGCCAGAAAGACCATTTGTAGCTATTCTTGGTGGTTCTAAAGTTTCAAGTAAGATCTCAGTAATTGAGAATCTAATTGAGAAGGTTGACACAATCATTATTGGTGGTGGAATGATGTTTACATTTGCAAAAGCACTAGGTGGAAATATTGGTAATTCTCTATTAGAAGATGAGTATTGTGATTATGCGTTGAACATGATTAAGAAGGCGGAAGAAAAAGGAGTGAATTTCTTACTTCCTGTGGATTGTATTGCGGCTGATGCATTCTCAAATGATGCAAAAACAGAAATCGTAGCCCCTGGTGAAATTCCTGAGGGTTGGTTAGGGTTAGATATTGGACCAAAATCGGAAGAATTATTTGCAAATGCAGTAAAAGATGCTAAGACAGTAGTGTGGAATGGACCAATGGGATGTTTCGAAATGTCGAACTTTGCTTCAGGAACTAAAGCTGTTGCAGAAGCACTAGCAGCAACTGATGCAACAACAATTATTGGCGGTGGAGATTCAGCAGCGGCTGTTAATCAAATGGGATTTGGAGATAAAATGTCTCACATTTCTACAGGTGGTGGCGCTTCACTTGAGTTCTTAGAAGGAAAAGATTTACCAGGTGTAGTTGCAGCAAATGATAAATAATCACTTGAGCTAATAAGCATTTATAAAATATAAAATCTAAGGAGACAAAAAATGTCAAGAAGAAAAATTATCGCAGGAAATTGGAAAATGAATATGACTCCAAGTCAAGCAGTAGAATTAGTAAATATGTTAAAGCCTTTAGTAGCGAATGAAGAAGTAGATGTTGTATTTGCTGTACCAGCAATCGATATTATTCCAGCTATGGAAGCTGCGAAAGGTTCAAATATCAATATTGCGGCTGAAAATATGTATTTCGAAGAAAGTGGGGCTTACACAGGCGAGATTTCACCAGCAATGTTAACAGATGTAGGTGTAAAATATGTTGTGTTAGGTCATTCTGAAAGAAGAGAATATTTTGCTGAGACAGACGCAACTGTAAATAAAAAAGTATTAAAAGCGTTAGAGCATGGAATTACACCGATTATGTGTTGTGGAGAATCACTTGAGCAAAGAGAGCAAGGTGTTACTATGGATCTTATTCGCCAACAAGTAAAAATTGGATTAACTGGTGTTACTGCAGAGCAAGCAGCTACAGTTGTTATTGCTTATGAGCCAATCTGGGCAATTGGAACAGGTAAAGTTGCTACAACAGAGCAAGCACAAGAAGTTTGTAAGGCAATTCGCGAGTGTATCGCAGAAGTTTATGATGATGCTACAGCAGCTGCAGTTCGTATCCAATATGGTGGATCAGTATCGGCTGATAGTGCAGCTGAATTATTTGCACAAGCTGACATTGACGGTGGATTAGTTGGTGGAGCTTCATTAAAAGCAGACTTTGGTAAGATTGTAAATTACAAATAAGAACAACTTGTATAGGAAAAGTGGCAATGCTACTTTTCCTGTATTGTGTTATAGGAGGAAATAAAATGGCAAAAAAACCTGTAGTATTAATGATTTTAGACGGGTATGGATTAAATGAGAATACAAATGGAAATGCTGTAGCGAATGCGGCTACTCCAGTTATGGATAAATTGATGAAGGAGTGTCCGTTTGTAAAAGGGTTCGCTAGTGGATTAGATGTTGGATTACCAGATGGACAAATGGGAAATTCGGAAGTCGGGCATTTAAACATGGGCGCAGGACGCATTGTATATCAAGATCTTACAAAGATTTCAAAAGCGATTAAAGATGGTGATTTCTTTACAAATCCTGCATTAGTTGAAGCTTGTAATAACGTGAAAGCAAATGATTCTGCTTTGCATTTATTTGGATTGGTATCTAATGGTGGGGTTCACAGTCATGATGAACATATCTGTGGCCTACTTAAATTAGCGAAGAAGCAAAATATTGAGAAAGTCTATGTACATTGCTTCCTAGATGGTAGAGATACACCACCTGCATCAGGAGCTGAATTTGTGGCGAAATTAGAAGAGAGTATGAATGAAATTGGTGTTGGTAAAGTTGCTTCGGTAATTGGACGTTATTACGCAATGGACCGAGACAATCGATGGGAACGTGTAGAAGCGGCTTATAAAGCTTTGACAGCAGGCGAGGGTGTAATGTCTACAAGTGCCGTAGATTCAATCGAAGCTTCCTATCAGAATGAAGTCTTAGATGAATTTGTGTTACCTACTGTTATCACAGAGGATGGTAAACCTATAGCTACAATTTCAGATAATGATTCGGTGATTTTCTTTAATTTCAGACCAGATAGAGCCCGTGAGATTACACGTCCATTCTGTGAAGATACATTTACAGAATTTGATAGAGGTGAAAGAATTAAGACAACATTTGTATGCTTTACAAATTACGATGTGACAATCGGGAATAAATTGGTAGCATTTGAGAAATCGGAAATTACAAATACATTTGGTGAATTTCTTGCTGCAAATAATCTGACACAGGCAAGAATTGCTGAAACAGAGAAATATGCGCATGTTACATTTTTCTTTAATGGTGGAATCGAGGAACCTAATAAAGGGGAGGATAGAATTTTAGTTAAATCTCCTAAGGTTGCCACATATGATTTGCAGCCTGAAATGAGTGCCTTTGAAGTGTGTGATAAATTAGTAGAAGCTATCAAATCTGGGAAATATGATGTTATTATAACAAATTTCGCGAATCCGGATATGGTTGGGCATACAGGAATTGAAAGTGCTGCAATTAAAGCAGTTGAAGCAGTAGACTTATGTGTTGGTAGAACAGTGAATGCTCTAAAAGAAGTAGATGGACAAATGTTTATATGTGCGGATCATGGGAATGCAGAACAGTTGATTGATCCAGAAACAGGCGATGTGTTTACGGCTCATACAACATTGCCAGTGCCATTTATTTTAGTGAATGCAGATGACAATGTAGGATTAAAAGAAGGTGGATGTTTGGCGGATATTGCACCTACACTAATTGAAATGATGAACATGAAAAAACCCGTTGAAATGTCTGGTAATTCTTTACTTATTTCAAAATAAATACTATAATTATAGCAGTGCAATAACGCACTGCTATTTTTAAAAATATAAGAATGAGTATGGAGGAAAGAGATGTTACTATTATCGAGAGAAGATATCAAAAAGGTTTTTACGATTAAAGATGCGATTGAAACAAATAAACAAGCATTTGTTCAAGTGGTGGAGAAGACGTGTGAAATTCCATTGAGAACGCAAATACTTGCACCCAAATATGATGGGACGTTTTTATTTATGCCTGCTTATGCAGAAAATATAGATAGAGCCTCACTAAAAATTGTTAATATTTTTCCACACAATATTGATCAAGGGAAATCATCTGCTCCTGCCCAAGTATTATTGATTGATGGAACAGATGGAATTGTAAAATCTATATTAGACGGAACCTATATAACACAGCTTCGTACTGGGGCATCAAGTGGAGTTGCATTTGAATTATTCGGTAGAAAAGATGCAAGAGTAGGGGCGTTAATTGGAACGGGCGGACAAGCGGCAACACAATTAGAAGCAATGTTGGCTGTTCGTGATTTAGAAGAAGTAAGAATTTATGATACAAATAGAGAGCGTTTAGTTGCATTTGTCGATTTAATGACGCAAGAACTTGCACATTATGGTACAAAGTTTATAGCGGCAGGATCATCTGACGAAGCTGTGGAAGGAGCAGATTTACTTGCTACAGTGACTCCTGCTACAAAACCAGTATTTGATGCAACAAAAGTGAAAAAGGGTTGTACTATTAGTTGTGTAGGTGCATATCAACACCATATGCAAGAAATGGATCCAGTCATATTGAACCGTGCATCTAAAATTTACTTTGATTCACAAGAAGCTGTTCTTCAAGAAGCAGGAGATATACTGATACCACTAGAAGAAGGTACAATAACCATGGAAGATTTTACGGGAAATATTGGTGATGTAATCAAAGGGGAATTAGTTGGAAGAGAATCAGATGATGAAATCATTGTATATGAGACAGTGGGAGTAGCGGCTCAAGATTTAATGGCAGCAAACATGATATATGAAAATGCAGTTGAAGCCGGAGTGGGTATGAACTGGAACTAAATATTATATAATATCGGAGGTCATATGAGTAAAAATTTTTGGAATGGGAAAGAAGCTGCTCATCGTCGTGTAATGATGAAAGCGGCAGGATATTGTGATAGTGATATTAAAACGAAGCCACATATAGGTGTGCCAAATTCATTTATGGAAGGGTCTCCGGGATCGGCACATTTGCGGCAAATAGCTGAAGCTGTAAAACAAGGAATCTGGGCTGCTGGGGGAATTCCGATTGAGTTTGGAATACCGGCAACCTGTGGAAATATGGCAAATGGAGCCGAAGAATTAAAGTATGAACAAGTGGGACGTGATATTGTAGCAATGTCTGTAGAGTTTGTGACAAAGGTTCATAATTTCGATGGGTTAGCGATGATAGCTTCTTGTGATAATATTATTGCAGGATGTTATTTAGCTGCTGCTAGATTGGATATTCCAGCAATGATTGTTACAGGTGGATCAATGCAAGCTGGAAAATTCGAGGGGAAGACAGTCGTTGAAGCAGACTTAGATGCCGCTAGATTTTCAGGTGCTACAGAAGAAGAGTTAGATGAAATGGAAGGTTGCGTATGCCCATCTTTTGGTGCTTGTCCTTCTATGGGAACAGCAAATACAATGCAAATGCTAGGCGAAGTATTTAATTTAGTATTACCTGGAACATCGACTATACCAGCGTCAGACAACACAAAATTGAGATCAGCAAGAGAAGCGGGAAGATATGCAGTGGAATTAGCAAAAGCCGGGCGAAAACCATCGCAATTGATTACGAAAGAAGTATTGCTGAATTCAATCATGTTTGACATGGCTGTAGCAGGCTCCACAAATGCGGTGCTTCACATCTTGACTATGGCATATGAATTAGGAATCAAATTAACCTTAGAGGATTTTGAAAAGTATGCGTCAGAAATTCCTTGTATTAACGCAGTGATTCCAAGTGGTCCATATACAGTAGTTGACTTCCATTATGCTGGTGGAGTACCAAATGTTATGAAGATGCTAGAATCCAAGTTGTTTACAGGAGAACCAATGATGACAGGAAATACATGGGCAGAATATTTGACCCACGTTACTCCAGAACAAAATGAAGTGATTTACTCATTAGATAAGCCATTGTCTGATTTGCCAGGACTTAAAATACTACGTGGAAATCTTTCGCCAAATGGCGCCATAGTTAGACCTACGGCAGTTCCAGAAGAAGTGATGTATATGAAGGGCAAAGCCAAAGTGTTCGAGACAGACAGGGATGCATTTGAAGCGATAGAGTCAGGTTATATTGTACCAGGAGATATTATTGTAATTCGTTATGAGGGATGTAAAGGGGCCCCAGGAATGAAAGAGTTGATGCTTAGTATAGATGCGTTAATTGGACTTGGGTTACACAAGAGTGTGGGACTTATTACGGATGCGAGATTCTCGGGATTTAATTTCGGTGCAATTATCGGACATGTTTCTCCAGAGGCTTACGATGGCGGGGTAATCGCAATCGTACAAAATGGAGATGAGATTGAAATTGATATCCCGAAAGGTACTGTTTCATTAATGTTAAGCGATGAAGTGATTGAGGCGAGAAAAAAACGTTGGATCTGTCCGCCACTAAAAGAACAAAAAGGATGTTTGAATATTTTTGCTAAAACATGCCGACCAGCAGAAGAAGGTGGCGCAATGCAACCATGGGATATATTCTAAAGGTGAAATAATAAGAAAGAGCACATTGATGATTTGTCAATGTGCTCTTCTTTATTGATTTTGTGAAGTATTCTTCTTTCTTCTTACTTTGATAATTCCTCTAATTGAGAAATGTCACTATCAATAATAAGTGAGTAATTTGTATGATAAATAACAAATCCAGGTTTTCCGCCTTTTGAACGCTTTACGTGTTTTCGTTCAATATAATCTACTTCAACCTTTTCGTTCCCGCGATTTTGGGAGTAATATGCAGCCAGTTTTCCGGCCTCTTCAAATACTCGATCTGGTAAATCCCGCCCACTAGCTTTTAATACGACATGTGACCCTGGAACTCCCTTTGCGTGAAACCACCATTCGTTTCCTTCGGCGAGATTGAAAGTGATTTCATCATTTTGAAGATTATTCTTCCCTACGTAAATATGATATCCATCAGAAGAGAGATAGTGTAGAGGCTTACTAGTGATTTTAACTTTTTTCTTAGAGTATCTTCGTTTGACATAGCCTACATTTGTTAATTCTTCTTTGATTTGAATTAAATCATCTTCAGTTCGGGCCATTTCAATGGAATTTGATACAGACTCTAAATAAAGGATTTCTTCTTTTGTTTCTATAACTAAATCTGTTAATGCCTCATAGGTACGCTTTAGCTTGTTGTATTTATCGAAATATTTTTGCGCATTTTCCATGGCTGTTTTTGTACCATCTAATGGAATTGTTATCATTTCATTTGTATAATAGTTTAATGCATCTAATGATCGATCACCAGGTAAAAGATCGTATCCATAAGTATGAATTAACTCTCCATACACTTTGAATTTATCTCGGTTTTCTGTATCTTTGATCTGCTTCATTTGTAAATCATATTTTTTACGGTTACGTTCTAGGGCGGTTTGTACAACCTGTCTTAAGTCAACCGATTTTTGTCGAATTCGTGTGATTTCATTTTTGGATGCATAGTATAATTCCACTACATTTGACATGGTCTCAAAAGACTTCTTCTCATAGTTGCCAAAATGACTAATATCGAGTCCACAGAATTCGTATGGCTCGTGAAGTGAATTATAATAAATGCAAGGTGTAAAGTTACCATCCTTAACTTGTGTAAAATAGAGCTCAAATTGACGATATAGGTGATAAAGAATATCTTCGTTGAATTCACAGGCTGGAGTGCGCGAGTCAATGCCAGCAATATGGCATATTTCTTCGGCAACAATATAACTAATGCCTGTAAATGATAAATTCAATGATTTACCTATGGCGTCTGTTTTTGAGGATAATGTTGACTTGAATTCATCAGCAGTAATCGATATTGGGTTTTTCTTCTGCATAGTGTCAGGTACAAAATATGGTCGTCCCGGTAGTACTTCTCGAACAGAACTTACTTGAGATGAAATTCGTTTAATACTATCTATAATTGTGTAGTCTGCATTACAGAAAATGATATTACTGTGACGTCCCATTAATTCTATGATTAGTATTTTACGACCAGGATCACCTAATTCATCTAAATGGTCAATATGTAGCTCTAATATTCGTTCAAAATTAGGTTGCTTTATTTCGGCAATTCGCCCATTGTTTATATGTTTTCGAAGTAACATACAGAAATTAGGGGCTGTCATTGGTGCAACTTTATTTTTCTCGGTTAGATAAAGTAAAGGAAGAGATGCACTGGCTGACATACAAAGTCGCTTCTGTCCATTAGGTGTTTTAAAAGTTAATAGTAATTCATCGGGTTCGGGTTGAGAAATTTTGTGTATACGCCCTTCCGATAATATATGTTTTAATTCGTAAGCGATATTCGCTACTGTTATTCCATCAAATGCCATGTAATTTTCCTCCAAATCGTCTTATATTATAACATAAGTTGACGGCTATTTGGAAATGAATTATAATAAATATAATTGCGTTTCAAATAAATGAAATGAGGAAAATATATGATAAAGAGCATGACAGGATATGGAAGATGTGAAGTAATTGAAGGAGATGAAAAGTTCACAGTAGAACTTAAAAGTGTGAATCATCGCTATCTAGATGTGAACATTAGGATACCTAAGAAATTAAATTTTTTTGAGACGTCTATAAGAAAGTTGCTCAAAAATTATGCATCTCGAGGGAAAATAGATATTTTTGTTACTTATGAGAAGAATGCTGAGAATCAACTTTCTTTGAAGTATAATGAAGCATTGGCAAAAGAGTACATGATGTATTTCAAGCAAATGAGTGATAATTTAGGCATTGAAAATGATATTAGAGTATCCGCTATGTCTAGATATCCAGAAGTTTTAGTAATGGAAGAGCAAAGTGAAGACATTGAAGAATTATGGATAGGTTTAGAGAAGGCCTGTGTAGGTGCATTTTCTCAATTTGTAGAAACTCGTACAAAAGAAGGGGAAAATCTTCTTGAAGATATGAATCAAAAATTAGATGTAATGTTGGATAAAGTGGCTTTGGTGGAAGAGAGATCTCCAGATGTTGTTAGCGAATATTGTATGAAGATAGAAGAAAAAGTAAAAGAATTATTGGAAGACACCCAAATTGATGAAAGTAGAATTGCAACTGAAATCGTAATATTCTCAGAGAAAATATGCACAGATGAAGAGGTTGTAAGATTGCGTAGCCACATAGAACAAGTGAAATCTACATTGAATAATGAAGAAGGAGTCGGACGAAAGTTAGACTTTATTGCTCAAGAAATGAATCGTGAAGCAAATACGATTTTATCAAAAGCTAATGATTTGGTAATTTCAAATTATGCCATTGATATTAAGACTGAAATTGAGAAAATAAGAGAACAAATACAAAATATTGAATAATTTACTGTCTAATGTAGATAAGAAAAGATAAGAAAAGATTAGAAAAGATTAGAAAAGATAAGAAAAGATAAGAGGAGTACAGTAATGGATACAAAAGGAGTATTATTAGTAGTTTCTGGGTTTTCAGGGGCAGGAAAAGGTACAGTTATGAAAGCGTTGACAAAAAAATACGAAAACTATGCATTGTCGGTTTCCGCAACAACAAGAAAACCGCGTGAGGGAGAAGTGCATGGACGTGAATATTTTTTTAAATCAATAGAAGAATTTGAAAAAATGATTGCACTAGATGAACTTATAGAGTATGCTAAGTACGTAGATAATTATTATGGTACTCCGTGGAAGTATGTCAAAGAGCAACTAGAAGAAGGAAAAGATGTGGTTCTTGAAATAGAAATTCAAGGAGCGCTAGAGATGAAGAAGAAATTCCCAGAAACATTATTACTCTTTGTTGTGCCGCCAAGTGCCGAAGTATTGAAGCAGCGTCTTGTTGGGCGTGGAACAGAATGTGCTGAGGTTATTGATTCAAGAATGGCACGAGCAATAGAAGAAGCAGAGTTTATGACATCCTATGATTATCTTATTATGAATGATGAATTAGAAACTTGCGTAGAGCAAATGCATAGCATTGTTCAAAATGAACGTTGTAAAAGCATTCGAAATGCTTCGTTTATAAATCGAATTAAAGAGGAATTAGAATTATTGTAATTTGAAAGGAGAATTATTATGTTACATCCATCATACACAGATTTGATGCAAGTAGTAAACCAAGACGTAGAAGAGGGCGCAACAAAGATTGTTAATAGTAGATATTCAATTGTACTTGCAACTTCAAAAAGAGCAAGACAACTTATCGCAGGTGAGGAACCTATGGTTATGAATAGTCCATGTGAAAAACCATTATCTATCGCAATTGAAGAATTGAATAATTCGAAAATTTTGATTATTGCAGATGAAGATGATACAGAAGTAGCAGAAGTTTAGAATATCGAGGGGTGGCAGATGCATAGGTATCTGCCGCATTTTCGTTTATAAGTTAGAGGAGAAATACATGAAAATTTTATTTATATCACTAGGTTGTGATAAGAATTTAGTAGACTCAGAAGTGATGCTTGGATTATTAGCTTCACGAGGATACAAAATGACTGATGATGAGAACGAGGCAGATATCATTGTTGTAAATACATGCTGCTTTATTCATGATGCAAAAGAAGAAAGCATTCAAAATATTTTAGAAATGGCAGAATATAAGAAAGCTGGCCTGGCAAAAGCATTAATTGTTACTGGTTGTTTAGCTGAAAGATATAGACAAGAAATTATCGACGAAATTCCAGAAGTAGATGCGCTACTTGGGACAACATCTTACGATAAGATCTTAGATGCTGTGGATGAAGCTTTACAAGGAAAGTCATCGATTACAATGCAAGATGTTGACTCACTACCAGTTGTTGATACAAAACGTATCGTGACAACAGGTGGGCACTTTGCATACTTGAAAATCGCGGAAGGGTGTGACAAACATTGTACATATTGTATCATTCCTAAAATTCGTGGGAATTTTAGAAGTGTGCCGATGGAACGAATTCTCAAAGAAGCAGAAGATTTAGTTGAGCAGGGTGTGAGAGAAATTATTCTTGTTGCACAAGAAACGACGGTATATGGTACTGATATATATGGGAAGAAGACATTGCCTGAATTGCTGAAGAAATTATGTGAAATTAATGGATTATATTGGATTCGTATCTTATATTGTTATCCAGAGGAAATTACAGATGAATTGATTCAAGTTATTAGAGATGAAGATAAAATTTGTAAGTATTTAGACCTACCAATTCAACATGCGAATAATGACATTTTAAAGCGTATGGGACGCAGAACATCAAAAGAACAATTAATGGGAATCATTAGACAATTAAGAAAAGAAATTCCTGATATTTCTCTTAGAACTTCTTTGATTACAGGGTTTCCAGGAGAAACAGATGAACAACATGAAGAATTAATGGCTTTTGTGGATGAAATGGAATTTGATAGGCTGGGTGTGTTTACATATTCAGCAGAAGAAAATACACCAGCTGCTAGTATGGATCATCAAATAGATGAAGAAATAAAAGAAAATCGTCAAGCAGAAATTATGGAATTGCAACAAGATATCGCATTTGATTTAGCAGATGATATGGTTGGCAGAGAAGTGCTTGTAATGATTGAGGGAAAAGTAGCAGATGAAAATGTGTTTGTTGGAAGAACATATAAGGATGCTCCGAAAGTAGATGGTTTTATCTTTGTACAAGCAGATGAAGAACTGAAATCTGGAGACTTTATTAAAGTAAAGGTCATAGGAGCACAAGAATACGACTTGATAGGAGAGATGATGTAATGAATTTACCAAATAAACTTACAGTTCTAAGAGCACTAATGATTCCATTTTTCGTTGTTTTTATGTTATACGATATTGTTCCAGGGGCGAACAAATGGATCGCATTAACTTTGTTTTGTGTAGCAAGCTTTACAGATTTTTTGGATGGGTACTTGGCAAGAAAATATAATTTAGTTACAAATTTCGGAAAATTCATGGATCCATTAGCAGATAAACTATTGGTTTCAGCTGCTATGATTTGTTTAATTACATGGGGATCTTTAGAAGCATGGGTTGTAGTGCTTATTATTAGTAGAGAATTTATTATTAGTGGTTTTAGATTAGTTGCATCTGATAATGGTATTGTAATTGCTGCTAGCATTTGGGGGAAGTTTAAGACAGTTGCTCATATGTTAATGATTATTGTCATGATTGCGGATTTCGGTGGCACATTTGATGTTGTTGTAGAAGTTATTAAATGGATTGCAATTATACTAACAGTTGTTTCGCTTGTTGATTATATCTTGAAAAATAAACAAGTGCTTACAGAAGGTGGAATGTAGAATTAAGAATTGAGGAAATAGAATGTCACAATTACAAGAAATATCATTCGAAGATAAACTAGTAGATTTGCTAGTTAAAGAAAAGATGATAATTAGTGTTGTAGAATCATGCACTGGCGGTTTGCTTGCAGGAACAATTTTGAATGTACCTGGTGCTTCGGGATGTTTTCATGAAGGCTATATTACATATTCCAATGAAGCAAAGACAAGATTGGTAGGTGTTAAGGAAGATACATTGACTGAACATGGAGCGGTAAGCCCAGAAACTGCAAAGGAAATGGTTACTGGACTTGCAGGTGTTGCACATGCAGATGTAGCAATTAGTGTAACAGGAATTGCAGGACCAGGGGGTGGAACAAAAGATAAACCGGTAGGTCTTGTATATATTGGGATTTATATATGCGGCAATATTAGAATCTTAAAAAATGAATTTGTTGGAACGCGAGAAGAAATAAGGAATCAAGCAATTCAAATGGCAATTGTAAGTACAGTTGAAGGTATTGAAAATTATTTACAGTGTGACATGACAAAATAACCTAATATTTAATAGAAGTAACACAGAAATATAGGAAAACGTCAAAAATTAATCAATCGTAAAAAAAAATGTAGACTTACAAACAGGTTTATGAGAAAATAATTGTGATGGTGTAAGGTATACACCAAGAGGTAACACTCATAATTTACATAGTTGAAAGGAGTTTTTAACATGATCTATTCACATGAAGTAGAAGCAATGTGCCCAATAGCACAAGGAGTTAATCACGGTGCTGCTCCAATTCCTCAAGAAGGAAAATGGGTTCAATCAAAACAAATTACAGATATTTCAGGTTTGACACACGGTGTAGGCTGGTGTGCGCCACAACAAGGTGCCTGTAAGTTAACACTTAACGTAAAAGACGGAATTATTCAAGAGGCATTAGTAGAGACTATTGGATGTTCAGGAATGACTCATTCTGCAGCAATGGCGTCTGAAATCTTACCAGGAAGAACTTTATTAGAAGCATTAAATACAGATTTAGTCTGTGATGCTATAAATGTAGCTATGAGAGAATTATTCTTACAAATTGCTTATGGACGTACACAGAGTGCATTCTCTGAAGATGGACTTCCAATCGGAGCAGGTCTTGAAGACTTAGGAAAAGGATTACGTTCTCAAGTTGGTACAATGTATGGAACATTGAAAAAAGGCCCTCGTTATTTAGAAATGGCAGAAGGTTATGTAACAGGAGTTGCATTAGACAGCGAAGAATTAATCATTGGTTATGAGTATATTTCGTTTGGCAAATTCATGGATTTCATGAAAGCTGGAGATAGTGCAGAAGTAGCTTTAGAAAAATCTAAAGGACAATATGGACGTGTAGCAGATGCTGTTAAAGTTATCGACCCACGCCACGAATAATAAATAGGAGGATATTAAAATGGCTTTATTTGAATCATATGAAAGACGTATTAAACAAATTAATGAAGTATTAAATAGCTATGGAATTTCTTCTATTGAAGAAGCAGAAGCTATCACAAAGGCAGCTGGACTTGATGTATACAAACAAGTAGAAGCAATTCAAATGATCTGTTTTGAAAATGCGAAATGGGCTTATGTTGTAGGTGCAGCAATCGCAATTAAAAAAGGATGTACAAGAGCAGCTGATGCAGCAGCAGCAATCGGAGAAGGCTTACAAGCATTTTGTATTCCAGGATCAGTTGCTGATCAGAGAAAAGTAGGATTGGGACATGGTAATCTTGGTAAAATGTTATTAGAAGAAGAAACAAAATGTTTCGCATTCTTAGCAGGGCATGAATCTTTTGCAGCTGCAGAAGGAGCAATCGGAATTGCTGAAAAAGCAAACAAAGTACGTCAAGAGCCTTTAAGAGTTATTTTAAATGGACTTGGTAAAGATGCAGCACAAATCATTGCACGTATCAATGGATTTACATATGTTGAAACTGAAATGGATTATGCAACTGGAAAAGTAAAAGAAGTATTTAGAAAAGCTTATTCAGAAGGACTTCGTGCAAAAGTTAACTGTTATGGAGCAAACGATGTAACTGAGGGTGTTGCAATTATGCACATTGAGGGAGTAGATGTTTCAATCACAGGAAATTCTACAAACCCAACTCGTTTCCAACATCCAGTAGCTGGAACATACAAAAAAGAATGTATTGAGCAAGGAAAGAAATATTTCTCAGTTGCTTCAGGTGGTGGTACAGGGCGTACACTTCACCCAGATAACATGGCTGCAGGTCCTGCATCTTATGGTATGACAGATACAATGGGTCGTATGCATTCGGATGCTCAGTTCGCTGGATCTTCTTCAGTGCCAGCCCATGTTGAAATGATGGGACTTATTGGAGCAGGAAACAACCCAATGGTAGGTATGACTGTAGCGGTAGCTGTATCTCTTCAAGAAGCAGCAGAAGCAGGTAAGTTCTAAGAATATATTAAAATAATATAATAAGAGGTCGTAAACTTGTAGTTTACGACCTCTTTCTACTATACTAAGTGATTGTATAAAAGAATGCTTAAATATCAAGAAAATTCGAGAAATTTTAAATGTTAGGAAAATAGGTTGACAAGAGAACTATTCCTTGATAATATAAAAACAGAACGCACTCTGTTTTATCAAAATACAAAGTTGAGGTGTATTATGCAAAGAAAATTTTCATTATTAGTAGATAACAATCCAGGTGTGCTTAGTCATATTTCTGGTTTGTTCAGCAGAAGAGGATACAGTATTGATAGTATCACAGCAGGGGTAACAGCGGATGAGCGCTTTACACGTATTACAATTGTTGCAAGTGGGGATGACTTAATTTTGGAACAAATTGAAAAACAAGTTAGAAAGCTTGAGGATGTGGTTGATATCCAGGTGTTAGAAGGTGGAGAATCTGTATGCAGAGAACTGATTTTGGTGAAAATCAAAGCGACTACAGATAAACGCACAGAGCTAATATCTTTGGCAGATATCTTTAGAGCTAAGGTTGTTGATGTAGATAAGGAGTCTGTTATTTTTGAATTAACAGGTGATCAACAAAAATTAGATGGATTCTTAAATATGCTAGATGGATATGAAATGTTAGAACTTGCAAGGACTGGTATTACTGGATTAAGTAGAGGATGTAAAAATATGGTTATTATTCCATAAAGGAATTATTAATAACGAGCTAACTATTAGGAGGGAATTTATTATGGCTAAAATTTATTATCAAGAAGATTGTAACTTATCATTATTAGAAGGAAAGACAATCGCAGTGATTGGATATGGAAGTCAAGGACATGCACATGCACTTAATGCAAAAGAGTCAGGATGTAATGTTATTATTGGACTTTATGAAGGAAGCAAATCTTGGGCGAAGGCAGAAGCGCAAGGATTTGAAGTTTTTACAGCAGCAGAAGCAACAAAGAAAGCTGATGTAATCATGATACTTATTAATGATGAATTACAAGGTGAAGTATATAGAAAGTCAATAGAACCAAATCTTGAAGAAGGAAATATGTTAATGTTTGCTCATGGATTTGCAATTCACTTCGGGCAAATTGTTGCACCAAAAGGTGTTGACGTTACGATGATTGCACCAAAAGGACCTGGACACACTGTAAGAAGTGAGTACATGGAAGGAAAAGGTGTGCCATCACTCATTGCAGTGCATCAAGATGAAACAGGTAAAGCACATGAAATGGCTTTAGCTTATGCATTGGCTACTGGCGGGGCAAGAGCTGGTGTCTTACAGACAACATTTAGAGAAGAAACAGAGACAGATTTATTTGGAGAGCAAGCAGTGCTTTGTGGTGGTGTTACAGCTCTTATGCAAGCAGGATTTGAAACACTAGTAGAAGCTGGATATGAGCCAGAAAGTGCATACTTTGAGTGTATTCATGAGATGAAGTTAATCGTAGATTTGATTTATCAATCTGGTTTTGCGGGAATGAGATACTCAATCTCAAATACCGCTGAATATGGTGATTATATTACGGGACCAAAGATTATTACAGATGAGACTAAGAAAGCAATGAAACAAGTTCTTGCCGATATCCAAGATGGTACATTTGCAAAAGATTGGTTGAGTGAGAATGCAGTTCGAGCACCACACTTCAAGGCAATGAGAAGAAATTGCGCTGAACACCAATTAGAAGAAGTTGGAGAAAGCCTAAGAAAGTTATATAGCTGGAGTGATGGAGATAAATTAATCGACAACTAAAAATATTGATAACACACCTCAAAAAGAGTGATTCGAAAGAATCACTCTTTTTGCGTCTTAATATATGTTTAGACAAAAAAACAACTACATGACGGTGTAGTTGTTTTATATACTTAATTATGCAATTGCATTAACAGCGATTGTTAAACGTGATACTTTTCTAGCAGATGTTTTCTTGTGGTAAACACCTTTGCTTGTTGCCTTATTGATTTCTGAAATAGCAGCTTTTAATGCTTCTTTAGCTACAGCTACATCTTTTGCTTCAACAGCAACATCAACTTTCTTAATCGCAGTCTTAACCTTTGATTTAATTGATTTATTTCTAGCAGCTTTTGTTTCGTTTACTAAAATTCTTTTCTTAGCAGATTTAATATTAGCCATCTGTACACCTCCAAAATTATGATTCTCATTATTCTTTGCTCGCCAGATCCGGACACGGACGCACCGACGAAACATACTCATTTATATTAAGACAAGTCACTGTATATGTCAATAGATTTACTCTTTTTTCTTTGTGAAAAATAAAAAAAATTAACTTATGCATACATTTAAGCACAAAAATAGCAAAAATACAAGAAAGTAATTAGAAATAGTAGGGGAATTAGAGTAAAACACCACGTTGTATCAATAGTAAGATTATGCTATGATATAAGAAGTTTGAGGTAAAATACTCAGTAGTAAGTAGTAGTAAGTAGTAGTAAGTAGTAGTAAGTAGTAGGAAGGTATAAAATAGATGGCAAATAATGTTACATATGATGCGGGCAGTATATCCGTACTTGAAGGACTTGAAGCAGTACGTAAACGACCAGGGATGTATATCGGAAGTGTTTCTACAAAAGGATTAAATCATTTGATATTTGAAATTGTAGATAATGCAGTGGATGAACATTTGGCAGGATTTTGTAATAACATTTCAGTATTTTTAGAGAAAGATGGTTCGGCGACTATTGAAGATAATGGGCGTGGGGTCCCAGTTAATATGCATCAAAAGGGTGTGTCGGCAGCAAGATTAGTATATACGACACTTCATGCAGGAGGTAAATTTGATGATTCGGCATATAAGACCAGTGGAGGACTCCATGGTGTAGGTTCATCTGTTGTGAATGCCTTGTCGACCTATCTAGACTTACAAGTGAGCAGAGAGGGCGGGATACACCACGATAGATATGAAAGAGGAAATCCTGTAATACAATTAGAGAATGGATTACTCCCGATCATTGGAAAGACAAAAAAGACCGGAACAAGAGTGAACTTCTTGCCTGATGATACCATTTTTGAAAAGACAAAATTTCGAGCAGAAGAAATTAAAAGTAGATTACATGAAACAGCGTATTTAAATCCTAATATTACCATTACATTTGAAGATAGAAGAAAAGATCCTGTAGAACATATTGTATATCATGAACCAGATGGAATTATAGGCTTTATCAAAGATATCAATCAAAAAAAAGAAGCGTTACACGATCCAGTTTATTTCAAAAGTGAAGTGGATGGAATTACGGTGGAAATAGCATTTCAATATGTAAATGAATTCCAAGAAAATGTACTTGGATTTTGTAATAATATTTATAACTCTGAAGGTGGAACTCATCTGACTGGGTTTAAAACAACATTTACAACTGTTATGAATCAGTATGCCAGAGAGATTGGACTATTAAAAGAAAAGGATTCTAATTTCACGGGAGCAGATATTAGAAATGGTATGACTGCTATTGTTTGTTTGAAACATCCAGATCCAAGATTCGAAGGGCAGACAAAGACGAAGCTAGATAATCAAGATGCAACGAAGGCTACGGGGAAGGTAACAAGCGATGAAATTACAAGACATTTTGACCGTAATCTAGATATGCTAAAGAAGGTATTATCCTGTGCTGAAAAATCAGCCAAAATCAGGAAATCAGAAGAAAAGGCAAAGACAAATCTGTTGTCGAAGCAGAGATTCTCTTTTGATAGCAATGGAAAATTATCTAACTGTGAAAGTCGAGATGCTTCTAAGAATGAGATTTTTATTGTAGAGGGAGATTCCGCTGGAGGATCAGCGAAGAGTGCGCGTAATCGTATGTTTCAGGCAATCTTGCCAATTCGCGGTAAGATTTTAAATGTCGAGAAAGCAACTATTGATAAGGTGCTTGCAAATTCAGAAATTAAAACTATGATTAATGCATTTGGATGTGGGTTTTCTGAAGGCTATGGAAATGATTTTGATATAACTAAGTTGAAGTACAATAAGATTATTATTATGGCAGATGCGGATGTAGATGGTGCACATATTTCTACATTATTACTTACCTTATTTTATCGCTTTATGCCTGAGTTAATCTATGAAGGACATGTTTATGTTGCTATGCCTCCACTATATAAAGCGATGCCTAAAAAAGGAGCAGAAGAATATTTGTACGATGACAAAGCTCTGTCTCTGTATCGTAAAAGACAAGATGGTCCATTTACGTTGCAACGATATAAAGGACTTGGTGAAATGGATGCAGCACAGCTATGGGATACTACCTTAAATCCCGAAACAAGGATGTTAAAATTAGTAGAAATAGAAGATGCACGGCTTGCTTCTAGTGTGACTGAGATGTTAATGGGATCAGATGTTCCGCCGAGAAGGAATTTTATATATGAAAATGCCATGGAAGCAGAGTTAGATATTTAGATTAGGAGAATAAGAATGCAAGATACACAGATTATAAGAACTGAATATTCTGAGCTGATGAAGAAATCATATATTGATTATGCTATGAGTGTTATCGTAGCAAGAGCGCTTCCAGATGTACGAGATGGATTGAAACCAGTTCAAAGAAGAACGTTATATGATATGCATGAACTAGGAATTCGTGCAGATAAGCCTTATAGAAAATGCGCTCGTATTGTAGGAGATACGATGGGAAAGTATCATCCCCATGGAGATAGTTCTATATATGAATCGCTCGTTGTCATGAGTCAAGATTTTAAAAAGGGTGTTCCAATGGTAGATGGCCATGGGAATTTCGGATCTATTGAAGGTGATGGCGCGGCGGCTATGCGTTACACGGAAGCTAGATTGGCAAAATATGCACAAGATATCTTTTTGACAGATTTAGATAAAAATATTGTAGACTTTATGCCTAATTTTGATGAAAATGAGCAGGAACCGACAGTTTTACCTGCTCGAGTTCCCAATATACTTGTAAATGGAGCAGAAGGAATTGCAGTTGGAATGGCAACAAGTATTCCAACTCACAATCTAATAGAAGTAATTGAAGCATCAAAGGCTTATATGTTGAATAATGAATTGACTACCAAGCAGCTGATGAAATATTTGAAAGGACCAGATTTCCCGACAGGTGGTATCATTGTAAATAAGGATGCACTGCTTGATATTTATGAAACAGGTGCAGGTAAAATCAAGGTTCGAGGAAAAGTTGAAGTAGAAGAAGAAAAAAACGGAAAGCATAAATTAATTATTTCGGAAATTCCATATACGATGATAGGAGCGGGAATTGCTAAGTTTTTAAATGATACTGCTAATTTAATTGAAAATAAAGTGACAAATGATATTATCGATATTTCAAATCAGTCTTCTAAAGATGGGATACGTATAGTCCTTGAATTACGTAAAGGTGCGGATGTAGAAAATCTAAAAAATATGCTATACAAAAAAACACGACTGGAAGATACGTTTGGAGTAAACATGTTGGCGGTTGCTGATGGTCGACCAGAAATAATGGGTATTAAGAAAATCCTAGAACATCATGTGAATTTCCAGTTTGATTTATTTACAAGAAAGTATCAGACTTTACTTGCAAAAGAAGAAGATAAGAAAGAAATTCAAGAAGGTTTAATTAAAGCGTGTGATGTAATTGATCTGATTATTGAAATTCTTCGTGGAAGCAAATCTGTTAAAGAGGCAAAAGATTGTCTGATTAATGGAAATGTGGAAGGGATTAAATTTAAATCTAAAATATCCGAAAAAATGGCCAAATTACTGCGTTTTAGTGAAAGACAGGCTACGGCTATATTGGAAATGCGCTTATATAAATTAATTGGGCTAGAGATTGAAGCGCTTCAAAAAGAACACGAAGTTACTTTGGCAAATATTGCTAGATATACAGATATACTTAACAATTATGATTCAATGGTTTCGGTTATTATTGAAGAACTTGATCAATATAAAAAAGCTTTTGGGCGTAAACGTAGAACAATTATCGAAAATGCGGAAGAAGCTGTGTTCGAAGAAAAGAAAATTGAAGAACAGGATGTTGTTTTCTTGATGGATAAGTTTGGATATGCAAGAACAGTTGATGTTTCTACATATGAAAGAAATAAAGAAGCAGCAGATAGTGAAAATAAATATATTGTTACTTGTAGAAACACTGGTAAGTTAGCTGTGTTTACTAATACTGGCAAATTACATCAGATTAAAGTGCTCGATTTACCGTATGGTAAATTTAGAGATAAAGGAATGCCAATTGACAATGTTAGTAATTATTCGAACGCAGAAGAAAACATAGTATATATTTGTGATGCAGATCAATTTTTGGTGGGTAAATTATTATTTACCACGAAATTCGGAATGATAAAACAAGTTCCAGGGAAGGAATTTATTGTTGAACGAAAAACCATTGTTGCTACTAAGTTACAAGATGAAGATGAGTTAGTATCGATTTATGTAGTACATCTAAGTCAACAGGTTGTTATTCAAACAGAATCAGGATTTTTCCTTCGATTCCCAGTTACAGAAGTTCCTGAAAAGAAAAAGGCTGCAATTGGAGTAAGAGGAATTAAGTTAAAGCCAAAAGATGAAGTGGTAAATGTATTCTTCTTCGAAGAAGGAATTGAGACAAAGATTACTTATAAAGAGAAAGAAGTTACGTTAAATCGATTAAAATCTGCAAAACGTGACACACAAGGGACAAAATATAGAGGATAGCACAAGAAATAACGTAGTTAACATAAGAAATTCCTTGATTTTTAAAGGAAGTTGTGATAATCTATATAAAGGTACATAAGGAAATCGGCAGAAGAGTGGACGCAAGTTCACTCTTCTTTGTATCGTAACTCTAAAATGAAGCGTGATTTAAAATTGAAAGGATGATGAGATTGTCAAAGAAAGAACTTTATGAACAAAAAACAGAAGAATTAATTACTCCAATTGTTGAGGAGCATGGATTCGAATTAGTGGATGTAGAATATGTGAAAGAGGTAGGTACTTGGTATTTACGAGCATATATTGATAAACCAGGCGGAATAGCAGTCGATGACTGTGCAGTTGTGAGTCGTCAATTTTCAGAAATTCTTGATGAGCAAGATTACATTTCAGATGCTTATATCTTCGAGGTGAGTTCGCCAGGATTAGGTAGACCGCTTAAGAAAGAAAAGGATTATGTGCGTAATATGGGAGCGAATGTAGAAATTCGAACCTATAAAGCCATAAATAAGCAAAAAGAGTTTGTTGGTGAGTTAGTAGCTTACGACAAAGATACAGTTACGATTGAGATAGAAGGGGCAGCTATGACATTTGAAAAAAGTGATGTTGCACTTATTCGCCAAGCTTTCGATTGGTAATAGATTAAATTATTTAGGAGGACAATAGAAAATGAGTAAACCAAATACAGAATTATTAGACGCACTAACTATTTTAGAAAAGGAAAAAGACATTAGCAAAGAAACTATGCTAGAGGCTATCGAGAATTCTTTGATTAATGCTTGTAAGAATCATTTTGGAAAATCAGATCATATCAAAGTAGACATGAATAGAGAAACTTGTGAGTACTCAGTTTATGCTGAAAAAGTTGTAGTAGAGGTTGTTGAAGACGACGTTCTAGAAATAAGTTTAGCAGAAGCGAAAATGATAGATGAGAAGTATGACCTTGGAGATATTGTTCGTATTTCGATTCAGTCAAAAGAATTTGGACGTATTGCTACTCAAAATGCCAAGAATCTTATTTTACAAAAAATTAGAGAAGAAGAGCGTAAAGTAGTTTATGATCAATATTTCGAAAAAGAAAAAGATATTGTGACTGGAATTGTTCAACGATATGTTGGAAAAAATATCAGTATTAATTTAGGTAAAGCAGATGCAATGCTTACAGAAAATGAGCAAGTACGTGGAGAAGTATTTGAGCCAACTGAAAGAATTAAACTGTATGTTGTAGAAGTGAAAAATACAACGAAGGGTCCTAAAATTTTAGTTTCTCGTACACATCCAGAATTAGTGAAACGCTTATTTGAATCTGAAGTTGCAGAAGTTCGTGACGGTACTGTTGAAATTAAGAGTATTTCAAGAGAAGCGGGTTCTAGAACAAAGATTGCAGTGTGGTCTAATGATGAAGACGTAGATCCAGTAGGGGCATGTGTAGGTATGAATGGTTCTCGTGTAAACAGTATTGTTTCAGAATTACGCGGGGAAAAAATTGATATTATTAATTGGAGTGATAATGCGGCGATTCTTATTGAAAATGCACTTAGCCCAGCAAAAGTTATTTCGGTAATGGCTGATCCAGATGATAGAACAGCAAGTGTAATTGTACCAGACTATCAATTATCATTAGCAATTGGTAAAGAGGGACAAAATGCAAGATTGGCAGCAAGACTGACAGGATTTAAGATTGATATTAAGAGTGAAACACAGGCGATTGAAGCAGGAGATCTTCCAGAAAATTATCTTGAACTTATGAATCAAGAAATGATTCAAGAGGAAGAAGAAATGGTGGATGAATTAACATTCGATGAGGATTTTGTAGATGTCGAGCTCTAAGAAAATTCCGATGCGCAAATGCGTAGGGTGTGGGGAAATGAAAAATAAAAAAGAATTATGCCGTGTGATTAAAACACAGGAAAACACATTTTTATTAGACACTACGGGAAAGCAAAATGGAAGAGGTGCATATATTTGCCAAAATTCTGAATGCTTAGAAAAAGCAGTGAAAAGCAAAGGATTGGAACGTTCATTTAAAATGGCGATTCCAAAAGAAGTATATGTGCAGCTACAAGAGGAGTTGAATCATAGTGAAAACAAATAAATTATTATCACTAATAGGACTTGCTACGAAAGCAGGAATGGTTGTAAGTGGAGAATTTGCAACAGAAAAAGAGATTAAAACAGGTAGAGCATGGTTAGCAATTATTGCAGATGATGCTTCAGATAATACAAAGAAGAAATTTCGAAACATGTGTGAATTCTATGAAGTGCCTTTCTATACTTATGGAACAAAAGATATGCTAGGTCACGCCATGGGAAAAGAATTTAGAGCTTCATTAGCAATATTAGATGGAGGATTTGCGAAAGGAATTCAAAAGCACTTGAAAGCGGAAGGAAATGAAATCGCATAAGGAGGACTTAAATGTCAAAATTACGAATACATGAATTAGCTAAAGAATTAAATAAGAATAACAAAGAAATTATAGATACGCTTAAGGCGAAAGGGATAGAGGTGAAGAGTCATATGAGTTCATTAGAAGATAATCAAGTTAGTATGATAAAGAGCCACTATTCAGGTGGTTCTGCAGCGGATAACAAACAAGCTTCAGAAGATGATAAAAAGAAAAAAATAGTTAGAGTGTTCAATCCTCAAAACTCAAAGAGCACACAAAAATCAGGAATGCAAAGACATGTTTCAGGACAAAAGCCTGCTGAAACTACTACACCTGTGAATTCACAACCAGTAGAAGTTGCAAAGCCAGTACAAGAGGATCGTCCGTCTAACAATAATCGTTCACAAGGGGATAGACCACAAGGGGATAGACCGTATAATAACAATCGTCCACAAGGGGATAGACCGTATA
>CAYIYM010000011.1:0-48301 GCA_964367685.1 uncultured Lachnospiraceae bacterium
TTTATATTTTTCAATTTTTCTAATTCACGCTGATGACAGGTGATAAGATTGTCGAGGGTTTTGAAGAATGTTCCAATTTGGGTTTGTTCTTTTACATTTTCTGAATTTATTTCAGTTGTGATGATTAGATTTAATTTTGATAATGTCTTACCTGAAATCTCTAAAAAAGTTGAGCCAGATGCTTTTTCCAATGCTTGTTCTTTTATCTTATAACCCATAGAATAAATGAAATAGGGATTATACCCATCTTTAAGCACAAATGATTGAAAGCCTTGATTAGTACAGGCTTCTTTCTTTAAAATAGCCATATCACCTATACCTGCTCTACTTGTAAAAAGTATGGTTTTATCTGGTGGTAGCATTCTTGCAGAACTTTTTTCCAATCCTAATTTGGTTATTTTCTTTAGGCTATTGGTGGCATAAACATTATCACCAATTTCAGTTGGAGAATACCAATCTATATCTCCATTCCAATACTCTAAAACAGTTGTACTTGGTGTTCCACCACCTACTATTTCTGCAACTTCACCCAACTCACGCTGTTCCCAATCGTTTGTATACCCCTTAAATCTTATTTCTGGGATTTTCTCATTATTTTTTGGAAACATTTTTTCTAACATCGCCTTTTTCATATTGACCAATTTATCACACTTACGCTGATGACAGGTGATAAGGTTGTCAAGGCTTTTGAAAAAGTTACCTATTTGAACTTGCTCTCGTTTTTCAGGAATAGTAAATTTTAATTTTTGGAGAACAGTCTGACTAATGTTTTTATTTGCACTGTTAGTTGCTTGTGCGATAATTTGCTTCCTAGTTGATTGTATTGAAAAAACATATCGTTTATAATTATCGTCAATACCAACTTCATCTCTAAATCTAATAATAAAGCCAGAATATGTAGTATTTTCAAGGTCTTTAGGTACAATTGCAGCCTCTCCTACACCCTCTAACTTTACTGATGAGCGTACAAATAGTGTATCTCCTTTTAATAAATTATAATCTATTAATTGTTTTTTACTTGCTTCTGCTTTGCCTAAATTTTCAACTTCTAAAATATTTCTTCCAAAAATATTTTGTAAGTTTACGAATGGATATCCAACACCCATTGCTTCTTTTGAGAAATTCATCCCATTCTTCAATGTTCCTAAATTTCCCAACTCACGCTGTTCCCAATCGTCTGTATACCCTTTAAACCTTATTTGAGGTGTTTTATCCTTATTCATGTTAAATCCCCCCTAACAATGCTTTAAACTCTGCTAATCCAAGCATATCGAACTCATTTCCAACTAAATCATCAATCATCTCACAGAGTTTCATTTCATTCTCTTTTATCTCACTTTGAGTGTCCATATAAGTGATTGCATATTTATTCATTATGTGTTCAATTTCGTTTACTAGTTCACTAATCACACCATCTACAAGTTTTTCAATTTCCATTAATAATGGGGTTAACCACTTCTCTTCTAACATAGCATTTGCTTCTTCATCAGTCAGCTTCTCAATTTCCTCTTTCGTCTTAATTTGAAGTTCTGCAATAGCGACTTTAATACTTGCCTTTAGATTTTTCTCATCTTTTGAAATTTTTTCAACCTCATTAAGCTTAGATTTCAATATTTTTTCTTCATCACTTGTTGTGACCTTTAAGGACTTTAGAACCTTAGTAACTTCCTTCATAACAAATGAATCCCCTGCCTCATTCACAATATCGCTGGCTTTTTCTTCTTCTGATAAAGAATCTAACACTTCTTCATAACGGGTCGGGATCTCTGCAAGTAAGTTATCCTTCTCTTTAATCGCTTGAGCATCTTCCATTAACCTAGTTTGCTGAATCAATTCAAACGGTAATATATGTCCTACATATCCATCTTGCACTTCTACATCTTTTCCCTTTACCTTCTTCAATACCATATTAGGATCTACTTGCTTGATACTCGCAAACCCTTCTGTTTGAATCATCTCTAAGTCATTAGAAACTTCTAGGTATTTATCTGCTAAGAGTTGATATGCCTTATACTTATCAATTAATGTAATCTCTTCTAGTCGCTCAAAAATATCTTGGCTTAAAACACTTTCCTCTTTGGCAATTTCAACCTCCATAATATTTTCAATTAATTCTTTCTTCATAAATGTATCGAAACCTTCAAATGCAACTTGGAATGAGTTTACAAATGTTTTCACATCTTCATGCTTCGTGATTTCTTCTTTAATATTTTCACATCTTAGAGCTACATAAGATTCGTTCTCATCTACAAATAAATCTTTTCGTAGATTTGGAAAGGCACTCCAGAATTTATTAAGCTGATTGATTTCATTTGTAGGTATACCACCAAACATAGATGCGTAAATATCCCAACTCTCTGCTACTTCAGAAGAATCCACATATCTAGGGATATTCAGATTGTAATCATTTTGACGAATTTCCTCTTTAGATACACATCTTGAAAATTTATCATTACCTTCTCTATTTTTTACACTATCAACAATTTTCTTGATATCCGATGCTCTAAGTTTGTTATTCTTACCTTCTTTGATAAACCCTTTTGATGCATCTACAATCAATACATCCGTATTTTTGCGCTTTTGTTTTAATACAATAACAATCGTTGGTATTCCCGTTCCAAAGAAGATATTAGCTGGTAATCCAATTACTGCATCTATATGATTATTTTCAATTAGATTCTTGCGAATTTCACCTTCTTCTCCACCTCTGAAGAGAACTCCATGCGGAAGAACAATAGTCATAATTCCATCTGGTTTAATATGAAACAAGTCATGTAATAGAAAGGCGTAATCTGCTTTTGTCTTTGGGGCAACTCCGAATCTAGCATATCTTGGATCATTTTCCTTCCCCACTGGATCCCATGGCTGAGAATATGGTGGATTTGATACTACTGCATCAACATACAACGGCTCATATGTTGCAGATGGATCACTTTCATCAAAGAATGGCCAATCATCTTCTAATGTATCCCCATTTCTCGTTACGATGTTATCTGGTTTAATTCCACGCATTACTAGATTCATTCTTGTTAAGTTATACGTATTTTCTTTTAACTCTTGCGCATAATATTTGATATTATTTCTATCATCCATATATTTGGCAACGCTTTCACCTATGTTAATCAACAATGATCCTGATCCACTTGTCGGGTCATATATCTTTATTTCTGATTTGTCATGTAGATGATCTGCTACAATTTCAGACATTAGAACGGAAACTTCATGTGGTGTATAGAATTCTCCTGCTTTTTTCCCTGCATTTGCTGCAAATTTCTCGATTAAATACTCATAAATGAAGCCAAGTACATCATAATCTTGCTTTCCATCCATCGGGATATCCTTTATCAGTGATAGTAAGCTACTAATGGCTTTTGTCTGAGTTCCCGAACTGTCCCCTAGTTTACTAAGACCTGTTTCTAGTGTATGAAATACGTTTTCAAAAACTTTTTTATGTGTTGGATAAATTAGCCTGTTAAATGCTGATAATGCATCTCTTACATTTGATACATCAAAATCTTTTCCTTTTGTCAACCATGTTGAAAACAAATCATCATAAGATATAAAATATCCTATTCCCTGTTGAACAAATTCAACTGTTTCTTGATCATCTTCATTTACGTCTTTAATCAAGTCATCTGTATATTCATTTTCTTTTAAAAACTTAATCTCTGTATCTGATAAATACTTATAGAACATAAACCCAAGTATATAATCTTTATACTCATTCGCCTCAATTTTTGAACGCATTTGATTTGCTGATTCCCATATTTTATTTGCTAATTGTTGTTTATTCATTTTAATCTCCTCGCATTAATACATTATACTGCACTAATTATCACTAAATATCATTTCTATATTTTTTTTAGCTTCACTTAACTTGTTTTGTAATATTTCTAATTCTTTAATCGAATTTTTGTACGTTTTTACAATCTCTTCCTGCTCTTCCATATTTAAATCAGGAATCAAAATCTTTTTTAGATTCTCTGCTGAAATAATAGATGTCACTGCACCAGTGGTCATATTTTTTAGTGACCGAACCCCTTTTTCACTTGCAAGAAATGCTTGGATGTAATAAGGGTTTATCTTTGTTTCATCAACTTCAATCACAATAAAGTTTGCTGATGGAAGAAGTTCGATTTCCGCCTCTTTCTCTACTACTGCTGATTTGAATGTTGGATTGCCTGTTTTTGATAAGATAATATTATTTTTTTTCAAACAATATTTTTTGTATTTTTCAGGCACTTCCTTTAAATATTGTACATCATTTGAGAAATCAAGCGCACCGTTTTTCACATTGGAAACTGCAACATATCTAAGTGATGTTTCTTGCTGTGCACGTAATCTATCAAGTTCATCTGCCTTGATAGATGCTCCTCTTGAAATTTTCTTTATTACACTTCCAAGCTCAATTCCATTTTTTACAATAGGTACCAACATATTTCTTTGGGGATGGATAATATAATCATTTTTTACTAACTCTTCTTTTGTAATCATCGTAGATATTTCGCTATCCTTATCTAACAATTCTACTATTTCCTGTATATTGGACTTTCTTAATGTATTCTGCCTTCTTCCTTTATAACAACATTCACTTGCATTAATTAATCTGATTTTTTCATTATTCATGCTAAAAACCACAAGCGTTGTCGCTATTCCCGTTTCTAGAAGTAACTTCTCTGGAAGAGCAATTACAGCCTCTATATACCCTTTCTCAATGAATGCTTTTCGAATGTTTCTGTCTGATATATTCCAAGTGCTTGCATTTGTCATAATGGAAATTCCTCTTCCCTTTTCCTTTAAACACTCTATAACCTTTGAAGCAAAAATCCAATCTGAAGATGCACGGTCCAACTCAGACGGCTCTAATTTTCCATTTGTATCTGCACTATACCCATTTGTTCCAATTTTTAGTGCAAAACTTGGGTGGACAAATACATTATCATATTTTTCTTCCCCTACATATGTAAGAACATCTTTTTGAAGGATCTTAATCTCTATACCTAATACACATGCTCTTATATATATAATTTCATTTGCTATTTCATTATTTTCCATTCCAGTATAGTGATGAATTGCTGGAAATGTTTCTACAAAATAACTTCCATCACCACTGCATAATTCAAGAAATTTGTCTTCATTTTTTGTTTTCAATATTTTTTCAGATAAGTTTATCACACCTTTGGGTGTTGAATTCGCCAATGATTTCACATTATTTTCTCTATTACTAAAGAGTATAAATGCTGTCAATGTATCATCAGAGTATTTTTCAATATTCTCATCTACCAAGTCCCAAACCTCGGCAGTATGAGTTTCGAGTATATTCTTTAGTTTATCACTTGCATCATCAAACAGTTCAATATTTTTTAAAGCATACTTTCTTCCTTTTGCATTCATTTGTATATGTCGAATACAAAATGCAATCGCAATTGACTTGATATATATTTGTTCCTCTGGAACTCTATACTTTAACTGATTTTTTAAGTTTTGTGATAGCTTTGAGCTGTCTATTTTTCTAAATTTTTGAATTTCCATATCGCATTCCTTTCTCATTATTTTAATCTTGGTTATATATTACCAACATTACTCGATCTCGTCAACTCTTTTTTTGGTTTTTTATAACCATACGGCAGTTGCTCTCACAACTGCCCCCTACTTAATAAGCTGGTAATCCATATCCATAAATCTGATAACTTCCGACCGGATACCTTCTCGTTCTACACGCATCTCCTGAGTTCCCCTCGATCGTATACACATATCCCCCTTCACACTTTTCCACAATTCCCACATGTTCTGTAGATCCATCTCCAGTCCAGTCGAAGAAAATGATCGAACCGCTAGCAGGCTCTAGGAAACGGTCGCCCCATTGCCCTCTCTCTTTAAACCACATAGAACCTAAACGACAACTAGCGAACTTTGGAATAACTCCTGCTTCTATATAACCTGCTTCATTGGCACACCACGATACAAATGTTGCACACCATTCCACTCGACTACCAAATCCGTACCAAGACCAATATGGTTGTCCACCTACATTTCCAACTTGTGATAACGCTATGCTAACGATTTCTCCATCACTTCCTTGCACACCATAGAGTACACTTGCCCATAATTCATCGTGCTTCTCATTTAATAAATCTAATAACACCGTTTGCTGTGCTTCATTGAATCCATAAAATGAAATCATCTCTTCAACCGTCTTATTGGTTACTGTTACATAAAGATAAGTGCGTGAAATCTGTGTTTCTTCCTCCACAATATTTCCCACTTCATCTGCTGACTCCGTGAAGATGGTTTCCGTCTTCACTTCTGTCTTTGTATCAATGGTATGCATATCCCAGAAAATACGTAGTAGCAATTCCTTCTTCTTTTCATTGATCGTTGCGACTTCCATCGGTTCTGCTGCATCCGTATTCACTTTAACAGAATACACCGCTAGTACTTCCTTCCACACAGCACGACTTCCACTCATCTCCAATACATCGTGTGGCGTGCTACTCTTTATTGCATTTAATTCATCTTCGTACTCCTGATTAATTTCCGTAATCACGGATTGCATCGTTTGCCCTTCACCAATATCCTCACCCGAAAAGAAAATTCCATAGGTTGAATTGACAAGTGCTCCTATGAGACATACAAGAATGATAACTAGAATTGCCACCCATCCCCCTGCAACAATTGCAGATATTAGAGATTTTAGTGCAAGTATGATTGCTTTTACTGTTGCAACCGTTGCTTTTGTAGCTGCTTTAACACCTACTACCATAGACTTTGTCGTAAGTTTTGCTATATGATATGCACGCTGACTATTCTTCACCGCAGCCTTCACTGCAACCTTGCTGCCTTGTGCCGTCGCCTTCATTGACTTAATAGAGGTCTTTGAAGATTTAATCAATACCCTCTGTTTCCCTACATTTACTCGTCTTCCCTTACCAACAACCTGCTTTACACTTCTCACATTCCCTTTGATCAGTGGTTTTCCGTTCCTTGTCCCCTTTTGGATAAGTGCGTTTTCAATTTTTGTACCCTTTGGAATAAATGAGTTTTCACTTTTTATACTTTTCTTATGCAAGGTGGTACTCTCCCTATTCCTCTGAAAAGTTCTTTTCGCACCTTCTTTCCCTCTGTAGGTAATCTCCTGCCTCACATGCGAAACAGCATTTCTTCCTTTCGTTTCGATTCTTTGAGTCGCATATTCCTGTCCTGAGTGCTCCTTATCATTTGCTTCTACCTCTTGCTTTAGATGCTCCTTCGTTGTAACACTCGCCCTTTTTACATGTTTCAGTGGATTCCCATTTTTCTCCATTGTACGGATAGAGGTTTTCGCTGCTTCTTTCGTCTTAATTGATTTCATTTCACGTTCCCCTTCCTTTATTCCATTAACTTCGCAACCACAACCATTCTGCTATCTGCCTTTGAGTATTCACATGTTGATAAAGTAATCAGTTGATCACCATATGCTGTTTCCACTCCTGTATCATAAAATGCTTTTTCTCTACAAGTATTGATAAATGCATCGAAGTCCTCTTCATTTTCTGCGTCTACAAATTGATAATACTCGAAACTATCCTTTCGATATACTTGAGTTGTAAATGCTGTTACCACTTCATATGTTCGCTCTTCTGTTAGAGAATCAAACTCAATTGTCTTGTGCTCTTTCCAGAAAGATTCCTTCTTATACTTCTCTAGTTCCGAAAACATTGTGCCATCATTCATGTGGTGAGCATAAATAACTAGGTTGTCAGAGGGACTCTCCACATCACAATTTTCTGCAATATAGGGACATCCATACACGCTTTTCTTCTGGTCAAATCCATGATCAAAGTAAAAGTTTGGTCGTTCCACAGATTGCATGACTGGATAATCTATCTTTGTTCCTTGGATACGAATCCATCCTATCAAATCATTATTCTCTTGATACATCTCGCTGTATTCTGGCAGAAAAACTTCTTCATCAGAAAACAAAACTTCCTGATCCTCGGCTTCCTCTTCCGTTTTCTGATTTCGCAATTGATTGTATTGCTTGTTTTGCTCTTTTTCTTGTTTGTCATACTTCAGAAGAACTCCTGCACTGACCATCATCAGTACAAGCAATCCTCCGATTAGCACCCTTATTAGGTTTTTCTTCATGCTGCTATTTTCCCTCTCCTGGTTTCGTTGTCATCAATTGATACAGCTCCGTATCCTTTGGAAACTTATTGGCAAATGGAACTAACGAACTTCCTACCTTAATAAGCCCATGACCTGCTTCAGCATTCGTAATATAGGACATCTGATTCTCTGAAATATTTAGTAGCTCCCCTAACTTCTGTCGATCTGTAGACGCTTGGTTTAGCATAACAATAAATTCCGAGTTTGCCAGCATTGTCCTTGCAGTATGGCTTTGTAACAAGTCATCTACGTTTTGTGTAATTCCTGTAGCATATGCGCCGTACTTTCTTACACGCTTCCATAACGTAAAGAGGAAGTTTGCAGAGTACTCATGTTGAAATAACAAATAGATTTCATCAATAAATATAAAGGTACTACGTCCCTTGGCTCTATTTTGCGTAATTCGATTCAATATAGAATCAAGAACTACTAACATCCCAATTGGCATCAATTGCTTACCTAGATCTAGGATGTCATAACAAATCAAGCGGTTATTAGTGTCTACATTGGTATGCTTCGCAAAGGTGTTCAGGGAGCCGTGGGTAAACAATTCAATGGCCAGTGCAATCTCTTTTGCCTCTGGCTCCTCTTGTTCTAGAAGCTCTTTTCTAAAATCTTGTAGCGTTGGTGGATCACCTTTGTAGTCATTCAATTGAAAGTTACGATATACATTTGCAGTACAACGATCAATCAGAGATTTTTGTTTTGCCCCCATACTGGCTCCACCTATTAGCTGTTCACAAAGAGAAAGAATAAACTCTGATTTTAATATAACTGGATTAGCTCCATCTCCATATTCTCGATTCATATCCATAGCATTGATATGAGTATCTGATGTGGCTGACACACGAATTACTTCTCCCTCAAAAGCCTCCACCAATTTGGAATATTCTCGTTCCGGATCAATAATAATTACATCTGCATCCGAAGCCAATACTTGATTGATTGCTTCACTCTTAGCTGAGAAGGATTTCCCCCCTCCTGACACACCTAAGATAAATGCATTTCCATTTAGCAATTGCTTACGATCTGCAATAATCATATTTTTACTAATTACATTTTGCCCATAATAGATCCCTTGCTCATGATAAATATCTTGCACTTGAAATGGCATAAAGACTGCTAAAGCCTCCGTTGTTAACGTACGAAAGATATCAATCTTCCTCGTTCCAAAAGGTAATACTGTATTCAATCCATCCATTTGCTGAAAACGCAAGATACCTAATTGACATAAGTTCTTTCGTCCTGTTGTAAGGATTGCCTCTGTATCTTGATCTAATTGCTTCTTTGTATCTGCTGTGTGTACCACAGTAACCACTGCCACCAACATACGTTGATCCCTTGTAGTAACATCATCTAAGAACTCTTTCATTTCTTTTTTCTGTTGTTCCATATCGTATGGTACTGTCGCTGAAAAGTTGTTGTTTGTATTTTGTCGTCTCTGCCAATTCGTAATATTCGTCTCCACACCAAGCAGGCGATTCGTCGCATCTTGAACTGCTTCATCTGTGGGAACTGGGATTACATCGATGGATAACATTAGATTACGATTGAGACTGGTAAGGTCTGCTACTATAGTATCTTCGATATAAGATGCATATTCTTTTAAGAACAAAATACGTCCATAACGATCTCCCATCTTAAAGTAGTCATTCTTAAATTCCATTGTGTCTGGGCAGATATAATCTTTAAAATGATGTCCCTTTCTCAGTATTTCTTTGAAGTCAAATTCATAGGCACTCTCCTCACCTTTGCGATAAAAGTCGTGTAGGATACGTAATCTTTCTTTTGTATCTAATTCCACGCATTTGCTACCTAGTTTATTGAAGTGCGATATTAACTCTGCTCCAGCACGAGCAAAGTACACCCTTGCTTCTTCAATGTTTTTCTTATGAATAGAAATCGTAATATACTTATCTTGAATATATTCATTTCCACCACTCGCTTTTTCTAGTAACATCTCATTGTACTCTCCACGATATTTGTCCAAGCCGTCATGCTGTTCTTTCATCAGCATGTCTTTTTCAAATGCAGCACGGTTCAATTTCTTATTATTGATTGTTATCTTCGTTGTTGCTCCATTGTCAAAGGCATTCAATACTTCTGAGTAATCTAAAAACATCACTTCCTTATCTGCTTTTGATGCCACTGCATAGTTGATATCGGTGAAACAAAATACCTTTGAATACTTATCTCTTCCTACTCGGAAGATTCCATCTTCATAAATTACTTGTATTGGTAATACATCTTGTACCCCTTTTGGAATTCTAAATATCTCTTTATCTTGCTTCATCACTGTTTTTAATGTTTTAATCATGGTTCTTCATTCTCCTTTATTTTCTCTTTTCTTTTCTATTCTTTTTCTTGTTTTTACGCTTTCTATCTTCTTCTGTTTTGTATAGCTCATAATAAATATTAGTGCTACGCATTGTTAGTCTTCTTGGCATCAAGATCTCAGACTTGATCCAAGCAACCAAAAACTTCTCAGCGGACATTCCGTTGTACTTCACAAACCCCAATAAGGCAAATGGCACCGCACCGACTACACATACCCATGAGACAACTTCTGTCCCAAGCATAGGTTTCAAAAGAAAATACAAACTCACAGTCGTAATGCACGCTAAAAGTGAAAAAATGAACTGTCTCAAGGACAATCCAAAAAACATCGACTCTTTATAGTCTCGAATCTCTTTATTAATTTTTACTTCCATATTCTAATTCTCCTCTTTATAATCCCATCATTTCTCTTATTACTCGATCTGACATCTTTACTGTTCCAACTAAAACAAGCATATTAAACACAAGCTCCCCAATATACGACCATACTTGCGTGACTGCCGATGCATTCCCATCCACAACTGGTGGACTTGATGCAAAAAGCGAAAAGATAACGCAAGCCAATACAATTACCGTTCCTTCTAACAAGACCGCACAGTATGACTTTATGAAACTTTTCCCTACACTTTGTGATGGTTCCCCTGCAAATGTTGATATTGGAATAGGTGCAAGCGCCGTATACATATATAGCTTAAAGAAACGTCCATATACCGTCATTATCAAAATAAACGATAGTACAGTAATGAACAAACTTCCAATCAATGCTACTGCCCACAATGGGATACTCTCCATAAACCCACACTCTTCAATGGCGATAACCATCTCACTTGGAAGCACCATTTGATTCGTCGTTCCTATACCTGCTGTTTGAATTATCTTCCCAATGATTCCTTGTACAATATTAAAGAGTGCCAACATCAACTCCATTCCATAGGTGATTCCAGCTTTCGCTAAAGCGAATCGAATAAATATTTTAACTACATGCTCTGGTTTCTTAACTTCTACGAAACTTCCACAAGTCTTCACAACTCCTGTTATAAAAAATAGTACCAAGAGTGCAAGGCCTATTGCAGACATTGCACCATTGATACTAACAATTACATTCCATATTGTTCCGCCTTTAAAATTCTCAGGTGTCGTTGTCATCAACACCAAAATCTCGGCTAATTTCTCATTCCAAGTTTCCAGAGCATTTTGTAGATTTTGAACAACCCAGTTTTCACTCATCTACGATCCCTCTCTTTCTTCTTAACCTGTAATCAGTGTTAGAATCTCTTTAACGAATACGATGATAATTCCACCACCAACTGTCAAAAAGCCATTTGCTCTTTGTGATGGATCATGGGATTTCAACGACAAACCTACCTGTAAGATTCCAAACCCTAAAATAATAGTACCAATCGCTCGTACAAATCCGAATATAAAATCGGATAAGTTATTCACAACAGTAATTGGATCTCCACCTGTTGCATGTGCCGTAATTCCTGTTAATGCAGATACGGAAGCCACCGCTACTAAACTTGCATATAAACGAAATGCATGTTTCTTATTCATCTCTCTTCCTCCTTCCCTTACTGATTTTTCTCTTCTTTCTGTTCTGTTTTTCTTATACATTCTCATGTTTCCCTCCATATTTTACCTACTCTTTTTTCTCTAATTTTTCTTCTATTTCTTCTTCGGATAATAATTCATACTGTGTGACTGTATCACCCGTTTCCCCCTTCGTTGCATTGCTACTTATTACAACGTCTTCTTCTAGTACATCAAATATATCCACCTCTTCAATCTGAATATTTGCACACTCAAGAGTAACCTCTCCATGTCTATATGGCTCTTCCTTTCCATCCGTTGTGTATTTTATAAATGGATGTTTTAAAATATCATATTTCATATCCTTAATTGGTAGTTCCCCTCTAATAAAGAGAATGGCATATTGATTGTCTAACATTCTTACTTCATCAGGTGTTAAAAGCTCTCTTCCGCTGGTCTGATAATTCGTTGAGAAATTCCCACTTCTTCCACTACTTTTCCCATAGGTGTTGGTATCAATCGTTTCTTTCCCCAAGAGTTCTGAAACATATTTATGAGTCCCTTGCTCGTTTCCTCCAAGATAAAGAAATTCATCGCAGTTACCTACGATGGATTCCCATTGCTTCTCGAATAAGGCTTTTAGCTGTGCCAAGTTTTGCAAGATAATACTAACGGATACCCCTCTTGAACGCATTACTGATAAGATCTTATCGAAGTCATCTGGTAAACTCACGTTCGCAAATTCGTCCATCAATAAATGAACTGGGATTGGCAAGCTTCCACCATGAATATGATCAGCAACATAAAATAATTGCTGAAATAGCTGGGTATATAATATGGACACTAAAAAATTGAAACTCGAATCATTGTCAGGAATCAAGGCAAATAGTGCTACCTTTTTATTTCCCATAGATTGGAGTTCCAATTCATCTGTAATCGTTAAATTAGCAAGACCTTCTAAGTTAAACTTTTCTAGTCTTGCTACTAATGTGATCTGAATGGACTTTAGTGTTTTCGCAGAACCCGAGTGATACGCATGATAATATTTCAGTGCTATGTGATCTGGTTGAATAGATGCTAAATCCGAGAACAAAATATCCAATGCTGTCGGACAAGGATCATCTTCATCTTCGATTGCTCCTGCTCGAAGCATTTCCATGACCATTGGGAAATTTTGCTCTTCTTCAGGTGCCTCATAATGCAAATAAAATATAAGTGCTAATAACAGCATTGATGCTGCAGTATCCCAAAAGGGATCATTGCTTTGAGAGCCCTTGGGGGTTGTTGACTTGAATAAATTTGTTACCAGCTTTTGTACATCGTTGTCATTTTTAAGATAAACAAATGGATTATAACAATGACTTTTCTCCATGGTAATCAAATCAAGTACTTTTACCTCATACCCTTTTGATTCTAGTAGTCGTCCAGTATCTCTAAGCATTTCTCCCTTTGGATCTAGGATTACAAAAGAAGTATTGCATTGCATCAAATTAGGTTTACAGAAAAATCTAGTTTTTCCTGCACCCGAACCACCACACACTAAGGTATTTAGATTCCTTCTATGCTTCTTTCCATTTAACCCAATTCCAACATTCTGCGTCAGTAATTTGTTTTCTTCTCGTGAACTTTGACTATACTTTCGATTAATAGTGCTAGCTCTCCCCCACTTTGCCGAACCATGTTCTTCCCTCTTTCGATAATTCTTTTGGGAGGAAATCATAATACCACAGGCACCAAGATACACTAGTAGAAATAATAAAATCATTCGTCCGCTTTCTTTATGCCATTGGAGGGAAAATGGATCTTCCATGCTTGTAGCCAATTGTTGTGTAATCCCAAGCAATCCTTCACCTGCAGCTGGTGCTACTTTGATTGCCAACCAAACAACTGGAAGAATTCCAATTCCCATAATCCCATAAAGTTCAATTCGTTTACTATCTTGTGTCATTACTACCTTTTTCCACAACTTTGATTTTCTTTTGAGGTGCTGTTCCCACTTTGATCAACAACTCATTTACTGCATCTGGATAGCGCCCTTCATTCAACAAACGATTGCGCTCATTGTTCAGTGTTCTCATGATTAACCCCTGCTCTGTACTATCAAGTGCCAGATAAAATTTTACTGTTCTCATCTATTCCTACCTTTCCACATCCCTGTTTTTCTTTTGCTTCTGTAGCCTTGCGTATAATTCAGAGTTGATTTTTCCTTGTAGTTCACTCATCACATTTTTTATACGACTCAAGTCACCTCGAACAACCTTTGGCTCCATTCCTTGCCATTTGCTCTGCATTTTCTGTAGCGAAAGCTCCACTCCTTCTACTCCATATTTTCTACATAACATATAGCCTATACATCTTGCCTCTTCCTGAAATTCTTGACGTTTATATGGCTTCATTCCCATTGCCATTTGAGCATGTCCTAATTCCACTGCAATCGATTTTATAATTTCTTCTGGGGTACCTGCATCTCTTCTTACGTACAAAGTTTCTTTTTGATCATTGTAGTAAGCAAGGGCTTGAATAATTGGAATTTCTTGCACCGATTGAATCTCTACTGGTACAATATCAAGCATACTAATCATGACCTGTTTCATATCATAACTTCTTTTTTCCTCGCTCTTTTTTTCCGTTGTTTGCTCTATATCAAATACCTTTTTTATATTATAGGAAATACCATCACTGCCATCTGCTTTGGTATATTCAACTGGCTCTAGGATCTGAATGCTCTTCTCTCCTTTTTTGATTGCGATCCCATCTTCTCCCCACTCACCAAATGTTTTTATTTTCTTGGCCTTTGGTCTTTGTTCACTAATGAGTAATGCATTTACTACCGAATATCGATCCATATTGCTCTGGGTATCTAAATACTGCTTTAGCTTATCTGGATGGTTTGCTACCTCCATTGTAATACGATCAATGCGTTCATAAATCTCCTGTTTCTCAACTTTCTTTGCTTCCGCATATGCTTCCTTACTTAATCTTTGGAAGCCTTCTTTTTTCTTAGATTTAAAGTCATTTGTCATCTCTTATCTCACTTTCTCTTTCTTTTTCATGTTTGTTGCTAGTGGCGATTGCTCTCTACCTTTTGCTACTTCTTTGTAATTTCTCAACTTTTCTTTTACAGATGGTTTTTGCTCAGTTTTACTAACACCCTCTCTCTTAGATGGCATACTTACCTGCTCTGAGCCTTGCCTTGACGGAAGGTCTTTCTCCGTTTTGGCTGCTTCGGGGTTTGCTTGCCCTCTCCCTGTTCTTTCACTTGGATCTCTTAGTGCCTCTTCTGCAATGATCTCACCTCTTGATTTTTCAGGTTGTTCTTTCGCTTTTTCACTTCGAGTAGTCATATCTCGTTCTACTTCATTTACAATCTGTACCGTTTCTACTGTTCCAAGTTCAAATCGCTCCATGATTCTTTGAATCTTTGCTGCATCCTCTGCTCTTGAAATAATATCTACTTGAACATTGTCCCCTTTTACACTCTTATCACGAAGTACACAGTAAAGCACTCCATACCTCTTCGCCTCGGCTGTAAATTTTTTCAGATCCTTTTGTGGAACTGAAAATACGCTCAATGATTTTCCTGATTTAATCATATTGGTAAGTCTTGCTTTACCTTGTGTTTTCTTTTCTTCTTTTAATACTGCTACTAATAAAACAGCCACATGCTTAGCCGCCGTACCACTTAATCGAGCTGCTACTTCAATCCCTTCTAGTGATAACCTTACGATCTGCTCTGCTGCATCTCCACCGTTATTCATTTATACGGTTCTCCCTTCTATCTTTCTTACCTTTTCCTTGTTGCAATTCTTCTACCTGTATTTGCATCAGATTACGTGTCATCAATTTGGAACGATCACGGATTCCAATGCAATATTTTTTCTCTGTTCTCAATACTTTTAATGCATCATTCCATTCACCTACCTTTTCTTTTCGTTTTTCTCGTTCATCTTCTGTAAGTTCTTTTCTTAATTCTTTCCTCACCTCCTTACGCATCATTTCTATCGCATGGATATTCTGATCTACCAGGGCTTCATGGGCATACAATTCTTCTGACGTATCTATTTTGTACTTACTCATAAATCGAACTTCATTTGAAAATTGATCCAGTCTCCTCAAATCATCTTTCAATAAATAATGGAGATATCTCTGATTTCTTGGGTTATTTTTATACTTTGGCAAGTACCCTAGCTCATAACAATAATGCAGGTACAGTCCTCGCAGACCACCTCGTTTCTTTAACTGTTCCCCCCGAGTCGCTAATTGATATTGCCTTCTTTTCTTCTTTTTAGAAAATGAAGTAATCTCATGCCACCTCTGTCGATTTTCTTTGATTCGTGCTTCAATTCTTGCATTTGTATACTCATCACCAAGATTTTTAAGACGTATTGGTTTCTTACTTCCCTTTGGGGTAACTGTCCAGTACTTTCGGCTTTCACTCAATTGATAGCTATACCCCATTTCTTTAAGTGCATATTGAAATTCTACTAACGTTTTACTGTGCGAGATAGCATGGTCTATTGCATCTCGAAGTATGTTATACCTTGTGGGCAACCCTTTTTCATCTTGCTTTTTGAGGTACTGATTTTTCTTACTTATATCTGGTTCTACTACCGTAGTTAATCCATGTGACCTGCATAATTCATCTACTGTATGACGAAAGCTACACCAGTGCTTTTCTTTATTACTTAAACGCTTCCCATCTAAAAAGGAAACGGAATTCACAACGAAGTGACAATGCAAATGTTTGGTATTTAAGTGAGTTGTAACAACTACTTGAAATCGCTCTCCCCATGTTGCTTTTGCAAATTCCATTCCAATGAACTGACATTGTTCAGGTGTTACTTCATACTCAGCAAAACTAAGATAACCATGATACGCTTGAATGCCATCTTCCTTTCCAAATTGTTGCTTCACAGTTACGAATTGCTCTCTTGCAATCGCCACTGTGCAATTGATACTATCTGTATAGAATTCCTTCTCTGTTTTCTCTTCGTCCTTCGCATATACAAGGACATCTTTTAACGCTTGGTAGTCTTCCTCTGGCAATAAATTCTTATCTGTCTTCTCTGGATTAACCACATACTTTATCACTTGATCTATTCTATTTCTCACTGGCCAAATTTTACTAACTGCCACCTTACTTCATCCTCTCTGGACTAAGATACAACCCTTCAATTTTTCTTTGAAATTGATGCCATCTCTCTACTTCTTCTTGTAATTTTGGTGCATCTACAAAACCAAGGGAATGCGCTTTTGCTGCTAATTGATTCAAGTTATTACTGATCGTCGAAAGCTCCTTCATATGTTGATAAAATTCCACATCAGGTTTTTCTTTTGGTTCATACCCTTTCAATAACATTCGCACAAGTGCTGCCTCAGATAAGCACGCTTGCATACTCTTCATCCGAAGATTGTGAGCTTCCTCCCTTGTACACCAGAATTGCTTCTTTACATTTTTTCTCATCTATACTTTCTTCTCCTTCTTCAGGGGTATTAGGGTCCACCCTAACGAGCATTTACTCTTTATAGGACGTAGGAGTATAAAGAGTCTGCTCGCTAAGAATAAACACGTACTCCTCTAAACTTTTTTAACGTTCCTTTTCTCGATTCATATACTTATAGGGAACGCCTACAACACCGTCTTTTGTTCTAGTAAATTTCTCAGGGTAGCGAAACTTTTGCTGGTATTTCCATGCCAATTTTTCTGGCATACTAAGAAATTTTTCACTTTCAATTGGCGCATAACACACAAAGAATGTGCCACAAATAATGTCACTTCTTCGTTCTTCCCCTTCATTATTCTTTGTATAAATACTTCGATTCGGTTCCATTCCTTTGAGCTTTCCTTCTTCATTACAGATGATTGCCACATCATCATCAAATGGCATATACTCTTCAATATACCCGCCAACAACGCCCTGCATCGATTCTAGTTCATCTGAAATTTCCACGATTTTCGCATACTCCCCTGGCTTAACTAAGACCACTACTATCTTATTTTCTTCTTCCATATCTATCGTTCCTCTCTTCTTTTTCCTATTCTTTTTATCCTTTGACTACACAAAAAGTCATTGAAATCCTTTCCACTTGGTGCTGGATCATCAATGACTTTCACTCTATCTCTTAATGCTTTTTTAATTTCTAATGTTGCCCCTCGTCCTGCCGAATCATTGTCTAAATGCAGGACGACTTGTTGAATTTGCTTCTCTTCTTTTAATAGGAATTCCAATGGTGCTGGTATCTTATTTCCTTCTTTACTTTGATAAATGCCAGCCAAGGAAAGGAGGTTACTGTCCTTCCAATTCTCTCCCCTCTCCTTCATCAAGCTAGCGTATGATAAAAGATCAATTGCACTTTCGAAGACATGCACATTGGAACTATTTGCCTTACTTAACCGAAAAGAATATTTCTTCTTGCTACCTTTGCAATCTCCCATTATCTTTGTTTTGTTGGTAGATCGATATGCACCATACCTTGGTTTTCTTTCTTTATCGTAGCCTACAAATACAGCATTATGATATGGCTTACTTTCATAAATCAATGACTCTTTTATACAATACTTTATGATTTCTTCGTCAATTCCTCTCCCACTAAGGTATTGAACAACTTTACGATTACTTTCATTTCTTTCTGGTAATTGCAACACTGGTACCTCTTCTTCTTTGTAAATCTCCTCCATAGATTGGTACACTATTCCATGATCTGCCAAACAATGAACTGCTTCAAGGAAGGTCATTTCTTTTACTTTAATAAGATAATCGAGGGCACTTACACCCCCGATTCCTTTTGACCACCACATCCATTTCCCATTAGAGATTTTCAAACTATCATGACTTTTTGTTGTATAAGTATTGCCTGTAAACCTCACAAGCTCATAAGGTTCATACGTCCTTAGATAAGTCAGCAAGTCCATTCTCTTTAGTTCATTTACTACTTCTGGTGCAATATATTTCATATCTTCGTCCTATCTTTCTTGACTTTTTTCCCTATCTTTTCCTTTCGCAGCAATCTCTAACTTCTGTTCTTTACTGTTAAAGGTATATACATTGTCAGATAATTTATCTTCCTTATCCACGACATTTCCATTGATTTCAGTAACCATCTCTGCTAACTCTTTTGGATTAGTGAAGTCACTCTTTGGAACAAGAATAGACTCATGAGTTGACGATGGTAAAATATAAAACCCTTGTCCCAAGCGTGCCTCGATTTCAGATAACTTATCCACATTCATCATCATACTTGCCCCATACATCTTATCTTGATTTGTTAAAATATACATATGACTCATATCATACTGTAGATTTCCCTCTTCAAATGGCGTATCTAAAATGTTCTCTGGATTCCCCATGCTAAAGATGATGTCTTCCATTGCATATAATTTTACATTCTCTTCTCGAAAACTATTCTTCTCTGCAACGTAATCTAATTCTTCTACTGACACGCCCCATTGCTTCAACATATCATTGTTAATTGTGAATGAAGCACAGCTATCTGCATCCTTAACTGGTAGTTTAGCAACATAAATTGCAGCTAAGTCTGATACATATTTTACTGGAACAGATTTTAATTTCTGCTTATTCATTTTCGCATTTACCAATCGATATTCTAACATTGGTTTCACCTTTTCAAAGGTATTAAAATCTTCCATTTTAAATCGAATTTCTGGAATCTCAATTGCTCTTTCTTGAATTTTAATTAACTCTTTTGCCATATCTTCCATTGACATCCTCCCGTTACTTTCTGTATATTTTTCATAGTGCTCTTCTAAGTAAAGAGTCGGTGCAAGCGATTGATCTTCTTGCTTCATCACAATTCCCACTTTTTCTAGTCCATTATTTTTTAAAACCGTTGTTAAGGAAACATCGTACTTCCCTCCTGCTTCACTTAACTGAACTTCTACATTTTCCTTACATGTGTTACAAAATTCTTTATATGTCATCATATTCTTATTCTCCCTTTTTCTCTTTCTTGTTTTTATCTTCCACTTTTGTAAAGTAGCTTTCCATTCTCTTTCTCTCTATGCCTTCATTAAACCTTTCATTTGTTACGACAACTTGCATCTTCTTACCTCTCTTTTTGTTGTTTCTTTTCTTTGTTCCATTTCACCTCTTTCTCAGCTTTTTCCTCAATGGTGGCTCGAATATTCTCCATATTTGTATAATCATTATTCAACCATTCCATATAAAGCTCAGCTAATGGTTCTTTTAATAGATAGAGTGCCTTTGTTTGTTCATAGCTCAAATCACCCCCTTCCACTGAGACCAAAATGTCCTCTTTGATTACTTTTTCATAACTAGATTCGATGATTTTGCTCACTGGACAGATCCTTAATTCTGTGAGAAATCTTTTGTATTCAAGATACATTTTCTTATATAACTTTTCTAACATCATCTCTTCTTTTGTATTCATCTAACGCTCTCTCTCCTGTCTCTTTTCTAGTGTTTCCTCTGTCGTTTCTAGTGTTTCTCCATCCATTATCACTGCTGCTTTTTCATCCATGTTTAAAAGAATATTCAATTCATCTAATCGATTTAACTTTTCTCTTAGTTCCTCTTCTTTGTGAAATGGTTTTACAATTTCTTGTTTTGCTGTCTCCATTTGAAGCATTATATGCTCTAATTCTGCTCTACTCTCTTCATAACTTTCAGGATATTTCTCCACCCCGTTATCTATACGAGTGATATTTCCTATTCCATCTTCACCGAGAAATACTGTCTTCCCTACCTTTCCCCGTATTTTCACAAGGAAACTTCGCTCTCTCGTATCGAAGGACAATTCCAATGAAAATCCTCTATACTGACCCAGTTCAATTGCTTCGGGATTCATCATTTCTTGACATGCTTGCAAGATTTTTTCTCCTGCTCTTCCTTTATCCATATAAAAAACACCCTGAATTTCCATCCCAGCGAATACTTCACTAGTGGGTTTCGGGTGTCTCTTTAACGTATCAATATCAAGTTCTAATCCGCCTATTCTTTCCTTTAGTTCTGTGATTTTCTTAGGATAATATCCAATAATCTTATCTTCTAGGGCATATTTCTCTGCTAAGTAACTAGCTTTCAATAATTTCAATCTCTGCACAGAAATATCTAAATCCATTTTTTCTTTTATATGTGGATTACCCGTTGCTAACATTTTTATCTCTGCATAAGACAACGCTGTTTCATCAATGTCTTCCGCTGATCTAACTGGACTTTTACTTGTCATAATCTGACTAGCGAATTTTTGCTTCCCTTCTACTAATTGATATAAGTAAGCATCAAAAGTTTGTTCTGTTACATATCGATATACTTCTACCTCCTCATTTTCGTTCCCCTGTCTCTCGATTCTTCCAAGCCTCTGAGATAGATCAGAAGGCCTCCACGGGCACTCAATATCATGCAAAGAAATTAATTTATCTTGTACATTAGTTCCAGCACCCATCTTTTGGGTCGAACCAAACAAGACTCTTACATCACCCTTTCTAACTTTGCGAAACAATTCTTTTTTCATAACATCTGTTTTTGCTTCATGAATAAACTTCACTTCAGAAGCAGGTATTCCTCGCTCAATCAACTTATCTCGAATGTCGTTGTACACAGAGAACGAACCATCATTTTTAGGTGTAGACAAATCACAAAATACTAACTGTGTTGATTTATTTTCTTTGCTCTTCTCCCATATCTCATAGATATTTCTTGTACATTCATTGATTTTGCTCCCCTCAAAGTCTGGTAAATACTCATGGATCAATCGTTGATCTAGTGCCAACTTTCTTCCATCATTGGTAATCTTGAGCATATTGTCCTTGCTCGAATCTATAAGTCCATTCCGTACAATTTCTGCTCTTTCCGCAAGCCCTAATACCATTTCTTCTTGAATCTTTGATGGCTTCACTGTTACATTATGAAAGTTCACTTTGGGCACGGGAAGTTGCAACATATCTGATGTCTTTATATCCGCAACCTCTTTGAACATGGTCATAAGCTCTGGCAAATTATAGAATTTAGCAAACCTTGTTTTTGCTCGATATCCAGTTCCCTCTGGCGTTAATTCTACTGCGGTCACTGTTTCTCCAAACGTAGATGCCCACGCATCAAAATGGTGTAATCCCTTTTGTTGTAGCGTATTATACTGTAGATATCGTTGGATTGTATAAAGTTCCACCATACTATTTGAAATGGGGGTTCCTGTAGCAAAAACAACACCTCGTCCCCCTGTTCTCTCATCTAAATAACGACACTTCATAAATAGATCACTCGATTTTTGTGCTTCTGTTTGTGCGATTCCGCCTACATTTCTCATCTTAGTATACAAAAATAGGTTCTTATAATAATGGCTCTCATCTATAAATATTCGATCAACGCCTAGTTCTTCGAAGGTAACAACATCATCTTTTCTACTTTGATCATTAAGTTTTGCTAGTTTTGTTTGTATTAATTTCTTTGATTTTTCTAACTGCTTCACAGAGAATTTCTCACCTCGTTGATGCTTTAGACTTGTGATTCCATTTATAATTTCCTCTAATTGATTTTCAAGAATCTCTATCTGCCTCTCAACCGACATTGGAATTCGTTCGAATTGGGAGTGGCCTATAATTACTGCATCATAATCACCTGTTGCAATTCTCCCACAAAACCTTTTTCGATTCTTCTTTTCAAAATCTTTCTTGGTTGCAACTAGAATATTTGCCGCTGGATATAACCATAGGTATTCAGAAGCCCACTGCTCAATCAAATGATTTGGCACAACAAACAAGGATTTATTACACAGACCCAAACGCTTAGATTCTTGTGCAGCTGCCACCATCTCAAATGTTTTTCCAGCTCCAACTGCATGTGCAAGTAAAGTATTTCCACCATATAAAATATGAGCGACTGCATTTTTTTGATGTTCCCTCAGTGAGATTTCAGGGTTCATTCCTCCAAAAACTATATGATCCCCCTTGTATTCTCTTGCTCGATGACTATTAAAAAGTTCATTGTACTTCTTTGTTAAGGACTCCCTTCTACTAGGATCTTCCCATATCCAATCACTAAACTCTTGCTTGATTAATTCTTGCTTCGCCTGTGCAATCGCAGTTTCTTTCTTGTTTAAGATAGCCTTCTTCTTTCCTTCGCTATCCTCTACATAGTCAAATATACGTACATCTTTTAGATTCAACGTCTCTTCCACAATCTTATATCCATTGATTCGATTTGTTCCATACGTTGTATATGCCTTTACATTCCCTCGATCATGACTTTTACCATCAATATACCATTCACTTGTAATCGGTGAGTATTTTACCCCCATATCCCACTGTGAGTATCTTGGAGTTTGGAATAATTGAAACATGAACTCTTCGACTATTACAGGATCAATCCAAGTTGCTCCAAGTCTAATAGAGATTTCTGACGCAGATAATTCCTTGGGCTGAACCTTTTCTAATGCTGCTACGTGTATCTGGAATTCAAGTTCATTTGTTTTTTGAGCTAGTAATGCAGTTCGTAGCTTTTCCCTTACATTTCCTGATAAGTACTCATCTGCCATTAAGTATTTTTTCTCGTGGTTTTCTACTTCCTCTTCATACTTCGGATTCAAAAAGATGACACCCTTCAGATCTTCGTATATCTCTATTTCTTCCTTCCCTGTTAATTCAGTTAAGAATGACATGTCAATTTCAGCCTTCTCACCAATACACACAGCCAATGCTTCGCTTGATGTTTCTACAAAATTTACAGGCTTATGAGCTTGAATTGTTCTCTTATGAAACATGTCAGCCTTTCGTTCTAACTCTCCATTTTCATCTAGTATTTCAAGTGCTGACAATAGAAAATAAGAACTATCTTGGGAAAATGCACTCATATTTGCTCGACTGTTAATAAGTCCATACTTTTGGATAAAGCGATCGTAACTCACATTCAATTGCTTTTGTGCAGCAAGTATTTCTTCGTCTGGATATTCTTCTTTTTGTAACTCAATCAGTTTTCTTGTTACATCTCGAATTTCAATCAGCCCTTTGATTCGATTCTCTGCAGTTGCAGAAACCTGTACTTGAGTCATCTTTGAATTTTCTCGAAAATAGATTCCTCGTTCTAGATTTGCATAAGAAAAATTTCTCACAGTTGGATCTGCTGGAATTGTTATTTCATCTTCTTCCATATCATTTTCTACTTCATATTGAGAAACTTCTCCTCTGATGTGAACAATGGCTTCCTCTAATTGATATTCTAATTCTAAATCTTCATACGGAATACACGTAACTTCTTCTCCAAAACGTCCAGTTACTATTTTCATTTCTCCTAATACCATCTCAGGGTGATTCACAAAGTATGCATTCATTTTCATACCACTTTCATCTACATCAAGGGTTATCCATTCTTCTTTTGAGTCAATCACTCGATCTCTTTTTTGAAGAAAAATAATATCTGAAACAACCTCTGTTCCTGCATTTCCTTTAAAGGTATTATTTGGTAAGCGAATCGCACCAAGTAACTCTGCTCTATTTGAAATATATTGCCTTACCGATATATTTTCCTTATCCATCGTCCCTTTACTTGTGACAAATGCAATCACTCCTCCTGGCCTAACTATATCTAAGGATTTACAAAAGAAGTAATCATGAATCAAAAATTTGTGCTTATCGTATTTTTTATCCATCAATTTATAATCACCAAATGGAACGTTCCCTATGACACCATCAAAGAAATTCTCTGGAAAATTTGCTTCTTCAAATCCTTGTGTTGCTATAACTGACTTCTGATATAAGTGCTTAGCAAGTAATCCAGAAATCTCGTCTACTTCGACACCATATAATCTACTCTCCTGCATTGAATCAGGAAGCATACCAATAAAATGCCCAATACCACAAGAAGGTTCTAGTAGATTTCCCTTTGTTAAACCCATACGTTCGATTGCTTTGTACATAGCCGTTGCAACTTCTGGTGGCGTATAAAAAGCTGTCAGAGTACTCTCCCTAGCCCTCATATACTCTTCAGAAGACAGCACATGTTTTAGTCTACGATATTCCTCTGACCATCCCCCATTTTCGGGATCAAAAGCTTCTGAAATACCACCCCATCCAACATATTTAGATAATAAAATTTGCTCCTCTGGTGTAGCAAGCCTCTCTTCATTTTCACATGCTTTTACAAGCTCAATAGCAACCATATTTCGTTCAAACCGTTCTTTCTTACCCACAACTTCCACTCGATTTGCTTTTAAGTTGAATTGGTGCTGCACTAACAATTTCGTTAATTCCTGATGCTCTCTTTCATCTTCCTGTGATAAGCCCTCTTCTTCCATTTCTTGAAAGCTATCAAGTATATCTTCTACAAACTCCTCATTTTCCAAAGATGTTTATAGATTTCGAATCTCATCCTCTTCAGACTCTCCTTGCTCCACTTGATCATTGTATTCGTAAGGATCATATTCCTTCATGAAAGCTGTCAATTTAGACGCTAATGGATTACGTTGATTATTATCTTCTTTTATATATCGTTTTTGTTGAATCAATTGGAAGATTCGAGTTGCTACCTTCATCCAACTCAACTGAACCATTGGAGCATCAACACTATATCCCTTCGTAATTCTCATTCCTTTTGCATCATGCATCAATTGATATTCTTCATGTCCACCTGCATGACTTCTTCCACCTGTCCCGTATTCATGTTTTAAAAACTCAGCATTTTCTTTGGATGATAGACTTGATTCAAAGTGATTATAAATGCGTTCTTTCCCCTTCTCAACTCCACTTCCCCCTAGAAGTATGTCATCAATTATTTGTTGTGGTATACGAAAAGCAGAGGATCTTTCCCCTGCTTTTCCTTCTATCATTTGCTTTTGTTCCTCTACCGATGGTAAGAGTTTTGATTCATCTAATGTGAATTGAAAATGATTTGAGTCTTCACGATTTCCTGAGCTGCGTTGCGAATGTTGTTCATTCTTCCCACCCACTTCATCATTTCTTCTTCCTTCAATTTCTCGTTCAATCCTTCTGTTTCCGCCATCTGCTTCACGAGCTGTTCTTCCATCTTCTGTGCTCGTTCCTCGGTTTCGGCTAGGTGGTTCACCAATGTTCCCGCCGTCAGGTAATTGTAATATATCACTTTGTGATGGTTCATCAGATACTCTCTTCTCATCTGTGCGTACCTGCCCATTTCTACCACTGGTTGTTCTGGCATCATTAGATTCGGGATATTGTAATCTCCCACTAGTGTGTATTCGATTGCTTTCATCGCTCATACTCCTCTCATCTTTTACTTTTTTCTCATTGTAACTATCTATATTGTCTTTGACAATTGTGCGATTTTCATCTTGATATAAATGAATGGTCTTGGCTATTTCATGAAGAACCATTGCCGAAATATCACTCGTTGCAATCCCCATTGCATTTAGAGATTGAGCGGTATTAAAATTTGTAATTTCACGAAAATCCTCTACTTCAAAGTAAGCCGTTGTATCTAAATCCATCTTTGTCATGAGCATATATGCGACGCTTTGTGTAACTATTGTTCTATACAAATGTTCCATCATATCCTGTTCTAATCCATCTAAATAACAGTCCTCAATACAGTGATGCAAATCACTCATATAATCAATAAGATTATCCTCTACTACATTTTTTGCTACTTGGAGAATATGTTCTTCAATAGCTGATTCACTTGTTTGAATCCCAAAGGAAGCCTCTAGCGCTTCCTTTACCCCACTTTCATGTTCTTGTTTCATATGCCAAATAGGAACAGATTTTGCACGATCACTTTCGTGTGTATCTGATACATCGAAGTAATACTTAATCCGTTGAGATTGCTGCGCAAGATCTCGAAACACTGCAATCCCTGTTGCACCACGGTTGACCCATCTCCCAAACCGTTGATTCCATCGATCAATCTCTAAGACTGCCATTGCATCTGGTCGCTGTTCATGAACTAATAATTGTTCATCGAATCGCAACTTATAATTTCTACACGCTGACTGTAAAAAGCTCATCCAGTTTTCTGGATTAGCTACTACATGCTTACATGCTTCTTGGTACATTGTTGTTACCAATTTATATTTGCTTTGCTTCATCCTCTCCTCCTCCTAGATAAGAAAACAGCTTATTCACTTTCGTCTGTTTCTGTAATTCGAGGATCACATTCATGTCGAAAATTGTAATTGAGGGAATCTTTAAAATTCCCTCAATGTCTAGTTGCTGCAGATGCTTTTCTGTGGTGTGCCCTGCTTCAAACAATTTATTTAATACCTTTATCTTTTGTTGAAACGTAAATTTCTCTCTCATCTATCTTCTACTCCTTTTGATTGATTCTTATAATAATTTGAATTTCTTTTTCCTTTCTTCCATACTCTGGATATAATGACTGTACTCTTTGTCTCGTTCTTCGAATCGATTCAAAACAAGGCAATCCATAATCCTTGTAATGAACTGCTAAAACAGATAAAGGCAAATCCCCTGCTGGAATTCGCCCGTATCTATTGTAGTATTGGACAATTAAAATCATATCGTCATAACGAGAAGCCTTACATTCTTTTAGTATTTCTCGTACCTTCCAATCAATCGTATTACTCATCATCTTTTGTTTCCTCCTTTGGTTGTTTCTTCTTCCCTAAATACATAAGACCTACAACACTTGCCCCCGATACCGCTAATACTAAATACCAGAAACTTAAATTTCTATTGTCTCCTGTCTTCGGTGTTTCCTTCAGTTCGTTATGCATCTCTACAACACTCTCTTCTCCATTAGAAATCGTCACTGTTTGATCATCTGGCATAATATAAACAGCAGATGCTTTGTTTGCAACTTCCGCCACCTTATATGTGCCAACTCGTAGCTTCTCAATTCGAATGATACCATTCTTATCTGTTTCCATTGTTACATCGTAACCATTTGGATCAGTAACTCTAAAAGCGAATCCTTCTAATTTCCCATCGGATGTGGACTTCATAACTTTTAGCGTTCCAGTCATCGCATCATTGACAAATCCAATTCCTGCTTCATTCTCAATTTCATAGACCTTCTCATCTTCTTCAATCATGACAGAATACACACCGCTATCTAATAAAAATCCCTCTGGCGCTTTTGTTTCTTTGACTAAATATCCTCCGTAAGGCAGTGCATCCATGCGATAGATCCCAACTTCTCTTTCTTCAAGAACTACTAATAATTCATCATCCTTGTCAATAGCTCCATCCTTATTGACATCCTTATATACTTCGAATTCTGCACCTGTTAGTTTGTTGTCAGGATACTGTGCATCTACTTTCGTAAGAGATAAATGCCCGTAAACAGCTTCATTGATTACTTCTATCTCAATCACCTGCTTCATCTCTTGAATCACAATGTCATAAATGGTTTCATCAAGTACATACCCTTCTGGCTGTTCGATTTCTCTCACTACCCAGTTTCCATATGGAATTTGAGTAAAAGAAAAACGACCTTCTTTATCAGATGTCGTTGTGTGTAATGCATTTTCAGTTGTAAACTCTGTTATCTCTAATGAAAAAATACCAAACTTCGCTCCTGCTAATACTTCGCCATTTTCATCTTTCTTTAATCCCTTTACCTCTCCTAGGATTAACTTGTTTTCTATTCCATCTTCATTTGCCTTTAGTTCTACCTTTTTTGTATCTTGACCTGCGTATGCAAAGACTACTGGATATTTAGTTTGATCAAGCACATAGTGTTCATCTGTTGCAACCTCTTGGATATAATAAGATCCAAGTGGTAAATCTGATTGCACCACCCCACGTCCATTCTCATCGATTGTAATGATCTCAATCTTTCCATCTTTTGGAATGACTTTACCAGTTTGTGATACAAGCTCTTCATCGGCAAATAATGCAAATATTACATTCTTGTATTCACTGCCATATCCAATTTGATAGATTTCATTCTTCTCTAATACTTTATCTAATGAGACTTCCACTTTTTGACGCTCATTATAAAATACTGACTCCACCTCTGTTACCGAGATCTCTTGACCTTCGTATCGTAGCTCAATTTGTTGCTCTTCTTGATTCACTACCATTCCATGTGGTGCTTGTACTTCTTTTACTCCATAAGTACCAAGATACAATTCTTGACTTCTTGCATGTCCTTCTTTATCTGTGGTAATTTTATCTACTACTTCACCTTCTTTATATCGTAACGTACCATCAGGTGTATATATATCTTTCAATGCTTTGATTTCATATACCGCACCCTCTAAGCCCTCGTTTTTATAAATTGGTTGATACACTAATCCATCTTCCTTCGACCCTACTTCTGATACATCGAAGAAGGTTTCTCCAATCTTATCAAGTACAATCACTCCTTTTTGAGCCATATTTGCTTTTTTCACCTTTACAACAGAGATTCCATCTTCTTCCTCTGTGGCACCTTCTACAATATCAAAAAATACTGGAGTTTTATCTAACACATACCCATGAGGTGCTTGCACTTCAACAATCGAATATCCTTTTCCATATGGCAAGACTTCTGGTGTTACCAATGATCCCTCTTCATTTGTATAGAACGTATCAATGGTTGTAGGTGTTGGATAAGCAAATGACATTTCGATTTTATTTCCACTCGGATCATAAATTTGAAACCCTGCTCCTGCATAAGGAATTGTTTTTCCAGATTCTTCGTCTACCTTTACAACCTGAACATGACTCTCAAATGTTCTATTGTTGATGATGAAACGATATACTTTTCCATGCTCAGATATAAATACCTCAAAAGTATCTAATAGCTCTTTGCCTTCCCATCCCTTCGTTTGTTGTACATGATACACTCCATATGGAAGCTCTTTCGTTTCTGCAAATCCATCTTCATCACATACAATTTCATCTCTTTCTATTTCTTTGGCAGCATCATAACTTCCAGCTGATTTTAAATACACTTGGAATGTGGCACCTGCCTCTGGTGTTTCAATCTGTGTTTCACCATTATCTGTATGCTTTACGATTCCAATTTTCCCTCTCTTTACTTCTTCTGTTACAGTCTGAATAATTTGATTATGCTCAAGTGTATATTTTTTAGCTTCTGCTCCCACCTTGTGGATTGTTTTATCTAATAAATAGCCTTCTGATGGTTTGATTTCTCTAATTGTCCAGTTATCCCCACATACGTATTCCCTTGTAGTGATTTTCCCCAATTTATCTGTCGTATACTCATCTACCAACTCTTCTCCTTTGTAGATTCCATATACTGCACCTTCAAGTGAAGCATTTCCTTGGCTCTCGCCTGTTTCACTATCCACTTTTATCATAGTCACTGAAAATTTCTTTAAATCATTTTGAAATTGTCTTGTTGCGACTTTCTCCCATTGGATTGGAACTTCTTGGCTTGCTGGTACCACATAACAGTCAGGTGTATTCACTTCTTCAATCACATAGGGCTCTGCACCACTGATTAACACATCTGAAAACGTAGCAATTCCCTCTTTATTCGTAGCTTCTTTTATATCTACCTTCGCTCCTGAAAGGGATGTTCCATGCAAGCGGAATGACATTCCTTCCACCAATTGATCTTCTGAATTCTTTATTACTTTTAAAGTTCCCTTTTTCAATTGATTATCAAATTGAATTTTAGCTGTTTCTCCAGCTATCACTTCTACAACTTGTTCCTTCTGTGGCTCATATTTATCATAGCTATGCTCCGTCACAGTATAAGATCCAGCTAATAAGTTATCTATCTTTATTTTTCCGCCATCTGCTGTTGTTATTGTTTCTTTGATACCATTTCCTTCTAGGGTAAATTGAATTCCATCAACCTTTCCATCTTCACTTGTTTTCACTAAGTCTAAATTCCCGTAACTTACCTTCACTTTCAAGAAAGCACTGACTGGATCACTCACTTCTTGAGCATAAGTTACTAAATCTTGTACGCCTCCACTTTGTGATCTATTCCCATCCGTCCATGTTACAACTCCTCTTCTTTTTCCACCAATTTTTGTAGCCGAAATAAGGACTTCTTCTTTCGGTGCTTTTTTTGTTGATATAATCAATTGGTTACCATTTGTTTGAAACACCATATCTGAAATATTGCTGCTGTACTGATAATTACTTACCACCTTATTTGTATCCTCTAAGGTTGCAACATACTCACTTCCATTCCACTCTAACTCTATTGCCTTGGCACTGCTTCCAATTCGAGACATAAAGCTTGGTATTTTCGTATGTGTTTTCACACTGGTTTCCATGGAATGATAGTAGTACAAGATTTTACTTCTTAATGGATGGTGAGCACTTACACTCTCCATAATACGATTCTTACCACCTGTATCAACAAGATTAAAATATTCGTCTCGTTCTCCTACTACGACTTCCCATATCATTAATTGAGTTGCATATGCATGTGCGATTGCATTTGCATGAGATTCATTAGCAGAATTCCATTTCGTTGATAATCCCCCTTGATACCCATACTGCAGTACTCGTCCAATAAATAAGCGAATATCACTGCCTGATAATGTCTTATTGAAACTCTCTGGTAGTTGATTGAAATAGTTTTCATCTTGATATACTAAGTTATCTCCAGTTTTTTGCGCTACCCCTGGTTCAATGCAATAGGCAATATTTCCTGAATAAGACCCTATAACACGCAACCCTGTTCCCTTATGCTTGGATCCCTCCCATCCATTCATAAGGGATAATGCTGGAGTTCCCCATTCTCCACTATAATTCGCATCTCCACTTCTTGGATAATCAATCATTACAACTTTTGCTTTCTCTCCTTCTGCTGCTTCTGCAACAGGTACTCCTCCTGCTAATGCACTTGATAAGCTCAGTACCATTAGCATCAACAGTGAAGTTATTCTCTTCCATTTATTTTTCATTCTCTTTCCTTTCACAAAAAAATACACCGTATTTCTACGATGCATTTCTATTTCTATAATTAATTTTTTTAGTTCTAGGCATAACCTATATAAATTTGCCAAGTGGTATCCGATGTTTTTTCTGCCCAAATCCATACCATAGTAAACCCTTCGATATTCTTATATCTATTCAATCGACTGATAATATCTTGTTCGGGATTATTTGTTGCACTTGCCGAAATAGGGTTATCCCATGATCCAGTTGCCTCGCTGTTCAAACTAAGTCCTATACTCGTTGCATAGTTCTTCCCATAGCTAACCCATTGATTTACGTCAAATTGTGACTCCACTGGCTTTGGTGGCTCAGGCTCTGGTTCTGGCTCTACAGGTTTCGGTGGTTCTGGTTCTACTGGTTTCGGTGGTTCTGGCTCTGGTTGTACTTCCACTGGTTTTGGTGGTTCTGGAGCAGGCTTCTCTGATTCTGACTTAGATGCAGATTGTGAAACTTCTGGCTTAGGCTTTGGTGTTGTTTCTTCTGGTTTGGATCTCTCACTACTTCCCTCACCCTCTACGTTTGACGACTCTGGTTTTGTCGTAGACGGTGCCGTGGTAGTGTCCTCACTTTTCTCTTTGACCTGTTCTCCTTCTTCCTTCTCTTCCACGTTTTCTAGAATTTCCTTGGCTTGACTTACCACTTCTTCTTTGTCCACTTTTTCACTTTTTTTTGAGTCACCCTCTTGAGCACACCCAATCATCACACAACTCATCACTGCTATTACTGCAACTATTTTCCATCTCTGTTTCATACCGACCTAGCCTCCTTTGCAAGTAGTCTACCGCATTTAGTTAGACCTGTAAATTATGCAAATTATTCCACCCAAGTAAGATATATATAATATAACAAGAGATAGAGTATAGTTATACGAGATAATTATATTATTCGGTTAGTAATAATACTTAGGGGTTAGAGTGTGAGAAAGGGGATATTGTTTCACTCTAGCGTTCTGACTTGTTGCGATTTGCACGAATCAAGTATTTCTGATAATGCTCTAAGGCTTTAAATACATAATCTGCGGTTTCAGCTTCTGGTACATTTTTAGGTATATACGCTCTTAATTTCTCAGCTTGAAACGTATATTTTGCTTTTTGATTCGGTTTTTCCTCTACCATAATTGACATGATAACTTCTGTACTTAGCTTATTTTCTTGCTGGAATTTCTTCATTTTTAATGCTTGTGCATGAGATGGTGTAGATTCACTTACTTCTATTTCTTCTAATACATCATATTGAAATCCTCGCTCCAAGTACGATAATTCAACAGCAGGTCTCATTTTCATCCGTCCTATATCTACATATTCAAGTAGCTCTGGAATCAATTCTGTGAGACGAATATATCTTTGAATTTGCGTTTGACTTTCTCCTGATTGCTCTGAAAGTTCTTCCCTTGAATAATTTTGTCCCACTGGGACTATATTATTTTTAGAAGGTCTTCCTACTTGCCTCTTCATTGCCTCTAAACGCATTTTGTAAGCAAAAGCCTTCTCACTAGGTAGTATTTCTGAACGTTGCAGATTACTCTCAACCATAAGAATAATTGCCTCATCCCTTGTAATTTCCATTACCTCACATCGCATATGAGACATTCCTGCAAGCTCACATGCTCGCATTCTTCGATGTCCTGATACCAGTTCATACTTTCCATCTTCATTGATTCGCACGGTAGCTGGTGTAATCATTCCTCGTTGTTCAATACTCTCTACAAGCTGAATCATATCTTCATCATCTTTTACCCGATAGGGATGTTCTGGAAATTTTACAATTTCACTGATAGGAATATCATGAATCTTAGAAAGCTTTTCCTCTTCTCTCTGTTCTTGTGTACTGAATATATCATCGTACGAAGCTAGTTTTAGATCGATCTTTTTTTCTTTCCCCATCTGCTATCACCTCCTTTGTAAAATCTTGATATGCTTTTGCTACATTACTCTTAGGTTCCAATGCAAAAATACTCATTCCCTTGGAACTGACTTCCGCTGCTTTTACTGCGATGGGAATAGTTGATTTGTAGATTTTAATCTTCGAACCAAAATTTGTTCGCAGTGCATCTACTGTACTCTTTGACAAATTCGTACGATTATCAACTAGTGTTAATAGAATTCCTTGCACTTGAATATCTGGATTGATATACTTTTTCACCTTCGAAATTGTCTGTAGTAATCCTGTCATCCCTTTTGCTGGTAAATACTGTGCTTGAACTGGAATTATTACACTGTCTGATGCTGATAATGCATTTAAGGTCACCATACCTAATGAAGGCATACAATCGATAAGAATATAGTCATATGCATCCTTTACTTCTTGAATATAGTTCCTAAGGGTTGTTTCTCTACTCATTGCATTTACAAGATTAATTTCCATTGCTGAAAGTTCTAGATTAGCTGGAAGAATATCTACCCCTTCTTCATGTCTTAATATTCCTTCAAATGGACGATCATTTCTTTCGTGAATAATATCAGTAAGTTTCGATGCTAGTGTGATAGAAATATTGTCTCCATCTCTCCATCCTAAAGAGGTTGTTAAATCCCCTTGGGGATCTGCGTCAATCATCAAAACTCTTTTTCCTTCTCTTGCGAGTCCTACACCTAGGTTAACAGTGGTCGTCGTCTTTCCCACTCCGCCCTTCTGGTTGCAGATAGAAATTGTCTTACATTTTGACATTCGTCTTCTCCTTTTCTTTTTTTCATAGCCTTGACTGGCTATGTATAAAGCAATACTTGTTCTCAACACCCCTTGCTTAGGGAAATCACTAAGTGGTAGATTGTTAATCTGCCTCACGGGATTCTAACCCTTCTGAGGATTTCTCAGAACTGCGTACAGGAGTCTCATTATCAAGTAAACTGTCTTCGCTATAATAGAAACAATCTATTACTCATAAAAGGGATTCTCGCTTGTTTTATTATCAACGTCTCGGCGTACCTCTTAATGTGGCTATCATCTACTTGTTTAGTCTTAGTGAATGACTTATTATATTGTCAATGTTCTGAAGGAATTTATTAATGCCTTCATATATATCTACTGGGAGTAACTTTCTGTTACCCTTATATTTCAAAATATTTTTAAAAATAAAAAAAGAGCTATCATCCTATAACTCTAGGACAACAACTCTTATCACGATTTGATTAAATAACTTTCAATTTCTTCTTTTTTCTTTTCGACATCTTTATCAATAAATCATCCACTACGTCCGTGTATTTCCCGTCTCTTATTAATTGATTTCTATAGTCCATAAGTGAATGTAGGATAAGTCTATACTCCTCGTCTGATAAATAAACATGATATTTTTTCTCTCTCATTGCGTTACCTCCACTTATCTTTTTTTCTACATTTATAATAGAACAGATGACTAATCCCTGCAATTGTGCGAATGAAAGTACGCACCCATTGAACTGTTTCTTGTTTCATTGTATTGAGTTAGAGCATCTGCTACAATGGATGAATAAGAGGTTATCTAATTAATTCAGACCGATAGGCCTATGTAACTGGTGAAAAGATGCTTTGGAAAACTATTGGAGGTGTACCAAGAAGATGATACAAGAACAATATAACTATTTTGAAGAGTGTAACCCAACGTTTTACAGAGATAACTTTAATTTAAATACAAGAGCAGATCCCGATCTTGATAGTAAAAAATTAATTACTGACTTAACCAATTTTTATTTTAAAAATTCAAAATTACCTTGCGATAGTTATATAAAAGATATTGAAATTAAACAAACAAATCATGAATATAAGCGTTGGTATGCCACCGTTCGTGTTTATAAAGACCAAAATTGGAATTCTACATTTGGAATAACTCCGGACTATATAGGCGCTTCTATATATTGGGCACAAAAAGCTAAAGTAAGCAATAATAAAATATTAGAACATTTAAAAATATCACGTACTTTACCTGGACATATGTTATTTCCAACATGGATCAAAGAAATAAATAACAAGCCAAGTTGGGAGCTTTATAAGGCCTCTGATTTTTCAATCAATATGGCACGAGCTGGATGTAACGGCTATTATGATAGATTTGACTACACTGTATTTGCAATAAAAGAATTCATGACTGGCGGAAAAAAGACCATATTAACGCCTACATTAGAAAGGAATAAACCGTGGTTTGATTTGTTCCTTTCATTCGAAAATTATGCTTGTTTCTTTAAACTAAATGGAATTATTAATGATGTTGGGGAGATATATGATTTAACTTCCTTTGAAAACGAAGTTTTTAATGATACTATTAAATTGAATGATACTATTAATATTCCAAATGACGAAAACTTGTATCTTAAATATATGCAAGGAGTTCAACACTTCATATCAAACCGTATATTATGATTAATATCTTTTTTCAAAGGTTCTTACCTTTCAATAATATATTATTCAAACAACTAGTTACTTATGTGTATATTTTCTTGATGAAACGATATTTGATAAAAATTAGGTTAACTCAAATTTCTAATGTTACTTTCAATTCAATAATAAACACTTATTGAGATTACGTTTTATACCGTTAACTCAATAAGTGTTTTTCATATCCTCTAATCTCTTTTACTTATCTGGTCTGCCCAGTGTTTCAATTTCAATGCCTTTTCTACTTCCTCTGTAGAATAGTCGTTGGGATTTTCTATTATCTTATTAATTGTTCTTCTTATTTCAGAAACGAAGCTACCAATTGTATCATCAAAGTGTTCATATAGATTGTACTCATTTTCTTTACACCATCCATAGAAGGCTGTAACTAGCTTTTCATAGAACAAATACATCGCTATATCTGTACCAGCATTATCATGATTATAAATAATATCATCTGCAAATGTTTTACAAAGTGTAATCTTAAAACAACTTTCTTCTAGATCATTCACATCAAATCTAGCTTTTATTTCTTCATAATCTACACGAACCTTCTCTTTTAATATCTCATAAAGCTCAACATATAGTTTTCTACTATCCATTTTCAACCTCAGATCTTTTCATCTTAAAATAATTGCGTCTTAGATGTTCTACCTATAGAACAAATGATACGATTGATTATTACAATTCTAGGAATAGAAAAACCTCATAATAATCCTAAAATCACTACATCTTTTTAACTTATTTTCTCTATCATTTTCCTATCAGAACAGTGTAACAACACCCACTTCACGTTAGCAAGATTTTTCATTCATTTTTCTCACATTAGCTGGAAGGCCATTTTCATTAGCAGGAAATGCCCTCTAGCTAATGTAAACGGATAGGTTTGTGTACCAAAAAGGTCTTTGTTAATAGGTAACTTCCTCATAAGAATTTCCTGTTTTTTACCTTTTCTCTAAAAAAGGTAAAAGGCCAGAAACCTTGTAAAATCAAGGAATTCTGACCTTTTTTAGCGTTGCATAAAGGATTTGAACCTTCGGCCCCTCGCTTAGGAGGCGAGTGCTCTATCCAACTGAGCTAATGCAACATGGTGTATTATTTGTGATTTTTGAACAGTGAACACAAGAACTAGTGAAAAAGCTCTTTGATGCGCATCTGTCTTAGGAGGGGTATGTTATATCCACTTAACTAAGAGGGCATATTCAATTTTTTGGTGTGAAGCATGAGTAAAAAGTTCTCTTGTTAGTCACTCCCTTAGGAGGCGAGTGCTCTATCCAACTGAGCTAATGCAACATGGTATGTTATTTGTGATTTTTGAACAGTGAACACAAGAACTAGTGAAAAGGCTCTTTGATGCGCATCTGTCTTAGTAGGGCACCTCTCTATCCACTGAGCTACAGGGACTTATATAAAATTTTAACACTATTTATTTAATCCTGCAAGAAACATATTATCTATATTGCTTCTTGCAGGTTAAACTACTATTTTGTTTTTGAATGTGAAGAGATTTAAAGAATAATTTTACTCAACAAAATTGATATGTCCTTGCAACCAAACTGTTCCTTTGAATCTACGACCTACTTCTGGTTCTCCTAGCACTCCATCAACAGGAACACAGATATCCATCAGCATTTCATTTACTTCAAGTTGCATTTGATATAGTACTTCTTTTGTATATTCATTACAAATCGTATTTACACGTTTAATTTCTCCCAAAATTGAATATTCATCACTTTCAATTCCATAAGGCATAAAATAAGAATCTACAATACTAAATACATCCTCTTTAATAAGCCTTTTAGAGATTTTACTGTATGTATCCATATCATCTAAGGTTAAGGTCTCTTGAGCGACTGTATCACCCTTTCTCGCAGCGCTAACAAGCATCATACGATTTCTTGAATCCTCTTTATGACTTTTTTCCAACTCAGGTATCTTCTGTATTGGAAATAAAACCGTTCCATTCTTCATAAGCCCTATAAGACTCACAGAACTTCCTTTTTTCGATAATCGATTTTCTTTCAAAGCTCTTTTATAATCAATCGGATTTTGTAAGTAGAAAATAATACTTACACCCATTCTTACATCTTCACATATTCCCATATAAGAATCATTGTCTTTACGCTTGTCTATTACAATATCAGCATGTGAACTAACCTCTTTACTGATTAAGTATGGAAAATAATAGTCGGGTTGGAATTCCAAATTGTCACTTAAATCTCCATTTATAGCAATTCCTATATTTTCTCCAAATTGCTTTCTCAATTCCTGATTTTCTTCCACTTCATCAATAATATTTCGCTGTGAGTAATGTTTTTGTACTTCACTCAATAATTCACGCTCTTTTTTCTTAGTTGTAATATTGCCAAAGCCAATTGCTTCTAAATATTGATGCATATTTACCTCTTCTATTTGCTAAGAAACTCTTTTCCACCCATATAAGGTCTAAGTGCTTCTGGAATTCTTACACGACCATCCGCTTGTAAATTATTTTCTAAGAAAGCAATTAACATTCTTGGTGGTGCTACCACAGTGTTATTTAATGTATGTGCAAAATACTTTGTACCATCTTCTCCATTTACACGGATTTTCAATCTTCTTGCTTGCGCATCACCTAGGTTTGAACAACTTCCAACTTCAAAATACTTCTGTTGTCTTGGAGACCATGCTTCTACATCTACTGATTTCACTTTAAGATCAGCCAAATCTCCTGAACAACACTCAAGTGTTCTTACTGATATATCCAAAGACTGGAACAATTCAATTGTATTCTTCCACATAACATCATACCATTTCATACTATCCTCTGGTTTACACACAACAATCATCTCTTGCTTTTCAAATTGATGGATTCTGTATACACCACGTTCTTCAATCCCATGAGCTCCTTTTTCTTTACGGAAGCATGGAGAATAACTTGTAAGTGTTTGAGGTAATTTCTCTTCTGGAATGATATTATCAATAAACTTTCCAATCATAGAATGCTCACTTGTACCAATAAGGTATAAATCTTCACCTTCGATTTTATACATCATAGCATCCATTTCCGCAAAACTCATAACACCTGTAACTACATTACTTCTAATCATGTAAGGAGGAATACAATAAGTAAATCCTCTATCAATCATAAAATCTCTTGCATATGAAATTACAGCTGAATGTAATCTAGCAATGTCTCCAAGTAAATAATAGAAACCATTTCCAGCTACTTTTCCAGCACTTTCAATATCGATTCCATTAAACATTTCCATTATTTCTGTGTGATATGGAACATCAAAATCAGGCACGAAAGCTTCCCCATAGCGCTTAATTTCTACATTTTCAGAATCATCTTTGCCAATTGGAACTGAGTCATCAATGATATTTGGAATTGTCATCATAATAGTTAAGATTTTCTCTTCAACTTCTTTTTCTTCTTTTGACAATTCATCGATACGGCTTCCTTCTTTCGCAATTTCTGCTTTAACTAATTCTGCTTCTTCTTTCTTCCCTTGAGCCATAAGTGCTCCGATTTGTTTAGAAATCTTATTTTTATTCGCTCTGAGTTCTTCAACTTCACCTTTAATTTCTCTATTTCTTTGATCTAATTCAAGTACTTCATCTACTAAATGTAGTTTGCTATCTTGAAATTTCTTCTTCATATTTTCTCTAACTATTTCTGGATTATTTCTTACAAATCTTATATCTAACATATTTTTTTCCTCTCAATACTAATTTTCATTATTAACAATTCCATCAAGATCAAGTCCATAGGCTTCTTGATAGATTGCTCTTTCTAATGACTCCGCCTCTTCTTCTGATAACTCAATATAACTTTTTCCTTTTACAATTTCTTTCACATAAGTATAACAACCTTCACGACTATGCATTGCATTCATGATCCAACCATTATCCCTTGCATCTAGCATTGTAATTGCAAAACTTAATTTACCACCCATTTCCTGAAACGCATCATATTTTACAATCCCTATTTTTTGGTAATTACTAAGCATTGTTTTCTTAATTTCTCTAATCTCTAATTGATTATCTTTTGCTCTTTCTGTCAAGGCTTCTAATTGTGAAAAACGAGTCATAAAGCTATCTTCTAATGTTTTTCCATCTCGCCCCTTCATAAAGATATTATAACTATTCTTTAAGCGACTATATTTCATATTTGCACTCGTAATCATTATAAATAATACTATAATTAATAAGAACATTACAACTATAATATATATAGGGTCTATACCCATTTTAAATAACAAACTATTCTCCATTTCCTCTTCTCACTTTCATTTTACTCTCGTATCGATACGAGTAAATCGAATATACGTTCGAGTTCTTCTGGCGAATAATATTCTATTTCAATTTTTCCTTTATTGTTACTGGAATGTTTAATATTAACCTTAGTTCCCAAAAGTATTTTCATCTTGCTTTCAATATCCTCAATAATAAAGTCTTTATCCACAGGAATAGGTTTATCCTTTTTTTGCTTTGGATTCTTAAGCTCTTTAATTAATTTTTCAACTTCACGAACACTTAGTTTCTCATCAAAAATTTTAAGAGCTAATTGATATTGATAATCTTTTTCTTCAATTGCGAGCAGGGCGCGTGCATGACCAGTTGTGATCATTTCATCAATTATCATTTGTTGAACATCTTCACTAAGCTTAAGAAGACGCATTGCATTTGTAACAGCAGTCCTACTCTTTGAAACTCTTTCTGCTATTTCATCTTGTTTTAACTTGAATTCACTCATTAATTTTTTATATGCTAGTGCTTCTTCAATTGGGTTTAGATTTTCACGCTGAATATTTTCAATTAGTGAAATTTCAACAACTTCTTGATCAGTATAACTTCTAACAATAACTGGTATTTCTTTCAATCCTGCAAGCTTTGCTGCTCGCCATCTTCTTTCACCAGCTATTATTTCATAGTAATCCTTTTTCTTATGAACCAATAATGGTTGTAACACACCAAATAATTTAATAGAATCGGATAATTCTATAAGTGAATCTTCTTCAAATTGTTTTCTTGGTTGTTCTCTATTTGGCTCTACTTCTGTTATTTTAACTAATGAAATACCATCATTATCTACTTTATTGTTTTTATTAGAAGTATTACCTTTATTAGCAGTATTTGTTATACTACTTTCTTGTGTATTTACTTCACTTTTCTTATCAATTGTTTTTTTATCAATTGGTGCTACTTTTTGTTTTGGAATTAAGCTATCCAAGCCTTTTCCGAGCCCACTTTTTTTTACTGTCATTTTTTCACCTACTTAATTAGAATTCTTTTTCGATTACTTCATCTGCTAACATTCTATATTGCTCTGCTCCAACAGATTTCGTATCATATAGATTAATTGGCATTCCATGGCTAGGAGCTTCTGCAAGTCTAACATTTCTAGGAATAATTGTTTTATAAATATTTTGCTCAATATTATCTTTAACATTCTCTACAACTTGTAATGAAAGATTTGTTCTAGCATCATACATTGTAAATACTACACCTTCTATAAATAAATTAGGATTTAATCTTTCCTGAACCAAATTAATTGTATGCATTAATTGACTCAATCCCTCTAATGCAAAGTATTCACATTGGATTGGTACAATTACCGAATCAGATGCCACTAAAGAATTTAATGTAAGCAAATTCAATGATGGTGGACAGTCAATTATAATAAAATCATAATCTTCTCTCACACTTTCTAATATTCCTTGTAAAATGTAATGAACATCTTCTTTTCCTGCAAGTTCTACTTCTACCGCCGATAAATTTACATTTGCACCTACTATATCTAAATTTTCATATACATTTCGTGAGATAGCATCCTTTATATCAACTTCTCCCAATAATAATTCATATGTTGTATACTCTAATTCATTTTTATTTAAACTGAGACCACTACTCATATTTCCTTGAGGGTCTGTATCTACAGCTAATACTCTCTTTCCTTTTTCAGCTAAACATGCTGCCAAATTAATAGCCGTTGTAGTTTTACCTACTCCACCTTTTTGGTTTGTTACGGAGATAATTCTACTCATTTATCTACCTCACTTTCTTATCGATATATTATAACATTCTTTGATTTTATTATCTACACTTGACTATCAATTAATTGTTCTTTTCCTTAAAATGTTTCACGTGAAACATTTTTCTTTTTTCACATCATTAAAGAACACAGATGTTTCACGTGAAACATCTGTGTTCTTTAATTTTTCTCTTTCAAACATTTCATTAGTATAGTATAATAGAGAATACAGAAAGGTGGTATTTAGTTATGAATTGGAAGAAAAAATTAGCTATCGCAGCAGCTCTAATCGGCTGTGCAACTATTAGTATACATATTATAAACAAAGTGATTACATTCTTATCAACGTCTGATCAACATTTAAAAAAGGATTCTGGAAATTATTATGACTGGAGATTCGGTAAAGTATTCTATAACGAGCAAGGTGAAGGAAAACCTATTTTACTAATTCATTCAATTGAAACAACTAGTTCGAATCATGAGTGGTATAAAATTGTTGATAAATTATCAAAAACTAATAAAGTATACAGTATTGACTTATTAGGATGTGGACGATCAGACAAACCTAACATTACTTATACAAACTTTTTATATGTTCAATTAGTAACTGATTTTATCAAAAATCAAATTAAAGAAAAAACAGACATTATCACTAGCGGTAATTCAATTTCTATCGCAACAATGTCCGCACTTTATAATAATGATTTAATCGACAGAATTATTGTTTCGAATCCTTCTGATTTAAATTATATTTCCACTGTTCCTAGTAAGCGCACAAAAACTTTGAAATTCCTAATTAAAATGCCTATCATTGGTACATTATTATACAATATTCTTAATAATAGACATGCAATTGAGGAAGCTTTTATTAATGAATATTTTTCAAATCCATCTAATATTAAAAATTCGGATATTTCTATATATCATGAATCAGCACACCTAGGTGGAGCAAGTTCAAAGTATTTATACGCAAGCTTAAAGGGACGCTATATAAATATAAATATTCTTCCTTCCTTGAAGACTATCAGCAATAGTATTTATATCATTACTGGAACTGAAACACCTAATTACCTTACATCTGCAGAACAGTATAAAAAATATATGCCTTCTGTTGAAATCATCTCATTAGAAGATACAAATGGATTGCCACATATGGAGTCACCAAAACATTTCGTAGATCAAGTCAATGTTTTCTTTGATTTATAGAAAATAAAAAAATCCGTATAGAATCATCTTTCGATTCTATACGGATTTTTTATAAGACAACTTCTTTTTCATCAGATTAATCTTCTACAATATTCTTATTTAGATTATGACAAGGGTTCTTTTGCAGGAAGTCCCGCTTTTCTAGGATATTTCTTATCTGTTCTTTTCACCTTCTCTATTGAAACAAAAGATCTATCTCCTGTTTCATTTGGCAATGAAAATTTCTTAACTTCTGATAGTTTTCCCCCGAGTATATTGATTGCTAACTTAGATTTCCCCAATTCCTCTTCGATTTCCCCAGATTTGTACGAAATAAACTTTCCTCCTATTGAAACAAAAGGCAAACAATATTCTGATAGTGTAGATAGATTAGCTACTGCTCTAGATACACAATAATCAAATTCTTCTCTATACTCTTTCTTTTGTGCAAAATCCTCAGCTCTTCCATGAATTGTTCTTATTCCTTTTAGACCTAACTCTTCAATTACTTCATCTAAGAACTTAATTCTTTTATTTAGTGAATCTAATAAAACAAATTCAACTTCAGGAAATACAATTTTCAATGGAATACCTGGGAATCCTGCTCCAGTTCCTATATCTATCACTTTTCCCTCTATTTGTTCCATTGAAGCTACAGCTAAACTATCAATAAAATGCTTTTCAACAACTTCATCATATTCTGTAATCCCTGTTAAGTTCATCACTTTATTTTTTTCTATTAAAAGTTCATAAAACTTATAAAATTGTTCTATTTGTTTCTCTGTAAGTTCTATTCCATAGTTTTTTAAATAATCTACATATCTCTTCATTTTTTTCTCTTTTCGCTACTATTTATTACGCCCGTATTGTTCCAAATACACTAGAAGTACAGATATATCTGCCGGTGACACTCCTGATATTCTAGAAGCTTGCCCAATCGATAATGGTCTATATTCATTCAATTTTTGTGTCGCTTCAATGCGAAGACTTTTCACAAGATTATAGTCAATACTTTGAGGAATCTTCTTCTCTTCAAGTTTTTTAAACTGCTCTACTTGTTTCTTTTGTCTTGTAATATAACCATCATATTTAATATTAATATTTACCTGCTCGCGCACATCAGCAGATAGATTTTCACGATCCTTATCTATTTCTGCTACTAAATCATAGTTAAGTTCAGGTCTTCTTATCAATTCAGCTAATGTGGATCCTGATGACAAGAGAGTGCTTCCTTGCTTCTCCAAGAAATTATTTACAGTAGTATTTGCACCTACGGATGTTTTCATCATTCTATCTACTTCAATATCAATTTCATTGATTTTATTCACTAATTTTTCATATCTGTCTTCACTTATAAGGCCTACTTCATATCCTATTTTTGTTAATCTTTGATCTGCATTATCTTGTCTAAGTAACAATCTATATTCTGCCCTTGATGTCATCATTCGATAAGGTTCATTGCACTCTTTTGTTACTAAATCGTCAATTAATACTCCTATATATCCTTCTGAACGATCGATAACAACTTGTTCTTTTCCAAGTATTTTTCTAGCCGCATTGATTCCCGCAACTAATCCTTGCGCAGCCGCTTCTTCATATCCTGAACTTCCATTGAATTGTCCACTACTATAAAGTCCTTCGATTTCTTTAAATTCTAAAGTAGGATACAACTGTCTTGCATCAATACAATCATATTCAATTGCATACGCATTTCTTACAATTTTTACATTTTCTAAACCAGGTACCGTTCTATACATTGCATACTGTACATCTTCTGGCAGTGAACTTGACATTCCTCCAATATACATTTCATTCGTATGCAATCCTTCTGGTTCAATAAATACTTGATGTCTATCCTTGTCTGCAAATTTCACTACTTTATCTTCGATAGATGGACAATATCTTGGTCCAGTTCCTTCAATCATTCCTGAAAATAATGGGGATCTATCCAAATTACTTCGAATAATTTCGTGTGTAGTTGGATTTGTATAAGTCAACCAACAAGATATTTGTGGTTTTTGTATACTATCTGGATCTGTTGTAAATGAAAATGGTACTACTCTTTCATCTCCAAACTGCTCTTCCATTTTACTAAAATCAACACTTCTACAGTCAATTCTAGCCGGCGTTCCAGTCTTAAATCTACGTAGTTGAATCCCTAATTCTTCCAAAGAAGACGTTAAATAATTAGCTGCTTGAAGTCCATTTGGACCTGTATTCATGCTAACATCTCCATAAATACATTTAGATTTCAAATAAGTACCTGCACATAATACTACAGCTTTACATCTATAAATGGCCCCAGAATATGTAACAACACCCTCTATTTTCTTATTCTCTATAATAAGATCTGCAATTTCCCCTTGTTGAATTGATATATTCTCTTGATTTTCAAGCACTTCTCTCATTGTATTACTATACGCGCTTTTATCTGCCTGTGCTCGCAACGAATGTACTGCAGGGCCTTTTGATTGATTTAACATTTTAGATTGGATAAATGTTTGATCTATTACTTTCCCCATTTCCCCACCTAAAGCATCTACCTCTTTTACTAAATGTCCCTTAGATGTTCCACCAATGTTAGGATTACATGGCATCAAGGCAATACTCTCTATATTTACTGTAAATACCAATGTTTTTAATCCTAGTCTTGCACATGCAAGAGCCGCTTCACATCCTGCATGCCCAGCTCCCACTATAACTACATCGTACTTATCTTTATTTTCCCATACAGAATTTGCTGAATATTTCATTTACTAAATCTTCTCCTATTGTCTCTCCAATAATAGTTCCAAGAGATTCATATGCATCTAACAGATCGATTGAATAAAAATCCTCTGGCATACCCATCTCCATACTTTCCACTACTTTACTAAGACTTGTTTGTGCATTTTGAAGTGCTTTCTTATGTCTCATATTAGTAATGTAAATCTCATCATTAAAATCTAATTCCCCGTGGAAGAACATTTCCTTAATTTCTTTTTCTAATTCTTCTATTCCAAGTTCTTCTTTTGCCGATATAGAAATAATTGGAATATTAACTCCAACCCCTGCATTCACAAGGTCTGTCTTCGAAATAACTTGTTCTAAATCCGTTTTATTAAGCAATATAATTGATTTTCTATCCTTAATAGTTTCCAATATATAATAATCATTTTCATCAAATGGTTTCGAAGAATCTACCACATACATCAACAAATCAGCTCCCGATGCATATTGTTTTGCTTTATCAACGCCCATTTTTTCAACAATGTCTGTTGTATCACGAATTCCAGCTGTATCTACTATATTTAAAGTAATTCCGCTCAAGTTAATTGATTCTTCAAGCGCATCACGTGTAGTTCCGGCTATATCTGTTACAATTGCTTTTTCCCCTCCAACTAATATATTTAAAAGGGATGATTTTCCAGCATTCGGTTTTCCTATAATTACTGTTTGAATGCCCTCTTTTATAATTCTTCCATCATCTGATGACTGTAACAAATATTCTAATTCATTCATCATAGGCTCTATTGTATTTAACAATTCGTCACTATACCCTTCAATGGAAATGTGCTCTGGATCATCTAATGCCGTTTCAATAAATGCTGTGTGATAAATAATTTTACTTCTAATATCAGATATTTTATTCTGCAGATTTCCTTTTAATTGACTAATAGAACTCTTCAAAGCATATCCATTCTTGGATTCAATTACATCCATAACGGCCTCTGCCTGTGATAAATCCATTTTCCCATTTAAAAAAGCACGTTTCGTAAATTCTCCAGGATCTGCCGGCCTAGCTCCCACTTTCATTACAAGATCAAGTACTTGCTTCATTACATATATTCCACCATGGCAATTAATTTCTACTGTATCTTCCCCAGTATAACTATTTGGTCCACGCATAATCGAAACTAATACCTCATCTACAATCTCATCATTATGTCTTATAAATCCATAGTGAATCGTGTGGGTTTTTTCATTAGATAATAATTTATTTTTATTTTTACTCTCATATATTTGATCAATAATAGGAAGTGCTTCATTTCCACTAATTCTAATAATACCAATTCCTGCACTGCTCATCGGAGTTGCTATTGCAGCAATAGTCTCATTAACAAACATTTATCTTCCTCCTTTATATTTAACAGAATTATCTCTTTCACTTCTTTCTATCTCAATACTAAATGATACCATGTTTAAAGTGAAAAATCAAAAATTAAATCCCCCTTAAATAGAGTTTGGTTATTTACCATGTCTACTTAAAGGGGATAAATCAAATTTCTTTTATTTCTTTATTATTTTCTCTTCGCCAAAGTTACAACCACTTTTCTAAATGGCTCTTCACCTTCACTATGAGTTGCAATCTTATCATCATCTTGTAGTGCTGAATGAATAATTCTTCTTTCATATGGATTCATTGGCTCAAGTGCAACTGCTTTTCTATTTCTCTTTACCTTAAAAGCAATATTTTTTGCCAAGTTCTCTAATGTTTTCTTTCTACGTTCACGATAATTTTCTGTATCAAGCTTAACTCTAACATAACCATCTTGCTCTTTATTAGCAACTCTGTTAGCTAAATATTGAAGTGAATCTAATGTTTGTCCTCTTTTACCAATAAGAACACCCATATTTTTTCCATCAATATTGATACATAATGCACCTTCTTCATCAATTTCAGAAAGAACCTTAGCTTCTATGTTCATAGATGCTAATACATCAACAATAAATTTCTTAGTACTTTCAATTGTTTTTTCTTCAACTGGTGCACTTTCTTTTCTTGTTTCGAATTTCTCTTTCTTCTGAGGATCTTTAACTTCTTTAACTTCTTTTACTTCTTTTACTTCTTTTACTTCTTTTATTTCTTTTACTTCTTTTATTTCTTTTACTTCTTTTGCTTCTTTAACTACTTCTTTTACTTCAACTTTTTCTTTCTTTTTAGA
>CAYIYM010000011.1:48401-64145 GCA_964367685.1 uncultured Lachnospiraceae bacterium
CTTCTTTTGCTTCTTTAACTACTTCTTTTACTTCAACTTTTTCTTTCTTTTTAGATTCTTCTTTCACCGCTGTTTTAACATCAGTTTCTGATTCCTCTTTTTTATAAGCTTTGATTACATAGTTCTTACTACCAAAACCTAAAAATCCTGTACTACCTTTTTCTATAATATCGTATTTTAAATCACTGCTTGTAATACCCAATTCAATTGTAGCTTGTGTGATTGCTTCTTCAATTGTTTTAGCTGTTACAGTTATTGTATTCATAATATGATCCTCCTAAAGTAATAATTATTTTGTACTATTTTCTTTGTAGTCTTTCACCATATTTGCTTTAGCTGCTAAACTTCCTGGCTTCGCACTAGAATTTCTGTCTGCTGCTTTTTTAGAAACTTCTGCTTTTTCAGCTTCTGTCATTTGACTTGCTTTTATTTCTTCAATTCTCTTAGCATTTTTTTGAGCCATTTCATTTATCTTATTTGCAGTTGTTCCACTCTTTTCGCGCTTCTTTGCTGCAATTTTTTGATTTTTCTTAATCATTTCTTCGATTGGTGTTCTATCTAAATACTTACTAATTAATACTTGTTGCACAGTACGAACTACAGCACTTGCAATCCAATATAAACCAAGACCTGAAGCAAATGAGAAACACATTACTACCGATAAAATAGGCATTGTTGTATTCATAGTCTTCATAGATGACGCCATTGGATTATCTGGATCCATAGGTCCTTGTTTTGCTGATGTAATTTTCAAACTTATATATTGAGATAAACCAGACAATAATGGAATTAAAAGTGCAATAATTGCAATTCCGATATTTGTATTCCAATTATCACTAATAATTGAAAATGGAGAATCAGCTATATTAATTCCTAAAAATGTATTAAAATGGCTTATACCATCTATTGTTGTTGTAATTAATCCTGAAAGTGATGGGAATTCTTCTACTAATAGAGCCCATGTATCAGACTGCATTTTGTATAAAACATCAATAACTGTATTTACTTGATTATAATCAAATTTCTCTGGATCTTTTAAAATTGGAGATTCTTTACCAATAGTACCTAATTTTTCAATATAATCTGGACTTGCCATAATTTCATTCGCAAGTGGCATATATACTTCTTTCATACTTCCTACATATGCTGGAATATTTTGAATAACTTGATATAAACCAAAAAGTATTGGCATTTGGATTAACAATTGAAGGCATCCACCAACTTGGCTAGTTCCATATTTCTCATATACTAATTTAGTTTCTTCCATCATCTTCTGTTGTGAAGCTTGATCTTTTTTACCTTTATACTTCTTCTGAATCTGTTGAATTTCTGGATTCATAACAGCAGACAATTTTTGGAATTTTTGCTGTTTAACTGTAAGTGGGATCATCAAAGTATAAATAACAATTGTAAATATAATAATTGACAATCCAATGTTTTCGATATTGAATAATGTATCAAGTATTTTAAAAATACCATCCATCAATATACCTAGTAACCATGCTACCTGACCTATAATCGGCGTAGATGATTGTGTTAAAATAATTCCTGACATTACTTTTCCTCCTATGGTACGGGATCATATCCCCCTTTTGAGAATGGATTACAGCGTAATATTCTCCATATAATTAATAATGTTCCTTTTATTGCACCATGCTTTTCAAGCGCTTCTATTCCATATTCCGAACATGTAGGAACATAGATACAAGAAGCTGACCCCTTCAAACCTGACAAATACTTTCTATAGAACTTAATTATTGCGATTAATATACGTTTCACTGCCATTTCTCCATCTTTAATCTATAATATTATGAAGTTTTCCAATGTGGAGTAGAGCGCTCTCTACCTCATTATAGCTCCTACCCTTTGCGCCTACTCTAGCTATCACCACTATATCATACCCACAATGGAATCTATCTTCTTGTAGTCTATAACTTTCTCTTATCAATCTGGTAATACGATGTCTAACTACGCTATTGCCTACCTTCTTACTAACAGAAATACCAATTCTATTTTCTTCACTTCCATTTTTAATTGCATATCCTATTAAATATTTATTTGCAAATGATTTTCCTTTCTTATAAACAAGCTGAAAATCACTATTTTTTTTAAGAGATTCACTAAACTTCATCCATAACCTCTCCTTCTTTGCTCTAAAATTTACCACATAATAGAAAGAAAGACCACATTTCTGCGGTCTATGCTGATAATTTTTTTCTTCCTTTTGCTCTTCTAGATGCTAATACTTTTCTTCCACCTACTGTACTCATTCTTGCTCTGAATCCGTGAACTTTTGATCTAGATCTCTTTTTTGGTTGGAATGTCATTTTCATTCAAATCCACCTCCTTAATAGTTAAAACCTATATATATTAATATAAGTAATTTATGTTGTTAGACATTACTCAATATTATAATCATAAACCATATATAATGTCAAGTAAAAAATGATACTATTTTATCTTAAATATGAAAGAAAACCCTTATTTTACAAGGTTTTTTGTGGATAACTACTTGGAAAATGTGGATAACTTATGTGATTTCTAGAATAACTTTTTTAATAACTATCATATTTATTTGTATATCTTTATTTTTATACACAAAATATATGCCCTAATCGCCATTTTAAGGTATTTTATAAAAAAATAACTCTTATCCCCATTTTTTTCTTAAAATCAGCCTTTAAATGCTTTAAACTGTAATTCTTAATTGCTTATATACCTTTTTTGATGTAGAATAGTATAAGTATTAATATATTATGAAATGGGAGTATTATTATGAATGCAGTTAAAATGCAATGGCCAAAAATTATAGAAAAACTAAGAGAAGAATACAGTATCTCCGATATTTGTATGAAAACATGGATATTACCACTGACTGTATCTGAGGTTAAAGATGATACTGTCTATATTTTTGTAGATTTAAAAGGAAGTATAGATATCATCAAATCAAAGTACTTACTTCCTATTCAAGTATGTATTGCTGAGGTAACAGGAAAAGAATATCAAGTAATATTAACTGGAGATAAGGAAGAAGTTAATCAACCAGCAAATATTACTCCAAATTATGATTTTAATAAAAATCTTAAATTAAACTCTATTATAGAAGAATCTAATATTAATCAGAAGTATACTTTCGATACTTTTGTAGTTGGTAAAAATAATAACTTTGCACATGCTGCTTCTTTAGCAGTTTCTGAATCTCCTGGTGATTTGTATAATCCTCTCTTTTTATATGGAGGAGTAGGACTTGGCAAAACTCACTTAATGCATTCAGTAGCAAGACATATTATTGAGAATGATACATCTAAAAAAGTGAGATACGTTACAAGTGAGACTTTTACAAATGAATTGATTGATGCCCTTAAAAGCGGTAAGCGTGGGAATGAATCTTCTATGCAACTATTTAGAGAAAAATACAGAAATATTGATGTACTTTTAATTGACGATGTTCAATTTATTATAGGTAAGGAGAGTACTCAGGAAGAATTTTTCCATACTTTTAATCATCTTCATGTTTCTGGAAAACAAATTATATTATCAAGTGATAGAGCTCCAAAAGAGATAGAAACTCTTGAAGCAAGACTAAGAACTCGTTTTGAGTGGGGGTTACTTGCTGATATTCAAGCACCTGATTATGAAACAAAAATGGCTATTCTTCGAAAAAAAGAAGAATTAGATAACCTCTATATTTATAATATCCCTGATGATGTTATGGATTATATTGCTAAAAATGTTAAATCAAATATACGTGAATTAGAAGGATCTCTTAATAAGGTAGTAGCTATGTCGCGTCTTGATAAAAAAGAGATTGATATAGAATTAGCTTCTAAAGCTCTTAAAGATCTTATTTCACCAAGAGAGAAGAGACAGATTACTATAGAATTTATATTAGAAACAGTTTCTGAACATTATAATGTTTCCGTTCAAGACCTTTGTAGCATTAAGAGAAATGCTGAAATCGCTGTTCCTAGACAAATTGTTATGTATTTGTGTCGTTCTATGACTGATTCTCCATTAAAAGCAATAGGTATATTACTTGGTGGTAAAGACCACACTACTATTAAACATGGATATAGCAAGATAAAAGATGCTATTGAAGAAGATGATAAGCTAAAAAATACAATAGATATTATTATTAAGAAAATAAACCCTTCTTAATAGGATAATTGTAGCTATTTTTTATGTGGAAAAGCATGTTAATAACCTTATTTAACACTGTGGAAAGGATGTTAAATACATTTTTATAAAAATTTTGAATTTTATTTATCCTTATCCATCCCCATTAAAATAAATGCTATTTAAACAGAGTTATCACATCTCTTAAACCTCTTTATTACTAGGGATTTTAGGGTTTTCCACATATCCACATCCCCTAAGGAGACTAAGACGTATTTTATTTTATATATTTAATTATATGCTACGCTGAAAGGAGTTTTACCCATATGAAAATTTTATGCACTAAATCTAATCTTGCAAAAGGAGTTAGTATTGTTTCGAAAGCTGTTCCTTCTAAAACAACTATGCCAATCTTAGAATGTATTCTTATTGACTGTTCTACAGATGTTATTAAACTTACAGCCAATGATATGGAACTAGGTATCGAAACAATTATTGAAGGAGATATCATAGATAGAGGAATTATTGCTATAGATGCAAAATTATTTTCAGAGATTGTAAGAAAATTACCTGACAATGAAATACTTATTGAAACAAGTGATGATCTTATAACAACGATAACTTGTGAAAAAGCTAAATTTAATATTAGCTCTAAATCAGGAGCAGATTTTTCTTATTTGCCTTACATTGAGAGAGAAGAATACATTCAATTATCTGAATTTACTTTGAAAGAAGTTATTAGACAAACAATATTTTCAATAGCAGATAACGAAAGTAATAAATTAATGACTGGTGAGTTATTTGAAATCAATGAAAATATGTTAAGAGTAGTTTCACTTGATGGACATAGAATATCACAAAGAAATATTGAGTTAAAAGAATTTTACTCTAACAAAAAAGTGATTGTTCCAGGAAAGACACTTCAAGAAGTAAGTAAGATACTTACTGGAGAAACTACAAAAGATGTAAAAATGTATCTTACTAATAACCACATTGTATTTGAGTTTGAAAATACAATGGTTGTTTCACGTTTAATTGATGGAGAATATTTTAATGTAAATCAAATGATGTCCCACGATTACAACACAAAAGTAACAATTAATAAAAAAGAATTATTAAGTTGTATTGATAGAGCAACTCTTCTTGTAAAAGAAGGAGATAAAAAACCAATTATTATAAACATGATTGAAGGCTCTATGGAATTAAAAATAAAGTCACAAATAGGAACAATGGATGAAGAAATAACAATCAACAAAGAGGGACAAGACCTTATGATAGGATTTAATCCTAGATTTTTAATTGATGCACTACGTGTTATTGATGATGAAGAAGTATCTATTTATTTCTTAAATGCAAAGGCTCCTTGTTTTATTCGTGATGAAAAAGAAAATTATACTTATTTAATTTTACCAGTTAATTTCAATGTTGGAGCTTAAGGTAGGAGATAAAATGGAAGTTATAAAAATTAGAGAAAAAGACGAATATATAAAATTAGGACAAGCAATTAAAGCAGCTGGTTTTGTTGATTCAGGTGTGATTGCAAAACTTGTTATTCAAGATGGATTAGTAAAGGTAAATGGACAAGTTGAAATGCAAAGAGGAAAGAAATTATACGGTGGAGAAATCGTATCTTTCGAAGGAGAAGAAATAAAAATTGAAGCTTAAATCTTTGAAGTTACATAATTTTAGAAATTATGATTATCTGAAAATAGATTTGGATGAAAATACCAATATATTCTACGGAGATAATGCACAAGGAAAGACAAATATTCTCGAGGCTATTTATTTTTCAGCAACCTCTAAATCACACAGAGGATCTAAAGACAGAGATATCATTCGATTTGAAGAGGATGAATCTCACATCGAAACTATTATTTCAAAAAAAGAAAAATCTTTTGTTATAGATATGCATTTGAAAAAAAATAGTCCAAAAGGAATAGCAATTAATAAAATTCCGATCAAGAAAGCAAGTGAATTGTTCGGAATTATTAATATTGTTTTCTTTTCTCCTGAAGATTTAAATATTATAAAAAATGGACCTTCTGAGAGAAGAAGATTCGTAGATTTGGAATTATCACAGCTAGATAAAGTGTATCTTAGTAATTTGTCCAATTACAATCGCATTGTAAATCAAAGAAATAAATTATTAAAAGATGCATATGGCAATCAACAATTACTAGAAACCCTTGAAATATGGGATATTCAATTAATTGATTATGGAAATAAAGTAATTGAAAGAAGAGAATTATTCATTGATCAAATAAATAATATAATCAATGAAATTCATTATAAATTATCAGGAAAAAGAGAAAGATTGAAATTGATTTACGAGAAAAGCAATGGAGATAATAATCTGGAATTTTGTATAAATAAATACAGAAGTAGGGATTTAAAGATGAAAAGTACATCCGTTGGTCCACATAGAGATGATATTGCTTTTATGTTAAATGGTATTGATATTCGTAAATTTGGTTCCCAAGGTCAACAAAGAACAGCAGCTTTATCGCTTAAAATGGCCGAAATAGAATTAGTAAAATTAATAACCAAAGAAACACCAATTTTATTATTAGATGATGTTTTATCAGAATTAGACAAAAACAGACAAAATTATTTGTTAGAGAGTATAAAAGATATTCAAACATTGATTACATGTACTGGAGTTGATGAATTTGTTAAACACAGATTTAATATAGATAAAGTATTTTATGTAGATAATGGGCAAGTTGTAAGAGAAAGTAAGGAGGATTAACATGAGCGCAGAATATGGTGCAGATCAGATCCAGATATTAGAAGGATTAGAAGCAGTTAGAAAGAGACCAGGTATGTATATTGGTAGCACTTCTCTCAGAGGACTTCATCACTTGGTTTATGAGATTGTGGATAATTCAGTAGACGAAGCATTAGCAGGATATTGTGATACAATCGACATTTCTATCAACAAAGATAATTCAATAACAGTTGTAGATAATGGACGTGGTATTCCAGTTGGAATCAATCAAAAAGCAGGACTTCCTGCTGTAGAAGTTGTATTTACAGTACTTCATGCCGGAGGAAAATTCGGTGGCGGTGGATACAAAGTATCAGGTGGTCTTCATGGGGTAGGGGCGTCAGTTGTTAATGCTCTTTCTGTATGGTTAGAAGTAGAAATTAGAAGAGAAGGAAAAGTATACAAACAACGTTATGAAAGAGGGAACGTAATGTACCCACTTAAGGAAGTTGGAACATGCCTTCTTGAAGAATCAGGTACAACAGTTACTTTTTTACCAGATGCAGAAATATTTGAAGAAACAATATTTGATTATAATACATTAAAGCAAAGATTTAGAGAAATGGCATTTTTAACAAAGAATCTTCGAATCATTATAAGAGATAAAAGAGAAGAAGAGGAAAGAAAAAAAGAATTCCATTATGAGGGAGGTATTAAGCAGTTTGTAGAATACCTTAATAAGAGTAAATCAGCTATTTATGACCATATTATTTATTGTGAAGGAAATGTAAATAATGTTTATGTTGAAGTAGCAATGCAACATAATGATTCTTATAGTGATAATACTTATGGTTTTGTAAACAATATTACAACTCCAGAAGGAGGAACACATATTGTAGGATTCCGTAATGCAATCACAAAGACTTTTAATGATTATGCTAGGAAAAATAGATTATTAAAAGAAAATGAACCAAATCTTTCAGGAGAGGACATTCGTGAAGGTTTGACAGCTATTATTAGTGTAAAGATTGAAGATCCTCAATTTGAAGGACAAACAAAGCAAAAATTAGGGAATAGTGAAGCACGTGGAGCTGTTGATAATATTGTAAGTAATCAATTACAAATATTCTTAGAGCAAAATCCTGCAGTAGCAAGGTTAACAGTTGAAAAATCTTTGATGGCTCAAAGAGCTCGTGATGCAGCTCGTAAAGCTCGTGATTTAACACGTAGAAAATCAGCACTTGAGGGAATGGCTTTACCAGGTAAATTAGCAGATTGTTCAGATAAAGATCCAGCAAATTGTGAAATTTACATAGTAGAGGGAGACTCTGCGGGTGGGTCAGCAAAGACTGCACGAAGCAGAGCAACACAAGCAATTTTGCCACTTAGAGGTAAAATATTAAATGTTGAGAAAGCAAGATTAGACAAAATATATGCAAATAACGAAATAAAAGCTTTGATTACAGCATTTGGAACAGGAATACATGATGATTTTGATATTTCTAAATTAAGATATCATAAAATTATTATTATGACTGATGCCGATGTAGATGGATCACACATTAGTACTTTATTGTTGACATTCTTATACCGCTTTATGCCTGAATTAATTAAAGGAGGTTATGTATATTTAGCACAACCACCTCTTTATAAAGTTGAGAAGAGTAAAAAAGAATGGTATGCATATAGTGATGCAGAATTAGATAAAATTCTTTCAGATATTGGAAGAGATGGAAATAATAAAATCCAGCGTTACAAAGGATTAGGAGAGATGGATGCAGACCAATTATGGGATACAACTATGGATCCAGAACATCGTGTATTACTTAGAGTAACTATGGATGAAGAATCTTCATCAGAATTAGATTTAACATTTACTACATTAATGGGAGACAAAGTAGAACCACGTAGAGAATTTATTGAAGAAAATGCGAAATACGTTAAGAACCTTGATGTGTAGCAAATAGGAGGAATAAAAAGTGATAGATAATATGTTTGATAAAGTGCATGATGTCGATCTTAAGAAAACTATGGAGAATTCTTATATTGATTATGCTATGAGTGTTATTGCTTCAAGAGCATTACCTGATGTTAGGGATGGATTGAAGCCAGTACAACGTAGAATACTTTACTCAATGATTGAGTTAAATAATGGTCCAGATAAACCACACAGAAAGTGTGCACGTATTGTCGGAGATACTATGGGTAAGTATCACCCTCATGGTGATAGTTCTATTTATGGTGCTATGGTTAATATGGCACAAGAATGGTCAACAAGATATCCATTAGTAGATGGACATGGAAACTTCGGATCTGTGGATGGAGACGGAGCTGCTGCGATGCGTTATACAGAAGCACGTATGAGTAAAATTTCTATGGAATTAACTGCAGATATTAATAAAGATACTGTTGATTTTGCGCCAAACTTTGACGAGACAGAAAAAGAGCCAACTGTACTTCCTTCAAGATATCCAAATCTTCTTGTAAATGGTACAACTGGTATAGCTGTTGGTATGGCAACAAATATTCCACCTCATAATCTGCGAGAAATTATTGGAGCAGTAGTTAAAATTATTGATGATGAGATTGAAAGAGAAGAAGACCCAACAAGAGCTAAAACTACAATTGAAGATATTTTGGAAATTGTAAAAGGCCCTGATTTTCCAACAGGAGCAACAATTCTTGGAACAAGAGGTATAGAAGAAGCATACAGAACAGGGCGAGGTAAAGTACGTGTTCGTGCAGTGACTGACATAGAGCCTATGAATAATGGGAAGAGTAGAATTGTTGTAACAGAATTGCCATATATGGTAAATAAGGCTCGTTTAATAGAGAAAATTGCAGAGTTGGTTCGTGATAAAAAAGTAGATGGTATCACAGAATTAAGTGATCAATCAAACAGAGAAGGTATGAGAATTTGTATTGAACTTCGTAGAGATGTAAATGCAAATGTTTTATTAAATCAATTATATAAGCATACACAATTACAAGATACATTTGGAGTAATTATGCTTGCTCTTGTTAATAATGAACCTCGCGTTATGAATATTCTTGAAATGTTAAGTTATTATTTACTTCACCAAGAAGAAGTAGTAACAAGAAGAACAAAGTATGAGTTAAATAAAGCAGAAGAGCGTGCTCATATTTTACAAGGATTATTAATTGCTTTAGATAATATTGATGAAGTAATTAAAATTATTAGAGCAGCAAGCAATGTTACAATTGCGAAAGCAGAATTAATAAAAGCTTTTGATTTATCAGAAGTACAAGCACAAGCGATTGTAGATATGAGACTTCGTGCTCTAACAGGATTAGAAAGAGAAAAACTTGAGAAAGAATTTAATGAGTTAATGGCAAGAATTAATGAGTTAAAAGCAATCTTAGGGGATCGTAAATTATTATTAGCATTAATTCGCGAAGAAATTATGATAATTGAAGCTAAGTTTGGTGATGAAAGAAGAACATCAATCGGATTTGATGAATATGATATTTCAATGGAAGACTTAATTCCAAAAGAAAACGTTGTAATTACCATGACAAAATTAGGTTATATAAAACGTATGACAACAGATACATTTAAGAGCCAAAATAGAGGTGGTAAGGGAATCAAAGGAATGCAAACAATCGATGAGGATTACATCGAGGAATTAATCATGACTTCTACACATCATTATATTATGTTCTTCACAAATACAGGTCGCGTTTATCGAATGAAGGCTTACGAAATTCCTGAAGCAAGTAGAACTGCTCGTGGAACTGCAATTATTAATTTATTATTGTTACAGCCAAATGAAAAGATAACTTCTGTAATAGCTATAAATGAATATAAAGAAGGACAGTATTTATTCATGGCAACAAAGAAAGGTCTTGTGAAGAAAACACCAATTACTGATTATGCGAATGTTAGAAAAACAGGATTAGCAGCAATTACACTTCGTGAAGAAGATGAGTTGATTGAAGTTAAATTTACTGATAATGAAAAAGATATAATCCTTGTTACAAAATATGGACAGTGTATTAGATTTAGTGAAAAAGATGTACGTTCAACAGGAAGAACTTCTATGGGTGTTCGAGGTATGAACTTAAGTGATAGAGATGAAGTAGTAGGAATGCAAATGAATACACAAGGAAATGCTCTATTATTTGTTTCAGAAAAAGGAATGGGCAAGCGTACATTGATGGATGACTTCTCACCACAAAATAGAGGTGGTAAAGGAGTTAAATGTTATAAAATCACTGAAAAAACTGGAAATCTTGTAGGAGTAAAAGCAGTAGATAAAGTGGATGAAATTATGATTATTAATACAGATGGTATTATTATACGTATGTCATGTGAAAGTATTTCATTATTTGGTAGAGTAACATCAGGTGTAAAAGTAATTAATTTATCAGATGATTCAATTGTTGCATCAATCGCTAAGGTTAGAGAACCTATCGAATCTGACAACATAGAAGAAATAGAGGACATAGATGAATCACAAAATGTCAATGAATTACAAAATGATGATGAACCACAAAATGTCGATGAACCACAAAATCTAGAGCAGGTGTAGATAATGAGGAAGGCACATAGTAAATTAAAAGAATTACTTGCTAAACATTCTGATAAAATTATGTATTTCTTAATTATAATTATAATTGGAATGACTGTACTTCCTTATCAGTATGAAAGTGACAATGAATTAGACCCAAATTTTTATAGAAATGACGAGGTTTATTCAGGATGGTATTTTTTTAGAGATGATGTGAAAGTAAACCTGGTAGGAAACTCTTTTATAGTGGAATCTGAGGCAAAAGAAACAGTTACTATATATAATAAACTACCAGTTATAACAGATAATAATAATACTATTTTATTCAGAAGTTCAAATCAAAAGGTAAAGGTGTATGTAGATGAAACATGCATCTATTCCTTTGGAGAAACAATGCCTATAAAATTTGTTAATACTCCTGGGAATAAATGGAACCAGATTATGCTAGATAGCAGCATGAGCGGTAGTGATATTAAAATTGAAATAACTTCTAATTATGAAAGTTTTTCAGGTCACTTTAGTTCAATTTATTTGATTCCATCTGTTGAAGTAGAAGATATTATAATTAGCAAAAGTATTTATAGAGTATTTATTGCACTATTTCTATTCTTAATAGGAGTAGCAATTATATTACTTTCAATCATTAACTACGAAAAAGGTAATTTTAAATCCATGAACTTGAGTGGACAATTATTTGTAGTCTTGAGTATATGGCTTTTTTCAGAGAGCCAAGCAATGGGTACTATAATAAAAGAGCCAGTTTCCATTTATTTTATTGCAATGTTCTCGTTATTGATTGCAGCAGTTCTATTCTTTAAGTATTTATATGAAAGTGATGAGAAGAATAGAAAATTAATTCAGAACTTGATAAATATTCATATGGTTAACTTGATTGTGTGCTTTCTCATAGAAATATTTACAGAAAAAGACATTATAGAAATTATATTTTTTATTGTATTCGTGATTATTTCAACAATTACACTATATGTAATTGTTGCATTTCGTGATTTAGTAAAGAGTGATTTCGATGAGGAATTAAGTATTAGATTTTTACCACTTATTTTTATTGTTATAGGTGGTGCAATTGAGGGAATTAAATTAGGTGCATTAAGTAATACTGAAAATGTAGGTCTTATCTTCAGTATTTCTATCTGTTTATATGTATTTTTTAATATAAATACATTAATGCAAGAAAGTTACAAGACAAAAAAGAATTCTATCAAATTACAAAGAGAATTATTAGAAAATAGAAGAAGACTTTTATTAAGTCAAATCAAACCACATTTTTTGTACAATGTTTTAAATTCTATCAGTGCTTTGTGTAAATTTGACCCTTTACTTGCAGACCAAGCAGTAATAAAATTTTCTCAATATTTAAGAAGTAATATGAGAAGTATTGATACAGATCAAAATATTGAATTTCTAAAAGAAATAGAACATGTGAAGAATTATGTATTCTTAGAACAGATAAGATTTAGTAAATTAAATGTAGAATACGACTTAGACTTTACAGATTTCGAAATACCTACCTTAACATTACAACCTATTATAGAGAATGCAATTAAGCATGGAGTGTCTAAAAAAACAGATGGTGGAAATGTTATTATTTCTTCAGAACTTAAAGATGATATTATTATTATTACAATAGAAGATGATGGAGTAGGATTTGATACAAATAAGAAGAAAAAGAAAGATTCACATGGATTAATTAATATTACAAAGCGTTTAAATGATATGTGTAATGCAACTGTTACAACAGAATCACAAGAAGGAATGGGAACTAAGGTAACTGTAAGAATGCCATATATTCCAAAGGAGAAAAGCGATGAGGATATTATACGTTGATGATGAAGAATTAGCAATTCGTAATTTCGAGCATTTTATAAATAAGATTGATGGGATAACGAAGGTTACATGCACTACGAGTCCTATGAAAGCAATTGATTTAGCTTGTATAAATGAATATGATGTAGCTTTTTTAGATATTGAAATGCCAGACATACGTGGAATAGAATTAGGAAAGAGGATACTTAATGTCCAACCCAATATAGAAATAATCTATGTTACTAGTTATGAAGATCATGCATTAGCCGCATTTCAAATAGGTGCTATTGGATATATTCTAAAGCCTTATGATCAGGAAGATATAGAAAAAGTCTTGAAAAAAATAAGAAAAGTAGTGCCAGAAGAAAAGGTACAAGAAAAAGATGTTTCTTCTAATAAGAAAGACGAAATCTTTATTAAAACATTTGGCAGCTTTGATATATTTAAAAATAATGAACTAATTCCTATCAAAAATGCAAAAGCAAAAGAAATCTTTGCTCTTCTAGTAGATAAAAAGGGTGGATCTATGACGCCACAAATGATTTCTAATATGTTATGGGAAGACAGAGAGTATGATGCAGTAATTAAGAGTTATGTATGGCGAGCAATTAAAGAATTAAAAAAAGTTTTAGATCAACATGGAATTGCTCATATTCTACAAATAGAAAATAATTTAAAGTCTATCTATCCAGAAACATTCCTATGTGATTATTATGAAATATTAAATGGGAACGAAGAATACGTAGAGTTGTATAATGGATACTATATGAGTCAGTATTCTTGGGCAGAGGAAACAATACCTATCATTGAAGCTAAAATAAGAAAAATGAAAAAAAGTATGTAATTTTAGTTGATGTGAAAATCCCTTTTATCTTCTTGTAAGATAAAAGGGGATAAATAGGAGGAGTAAATGTCACAAATTAAAAATATAGTTTTTGATATCGGTAATGTATTAGCAGCATTTAAGTGGAAATCAAAATTAATAGAAATTGGATTATCAGAAGAAGTAGTAGATGAACTAGGGGAAAAAATATTTAAGACAGATATTTGGCTAGATCGAGATAGAGGAACAAGATCAGAACTAGAGTATATGGCAATGTTTATATATGAGGTCCCACATTTGGAAGAAGAAATTAGAATTCTATTTGATAATATAACAGAATTAGTTGTGGAATATGAATACTCTAGCGAATGGGTGAAAACTATAAAAGAACAGGGCTATCATACATTTTTACTATCAAATTATAGTAAGGTGAGTTTTGAAAATGATGCACGAAAATTCAAATTTTTAGAGCATATTGAAGGTGGTGTAATATCTTACCAAGTAAAAAGAGTAAAACCAGAGCCTACTATATATAATATATTACTAGATAAATACAATATAAAAGCAGAAGAAAGTTTGTTTATAGATGATTTAGCAGTTAATATAGAGGCAGCTAAAAAATTAGGTTTTAGAACAATACATGCAACTACTCATGAAGAAGTTATTAAGGAATTAGAAAAATTAGGAATAAAGTCTTCATAGTCCAAGAAGAAAGAAAATAGTAAATTAGAGGAATGATGTAAGTGCATAAGAAATCATAAAATGAATAGGAAAAAAATATGAGAAGAATTGTGATGATGGTATTAAGGGGAATAATCTTTTTACCAACACTAATTGGAAGACTATGGTACCATGCGGCGCATCCTGATAAATATACCGATGAAGAACATAATAAATTATTCAAACAAATTGTCAGTCGTGCTAATAAAGGTGGAAATCTAATATTGGAAGGCTATGGCATTGAGAATATACCAAAAGAGAATGGATTTATGTTATATCCTAATCATCAAGGTCTTTATGACATGCTAGCATTAGTAGGAACATGTCCAAATCCACTATCTGCAGTTGCAAAAAAAGAAGTTGCGAATATTCCTTTTTTAAAACAAGTATTTGCATGTATGAAAGCATTGATGTTAGATCGTAAAGATGTTAAGCAAGCAATGCAAGTTATTTTAGCAGTTGTAAAGGAAGTGAAAGCAGGGAGAAATTATGTTATTTTTTCTGAGGGGACAAGATCTAGAGATGGGAATAATACTTTAGAATTTAAAGCAGGAAGTTTTAAAGTAGCTGAAAAAGCAAGATGTCCGATTGTACCAGTTGCATTAATTGATAGTTTTAAACCATTTGATGTGAAGTCACTAAAAAAAATAACAGTGCAGGTTCACTATCTGGAGCCTTTGTTATATGAAGATTATAAAGATATGAATACAAATGAAATAGCCACACTGGTTAGAAGTAAGGTACAAAGTGTATTAGATACTTATGGAAAATAAGGATTCTGATTATGTCAAATAATTAATAATAAATGAACAATAGTGAATTGATTAAAAAAATCAAATTATTACAAAAATAATTCTTAAAAAGTGTTGACATTGATTGATATATATAGTAAGATTACTCTTGCACTTATGAGTGCGAAAAGAATAGCGAATACGATATTCAGGAGAAATACTCAAGAGGCTGAAGAGGCGCCCCTGCTAAGGGTGTAGGTCGGGTAACCGGCGCGAGGGTTCAAATCCCTC